>NZ_LGDW01000280.1 GCF_001280005.1 Streptomyces sp. NRRL WC-3618 | reverse complement strand
GGTCTGGATCTGGCGGGCGAACTCGTGTGCGTGGTCGCAGACCTGGTCGACGAGGGCGCCGAGTCCTTCGCGGCCGAGGGTTTTGAGGGTGACGGCGATTTTGAGGACGTCGGGTCGTCGGGTGGTGCGCAGGGAGCGGCCGAGGAGGTCGGGCAGGCCTGCTTCGGTGTCGTCGTCGGCGTTGAGGTAGTCGGCGCGGTGGGCGAGCGCCGTGAGGTCGCTGGGGTTCTTGACGGTGAGGAGGCCTGCGGCGACGGGTTGCCAGCCGAGTTTGTGCAGGTCGAGGGTGACGGTGTCGGCGTGTTCGAGGCCGGTGAGCTGGGTGCGCCGGCGTTCGCTGAAGAGGAGTCCGCCGCCGTAGGCGGCGTCGATGTGGAGTCGGGCGCCGTGGGTGGTGCAGAGGGCGGCGATCTGGGGCAGCGGGTCGATCAGTCCGGCGTCGGTGGTGCCGGCGGTGGCGGCGACGAGGAAGGAGCCGCGGGGGCCGGTGAGTTGCGTCAGGGCTTCGTCGAGGGGGGCGGGGTCGAGGGTGCCGGCGGGGGCCGGGATGACGACGGGTTCGGGGAGTCCGAGGAGCCAGGCGGCGCGGGGCAGGGAG
>NZ_LGDW01000279.1 GCF_001280005.1 Streptomyces sp. NRRL WC-3618 | reverse complement strand
TCGAGATGGCGCTCGCATGGGCGAACGGCCACGGGGCTGATCTTCGAAGTGTCGTAGCTCCGAAGGAGATTGACGCGGCGTCAGAACTTCTGCCCGCAGCTGTATTGGTCGGCACACCCGCTTGACCAGCAGGTTCCTGCCAACTATGCCGTCCTTCTGCCTTGGTGGGCGGAAGTTGCGAGGGGGTCTGGGACACGGCTCTACATCGGGGAGGCCCTCTACAAGGCGGGTGACCCGGCACAGCCTGCGGAGTGGCAGGACCCGGCGGAGCTGTCCCGGCATCTGACTCTCGCCAAGGAGTACCCGGAGGTGCGGGGGCATGTGTTCTTCGCGGCCAGGGAGGTGAAGGCGGACAGGATCGGGGCCATGGCCCGGGTGGTTGCCGACCACTATCAGGGGTCGGCGAGGACTCCCCGGTGATCGAGGGTCCGGCCGTCTACAGGGCGGTCATGGAGGTCTTGAGTCGGCATCCTGAATCGGAGCGGTCTCGGATACTGGGTGTGCTGTTCCCGGACCGCCGGGCTGCCCGGGATGAGCGGCGGCCTTCCCGTTCCTGCACACCGCTGCCGCGTAGAGGTGCTGGCGGTGACCCGATCAAG
>NZ_LGDW01000278.1 GCF_001280005.1 Streptomyces sp. NRRL WC-3618 | reverse complement strand
TCCGGCCGCCTGTCGTACGCGTTCGGCCTCGAAGGGCCGGCGGTGACCGTCGACACGGCCTGCTCGTCGTCCCTCGTTGCGCTGCATCTGGCGGCGCAGGCGCTGCGTCAGGGCGAGTGCGACATGGCCCTCGCGGGTGGCGTCACGGTGATGTCCACGCCCGACACGTTCGTGGAGTTCAGCCGCCAGCGCGGCCTTGCCGTCGACGGCCGGTGCAAGGCGTTCGCGGAGGCGGCGGACGGGACGGGCTGGGGTGAGGGCGTCGGTCTGCTCCTCCTGGAGCGGTTGTCGGATGCCCGCCGCAACGGGCACGAGGTGCTGGCGGTCGTGCGCGGCTCCGCGGTCAACCAGGACGGTGCGAGCAATGGCCTCACCGCGCCGAACGGGCCGTCCCAACAGCGTGTGATCCGCGCCGCGTTGGCGAACGCGGGCCTCACGGCCGGTGACGTCGACGCTGTGGAGGCCCACGGTACGGGCACCACGCTCGGCGATCCCATCGAGGCCCAGGCCTTGCTCGCCACGTATGGCCAGGACCGTCCCGAGGACGGCCGGCCTCTGTGGCTGGGTTCCATCAAGTCCAACATCGGTCACACCCAGGCGGCCGCCGGTGTCGCGGGTGTCATCAAGATGGTGATGGCCATGAG
>NZ_LGDW01000277.1 GCF_001280005.1 Streptomyces sp. NRRL WC-3618 | reverse complement strand
AGGAGTACGCCTTGTCCCCGGCCACGGCGGCGGGCCGGGTGCGCGGGCGCCCGACGGGCAGCCGGACACGGACCTTCTTCAGGACCGGGACGAACTGCGTGCTGTCGGCGGCCTGTCCGGCGGTCACCACGATCGACAGCGGGCGGCACCTGCGGTCGGACGCGAGATGGACCTTGCAGGTCAGGCCACCTCTGGATCTGCCGAGCAGGGCCTGTTCCAGGCGGGCTCCGCGTCGGCGCCGGACGCGTCGCCGCTCTTCCCGGCCGCAGTCGTCTCCGGCATCCTGTCCGTTCTGTCCCCCTGGGCCGGCCCCTTTTGCCGGGCCTGTTCCTGTTCCCGCACGGCTTCCTCCAGTGCCTCCATGACCTCGGGATCGATGCGCATCCCGGCGGCATCGTGATGCGCCCGGGCGGTCGTGGAATCCACGCTGACCAGCGACAGGTCCGTCTTCCCCCGCCGGGCGGCCTCGGCGATCAGCCCTTCCAGCAGCGCGGCGAAGACTCCCGCGTCCCGCCAGACCCGGAAACGGCCGTAGACGGTGGGCCAGGGGCGAACTCCCCGGGCATCTCCCGCCACTGAGCGCCGGACCGGAAACGCCAGATCACTCCCTCGAACCGGTCCCGCAGCTTCACCGGGTAGGGGCCGTACT
>NZ_LGDW01000276.1 GCF_001280005.1 Streptomyces sp. NRRL WC-3618 | reverse complement strand
GTCTGTCCGAGTTGGAGGAGTTGATCGGGCAGTCGGCGGCTGCGGGGATGGTGGTGGATCTGTCGGTGGAGGGGGAGGTGCGGTTGTACGGCGCGGAGGTGGAGCAGACCGCGTATCGGGTGGTGCAGGAGGCGTTGACGAACGTGCACAAGCATGCGGCGGGTGCGAAGACGTACGTACGGCTGGCTCATCGGGGTGATGAGGTGGCGATGCAGGTGGAGAACGAGCCGCCGGGGGAGCCTGTTTCGGGTTCGGAGGTGCGGTTTCCGTCGGGGGGTAATGGTCTGCTCGGGATGAAGGAGCGGGTTGCGGCGTTGGGGGGTGTGTTCGTGTCCGGTCCGACGGAGGCCGGGGGGTTTCGGGTGTCGGCGGTGATTCCCGCGTAGGGCGGGTTCTGGTGTGTGTCAGGGGGCTGTCAGGCGTACCGGTTCCAGGCCGGTGACCAGGGTGGCGAGGGCGTGGTCGACGTCGGGGCCGAGGTACCAGTCGCCGGTGTGGTCGAGGGCGTAGACGTGGCCGGCGGTGTCGATGGCGAGGAGGGACTGGGTTTCGGGTTCCTCGCCGAGGGGGCAGACCTCGGTGTCGAGGGCGCGGCCGAGGTCGGCGAGGGTGCGGGCCAGGTGGAGGCCGTGGAGGGGGTCGAAGTGCAGGGCGGTGGGGGCGACTTGGCGGCCGGGGCCGGGGGGGGTG
>NZ_LGDW01000275.1 GCF_001280005.1 Streptomyces sp. NRRL WC-3618 | reverse complement strand
TGGAGTACCACGGCACGACGACCGGCATCGACACCCTCGCGGCCGACGGGAGGGCGGCATGAGCACCCTCACCGCGCCCGTCGAGACGGCCCCGGCCGGCCCCGCTCGCCCCGCCTACCGGGTGACCGGACGGCGCGTGCTGTCCTCGGAATGGGCCAAGCTCTGGTCGCTGCGTTCGACGTGGATCACCCTGGGTCTCGGCCTGTTGTTCCTCGTCGCCTTCGGACTGATCGCGTCGAGCCGCTACAAGTCCGGGATCGGCTCTGCTCACATGGACCGCGACTTCGCCGCCTCGACGGCCGTGAGCCTGTCCCTCTTCGGCACCCACTTCGCCCAGCTCGCCCTGGGCGTGCTCGGCGTGCTGGTCACCGCCGGGGAGTACTCCACCGGCATGATCCGCTCGACGCTCGCGGCCGTACCGCGCCGGCTGCCCGTGCTGTGGTCCAAGGCGGCCGTGTTCGGGCTGGTCGCGCTGGTGGTCGGCCTCCTGGGTGCGTTCGTCGCTTTCGGGTTCGGCAGGGGCATCGTCTCCGGCACCCCCGCCGCGATGAGCCTGACACACGCGGGAGTCGTACGAAGTCTGCTGGGCGCCGGGCTCTACCTCGGCCTGGTCGGCGTGATCGGCACCGCGCTGGGCGCGCTGCTGCGGTCGGTGGCCGGCGGCATCTCGGTGCTGGTCGCCACGCTGATGCTGATCCCG
>NZ_LGDW01000274.1 GCF_001280005.1 Streptomyces sp. NRRL WC-3618 | reverse complement strand
TGGAGTACCACGGCACGACGACCGGCATCGACACCCTCGCGGCCGACGGGAGGGCGGCATGAGCACCCTCACCGCGCCCGTCGAGACGGCCCCGGCCGGACCCGCTCGCCCCGCCTACCGGGTGACCGGACGGCGGGTGCTGTCCTCGGAATGGGCCAAGCTCTGGTCGCTGCGTTCGACGTGGATCACCCTGGGCCTCGGCCTGCTGTTCCTCGTCGCCTTCGGACTGATCGCGTCGAGCCGCTACAAGTCCGGGATCGGCTCCGCTCACATGGACCCCGACTTCGCCGCCTCGACGGCCGTGAGCCTGTCCCTTTTCGGCACCCACTTCGCCCAGCTCGCCGTGGGCGTGCTCGGCGTGCTGGTCACCGCCGGTGAGTACTCCACCGGCATGATCCGCTCGACGTTCGCGGCCGTACCGCGCCGGCTGCCCGTGCTGTGGTCCAAGGCGGCCACGTTCGGGCTGGTCGCGCTGGTGGTCGGCCTCCTTGGCGCGTTCGTCGCCTTCGGGTTCGGCAGCGGCATCGTCTCCGGCACCCCGGCCGCGATGAGCCTGACCCACGCGGGAGTCGTACGGAGCCTGCTGGGCGCCGGGCTCTATCTCGGCCTGGTCGGCGTGATCGGCACCGCGCTGGGCGCGCTGCTGCGGTCGGTGGCCGGCGGCATCTCGGTGCTGGTCGCCACGCTGATGCTGATCCCG
>NZ_LGDW01000273.1 GCF_001280005.1 Streptomyces sp. NRRL WC-3618 | reverse complement strand
CTCCCGCAGGAAGGCGATGACGGCCGGGTTGGTGGAGGGGAGTTCGGTGTAGGAGCCGAGGCCGAAGGCGGGGTTCTGTTTCCGGATCTCGATCATGCGCCGGGTCCAGTGCAGGAGCGAGGAGGGGGACGACATGGAGGCTTCGACGTTGGTGACCTGGTAGCCGTAGACGGGGTCCATGATCGTGGGCAGGAAGAGGCGGCCGGGGTCGCAGGAGGAGAAGCCGGCGTTGCGGTCGGGGGTCCACTGCATGGGGGTGCGGACGGCGTCGCGGTCGCCGAGCCAGATGTTGTCGCCCATGCCGATCTCGTCGCCGTAGTAGAGGATCGGTGAGCCCGGCAGGGACAGCAGCAGGGCGGTGAAGAGTTCGATCTGGTTGCGGTCGTTGTCGAGGAGGGGGGCCAGGCGTCGGCGGATGCCGATGTTGGCGCGCATGCGGGGGTCTTTGGCGTATTCGGCCCACATGTAGTCGCGTTCCTCGTCGGTGACCATTTCCAGGGTCAGCTCGTCGTGGTTGCGCAGGAAGATGCCCCACTGGCAGTTCGAGGGGATGGCGGGGGTCTTGGCGAGGATTTCCGAGACCGGGTAGCGCGATTCGCGTCGTACGGCCATGAAGATGCGCGGCATGACGGGGAAGTGGAACGCCATGTGGCATTCGTCGCCACCGCTCTGGAAGTCACCGAAGTAGTCGACGACGTCCTCGGGCCACTGGTTCGCCTCCGCCAGCAACACCGTGTC
>NZ_LGDW01000272.1 GCF_001280005.1 Streptomyces sp. NRRL WC-3618 | reverse complement strand
TCTGCCCCACCCCAAGATCCACAGACACGGCAGAACACAACCACAGCCACCGGCAGAACTCACAACTGCCCTACCAATAACTGTGATTGCAGTACTAGTAGGGCTTGGTCAGGTGCGTTCGTCGGTGGCGTGCCGGTTGCAGGTCTGAGTCGTTGACCGGGTGTGACGCCTGAGGAGTTGGATGAAGTCCGGTGCGGTCGGTCTGGAGGACTTCGCGGAGGATGTGTTCGAGCCGTTTGCGCGGGCGGATCAGCGGCGGTGGGGCGGGGTGTATCTGCGGGGTCTGCTGCTGGACGGGCAGCGCAAATCGGTGGAGCCGATGGCCGCCCGGCTGGGTGAGGACGGCAACCGGCAGGCCCTGGCCCACTTCATCACCACCAGCCCGTGGGATCCGGCGCATGTGCGGGCCCGCCTCGCGTGGAAGATGGTTCCAGCGATCAGCCCGACCGCCCTGATCATCGATGACACGGGCTTCCTGAAGGACGGCGAGGCGTCGGCGTGTGTGTCGCGGCAGTACACCGGCACCGCCGGCAAGGTGACCAACTGCCAGGCGGGCGTGTCCTTGCACCTGGCCTCGGACACCGCCTCGGCGGCGGTCGACTGGCGCCTGTTCCTGCCCAGGAGCTGGGATCCCGCCTCGCCGCAGGCCGATCCCGCCAAGGCGGCCCGCCGCGAACGGTGCGGCATCCCGCCGGACGTGGGCCATGTCGAGAAGTGGCAACTGGCCCTGGACATGATCGACGAGACCCGGTCCTGGGGCGT
>NZ_LGDW01000271.1 GCF_001280005.1 Streptomyces sp. NRRL WC-3618 | reverse complement strand
GTCCAGTGGATCTTCCAGGTGATGGTGGCGCGGAGGGGATAGGTTCCGTTGCCGGAGGAGCGCAGGTACTTCACTCCGCAGGGGGGTGTCCGGTCGGCCTTCCCGGTGGCGTACGGCTCTCCGATGTGCCCGCCGGTGAACGTGCATACGCCGGAGGCGGGGTAGACCTGTGCGTCGGTTGTACCGGGCTCGATCCTCAGCGACACGGGCTCGGCGACGGTCGTGGCCCGCATCCTGAGCACGGGCACGGAGGCGGTGACGGAGACGGGCTTGAACTGGGTCGCGTCGAGCCAGGCCCAGGTGGGGAGGTTGACCTTGGTGGGGCCGGCGGGGGCGAGGGTGACTTTGGTGCCTGGTACGCGGATCTCGTTGTAGGCGAGTCCGGCGAGGATGGCCGGGGTGATGACGTTCTCGATGTCGGCGGGCGGTGCGGCGCCGGTGTCGACCCAGAAGTAGTCACGTTTGCAGGCGTCCCAGCCCGGCGGGTAGGACTTGTTGACGTAGGAGCCCCACCAGTAGCCCTTGCCGGTCTTGTCCTTGTTGAAGTCCTTCGAGTGGTCGTCCGGGTTGAGGAACGTCTTGCGCTGCTCGGCATCCCATTCATACCCCGTGGACTCCGCCGCCCAGACCGGCTCTTTGACCTTCTGCAACTGCTCGGGCGTATACGTCGGCGCATACCAACAAGCAGGCGGCGTCCAGGACGTCGTGGCCGCGACAGGCCCCGCCCCCTGCCCCGACCCGTTCTTCGAACGGTCGTAGACGACAGCACCGGCAGTGGCGG
>NZ_LGDW01000270.1 GCF_001280005.1 Streptomyces sp. NRRL WC-3618 | reverse complement strand
CCCCCGAGGCACCCCCGAAGACCCCCGAACCATCAGCTCCCCCCGAACCGTCGCGATCCCCCCGGGCGGCGGCTCCTCGCGCCCCATGGCGATCCGCCCTGCCCGCGCCCCCGCCTCCGACAGCGGCAACCGCACCGTCGTCAGCGAAGGCACCGCGTCCGCGCTGAACGGCAGGTCGTCGAACCCGGCGACGGACACGTCGCCCGGGATCCGCCGCCCCGACTCCCGCAGCGCCGCGCACGCCCCGATCGCGACGGAGTCGTTCGCCGCGACGACGGCCGTCAGTGTGGGGTCCCGGCGGAGCAGCTCCAGGGTGGCCTCGTAGCCCGAGCGCCGGTCGTACCGTCCGTGGACGGTCCACCGGGGATCCTCGAAGATCTCATGCGCCGTCAGCGCCGCCCGGTGCCCCTCCAGTCGGTGCCGGGTCGTCGTCCGCTCCTCCGGCCCCGCGATGTATCCGAGCCGCCGGTGGCCCAGCCCGATCAGGTGCTCGGTGAGCTCCTGCCCGCCCCCACGGTTGTCGAAGGTCAGTGCGATCGCCGAGCTGTCCGGCGCCGGCGGGCGCCCGCACAGCACCACCCTCGTCCCCGCCTCCGCGAGCCGCCGCAGCTTCGCCGACACGGCCGCGAGGTGCGGAGGGTTCTCCACCGCGCCGCCGGTCAGGACGACCGCCGCCGCGCGCTGCCGCTGCAACAGGGTGAGGTACGTCAGCTCGCGCTCCGGGGAGCCGCCCGTGTTGCACACGACCGCCAGCCGTTCGCCGCCCGCGCGTCCGCCCGGTCCCGAGACCTCCGACTGGATCGCGCTCGCCATGATCCCGAAGAAGGGGTCGGCGATGTCGTTGACGAGAATCCCGACGAGGTCGGAGGTGGCCGCCGCGAGGGCGCTCGCGGGCCCGTTGAGGACGTAGTCCAGTTCGTCCACGGCGCGCAGCACCCGCTCCCGGGTGGATGCGGCCACGGGATAGTTCCCGTTCAGTACGCGCGACACCGTCGCGGGCGAGACCTGCGCGCGGGCCGCCACGTCCGCCAGGGTCACCGTCATCTCGTCGTCCTCCGGTCGCGCATCATGTTGTTTATCGCGTTGCAGTAAGTTGTCGTATTTTGCGTCTTCGCGTCCATACCGATGCCGACCCTATGACCTACGGCCCCCGCTGTTCGTCCCCTCGAACAATTCGGCTTCCCTGTGCTCTTGTCCGGAACGCTGCACAGAGGCTAGCTTCTCCCTAGATAGAAAGCGCTTGCTGCAATGCTTGCCAGTAGGGCCGCCGGGTGGCTGCTCTTCCACCGGGCGTACGCGGCGCGCACACCGCGTACCCCGCCCCTGTGGCACCTACGAAGGGAAAGACGTGACACGCAAGACGGTGCGTATCGCCATGAACGGCGTGACCGGGCGCATGGGCTACCGCCAGCACCTGGTCCGCTCGATCCTCGCGCTGCGCGAGCAGGGCGGTCTCGACCTCGGCGACGGCACCGTGCTGTGGCCGGAACCGATCCTGGTGGGCCGCCGTGAGCACGCGCTGAAGGCGCTCGCCGAGCAGCACGGCCTGGACCCGGCGAACGTCTCCACGAACGTGGACGAGGTCCTCGCGGACCCGACCGTCGACATCTACTTCGACGCGCAGGTCACGTCCGCGCGCGAGGAGTCCATCCGGAAGGCGATCGCGGCGGGCAAGCACATCTACACGGAGAAGCCCACCGCCACCGGCCTCGACGGCGCCCTCGAACTGGCCCGCCTCGCGAACGCCGCCGGTGTGCGCCACGGCGTCGTCCAGGACAAGCTGTTCCTGCCGGGCCTGCTGAAGCTCAAGCGCCTCATCGACGGCGGCTTCTTCGGCCGCATCCTCTCCATCCGGGGCGAGTTCGGCTACTGGGTATTCGAGGGCGACTGGCAGGCCGCCCAGCGCCCGTCCTGGAACTACCGCTCGGAGGACGGCGGCGGCATCGTCGTCGACATGTTCCCGCACTGGGAGTACGTGCTCCACGAGCTCTTCGGCCGCGTGAAGACCGTCCAGGCGCTCACCGCCACCCACATCCCGCAGCGCTGGGACGAGAACGGCAAGCCGTACGACGCCACCGCCGACGACGCCGCCTACGGCATCTTCGAGCTCGAGGGCGGCGCCATCGCCCAGTTCAACTCGTCCTGGACGGTTCGGGTCAACCGCGACGAGCTGGTCGAGTTCCAGGTCGACGGCACCGAGGGCTCGGCAGTCGCGGGTCTGCGCAACTGCCGCGTCCAGCACCGCAGTTCGACGCCGAAGCCGGTCTGGAACCCGGACATCCCGGCGACCTACTCCTTCCGCGACCAGTGGCAGGAGGTCCCGGACAACACCGAGTTCGACAACGGCTTCAAGGCCCAGTGGGAGCTGTTCCTGAAGCACGTCTACGCCGACGCGCCCTACCAGTGGGACCTGCTGGCCGGCGCCCGCGGTGTCCAGCTCGCCGAACTGGGCCTGAGGTCCTCGGCGGAGGGCGTCCGTCTCGAGGTACCGGAGATCTCGCTGTGACCATCCAACTCCCGGACGCGAGCGGCACGTTGAGGGTGTACGAGCCACGCGCCACCCCCCTCGCCCTCACCCCCGGCACCCCCTTCACCTCCCGTACGGTCTACTCGGCGGCCCACGTCGTCGCCGACCCGTACGCGGACGTGTCCCCGGACTCCCCGGCCGCCGTCGACTGGGACGCGACCCTCGCCTTCCGCCGCCACCTGTGGTCCCACGGCCTCGGCGTGGCGGAGGCCATGGACACCGCCCAGCGCGGCATGGGCCTGGACTGGGCGGGCGCGGCGGAACTGATCCGCAGATCGGCCGCCGAGGCCAAGTCGGTCGGCGGTCTCATCGCCTGCGGGGTCGGCACCGATCAACTGACCGTCCCCGGCGCCTCGTTGGCGGACATCCGCAAGGCGTACGAGGAGCAGCTCGCCCTCGTCGAGGAGGCGGGTGCCCGGACGATCCTGATGGCGTCCCGGGCCCTGGCCGCAGCGGCGAAGGGGCCCGAGGACTACCTCGACATGTACGGCCATCTGCTGCGCCAGTCCGCCGAGCCGGTGATCCTGCACTGGCTCGGCCCCATGTTCGACCCGGCGCTGGAGGGCTACTGGGGGTCGAGCGACCTCGACGCGGCCACCGACACCTTCCTCGCCGTCATCGCCGCCCACCCCGACAAGGTCGACGGCATCAAGGTGTCCCTCCTCGACGCCCAGCGCGAGATCGACATCCGCCGCCGTCTCCCGCAGGGCGTGCGCTGCTACACGGGCGACGACTTCAACTACCCCGAGCTGATCGCCGGCGACGAGCAGGGCTTCAGCCACGCCCTCCTCGGCATCTTCGACCCGCTGGGCCCGCTGGCCGCGCAGGCGGTACGCGTCCTCGACACCGGGGACACGGCAGGCTTCCGCCAACTCCTGGACCCCACGGTCGAGTTGTCCCGCCACCTCTTCCAGACGCCCACCCGCTTCTACAAGACGGGCGTGATGTTCCTGGCCTGGCTGGCCGGTCACCAGTCGCACTTCACCATGGTCGGCGGACTCCAGTCGGCCCGTTCCCTCCCGCACTTCACCCGCGCCTACCAACTCGCCGACGGGCTCGGCCTGTTCCCGGACCCGAAGCTGGCCGAGGAGCGGATGAAGAACCTGCTGTCCCTGTACGGAGTGGCCCAGTGAGCGGCAGCAGCACCGCGGATCTCGCGCGCTTCAGCATCAACCAGATGACGGTGAAGCAACTGTCACTGCCCGAACTGGCCGACGCTTGCCTGGAGTTGGGTGTCCCAGGCGTGGGCCTGTGGCGTGCGCCCGTCCAGGAGCACGGCGTCGAGGCGACGGCGAAACTACTGCGTGACGCGGGCCTCGCCGTCACCACCCTCTGCCGGGGCGGCTTCTTCACCGCGATCGACCCGGCCGAACGCGCGGACGCCCTCGCCGACAACCGCCGGGCGATCGACGAGGCGGCCACACTCGGCACGGACACCCTCGTCCTGGTGTCGGGCGGTCTGCCGGCCGGTTCGAAGGATCTGCGCGGCGCCCGGGAGCGCATCGCCGACGCGCTCGCCGAGCTGGGCCCCTACGCCGAGCAGCACGGCGTCCGCCTGGCCATCGAGCCGCTGCACCCCATGTACGCCGCCGACCGCTGTGTGGTCTCGACGCTCACCCAGGCCCTCGACCTCGCGGAACGCTTCCCCGCCCACCAGGTCGGCGTCGCGGTGGACACGTACCACATCTGGTGGGACGACAACGCGCCCGCGCAGATCGCCCGCGCGGGCGCCGGTGGCCGTATCCACACCTTCCAACTCGCCGACTGGACGACGCCGTTGCCGGAGGGCGTCCTCAACGGCCGCGGTCAGATCGGTGACGGTTCGATCGACATGCGGGAGTGGAAGGCGCACGTCGAGGCCGCCGGTTACACCGGTCCCATCGAGGTCGAGCTGTTCAACGACGCGCTGTGGGCCCGGGACGGGCGCGAGGTGCTCGCGGAGACCGCGGCGCGTTTCGTGGAGCACGTGGCGTGACGGCCGTGGAGCACGTGGCGTAACGGTACGGCCGTCCGTGTCCGGTGGAGGAGCACCGGGTACGGACGGCCGCCGTGGCCTGCGACGGCTTCCTCACGCGCGGATCTCGATCCCGTGGGAGCGGTCGTCGGTGAGGATCTCCATCAGGGCGCGGTGTTCGGTGCGCAGCCGGTCGACCTTGCCGGTGACCTTGTTGCGCACCTCCAGCTCACAGCTGGTGATCTTGGTGTTGAGGCAGTGCTTGATGCCGCCGGGCGGGTTGTAGTAGTTGAGCCCGACGAACTGCTCCCGCGTCGCCAGGAACCGCCCCTTGACGCTCACGCTGTCGTCGCTCGTGCTGAAGTCCCAGTGGAAGTAACCGAATTGGGCCTTCGCCATCAACGCCCTTCGCATCGAGATGAGTTGGTACTCGCGGTCGTCGTGGCGCAGGACGAGGAAGGTCGCCATCGGGGTCCGTACCGGGCCGATCTTCGCGCGGGCGGTGACGATCTCCAGGAAGCTGTCCGGCGCGTCGTCGAACCCGGCGACCTGGCCGAAGGCGTAGTAATCGGTGTGCTGGCTGCCCCAGTTGTGGTTCTGGCTGCCCGTCCAGCCATCCACGTCGACCGTCTCGCCGTCGACCGTGAGGGAGCCGTCGTAGCGCGCCAGCGGCGTCCCGACCAGGCTCTTCGCCTTGGGGAAGCCACCGGCGTACATCTTCGGCGGCAGCAGGAACAGCGGCGGCTCGCCGCCCTCGTACGTCAGGTCCCAGCCGATGGAGCCGTTCGGGCCCGTGGCCTCGCCCTTGAGGCGCCCCGGTTCCAGCACCCGGTCGCCGACCCGCGCGCCGAACGTGCCGCGCCGGAAGTCGCACTCGGCGATCGGATACTCCTCCTTGGCGACCACATGCCGGCCCGTCACCCCGTCGAAGTACACCGCCCACAGCTCACCGATGGCCGACTCCGGCATCCCGGCCGGGCTGAAGACGGTGTAGCGGATCCAGAAGGCGCGCGGTTCGGTGGGATGGTTTCCGCGCTGGTAGAAGCTCTCGTAGTGGCCCTGCGGCCGGGCCGGATGGTACTGGACCGTGTTGAGCGGCAGGGTGTGCGGATCGGTCGCTCCCCGGCGGGGGTTCGGATCGTCCTGGCGCGTCACCATCAGAGGCTCCAAATACATTGCTGTGGACGGGAATCAGAGAGGTTTCAGGGGTTGCGGGGGCGGCGGTCGTGCAGGGTCATCACCATGCCGTAGCGGGGGCGCAGGGTGATCGTGGCGTGGTCGACGACCCGGTGGGACGGGACATGCCGGAACTCGTAGCGTTGCAGCAGCGCGGCGAGCAGCAGATGCGCCTCCATGAGCGCGAAGTGCTTGCCGATGCACAGGTGCGGCCCCGCGCCGAAGGGCAGATAGGCGAACCGGTGCCGTTTCTCCCTCGCGGGATCCTGCTGGGCGCCGAAGCGGCCGGGGTCGAAGCGTTCCGCGTCGGGCCAGTGGGCCGGATGGCGGTGGATGTTGTGCAGGTTGACCAGGACACGTGAGCCCGCCGGTACCCGGTGGCCGCCCAACTCGGTGTCCTTCAGGGTCAGTCGGGGAACGATCGGTGCCGACGGGTACATCCGCAGAGACTCCTCGAAGACCTGCAGTGTGTATGGCATGGCGCGCAGGTCGTCGACGGTGGGCAGCCGTCCGCCGAGGGCGTCGTCGATCTCGCGCTGGACCGCCGCCAGGACGTCACGGTGGCGGGAGAGGAGGTAGAAGGTCCAGCTGAGGGTGACCGCGGTCGTCTCGTGACCGGCGGCGAACGTGGTGATCACCTCATCGCGCAGCTGCCGGTCGTCCATGCCCACGCCGGTGTCCTCGTCCCGGGCGTCGAGGAGCATGTCCAGCAGATCCCCGCGCCGGACGCCAGGCTCTGCCGTCTCCGCCTCGGCCCGGCGTTCGCGGATGATGCGGTGGATCAGGGCGTCGATGCCGTCCATGACCTCACGGAACCGCCGGTTGCGTGGGGTCGGCCAGTGAGTGGGCGGGCTGAAGGGGTTCTGGAGCCGGTCGAAGGCGAAGTTGATCGCGACGTCCACCGCGTCCGGGCCGAGTTCGCCGAGGCCTTCGTTGATGTCGGTGCTGAACATGCACCGGCTGACGATGTCGAGCGTCACCCGCATCAGCTCGGTGTGCAGATCGACGGCGTCACCGGTGCGGTAGGTGGCCGCCAGGTGGGTCAGCTGGTCCTCGACCGAGCCGGCCATCGTGGAGAACATGGAGGTGAGGGCCTGTTTGCCGTAGATCGGCTGCATCATGCGCCGGTTGGTCAGCCAGCTCTCGTGGTCGTCGCCGGTCAGCAGGCCCTCGCCGAGCACCAGGCGCAGCGGGTTGTCGGGGCCGAGCTTGCCGTAGACGGCGCTGTCGGTCAGCACCTCGCCGGCCAGCTCCGGGCTGGACACGCCGTGCACGGAGACGGGCCCGAGCCGGTAGCGGACGAGGTCGCCGCCCTCCCGCCAGCCGGCGCGCATCGCGGCGAGGATGTCCCGCCGGAAGTCGAGCACGCTGCCCAGGACCGGCAGCCCGGCGACCTCGGGCGCGGCCGGGGCGCTCCCATGGAGGCGCGCCCGCCCACACGCCTGACTGCTCACGTGACTACTCACCCCACCACTCACCCCACTGCTCACCGGGCCGCTCATTTGCTGCCGAGGGCGCAGACCCAGCCGAGGGAACGGCGGGGCTCGGCTACGAACCGGGTGTCCTTGAAACCGGCGACGTCGAGCATCGCCACGATTTCGGCGCCGGACAGGATGCGCAGCCCGTCCCGCTCGGACCGCTCGGTGAAGCGCCGTCCGAAGTACCGCTGGGTCAGCGTCGGTACGGCCGCCGCCTCCCGGCTCATCTCCAGGGTGACGGCCAACTGTCCGCCGGGTTTGAGGACTCGGTACGCCTCGGCGAGTCCGCGCAGCGGATCCGGCCAGAAGTAGAACGTCTCGATGGCACTGACGCGGTCGAACGCGTCGTCCTCGTACGGCAGTTGACCGACGTCCCCCTGCCGGATCGCGACCCGCCCCCGGCCGACGGCGGCGGCGTTGCGCCGCACCGCCTGGCGGACCATGGTGGGCGAGTGGTCGAGCCCCGCGACGAAGCCCAACTCGGCCCGCCGGGCCAGCAGTTCCACGGCCATGCCGCTGCCGCAGCCGAGGTCGAGCACATGATGGGTGCGGCGGACGTCCAGATGCTCCGCCGACCACTGGGTGAGCCCTCGATGCTGCACGGTCATCAGATGCCCCACCAAGGCGCCCGGTGCACCCATCGGGCGCCGGAAGTTCTCCTGAAGCAGCTGGTAGGGACCTCTGGTCATGATGTCGCCGCCCTTCATGCCGGGCATGGGCCTTCCCCCTCTTTCTCGGTCTCCACCAGGTCTTACGATCTCCCGCCGAGGCGCCCCTCGGGTGGATTTGCGCGGACTTGGGCGCGAGTGTCAGCGTTCACCGTTCACGCGGCACTTCTCACCCGGCGGTCCAGCCGGTCGAGATGGCGGCGCAACACCACGCGCCCCGCTCCACCGAGCGGCAGCCGTGGCGCGGCCGAGCGATGCCAGGGCAGCGCCGGACCGCCGTCCACCTCACGGAAACCCAGCAACTGCCGCGCCACATACCCCCCGTGGGCGACGGACAGAGCCAGCCCATGACCGCAGCACCCCCCGACGAACCACATCCCCGGGCTCTGGGCGAGCGGGCCCACCACGGGCAGGTCGTCGAGAGTCACACCGATACGGCCGGTCCAGCGATGCGTGACGGCCGTGTCGGCGAGGAGCGGGTGCAGGGCCCGCATCCGCTCCGCCAGCCACTGCCAGGTCGCCCGCCGGGCCCTGTCGTCCCGCCGCTCCCCGGCACCGCCCGGCGCCCCCGGCAAAGAGGCCCGCCCGCCGCCCAGCACCAGCCGCCCTTCCGGTGTCAGCCGGAAGTAAGGAGCCAGCCGCGCCGCATCGACCCACGAGGCCCCCGACGCCTCCCCGAGCACCTCACGCGTCGCCGGCTTCAACGGCTCGGTGGCGATGGCGTGCACCTCCAGCGGCGCCACCGTCCCGACGGGCAGGCCGAGCGCGTCGGCCCCGCCGTTGACCGCGAACACCCCGGCGTGCGTACGGAGTTCACCGTGCGGAAAGAGCAGCCGGGTGCCGCCGGACCCGGTGGCGTGGTGACCGACGACAGGTGAACGCCCGTACAGACGCGCCCCGCCCGCAGCGCAGGCTCCGGCGAGGGCGGCGGTGAGCAGGGCGGGGTCCAGGGTGGCCGCGTGCCGGTGGAGGAGCCCCGCCTGACAGGGCACGTCGATCCGCTCACGCACCCCGGCCGCCGACAGGGACAGTACGTCCAGGCCGAGGGCGCGATAGGCCGCCGCCTGTCCCGACAGCCGGGCCAGTCCCTCCGGTGAGCGTGCCACGACGAGCTGCTCGCCGGTGCGCACCGGCACGTCCAGGACGCGGCACAGCTCCAGGGCGCCGGCCACCGCGTCCTCGCTGGCCCGGTGCATTCGACGGGCCGCGTCCGGGCCGTGGCGGCGCAGCGCGCGGTCGACCGGCGGACCCGCCCGGGGGCCGAGGAGACCGGTGCCGTGGCCGCTGGCGCCCGCTGCGGGATGGCCCGCGTCGACTACGGCGACATCGGCGCCGGGTGCGTACCGCAGCAGGTGGTAGGCGGTGGAGAGGCCGGCCAGACCGGCGCCGACGACAGTGAAATCGGCGCTCAGCAGGCCCCGTACGGACGGGAGTTGGTGATCCTCGGGGCGCCCGCCCCGCCACGGCGGTGCCGGTGCCACGGGTACGTCGAAGAGGTCGTCGGGGGAGTGCCGCTCACCCATGGAACGCCGCGCCTCCCTGTCCGTGGAAGCCACGGTCGTACCAGAGCAGCGGACGCCCGGTGCCGGTGTGGGCGGCGAGCACCTCGCCGACGACGAGGTGGTGGTCGCCGTACGCCCGTATGTCCGTCACCGCGCACACGGACCAGGCGAGGGCGTCGGTGCGGACGGGCACGTCATGGACGTACGCCGCCTGCTCCTCGCCGAACCGCTCGGCGGCGGTGGCGAGCGGGTCGGCGCAGCGCTCGGCCCACGGGCGGTGCCGTTCGTCGAGGACGTGGAGGGCGAAGGCGCCGTGGTGACGGAGGGCGGCGAGGGTACGGGAGGCGTTGGCCAGACACAGCGACATCAGGGGTGGGGACGCGGAGACGGCCGCCGCCGAGGAGACGGTGGCGCACACCGGCGGTCCGGCGGGACCCCGGGTGGTCACGACGCACACCCCGGACGCCAACTTGGCGTACAGGTCGAGGCATTGGGCGACACCGGGCCGGGTGGCCAGGGACGACCCCGGGTCAGCCATGCCGGGCGGCGGTGAGGTTCATGGGGGTCATGGGGATCACCCGGCCCATGAGCCCTTCGAGGATGCGCAGGATGTTGTCCCGCAGGGTGCTCTCGGCGACCGGGTCGAGGATCTCCGCCAGGGACGGGATCCCCAGGTCGAATTCGGACCGGAAGGTGACCACCGTGACCGCCGCGCCCCCGCCGTCCTCGGACTCCCGCTCCTCGCACACCCAGGAGCCGCGGAAGATCTCGAAGTCGCCCTTGATCTGCTCGAACTCGACGGTCAGCGTCTCCGGCACGAACCGGTCGAGCTCGCTCCACCGCATCAGCCCGTTGCGGAAGATGACACTCCAGTCCGACCGCAGCGACCCGTCGGCTTTCGGCGGATGCACCACGACCTCGTCCACCTTGTCGGTCAGCTCGGGATAACGGCGGAAGTCGCAGATCAGCTCGTACGCCTGACGGGCCGTACGTTCCTCGACGACCACCTGGACGACGACGTCGCGCATGAGTAACTCCTCTTGCTTGTTTTGTTCACCGGTGTTGTTGGTCGGTGTGGTGCGCCCAGGGGTGATCGGACGGGGGTGATCAAATGGCGTTGGTCTCCCGCCCGAGCCGCCACAAAGCGCCCGGTGTCACCCGCCCCTGGAAGGCGATGTATTCGGGCAGCACGACATGCGGTGCCCATTTCTCCTTGTAGTCGAGCTGCGCGGCGGCGGGATAGACACGCTCGCCGTGCTCACCGAGAAAACGCAGGACACGCGCCACCGTTCCACTGGCGCCCGGAACTTCGAGGGCCGGATCGAGCCCGACGAAGGGCGTGAATCCGAAGTGCAGCCATTTGTCACCCTCGGCGGTGATGCGCTCGATCGCGGTCGAGTTGATGAGTTCCATCGTGCCGGGCGGGGCGTCCGCGCGACGCCGACTGAGATCGTGCAGCCGACCGGGACGGCTGCCGAAGGCGGGGGAGTAGCTGACATACCCCACGATGCGCCCGTCGACGGTACCGGTGAAAACACGCTGACGCTTCTCCTCGGCCCCGCCACGCTCCCCGACGAGAAACCGAAGCTCCTTCGTTCTTTTCCCTTTCTCGCGCAGCCATTCACGATCGAGGAGATCGAGCTCACCCGAGGCGTCAGAGGCGTCCGAAGCGTCCGTGGGATCAACCTCGGCGACCTCCACCCCCGCACGCCGGGCCCGGGAGATCTTGTTCCGCAGCCGCACGAACGGCGACCCGCGCAGCGTGAACCGCGTCAGATCGACGGCGTACGAAGCCCCCATCTGGTTCACGGTGAACCCGCGAGAGGCGTACAACTGGGCGTCATCGGCCTGTAGTTGTACGGCGATGACGCGCCGCCGCCCGGACGCGGCCCGCTCGAGGAAGGCGTCCAGCAGCCCGGCACGGTCGCCGGGGGCGGCGAAGGGGCCACCGAGCTGGAGGAGATGACGCCGGGCCGGCCGAAAGGCACAGACACCGTCGTGACGCTCGTCGAGAAAGAACTCGTTTCCGCTGTTGAGGGCGAGAAACGCGCTGGGATTGTCGGCGTGGGCCGACACCAGATCAAACGCGGACGGCATCGCTCGCCTTCCCTTCGTAGGCTCGCTGGAAGGTCTCGAATTCCGGATGCGTGGCGGGCTCGAAAGGCACGCCGAAGGGTTTGAGGGTGTTTCCGAACAGGGCTCGGTCTCCCAGAAGATGGATCGGCAGCGCCAGCAACGCCCATTCCGCACCGACCAGCCAACTCCACAACCCGGCGAACACGGCCCAGGTGACCAGTGAGTGCATCAGGTTGTAGGCGACGTAGTAACCGCGCCCGATGAGTCCGGCAGGGCTTCGCCGATAGGCGATGGCGCCCGGAATGTATCCGATGAGATCGATGACGAGGAAAAGGGAAACGAAAAGCCACCAGCGGATCTCGGAAAGATGCGTCAGAGCGGCAACACCGGAAACGGCGAGAGCGACCGACCATTCGAGTCGGACGAGCCGGGAGGTGGTTCTGGTGTCGAAGAGATTCCTGGCATCCACAAAAGCCCCCGTACACCCGGAGTGGGACATTCTCATCTGTCTTACGGGTGAAGGGTGGAGCGCCCCTCGCGAAATATCGGATCGGGAGGCGACCTCGAGCACGCGTCGCTCAGCGCGGACGCTCCATGAGCGAGGGGGCCCGATCGACGGATGGCCCCCTCGATGCCGAATTCAACCGGCGCCCGACCCCGCCCCCGGCTACCTTGAGCCCCGGGAAGAACCAGCGAAGCTCAGCCACCCACCCACCGCAACGGAGTCGCCGCACATGTCACTCGCCCGCGTCCACAACTTCGCCATCTCGCTCGACGGCTTCGGCACCGGTGAGGGGCTGACCCTTGACGCGCCGTTCGGCCACGCGGGCGAGAGGCTGCACCAGTGGATGTTCACCACCCGGTTCTGGCACGAGATGACCGACCAGGCCGGCGGGGCCAAGGGAGTCGACGACGCCTTCGCCCAGCAGTTCGCGCCCGGGATCGGCGCCGAGATCATGGGCGCCGGGAAGTTCGGCCCGCCCGGCTGGCACGAGGACCCGGAGTGGAAGGGCTGGTGGGGGCCCAACCCGCCGTTCCACACCCCGACCTTCATCCTCACCCACCACCCCCGCCCCTCGATCGAGATGGAGGGCGGCACGACGTTCCACTTCCTCGACACGTCGCCCGCCAAGGCGCTCGACACGGCCCGCGAGGCGGCGGGCGGCCAGGACGTCCGCATCGGCGGCGGGCCCACCGTGGTCCGCGACTTCCTCGCCGCCGGGCTCATCGACCACCTGCACACGGTGGTCGTCCCGGTCCTGCTCGGCCGAGGTGTACGCCTCTGGGACGGACTGGAGGACCTCGAGAAGGACTACGACGTCCAGGCGACCTCCTCGCCCACCGGCGTCACCCATGTGACGTTCACCCGCTCGGGTCTCTGAGCCGAACCCGGCTCAAAGAAAACCCGGCTCAGAAGAAGACCCCGCACCGCAGCAGCACGTTCGCGTACGGCCGGGCCTCCCCCGTCCGTACGACGAGCCGCGCCCCCGCCGACAGCTCCTTGAGCCGCTCATGCGGGACGAGTGCGAGGGCGCCGTCGGGAAAGTACTCGTACAGCAGCTTCGCCGCCCCCTTTCACGCACCAGCACCCCGTCACCGTGGCCCAACTCGGCGAGCGCGCCCGAGAGATGACGGTTCAGTATTCCGCCCCGCTTCAAAGACCCTCGACCTCCTCAGCGGTCGGGAACGACTCCTGGGCGCCGGCCCGCGTCACCGCGACCGCGCCCACCCGGGCCGCGTACGCCGCCGCCTCGGCCAACGACTCGCCCGCGCCCAGCCGCCACGCCAGCGCGGCGGTGAACGCGTCGCCCGCCCCCGTCGTGTCCACGGCGTCCACCGGTACCGACGGCACCCGTACCCGCTCCCCGGCCCGTATGGCGACCAGCGCGCCCTGCGCGCCCAGCGTGATGACGACCGAGCGCGGCCCGAGCGCGAGCAGCGCCTTCGCCCAGTCCTCCGGCGAGTCGCCGAGCTCGGTGTCCGCACCGGCGATCACCCGGGCCTCGTGCTCGTTCACGATCAACGGATCGCAGGCCGCCAGGACTTCACGCGGCAATGGGCGAGGAGGCGACGGATTGAGGACGAACCGGCTCTCGGGAGACAGGTTCCGTACGACCTCCACGACCGACTCCAGCGGAATCTCCAGCTGCGCCGACACCACCCGCGCCGCCTGGAACAGGCTCCCGGCCGACCGGACGTCCTCGGGCACCAGCCGTCCGTTGGCGCCCGGCGACACCACGATGCTGTTGTCGCCCGACGGATCCACCGTGATCAGCGCGACCCCCGTGGGCGCCCCGCCGACCAGTACGCCCACCGTGTCGACACCGGCGTCCACCATCGAGTCGAGCAGCAGTCGGCCGTGGCCGTCGTCGCCGACCCGGGCCAGCAGCGCCGTACGCGCCCCCAGCCGGGCGGCGGCGACCGCCTGGTTGGCGCCCTTGCCCCCCGGGTGGACGACCAGGTCGGACCCGAGCACCGTCTCACCGGCCGCCGGCCGCCGCTCGACCACGGTGACCAGGTCGGCGTTGGCCGATCCCACGACCAGCAGGTCGTAGTCGCTCATGAACAGTCTCCCCATACAGATCAGTTGTACCGGCTGACGGCCGGCCGGACGGGCGAAATGCCCAGTTCCGTCACCCGGTCCGCCACCGGGTAGGCCGGGCGGCCTCGACAAGAGGCGTCCGGCCTGCCCGCTTCCCCACAGCTTCCCGCAGCCCCCAGCTGCGACCGGCTCAGCCCCCGAACCCCGCCACGTTCTCCTTCGTGACCACCTTCACCGGCACCATCACCGTCTTCGCGACGCCCTTCTCCTCGGCGACCCGCAGCGCGTTCCGTACCGCGATCCTCCCGAGCTCCTTGGGCTGCTGGGCGACCGACGCGTACAGCGAACCGTCCGCGACCGCCTTCAGCCCGTCCGGCGTACCGTCGAAGCCGATCACCTGCGCCGACGTGCCCGCCTTGCTGCCCAGCGCCTTGATCGCGCCGAGCGCCATCTCGTCGTTCTCGGCGAAGACACCGCTGATGCCGGGGTTGGCCTGGAGGAGGTTGGTCATGACGTCGAGGCCCTTGGTGCGGTCCCAGTCGGAGAACCAAGCACGTGCTGTCTCCTTGATCTTGATTCAAGATCCCGGGCTGGTTCCCACCCGGCTGGTGTTGATGGGGTAAGACCTGGCTGTTCTTGTGGCTGCATGGCCGTGTGGAATCGTTTACACGGCCGATTGAAAGACCGGTGGAATCGATTACACGCACGTAAATCAAGCCCCTGGCCGGTTCTCGATCACCGGATCGTGATGGGGGTGGGCGTTGCCGCGAGCGTTTCCGCAGGCAGTCCCTGTTGTCCCGGTTGCGTTCAACCTGTGAAGGCGCATGTCGATCTTTGCGGCACATCTTGTCAATGGACGAACGGATCCTTACAGTCCACCGACAAGTGGGGCGTGGAAGCGCTCTCACTTCCCTCGTTCATCCAAGCAATGGAGCTGCGATGACCCCCACACCGCCCATGCCGAGCCGCAGACGCATACTCGGCGCCGGCCTGGCCGTACCGCCCGCACTGATGCTGGGTGCGCAGACCTCCCAGGCCGCCTCCTGGGGCAGCCCGGTGACCGTCAACTCCTGGAACAAGATCAGCGGGAGGTGGACTCCCAACAACGAGCTGGAGACGTACCGCCCGGACTGCGTCTGGTACGAGGGCAACACGCTGGTCATCAAGGCGTACAACGCCGGCGGTGGGGTCTACTACTCGGGCCGCGTGGAGTCGACGAAGCTGTACGGGTACGGCACGTACAGCTTCACCGCGAACATGCCCAACGGGCGCGGCCTGCTGCCGGCGGTGTGGGCGGCGTACCTGAACCCGTGGCTCCCGGAGTTCGACGCCGCCGAGATCGTGGGGCAGAACCCGGGCACCGTCTACCAGACGTCCCACGACGTCAACAACAACCAGCAGCAGTTCTCGAAGAACTCCGCCGCCTGGACGAACGCGTACCACCGGTACTCGTTCAGCTGGTTCCCGGACCACATCGACTTCGCCGTGGACGGCGTCACCACGGGCACCACCTGGTACCGCGCCCCGTCCGGCACGGGCCTGCGCTTCATCGCCAACATCGCGGTCGGCGGCGACTGGCCAGGCAACCCGGACTCCTCCACCTGGGCCACCGGCGACGGCGCCCGCTACCTCAAGATCTCCTCGATCACCCACACGCCGTACTTCCCGTGAGGTGAACCGGGTGTGACAGCCGAGGCCCCGTCCAGGAGGCCGGGGCTGTCACACCCGCCCGGTACCGTCGGATCATGTCCAACCAGGCGGGGAAGTCCACGGGCGAGCGGCAACTGGCCGTACTCGAAGGCGTGCTGGAAAGGATCACGTACGCGAACGAAGACAACGGCTACACGGTCGCCCGGGTCGACACCGGCCGCGGCGCCGGCGACCTGCTCACCGTCGTGGGCGCGCTGCTCGGCGCCCAGGTCGGCGAGTCGCTGCGTATGGAGGGCCGCTGGGGCTCCCATCAGCAGTACGGCAAGCAGTTCACCGTTGAGAACTACACAACCCTCCTGCCCGCCACGGTCCAGGGCATGCGCCGCTATCTCGGCTCCGGCCTGGTCAAGGGCATCGGCCCGGTCTTCGCCGACCGGATCACGCAGCACTTCGGCCTGGACACCCTCCGGATCATCGAGGAGGAGCCCAAGCGGCTCATCGAGGTGCCGGGTCTCGGCCCCAAGCGCACCAGGAAGATCGCCGACGCCTGGGAGGAGCAGAAGGCGATCAAGGAGGTCATGCTCTTCCTCCAGACCGTCGAGGTCTCCACGTCGATCGCCGTGCGCATCTACAAGAAGTACGGCGACGCCTCGATCTCCGTCGTCAAGAACCAGCCCTACCGCCTCGCGTCCGACGTCTGGGGCATCGGTTTCCTCACCGCCGACAAGATCGCGCAGTCCGTCGGCATCCCGCACGACAGCCCCGAGCGCGTCAAGGCGGGCCTCCAGTACGCCCTTTCGCAGGCCACCGACCAGGGCAACTGCTACCTCCCCGAGGAACGGCTGATCGCGGACGCGGTCAAGCTCCTCCAGGTCGACACGGGCCTCGTCATCGAGTGCCTCGCCGAACTCGCGGCGCCCCCGGAGGAGGGAGAGGACCCGGGGGTCGTACGGGAGAAGGTCCCCGGCCCCGACGGCGACTCGGAGCCGGTGACGGCCGTCTACCTGGTCCCCTTCCACCGCGCCGAACTCTCCCTCTCCGCCCAGCTGTTGCGCCTCCTGCGCACCGGCGAGGACCGGATGCCCGTTTTCCACGACGTGGCCTGGGACAAGGCGCTGACCTGGCTCCAGGGCCGTACGGGGGCCGATCTCGCCCCCGAGCAGGAGGCGGCCGTCCGGCTCGCACTGACGCAGAAGGTGGCTGTCCTCACCGGCGGACCGGGCTGCGGCAAGTCCTTCACGGTCCGCTCGATCGTGGAGCTGGCGCGCGCCAAGAAGGCCAAGGTCGTCCTCGCGGCCCCGACCGGCCGCGCCGCCAAGCGCCTCGCCGAACTCACCGGCGCCGAGGCGTCCACCGTCCACCGCCTCCTGGAACTGAAGCCGGGCGGCGACGCGGCCTACGACAGGGACCGCCCGCTCGACGCCGACCTGGTGGTCGTGGACGAGGCGTCGATGCTGGACCTGCTGCTCGCCAACAAGCTGGTGAAGGCGGTCGCGCCGGGAGCGCACCTGCTGTTCGTCGGGGACGTGGACCAACTCCCCAGTGTCGGCGCGGGCGAAGTCCTGCGGGACCTGCTGGCCGACGGCAGTCCGGTGCCCGCCGTCCGGCTCACCAAGGTCTTCCGGCAGGCCCAGCAGTCGGGTGTCGTGACGAACGCGCACCGGATCAACTCCGGGCAGCATCCGCTCACCGACGGCATGAAGGACTTCTTCCTCTTCGTCGAGGACGACACGGAGGAGGCCGGCCGGCTCACCGTCGATGTGGCTGCACGACGAATTCCGGCCAAGTTCGGCCTCGATCCCCGGCGGGACGTCCAGGTGCTCGCGCCGATGCACCGGGGCCCCGCGGGCGCCGGAAACCTCAACGGGCTGCTCCAGCAGGCGATCACACCGGGACGCCCCGACCTCCCCGAGAAGCGGTTCGGCGGCCGGGTCTTCCGGATCGGCGACAAGGTCACGCAGATCCGCAACAATTATGACAAGGGCGAGAACGGCGTCTTCAACGGCACGGTCGGCGTCGTCACCTCCCTCGACGAGGTCGAGCAGCGCCTCACCGTCCTGACGGACGAGGACGAGGAGGTGCCGTACGACTTCGATGAGCTGGACGAACTCGCCCACGCGTACGCCGTGACCATCCACCGCTCCCAGGGCAGCGAGTACCCGGCGGTGGTCATCCCGGTCACCACGGGCGCGTGGATGATGCTCCAGCGCAACCTCTTGTATACGGCCGTCACGCGGGCGAAGAAGCTGGTGGTGCTGGTGGGTTCGCGCAAGGCCATCGGCCAGGCGGTGCGCACGGTGTCGGCGGGACGGCGCTGCACCGCACTGGACTTCAGGCTGAAGTCATAGCCGTTGCGGGCCGGTGTCGGGGTGATCGCCGGAAATGATCGATCAAATGAGTCACAAAGGTCACACAGCACTTCCGGAACCAGGGCGAAGGGGGGCAGGATGAGTTGGTTGGCGGCACTGAGTGCCGCCGATAGGCCCAATGGTCGACCCCGAGTGCACTCTCCTGCGCCAAATGGGGGATGGTAGAGACAGTCAGGGCACCTCGAAGAAGAGGCACAACGTCGGTGAGGGATGACGTGAGCGAGCACACCAACAACGCTGTAGTACTGCGGTTCGGCGATGGCGAGTACACCTACCCGGTGATCGACAGCACCGTCGGCGACAAGGGCTTCGACATCGGGAAGCTCCGCGCTCAGACCGGTCTGGTGACGCTGGACAGCGGCTACGGCAACACGGCCGCCTATAAATCCGCGATCACCTACCTCGACGGCGAGGAGGGCATCCTCCGGTACCGCGGGTATCCCATCGAGCAGCTCGCCGAGCGGTCCACCTTCCTCGAGGTGGCGTTCCTGCTGATCAACGGTGAGCTTCCGACCGTCGACGAGCTCTCCGTGTTCAAGAACGAGATCACGCAGCACACCCTGCTGCACGAGGACGTCAAGAACTTCTACCGAGGCTTCCCGCGCGACGCGCACCCGATGGCGATGCTGTCGTCGGTCGTCTCGGCGCTGTCGACCTTCTACCAGGACAGCCACAACCCGTTCGACGAGAAGCAGCGCAACCTCTCGACGATCCGGCTGCTCGCCAAGCTTCCGACCATCGCCGCGTACGCGTACAAGAAGTCGATCGGTCACCCGTTCGTCTACCCGCGCAACGACCTCGGTTACGTCGAGAACTTCCTGCGTATGACGTTCTCGGTGCCGGCCCAGGAGTACGACCTCGACCCGGTCGTCGTCTCCGCCCTCGACAAGCTGCTGATTCTGCACGCCGACCACGAGCAGAACTGTTCGACGTCGACGGTCCGTCTGGTCGGTTCCTCCCAGGCGAACATGTTCGCGTCGATCTCGGCCGGCATCTCCGCGCTCTGGGGCCCGCTGCACGGCGGCGCCAACCAGTCCGTGCTGGAGATGCTGGAGGGCATCAAGGCGAACGGCGGCGACGTCGACTCCTTCATCCGCAAGGTGAAGAACAAGGAGGACGGCGTCCGCCTGATGGGCTTCGGCCACCGGGTGTACAAGTCCTTCGACCCGCGCGCGAAGATCATCAAGGCTGCCGCGCACGACGTCCTCTCGGCCCTCGGCAAGTCCGACGAGCTGCTGGACATCGCGCTGAAGCTCGAGGAGCACGCGCTCTCCGACGACTACTTCGTCTCGCGCAACCTCTACCCGAACGTCGACTTCTACACGGGCCTCATCTACCGCGCGATGGGCTTCCCGACCGAGATGTTCACGGTCCTGTTCGCCCTCGGCCGCCTGCCGGGCTGGATCGCCCAGTGGCACGAGATGATCAAGGAGCCGGGATCGCGTATCGGCCGCCCGCGCCAGATCTACACGGGTGTGGTCGAGCGGGACTTCGTGCCGGTCGAACAGCGCTAGAGGCTCCGCCGGTTGTGCGGTGGTAGAACGCTGCGGGTCCGTTGTGGCTGGTCGCGCCCACGCGGCGGAGCCGCAGATGTCACAGCCCCGCGCCCCTTCGGGGGCGCGGCCCCCGTGAAAAGCAAAAAGCGGAAGGCGCCCTGCCGACGGTCCCCCCACGGGCCGGCGTACAGGGCGCCTTCCCATGTCCCGGTGCGGATTCCCCCCACGGGATCCGGCCGGGCGTATTGGAGGACAGCGCCTGAATTCGCTATCGCTGGTATGCGGGCCGCCGAGGCAGCCGTTGTTGTGCACCGCTGGGGCGGCGTTTGAGCAAAACGAGCAAAACTCGCCGTACTCCTGCTGTGTGCGGTCTGCCGGGACGCGCACGCTGGGGTGGGCCGCTCAAGCTTCCCGGTGTACGTGTCCCGGCAACGCATTTCCGAGGACGTCCCCCAAGACATCCCCAGACGTCATCGAGCGCCCCCCAAGACGCTCTCTGACATCGCCAACTTAGACCTTCGGAGCCCTTCGATGGTTACGTTCACGGCACTGTGATCTGCGTCTCTCGCACCTGTCCCCTGAAACGCAGGATCCCGGTTGTCGCGACCGGGGCCCAAGCGTAAGGATGATGCGGGAGCCTTGTGAAGAGCTTATGTGAGGCTCGCGCAGGACTCCATAGGGGCTATGTCACCTACTTGGGCGTACTGCCGGTAACTTTTGGCAGGTCCGGGGCCGATCTCAGCGGAACGTGCGCAGTCGAAGGCTGTTCGTCACCACGAACACCGAGGAGAAGGCCATCGCCGCCCCCGCGATCATCGGGTTCAGCAGTCCGGCGGCGGCCAGCGGCAGCGCGGCCACGTTGTAGCCGAAGGCCCACATCAGGTTGCCCTTGATGGTCGCGAGCGTCTTGCGTGACAGCCGGATCGCGTCGGCGGCCACCCGCAGGTCCCCGCGTACCAGCGTCAGATCGCTCGCCTCGATCGCCGCGTCCGTGCCCGTACCCATCGCCAGGCCCAGGTCGGCGGTGGCCAGCGCCGCCGCGTCGTTCACCCCGTCGCCGACCATCGCGACGGTCCGCCCCTCGCCCTGGAGCCGGCGTACGGCGTCGACCTTCTCCTCGGGCAGGACCTCCGCGATCACCTGGTCGATCCCGACGGCCTTCGCCACCGCCTCGGCCACCGCCCGGTTGTCCCCGGTCAGCAGCACCGGCGTCAGCCCCAGCGCGCGCAGCTCGCGCACCGCCTCGGCGCTGCTCTCCTTGACGGCGTCGGCGACGGTGAGGACCCCGCGCGCCCGCCCGTCCCAGGCGACCACGACGGCCGTACGTCCGCCGCTCTCGGCCTCCGCCTTCGCGTGGGCCAGCTCTTCCGGGAGCGGCCCCGACAGCCCGTCGGTGAGCCGTCCCACGGCCACCTCGTGCCCCTCCACGCGCCCGCGTACGCCCTTCCCGGGCACGTTCTCGAAGGACTCGGCCTCCGGCAGCGCCCCGACCCGTTCCTCGGCCCCCGCCGCCACCGCTCGGGCGACCGGGTGTTCGGAGGCGTGTTCGAGGGCGCCCGCGAGCCGCAGCACCTGCTTCTCGTCGGTCCCCTCGGCGACGTACACCTCCTGGAGGGTCATCCGGCCCGTGGTCACCGTGCCCGTCTTGTCCAGGACGATCGTGTCGACGCGGCGCGTGGACTCCAGGACCTCGGGGCCCTTGATGAGGATGCCGAGCTGCGCCCCGCGCCCGGTGCCGACCATGAGGGCGGTCGGCGTGGCGAGGCCCAGCGCGCAGGGGCAGGCGATGATCAGGACGGCGACGGCGGCGGTGAAAGCGGCGACGGTGTCACCCGTGATGCCGATCCAGGCGCCGAACGTACCGAGCGCGATCAGCAGCACCACTGGGACGAAGATCCCGGAGATCCGGTCGGCGAGCCGCTGTACCTCGGCCTTGCCGTTCTGCGCGTCCTCCACCAGCCGGGCCATCCGCGCGAGCTGGGTGTCCGCACCGACCCGCGTGGCCTCGACGACCAGCCGGCCCCCGGCGTTCACGGTCGCGCCGGTGACGGCGTCCCCCGCGCTCACGTCGACCGGTATCGACTCACCGGTCAGCATCGACGCGTCGACCGCCGAGACACCCTCGACGACGATGCCGTCCGTGGCGATCTTCTCCCCGGGCCGTACGACGAACCGGTCCCCGATCGCCAGCTCGCCCACCGGAACCCGCACCTCACGTCCGCCGCGCAGCACGGAGACGTCCTTCGCGCCCAGCTCCATGAGCGCCCGCAGCGCCGCGCCCGAGCGCCGCTTGGCGCGGGCCTCCAGATAGCGGCCGAGGAGGAGGAACCCGATGACCCCGGCGGCGACCTCGAGGTAGATCTCCGAGGTGCCGCCCGTACGGGAGGCGGTGAACGAGAAGCTCTCGCGTATCCCCATCCCGTCGTCCATCCCGGGCATCGCGGGCCGGCCCGCGTCGCCCCAGAACAGCGCCCACAGGGACCAGCCGTACGCGGCGAGCGTGCCGACCGACACCAGGGTGTCCATGGTGGCCGCGCCGTGCCGGGCGTTGGTGAACGCGGCTCGATGGAACGGCAGTCCGCCCCAGACGACGACCGGCGAGGCGAGCGTCAGCGCGAGCCATCGCCAGTTGTCGAACTGGAGTGCGGGAACCATGGACATCAGTACGACGGGAGCGGCCAGCAGTACGGAGACGACGAGCCGCTGCCGCAGACCGGCCAGCTCGGGGTCGGCCGCCTCCCGCTCGGCATCCACCGCCTCGGCGACGGCGACGGGCGGGGGCGGCTCCTCGGCCGTGTACCCCGTCTTCACGACCGTGGCGATCAGGTCGTCGACGCCGACCCCTTCGGCGTACGCGACCTTGGCCTTCTCCGTCGCGTAGTTGACCGTGGCGAAGACGCCGTCCATGCGGTTGAGCTTCTTCTCGACGCGGGCCGCGCAGCTGGCGCACGTCATCCCTCCGATGGTCAGCTCGACCTCGTGGGGCGCGGCTGTCGGGGTCTTCTCGGTGCTGATGCCGGTGCTGGTCATGGTCTCCGCGTCCCTACGGGTCAGGCCGGACCGGCGAGCTCGAAGCCCGCCTCGTCCACCGCGGCGCGGACGGCGGCCTCGTCGAGCGGGGCCTCGGACACCACGGTGACCTCGCCGGAGGCGGCGACGGCCGTCACGGAGGTGACGCCGGCGAGCTCGGAGATCTCGGCCGAGACCGAGCCCTCGCAGTGCCCGCAGCTCATGCCGGTCACCTGGTAGACGGCGGTTACGGAGCCGGGGGTGTCGGTCTGGGTGGTCATGTCGTTGCTCCTCTTCGAGGTGGCTTCGAAGCGTTTTCACGGTGTCTTGGCGGTGTCTTCGAGGGCGTCGTCGTGGCGCACGTGCCCTGTGATTCTCACCCTACTATACCCCTGGGGGGTACTTTGCTCATGACGGTGGCAAGATCTCCGGTACGAGGGACGGCGACGATGAGGGCGAGGACGCATGCGCGCGGTGGTGTTCGAGCGGTTCGGTGAGCCGGCCGAGGTACGGGAGGTGCCGGACCCGGTGCCCGCGCCGCACGGGGTTGTGGTGCGCGTCGAGGCCACCGGACTGTGCCGGAGCGACTGGCACGGCTGGATGGGCCACGACTCGGACATCGCGCTGCCGCACGTGCCCGGCCATGAGCTCGCCGGCGTCGTCGAGGCGGTCGGCGCCCGGGTGAGCGGCTGGCGGGCCGGGGACCGGGTCACGGTGCCCTTCGTGTGCGCGTGCGGGAGCTGCCCGTCCTGCCAGGCCGGTGACCAGCAGGTGTGCGAGCGGCAGACCCAGCCGGGGTTCACGCACTGGGGTTCGTTCGCGGAGTTCGTGGCGCTCGACCACGCCGACGTGAACCTCGTCGCCGTCCCGGAGGGGATGGCCTTCGCCACGGCGGCCTCCCTGGGCTGCCGGTTCGCGACGGCGTACCGGGCGGTGGTCCAGCAGGGGCGGGTGAGCGCGGGGGAGTGGGTCGCCGTGCACGGGTGCGGCGGTGTCGGCCTGTCCGCCGTGATGATCGCGGCGGCCTCCGGCGCCCGGGTCGTCGCGGTCGACGTGTCACCCGGAGCGCTGGAGCTGGCGCGGAAGTTCGGCGCGGCGGAGTGCGTCAACGCGGCCACGACCGACGACACGGCCGCGGCTGTACGTGAACTGACCGGCGGCGGCGCCCAGTTGTCGCTGGACGCGCTCGGCGCGCCGGTCACCTGTGCGGCTTCGGTGAACTCCCTGCGGCGCCGTGGCCGCCATATCCAGGTGGGTCTGCTGCCCTCGGACGCCGGCTCGACACCCGTCCCGATGGCCCGCGCGATCGCCCTCGAACTCGAACTCCTGGGCAGCCACGGCATGGCCGCCCAGCCCTGCCCGCTGATGATGGAGCCCATCCGCCACCGCGCGGTGACCCGACCAACTGCATCACGGGAGGGCTGGTGGGTGGAGACGCGCGGCCGCCGGCCCACCCCCCGCCCCGAGGCCCCGCGCGATCCCCCTCAAACTCAAACTCCGGGGCCCCCCGGGCAGGGCCCCCCACCCCTACCCGCCGATGATGGAGCTCGTGCGCGCCGGAGTCCTGCGCCCGGATCTGCTGGTCACGTCCACCATCCCGCTGACGGAGTCACCGGCCGCGCTGGCGGAGATGGGTACGGCGCCGGGGGCGGGCGTGACGGTCATCGAGCCGTGGCACTGATCTCGGCGAGGTCCGGATACCCGTGGTGAGCGGCCCACTCGTGGGCGAGGACGGACATGCGTACGGCGTCGATCCACTCGCCCGCGTGCAACAGGGTCTGGCGCTCGACGCCCTCGGCCACGAAACCGGCCTTCTCGTAGGCGCGGCGCGCCCGGGGGTTGAAGGCAAAGACGTGCAACGACACGCGGTGCAGGCCCAGTTGCTCGAAGGCGTGCCCGACGATGAGGCGGACGGCCTCGGTGCCGAGACCCCGGTCGCGCCCGCCCGGCCCGACCAGAATCCGGAAGTTGCAATTCCGGTTGCTCTCGTCCCACTCGTTCAGGACCACTTCGCCGACGAGTTCCCCGCTCGCCCGGTCCACGATGCCCAGGTCGAGCCGGTCGGTCTGCGCGTTCCGGGTGGTGTACCAGGCGCGCAGCCGGTCCGGGTCGAACGCCTCGGCGGGACTGCCGGTGAGCCTGATCACCTCGGGATCGCCGAGGATCCGGGCCATGACGGGGACGTCGTCCTCGGTGAACGGCCGCAGCACGGCCTTCTCGCCGGTGAGGACGGGCTTGACGGAGAAGTCGGCGACGTTGCTCATGCCGCTGACTGTGCCCCACCCGCGAGCGGGGCACAGGTGAATATTCGTCAGCCGCTGTCAGCCGTCAGTCGACTCTTCGGCCGCGGTTGCCCGGCCGGGACGCGACCCACGCCCGGACCGTGTCCGCGTGCCAGTAGGGCTTGCCGCTCTCCACGTGGTCGGGCGCGGGCAGCAGGCCGTGTTTGCGGTACGAGCGCACGGTGTCCGGCTGGACGCGGATGTGCGCGGCGATCTCTTTGTACGACCAGAGCCGTCGGTCGGTCATAGGTGCACCTCCCTGTGCGCGCGTCACGGGGTCGGCCAGGGTCGGCCGTCGGGGGAGCCGGACGTTTGCGTTTGGCGATCACAAAGCCATTGCCCGTTAAACGACCTTTGGTGACCCTGGGTCTGCATTTGTTGACACGACGTGACGTAGACCGCGTACGCGAGACATATGTGACACGAGGGAAGCATTTGTGACACGAGTGATGCAAAGGTGCCGGCCCGCAGACCGGAGTGGCGCGTTGCCCTAGGGGGCGCACACCGCTAGGCGGCGCCCCCTAGGGGCACGGGGAACTGCGCGACAAGCCCCCGCCGGGCCCGCAGGCAAAGAACCGCCAACCCGGCGGAGCGTTACGCGCCGCAGGACCGGAGAAACGCCCGGGTCCGCTGCGCGATCGGCAGCGGCTTGTCCGGCTCGCACGGGTACATGTCCTGCTCCACGATCGCGAACAGGTCCACGTCCAGCTTCTGCGCGGCGGCCAGCACCGGCCCCAACTCCGGTACGCCGGACGGGGGTTCGCACATGACACCACGGGCGACCGCCGGACCGAACGGGACCTCGTTCGCCCGTACGTCCGCGAGGATCTCGGGGTCGACCTGCTTGAGGTGCAGGTAGCCGATCCGCTCGCCGTAGGTCTCGATCAGCTTGACGCTGTCGCCGCCGCAGTAGGCGTAGTGGCCCGTGTCGAGGCACAGGGAGACGAGCGACGAGTCCGTGCCGTCGAGGAAGCGGGTGACGTTCGCCTCGCTGTCGATGTGCGTGTCGGCGTGCGGGTGAACGACGATCTGGAGGCCGTACCGCTCCCGCACCTCGTGGCCGAGCCGCTCGGTCAGCGTGGTCAGGTTGCGCCACTGCTCGGGCGTCAGGGTGTCCGGCTCCAGCACCGCGCCGGTCTTGTCGTCCCGCCAGAAGGACGGAATGACCACCAGGTGGGACGCGCCCATGGCCTGGGCGAGCACCGCGTTGTCCGCGACATGCGCCCAGGTCTTCTCCCAGACCGACTCGCCGTGGTGCAGCCCGGTGAAGACCGTGCCGGCGGACACCTTCAGCCCGCGCCGGGCGGTCTCCTCGGTGAGGACGGCCGGGTCGGTCGGCAGGTACCCGTACGGGCCCAGCTCGATCCACTCGTACCCGGACTGCGAGACCTCGTCGAGGAAGCGCTGCCAGGGAACCTGCTGGGGGTCGTCCGGGAACCACACGCCCCAGGAGTCGGGCGCTGAGCCGACCCGGATGCGCGACAGCGGGGAGCCTGACTCTGCGGAAGCGGAGGAGGGGGACGTAGTCATGGGCGTCAGCTTCGGCCGCCCCCGGGAGGCGTGTCAAGGTCTGGTCCGAATGTCTGGACAAAGTATTGACAGGGCTCGGTGAGGCGGGCTAGACCTGAGGGCGAGCCGCTGAGCGAGTTGCCGTGCGAGCCGTGTGAGCCGAAGAAAACGCGAAGGGAACTCGATGGCGTACGACCTGATCACCATGGGGCGGATCGGAGTGGATCTGTATCCACTGCAGACCGGTGTGCCGCTAGCCCAGGTGACGTCCTTCGGAAAGTTCCTCGGCGGCTCGGCGACGAACGTCGCGGTCGCCGCCTCGCGTCTCGGGCGCAGCACCGCGGTGATCACCCGGACCGGCGACGACGCCTTCGGGCGCTATCTGCACGACGCCCTGCGGGACTTCGGCGTCGACGACCGCTGGGTCACCCCGGTCCCCGGCCTCAACACCCCGGTCACGTTCTGCGAGGTGTTCCCGCCCGACGACTTCCCCCTGTACTTCTACCGGCAGCCCAAGGCGCCGGATCTCGAGATCGACGCCCACGAACTGGACCTGGACGCGGTCCGTGAGGCGGGCATTTTCTGGGTCACGGGCACCGGCCTGAGTGAGGAGCCCAGCCGCACGGCGACCCTGGCCGCCCTCGCCCACCGCGCGAAGGCCGGGACGACGGTCTTCGACCTCGACTGGCGCCCCATGTTCTGGCGCGACCCCGAGTCGGCGCGCCCCTTCTACGCCGAGGCCCTGCGCCACACGACCGTCGCCGTCGGCAACCTCGACGAGGTGGAGGTGGCGACCGGCGTACGCGAGCCGCACGCCGCCGCCCGCGCCCTCCTGGACGCCGGAGTCGAACTGGCGGTCGTCAAGCAGGGCCCGAAGGGCGTCCTCGCCGTCAACAGCAAGGGTGAGAGCGCCGAGGTGCCCCCGCTCCCGGTGACCGTCCTCAACGGCCTCGGCGCCGGTGACGCCTTCGGCGGCTCCCTCTGCCACGGTCTGCTGGAGGGCTGGGACCTGGAGACGATCATGCGGCACGCCAACGCGGCCGGCGCGATCGTCGCCTCCCGCCTGGAGTGCTCGTCGGCGATGCCCACCCCGGCGGAGGTCGAGGCGGCCCTCGCGGCGGGAGCGGTGCGATGACCTCCGCCGCCCTGACCGGCGACGGCACCGGCCGCCCTCTCGGCCCCCTCGCCCCCGTCGACATCTCCGCCCTCGCCACCACCCGCGCCCGGCACCCCGAGGCCATCGCGGAGGCCGCCGCCCGCCGGACGCGCCGACCCCTCCTCGGGGACTCCGGCCGGCTGATGATCGTCGCCGCCGACCACCCGGCCCGGGGCGCCCTCGGGGTCGGCAACCGCAGGCTGGCCATGGCCAACCGCGCCGACCTGCTCGAACGCCTGTGCCTCGCGCTGTCCCGCCCCGGTGTCGACGGCGTCCTCGCGACCGCCGACATCCTGGACGACCTGCTCCTCCTCGGCGCCCTGGACGGCAAGGTCGTCATGGGGTCGATGAACCGCGGCGGCCTCTCCGGCGCCAGCTTCGAACTCGACGACCGCTTCACCGGCCACCGCCCCCAGGACATCGCACGCCTCGGCTTCGACGCGGGCAAGCTGCTCCTGCGCATCGACTACGACGACCCGGGCTCCCTCACCACGCTGGAGTCCACGGCCCACGCGATCGACGCGATGGCGGAACGTCAACTGCCGCTCTTCGTCGAGCCGTTCATGAGCGGGCGCGGCCCCGACGGCAAGGTCCACAACGACCTGTCCGCCGAGGCCGTCACCAGGTCGATCGCCATCGCGTCGGGCCTGGGCGGCAGTTCGGCGTACACCTGGTTGAAGGTGCCCGTCACGGAGAACCCGGACGACATGGCCGAGGTCATGCAGACGTCCACCCTGCCCGCCGTGCTGCTCGGCGGCGAGGTCGGGGACGACCAGGAGGGCGCGTACGAGAAGTGGCGCGGCGCGCTCCAACTCCCCACCGTCCAGGGCCTGGTGGTCGGCCGCTCGCTGCTGTACCCGGCGGACGGCGATGTGTCGGCGGCCGTGGACACCGCAGTCGGACTGCTGTGATGCGCGCGCTGACCGAGGGGCACGACGCCTGTACCGTGCGGGCGGATTGCGGCACGGCGTACGACGAGTTCCAACTCCTGGGTGGGGAAAGGGTGTTCGCGCCGGTCGCCGACCGCGTGCACGCCCCCCGTAACGCCCGGGCACTGATCGCCTCCGGCGCGGGAGGCCGCTTCGCCCTGGCAGGAGCGAAGTGTGGGCGACGACTCCCCGCTCGCTACGGCCCCGCGCCGGAGGTTCACTTGGCACCCGTACCCACCACGGGGGAACAGTGATGACGCCGCCCACCCCGAGCTCCACGACGAGGCTCACGGTCGCCCAGGCCCTCGTCCGCTTCCTCGCCGCCCAGTACACCGAACGGGACGGCGTCCGGCGCCGGCTGATCGAGGCCACCTGGGGCATCTTCGGCCACGGGAACGTCGCCGGGCTCGGCCAGGCGCTCGTCGAGTACGCCGACGACATGCCGTTCCACCAGGGCCGCAACGAACAGTCCATGGTGCACGCGGCAGTCGGTTACGCCCGTCAGTCCAACCGCCTCTCCACCCACGCCGTGACGACGTCGATCGGTCCGGGCGCCACCAACCTCGTCACCGGCGCCGCGCTCGCCACGATCAACCACCTCCCGGTGCTGCTCCTCCCCGGCGACACCTTCGCGACCCGCTCGGCGGACCCGGTCCTCCAGCAGCTCGAAGTCCCGTACGCGGGCGACGTGTCGGTCAACGACTGTCTGCGCCCGGTGTCGAGGTACTTCGACCGCGTCACCCGCCCCGAGGCGCTGATCCCGGCGGCGCTGTCGGCGATGCGGGTCCTCGCCGACCCCGTCGAGACGGGCGCGGTAACTCTCGCTCTCCCGCAGGACGTTCAGGCCGAGGCGTACGACTGGCCGGACGAGTTCTTCGCCGACCGCGTGTGGCACGTACGCCGTCCGGCCGCCGACCCCGACGAACTGACCGAAGCGGTACGGGCGATCCGCACCGCGCGCCGCCCCCTGATCGTCGCGGGCGGCGGAGTCCACCACAGCCGCGCCGAGGAGACGTTGGCGGAGTTCGCCGCGGCGACCCGCATCCCGGTCGCCTCCACCCAGGCCGGCAAGGGCTCCCTGCGCCACGACCACCCCCAGGACGTGGGCGGCATCGGCCACACGGGAACGGCGACGGCGGACGAACTCGCGCGTCTGGCAGACCTGGTGATCGGCATCGGCACCCGCTACACGGACTTCACCACGGCCTCCCACACCCTGTTCGCGGCGCCGGACGTCCGCTTCCTCAACCTCAACATCGCCCCGTACGACGGCCACAAGCTGTCCGCCACCCCACTGATCGCGGACGCCCGCAGCGCCCTGCAGCAGCTGACGGAGGCCCTGGCGCTCCACGACCACCGCGTCACGGACGCCTACGCGTCCGAATACACCGAGGACAAGGAACGCTGGGAACAGCGCGTCGACGCCGCCTACGAGGCCGACGAACCGGACGTACGCCCGACGCAGCCGCAGGTCCTGGGCGCGCTGGACGCCATCGCCGACGAGTCGGACATCCTCATCAACGCGGCCGGCTCGCTCCCCGGCGACCTGCACAAACTCTGGCGCGCGAGATCGTACGACCAGTACCACCTCGAATACGGTTATTCCTGCATGGGATACGAGATACCGGCCGCGATCGGTGTGAAACTGGCGGCGCCCGAGCGTCCCGTATGGGCGCTGGTGGGCGACGGCACGTACCTGATGATGCCGACGGAGATCGTGACGGCCGTACAGGAGGGGATCGCCATCAAGCTCCTCCTGATCCAGAACCACGGCTACGCGTCCATCGGCGGCCTGTCGCAGTCGGTGGGCGGCGAGCGCTTCGGCACCGCCTACCGCTATCAGGCGGACGACGGTACGTACACGGGCGCCCCGCTGCCCGTGGACCTGGCCGCCAACGTGGCGAGCCTGGGCATGCGCGTCCTGCGCGCGAAGACGGTACGGGAGTTGCGGGCGGCGCTCGCCGAGGCCCGTGCCGCCGACACTCCCACTTGTGTCTACGTCGAGACGGAAACGGCAGACACAGTGTCGGGCGCGCCTCCGGCGCAGGCCTGGTGGGATGTTCCTGTGGCCGAGACCGCGACCCGCCCGTCGGCGGTCAAGGCACGTGAGCTGTACGAACGGCACGTCTCTACCCGACGCCGCCATCTGTGAAGGAGAACCTGGGCATGACGAAGATCGTCAACCACTGGATCGGCGGCAAGACCGTCGAGGGCGCGTCGGGTACGTACGGGCCGGTCACCGACCCCGCGACCGGCGCGGTCACCACGAAGGTCGCCTTCGCGACGGTCGACGAGGTCGACGCGGCGGTAGCCGCTGCCAAGGACGCGTACGCGACCTGGGGCACGTCCTCGCTCGCCAAGCGGAGCAGCATCCTCTTCAAGTTCCGCGCGCTGCTGGACGCCAACCGCGACGCGATCGCCGAGCTGATCACGGCGGAGCACGGCAAGGTCCACTCCGACGCGCTCGGCGAGGTCGCCCGCGGCCTGGAGATCGTCGAACTCGCGTGCGGTATCACCGTGCAGCTGAAGGGTGAGCTGTCGACGGAGGTGGCGAGCAGTGTCGACGTCGCGTCGATCCGCCAGCCCCTCGGCGTCGTCGCCGGCATCACGCCGTTCAACTTCCCGGCCATGGTGCCGATGTGGATGTTCCCGCTCGCCATCGCGTGCGGCAACACCTTCGTGCTGAAGCCGTCCGAGAAGGACCCGTCGGCGGCGATGAAGCTGGCCGAACTGCTGTCCGAGGCGGGGCTGCCGGACGGCGTCTTCAACGTCGTCCACGGCGACAAGGTGGCGGTCGACCGCCTCCTGGAGCACCCGGACGTCAAGGCGGTGTCGTTCGTCGGTTCGACGCCGATCGCCCGCTACATCCACACCACTGCCTCGGCGAACGGCAAGCGCGTCCAGGCCCTGGGCGGCGCCAAGAACCACATGCTCGTCCTCCCGGACGCGGACCTGGACGCGGCGGCCGACGCCGCCGTCTCCGCCGCCTACGGCTCGGCGGGCGAGCGCTGCATGGCGATCTCGGCGGTCGTCGCGGTCGGCGCGATCGGCGACGAACTGGTGGACAGGATCCGCGAGCGCGCCGAGAAGATCAAGATCGGCCCCGGCAACGACCCCACCTCCGAGATGGGCCCGCTCATCACCGCCGTGCACCGCGACAAGGTGGCGTCGTACGTCACCGGCGCGGCGGCCGAGGGCGCGGAGGTCGTCCTCGACGGCAGCGGCTACACGGTCGAGGGCTTCGAGAACGGCCACTGGATCGGCATCTCGCTCCTGGACAAGGTGCCCACGTCCGCGAAGGCCTACCAGGACGAGATCTTCGGCCCCGTCCTGACCGTCCTGCGCGTCGACACGTACGAGGAGGGCCTGGCGCTGATCAACGCCTCCCCCTTCGGCAACGGCACCGCGATCTTCACCCGCGACGGCGGCGCGGCCCGCCGCTTCCAGCTGGAGGTCGAGGCCGGCATGGTCGGCGTCAACGTCCCGATCCCGGTCCCGGTGGGCTACCACTCGTTCGGCGGCTGGAAGGACTCCCTCTTCGGAGACCACCACATCTACGGCAACGACGGCACCCACTTCTACACCCGGGGCAAGGTCGTCACGACCCGCTGGCCGGACCCGGCGGACGGCCCGTCGGGCGTGGACCTGGGATTCCCGCGCAACCACTGAAGCAGTCCGCTCTGTACGCCGGTGCCCCGTCTCCCTCCGGAGGCGGGGCACCGCCGTACGCGCGTGCGACCGCCTACTCGAACTTCCACCCCACCACCGCGCACCCCCCGTCGTCCTTCCCGCCCGCGCTCCGATACGTGGCAAGGGCGACGTCGTTGTCCGTGTCGACGAGCACCCACATCCCGTGGCAGCCGAGTTCACGGCTCAGCTCGGCCAGCCGCCCCACCAGCGCCCGCCCGATCCCCTTGCGCCGGTGCGACTCCGCCACCCCCAACTCGTACAGCAGCATCTCCGCACCCTTGTCGGGGTGGATGGTCTCGATGCCGCTCACAAAGCCGACGGGGGCGTCCTCGCCGGGCTCGTAGGCCAGGTACAGGTGATGTCCGGCGGACGTCAGGAAGCGTTCCGCCCACTCCGGGCGCACCGGGTTGTCGAAGAGGGGCTCGGCGGCAGCCACCTCCGCGATCGTCACGGCGCGGCGAATCGCCACAGACCGATTTTCCATGAGCCTTTTCGTACCACGACTGGAGTACACCGGACCCGTGCCGTACGCCCGCAGGATGGTGGAAGGTTCCGCCCGGTGGCTGGCCCGGATGTCAGTGGCGGCCCGTACCGTTGACGCATGGATCTTCGAATGCCCGGACTGCGGGGAGCGCGGCCCCGGCCACGACGGCTGATCGCCGGCGTGGCCGCCGTCGTCGTCCTGCTCGCCGGCGCCGGTACGTGGACGGCCGTCGCCTCGGACGACGCGCCCGCTGTGCGCCGCGCCGATCGGGTCATGGACATGGGCGGCGGGGTGCGCGTCGACACCTCGTACTTCACCGCCGGTTCGGAGTCCCGCCGCCGCCCCGCCGTCCTGCTCGCCCACGGCTTCGGCGGCAGCAAGGACGACACGCGCGGCCAGGCCCAGGACCTCGCCCGCGACGGGTACGCGGTGCTGACCTGGTCCGCCCGGGGCTTCGGCAGATCCACCGGGAAGATAGGGCTGAACGACCCGAAGGCCGAGGTCGCCGATGTCTCCAAGCTGATCGACTGGCTGGCCCGGCGGCCCGAGGTCCAGCTCGACAAGAAGGGTGACCCGCGCGTCGGCATGGCCGGCGGGAGCTACGGGGGCGCCATCTCCCTGCTCGCCGCCGGGTACGACCAGCGGGTCGACGCCATCGCGCCCGCGATCACCTACTGGAACCTCGCGGACGCCCTCTTCCCGAACGGCGTCTTCAAGAAACAGTGGGCCGGCATCTTCATCAACACCGGCGGCGGCTGCGAGAAGTTCGAGGCCGCGCTGTGCCGGATGTACGACCGGGTCGCCGAGGCCGGTAAGCCGGACGCCGAGGCCACCACCCTCCTCGCCGACCGGTCGCCGTCCGCCGTCGGCGACCGCATCAAGGTGCCCACCCTGCTGATCCAGGGCCAGACCGACTCCCTCTTCCCGCTCGGCCAGGCCGACGCCGCCGCGAAGGCGATCCGCGCGGGCGGCGCCCCCGTGGACGTCGACTGGATCGCGGGCGGCCATGACGGCGGCGACCTGGAGACGAGCCGCGTCGAGTCCCGGGTCACCTCCTGGTTCGACCGGTATCTGAAGGGCGACAAGGGCACCGACACCGGCCCCGCCTTCCGCGTCACCCGCACCGGCGGCGTCAACTCCACCGACGGGACGGCCACCCTGCGCGGCGCCACCTCGGACAGCTACCCGGGCCTGGAGAGCGGGCAGCGCGCCATCACCCTGACCGGCAGGGAGCAGACGTTCGACAACCCGGCCGGCGCCGCCCCACCCGCCGTCTCCTCCCTGCCCGGCCTCGGCGCGGCGGGCGGCCTGTCCCAGCTCTCCTCTTTCGGAGTCGGCGTCTCGCTCGACTTCCCGGGGCAGAACGCCCGCTTCGAATCGGCGCCGGTCGCCGACGACGTCCAGATCACCGGTTCGCCCACGGCCACCGTCCACGTCAAGGCGACCAGCGAGGACGCCGTCCTCTTCGCCAAGGTGTACGACGTCTCCGCGAACGGCAGGCAGCAGGTGCTGCCGGGCCAGCTCGTCACCCCCCTCAGGGTCGAGGGTGCCAAGGAGGGCAAGGACGTCGCGATCACCCTCCCGGCGATCGACCACAAGGTGGAAAAGGGCCACCGCCTCCGCCTGGTCCTCGCCTCCACGGACCTCGGCTACGCGTCACCGGCCGCCCCGGCCACGTACACCGTCTCCGTCAGGAGCGACCTGACGATCCCCACCGCCCCCGGGGTCACCACGGCGTCGGCCGGGCTGCCCGCCTGGGTGTGGTGGCTGCCCCTCACGGGCGCCGTGATCGCCCTCGCCCTGCTCCTGTCGGGTCGCCGGCGCACGGCTGCACCGTCCGCCCCGGATCCCGAACTCGCGGAAGTCCCCCTCCAGATCACCGACTTGAGCAAGCGGTACGCGAAGTCGTCGGACCGGTACGCCGTACAGGACGTGTCGTTCCGCGTCGAGAAGGGCCAGGTCCTCGGGCTCCTCGGCCCCAACGGCGCGGGCAAGACCACCACCCTGCGCATGCTGATGGGCCTCATCAAGCCCGACGGCGGCGAGATCCGCGTCTTCGGGCACGCGATCCGCCCCGGCGCCCCCGTCCTCTCCCGCGTCGGCGCCTTCGTCGAGGGCGCCGGCTTCCTCCCGCACCTCTCCGGCCGCGAGAACCTGGACCTGTACTGGCAGGCGACCGGCCGTCCGGCCGAGGACGCCCACATGGAGGAGGCCCTGGAGATCGCGGGCCTCGGCGACGCACTCGCGCGCGCGGTCCGCACGTACTCCCAGGGCATGCGCCAGCGCCTCGCCATCGCCCAGGCCATGCTCGGCCTGCCCGACCTCCTCATCCTCGACGAACCGACCAACGGCCTCGACCCGCCCCAGATCCGCGAGATGCGCGAGGTGATGATCCGGTACGCGGCGGCCGGCCGCACGGTGATCGTCTCCAGCCATCTGCTGGCGGAGATCGAGCAGTCCTGCACGCACCTCGTCGTCATGGACCGGGGCCGACTGGTCCAGGCGGGCCCCGTCAGCGAGATCATCGGCTCCGGCGACACCCTGCTCGTCGGCACCACCACCCCCGTGGAGGAGCCGGTCGTCGAGAAGATCGCCGCCCTGCCGGGCATCGAGTCCGCCGTACGCACCGACGACGGCCTCCTCGTCCGCCTCACCCCCGAGAGCGGCAGCGCCCAGCGCCTCGTCGTCGAACTCGTCCGCCTGGAAGTCCCCGTGGAGTCGGTGGGCCCCCACCGCCGCCTCGAGGACGCGTTCCTCACCCTGATCGGAGGTTCCGCATGAGCACGACGACCACGATCGTGGAGCGGGCGGAGACGGCCGACGGGTACCGCGCCCGGCGGACACTGCCCCTGCGCGTCGAGCTGGTCCGCCAGCTCAAGCGCCGCCGTACGCTCGTCATGGGCGGCATCCTCGCCGCGCTGCCGTTCATCCTCGTCGCCGCGTTCGCGATCGGCGGCGACCCCGGCGCTCGCAACGGCCAGGTCACCCTGATGGACACGGCCACCGCGTCCGGTGCCAACTTCGTCGCCGTCAACCTCTTCGTCTCCGCGGGCTTCCTGCTCGTCATCCCCGTCGCCCTGTTCTGCGGGGACACAGTCGCCTCGGAGGCGAGCTGGTCCTCCCTGCGCTATCTGCTCGCGGCCCCCGTCCCGCGCGCCCGCCTCCTGTGGTCCAAGCTCACCGTCGCCCTCGGCATGAGCCTCGCCGCGATGGTGCTGCTGCCGGTCGTGGCCGTCGCGGTCGGCACGGCGGCCTATGGCTGGGGCCCACTGGAGATGCCCACCGGCGGCTCGCTCGCCGCGGGCACGGCGGCCCAGCGCCTTGTGGTGGTCGTCGGATACCTCTTCGTGTCCCAACTGGTCACCGCCGGACTGGCGTTCTGGCTGTCGACGAAGACGGACGCCCCCCTGGGAGCGGTCGGCGGCGCCGTCGGCCTGACCATCGTCGGCAACGTCCTGGATGCCGTGACAGCCCTCGGCGACTGGCGCGACTTCCTGCCGGCGCACTGGCAGTTCGCGTGGGCCGACGCCATCCAGCCCCGCCCGGAGTGGAGCGGCATGATCCAGGGGACGGCCGTCTCGATAACGTACGCCCTCATCCTGTTCGCCCTGGCCTTCCGGGGTTTCGCCCGCAAGGACGTCGTCTCTTAGATCACCGGAGGATCACCAACCGGTCTCGACAGCCGTCCTTCGTGGCCACTTCGAGATCCATCCGCAACACCCCGTACCGCACATTCCGGCCCCCTCCGCCGTCACAGTCACAGGAGTTGACGTCGCTCGACGTCAATCGACGGAGGGGGCACAGCAGATGGAGCGGACCAGGACGCGGATTCACCGAATACGACGCCTGCGAGGCACCCTGATCGCACTGACGGCCACGAGCGGTCTGCTGCTCACGGGGTGCAGCGGCGACGACGGTGGCAGCGGCCAGAGCAGCAAGGCGGACAGCCGGCAGAACTCCGGCGGCGGCTCGGGATACGCACCCGCACCCGCCCCCGCCCAGGGCAACGGCTCCGGCGAACAGCGGGACGGCGACCGGAGCGAAGGCGAACAGGACGACACCGAAGGCGACTTCGCCCCGTCCCCCGACTACCTCTCCACCTTCGCCCTCGACGTCGACACCGCCTCGTACGGCTACGCGCGCCGTACCCTCGCCGACGGCCACCGCCCCGACCCGTCGACGGTCCGCCCGGAGGAGTTCGTCAACAGCTTCCGCCAGGACTACGAACGCCCCGACGGCAACGGCTTCTCGGTCACCGTCGACGGCGCCCGCACCGACCGCGCGGACTGGTCCCTCGTCCGCGTGGGCCTCGCCACCCGCACCGCCGAGCAGCGGGGCGAACGCCCGCCCGCGGCCCTCACCTTCGTCATCGACGTCTCCGGCTCCATGGAAGAGCCCGGCCGCCTCGACCTCGCCAAGGACTCCCTCGGCGTGATGACGGACCGACTGCGCGACGACGACTCGGTGGCCATCGTCACCTTCAGCGACGAGGCCGAGACCGTCCTGCCGATGACCCGCCTCGACGGCCACCGCGACCGCGTCCACCACGCGATCGACGCACTGGAACCGACCGATTCGACCAACCTCGGCGCGGGCGTGCGCACCGGCTACGCCACCGCCGTGAAGGGCCTGCGCGAGGGCGCCACCAACCGGGTCGTGCTGATCTCGGACGCGCTGGCCAACACGGGCGACACCGAAGCCGACTCGATCCTCGACCGCATCTCCGGCGCCCGCCGCGAACACGGCATCACCCTGTTCGGCGTCGGCGTGGGCAGCGACTACGGCGACGCATTGATGGAAAGCCTCGCCGACAAGGGCGACGGCAACACCACCTACGTGTCGAACGAGACCGACGCCCGCAAGGTGTTCTCCGAGCAGCTCCCGCGCAACCTCGACCTCACAGCCCGTGACGCGAAGACCCAGGTCGCCTTCGACCCGGAGACGGTCGCCGAGTTCCGCCTGATCGGCTACGACAACCGCCGCGTCGCCGACGACGACTTCCGCGACGACCATGTGGACGGGGGAGAGGTGGGCCCCGGCCACACGGTGACGGCCCTGTACGCCGTCCGCACCAAGCGGTCCGCCTCGGGCCACCTGGCCACGGCAACGGTCCGCTGGCTCGACCCGGAAACCCGCGAATCGCACGAGGAATCGGGCCAGTTGGAGACGCGGTCGGTGGACAAGGCGCTCTGGGACGCCCCGCCGCGCCTCCAGGTCACCGCGGTGGCCGCCTACTTCGCCGACGCCCTACGCAAGGGCGACGACGACCGGACCCCCCTGCCCGGCGCTCCATCGCTGGGCGAACTGGCCGACAGGGCAGACAAGTTGGCGGACACCACGGAGGACAAGGCGGTACGCCAACTGGCCGAGGCGATAGACCAGGCGAACCGCTACGAAGACTGAACGGGCGCCCCACAGAGGCGCGGGGAACCGCGCGACCAGCCCCCACCGTCCCGCAGCCGACAAACCACGACTGCCCCCTCGCTCCGCAGCCCGACGGAGTACCCACAAGCGGAGCGCCCCGCACAAAAGCCGAACGGCGGGCCACCGGAGAACCGGTGACCCGCCGTCGCAACCGAGCGGGGAGGCTCAGCTGTTGCCGGCGCCGTTGCCGGACAGGATCGGGATGTCGTCGATGATGTGCGACAGGGGCTCGTCGCCCTTGGCCTGCGTCGAGTTCTCGACACACTGCTGGTTCTGCGGGGACGACAGAACGTTGACGTCCTGGACGGCGATCGGCACAGCGCCGGCGAGGGCACCGAGGTTGAGCTTGGCCGGGAGGCCGATGCACGGCTTGTTCAGCGAACCCTGGACCAGGGAGAGCTGCGGGCTCATGTCACCGAACGTGGCCGAGTTGCCGAACTCCTGCTCGGCACCGTTGCCGCTGATGGACGTCGTGCCACCGTCATCGGCGATCGCCAGGGCCTGGGGCGCTGCCGTGGCCGAGATGGCGGCGACGGAGGCGGCGAGGGCCGCGGTTGCCCACAGCTTCTTCATGTTCATTCCCTTCGAAAAGCGGACTCCGGTGAGGAGCTGCGTGATCGTCAACGGTTCAACCCTCGCCAGGGTTGCGGTGATTGCCCCGTTTGGCCCAGCGGGAGAAGTGTATGAGCGGTCGTATGGGGTAAAACGGGTCGTTTGCCTCCCGCCCAGCCGCCCTGCTCAGGGACACGCCAGCCGGTTCCCGCGCACCGGCACGTCCTTGCCGAACACCGGCGGATCGGCGGGCTTGGGATCCGTACCCGCCGCGATCAGCGGCCGGTCCTCGCGCACCTTGGTGAACATCGTCTTGGCCTTCGCGGCGTCCCAGCGCAGAGTCGAACCGATGCCCGTCTTCGGCGGGTTGAACCCGGCGGTCGGCACGGTGGCGAACTCCGTCCGCGTGGCCGGTAGCTTGCTCAGTGCCGACGCGAGCGAGACCAGTGCCTTCACGCCGTCCTTCCCGAAGCCCTGCTGGACCTTGGCCGGACCGAGCAGCGTCCGGGCCACCCGGCCCATGGCCACCGGGTCGGTGAGCACCTTGCGGGCGGTCAGCTGCTCCAGCGCCGAGACCAGGAACCGCTGCTGCCGCTGGATCCGCCCGAGGTCGGCACTCAGGTCGACATGCCGCGAGCGGACGTACTGCAAGGACTGCCCGCCCCCCAACAGATGCTGTCCCGGCGCCAGGTTCAGCTTGGTCTTGGAGTCCTTGAGCCGCCGTTTCGTGCACACCTCGACCCCGCCGACCTGGTTGACGGCGTCGATGAACCGCCGGAAGTCGAGCTGTAGGTACTGCTCGACACTCACCCCGGTCGCCGCCTCCACCGTCCGCTCCAGGAGCGTCGCACCGCCCTCCGCGTACGCGCCGTTGAGCTTCGCGGGATGCGCGGGGCGCTGTTTCGCCGATGCTTTGGGTTTGTACGCCGGGATCGTGGCGAAGGAGTCGCGCGGCAGGCTGATCACGCTGACGCGGTCGCGCTTGGCGGACACGTGCACGAGCATCATCACGTCGGCGCAGTTGCAGGCGACGCCGCCGGCGTGGAACTCGCGGCGTTCCTGCTCGGTGATGGTGGCGCGGCTGTCCGTGCCCAGCAGCAGGATGTCGGTTCCCTTGGCGGGGGCGGCGCCACCCGCGGGTCTCAGGGGCGGCTGCTGTGGCGCGCCACAGCCGATCGCGGTCGCTGCACACAGCAACGCGACACCGCACAGGCGGGAAAGACGGGAAAACCGGAACAAAGGGTGTCTCGTCGTCACCTGACGCAACGTAGGCCAGCGGGCCGCCGAGAAGTCGACGGCCCGCTGGCGAAGGCTCGAAGTGAGCCCGGATGTACGCCCGGCTCAGTTGGCGCCGGTGGTGCTGGTGGCGGTGATCAGTTGTTGCCCACGCCGTTGCCGGACAGGACCGGGATGTCGTCGAGGATGTGCGACAGGGGCTCGTCGCCCTTGGCCTGCGTCGAGTTCTCGACACACTGCTGGTTCTGCGGGGCCGACAGAACGTTGATGTCCTGGACGGCGATCGGGACGAAACCGATGAGGGAACCGGCGTTGACCTTGGCGGGCAGGCCGATGCAGGGCTTGTTGAGGGAGCCCTGGATGAGCGCCATCTGGGGGCTCATGTTCCCGTACGTGGCCGAGTTGCCGAACTTCTGGATGGCGCCGTTGCCGCTGGTGGACGTCGTGCCACCGTCGTTCGCAATCGCCATCGCCGGGGTGGCGACCGCAGCGGTGGCACCGACGACGGAAGCGGCGAGCGCCGCAGCAGCCATAACCTTCTTGATCACTTGCAAATCCCTTCGGAAGAAACCCCGTCCACCGGAGCCGCTCTGATCAACTGCCCTTCGGGACGGGTGGTTGCTCCGGTTCACTCCGATGGCTCACATGGAAGGCTGTTCGGTCGGATGCGGGCGATGCGCGGTTCCATGAATTTTCGGGTCGGGAACGGGCCAATCGGGTGAAGCTTCGCAACCAATCGCCGCCCATCCGGTTGATGCGGAAGCAGGAACGTGTGTCTCTGCCAGGAAAGGAAAGCGAAATGCTGAAGAAGGCAATGGCCGCGGCGGCGGTAGCCGCATCTGTCGTCGGAGTCTCGGCGGCGGCCGCCCCCCAGGCGCTTGCCACAGCGGACGACGGCGGCACCACGTCCGTCAGCGGGAACGGGGCGGTCTCGAAGTTCGGCAACTCCATGACCAAGGGCGACATGAGCCCTCAGATGAGCCTCGCGCAGGGCACCCTGAACAAGCTCTGTGTCGGTCTGCCCGTCAAGGGCAACGTGGGCTCCCTCGTGGGCGTTCTCGTCCCGGTCGCCGTCCAGGACATCAACGTTCTGTCCGCTCCGCAGAACCAGCAGTGCGCCGAGAACTCGACGCAGGCCAAGGGTGACGAGCCCCTGTCGCACATCGTCGAGGACATCCCGGTCCTGTCGGGGAACGGCATCGGCAACAGCTGACCGCCGTCGGCTGACCGGTCGTCGACAGCCCTCCGGTCGCCCATAAAGCAGCTCGGGCAGCCTCCGCACACGGTGCGGGGGTTGTCCGAGTTTTTATCGTGCCCAGATTTCGTTCAGCCTTTCGTGTGGATCGTGTTTCCTGTCGATCCGGGGCGTTCGAGTGAATTACCTGGGGGACCACGTTCCGTAGTTTCTTCGGCTGTCTATCCCTCGTTTTAGAACTGCCGGTCATGGTGCGAGCCGTTCATGCTGTGCTCGCTCGGCCTCTGGCCGACACAGGGCATGACCGCAGAGAAGGGAAACTTCATGAAGAAGAGCGTTGCTGTCATCGCCGGCGCGATCATGGCGCTCGGACTGGCCGTCCCGGCCTTCGCCGACGCCGAGGCCGAGGGCTTCGCCGCCAACTCCCCGGGTGTGCTCTCCGGCAACGTGATCCAGATTCCCATCCACGTTCCGATCAACGTGTGCGGCAACTCGATCAGCGTCATCGGGCTGCTGAACCCGGCGATCGGCAACACCTGCATCAACGACTGACGTCGTCGCACCTGCCGTACGGCGGTGTCTGGGCCGGTCTTGGAGAGCCTTTCGGTGCCAAGGCCGGCTTTTTCTCACCTCTTCCCGAGTCGGACACCCCTGGCGGCTACGGCGACACCCCGCCGACGAAGCCTCCGACGAAGCCGCCCCACCTGCCGCCCACCGGCAGGAACGGATAGCGCACGCCGAACGAGCTGCGCGCCCGCAAGGGGCGCGCAGCTCGTTCCTCAGGGGCGCGGGGAACTGCGCGACCAGCCCCCACCGGACCCGCACCGACCGCACCCGCACCGACCGCACCGCCTATCCAGCGGAGCGCACCCCCTCGCGCCGCCGCCTCGGCCCCGGCACCACCGCGTCGCCCGCCGGGACCCCCGCCCGCAGTCGGCGCCGTACCCCTCGTACGAGCGTCTCCGCCGTGAATGTCGCGCCGTGCACGAAGCGCATCGCCGGGCCGAAGCCGGACGCCGTCACCAGGCCGGCCAGGAAAAGGCCGGGGTGCGAGGACTCGAAGTGGCGCCCGACCGCCGGTGAGCCGTCCCCCAACGCGTCCAGGCTGCCGCCGAGTTGGGGGTCCAGCAGGCTCAGCCGGTCGCACGTCGCCCTGAACCCCGTGGCCGCGATGACGTGTTCGGTCTCCAGGGAGCGCCGTTCGCCGGACCGGGTGACCGTGTCGAGCCGTACGCCGCTGGCGCCCGTCAACTCCCTTGCCTCCGCGACCTCCTGGCCGACGAGCACCTCAACCGCCGGTTCGACGCGGTCGCGTACCCACCAGGCGCCCGCCGGGCCCAGGGCCGTGGCGGCGATCCGGGCGCGGGTCGGTTCCGGGAGGCGGTGGAAGAGACCGGGGCGTTCCGAGTAGAACCAGTTGCGCCAACCGCAGCCCAGGCCGCTGTGCGGGGCGCGGGCCGAGCGCCACCAGGGGCGCTCCCACGGCGGCGGCACGTCGTTCCAGTTCAGTTGCTCCGCGCGGGCCAACACCCGTACCCGGCTGCCCTGTTCGGCGAGGAGGGCGGCCGTTTCCAGGGCCGCCTGGCCGCCGCCGATCACCGTGATGTCCCGGCCGCGGAAGCGGTCGAGGTCGCTGTGGTGGCTGCTGTGCGAGACCAGGTCGGGGCCGAGGCCGCGCAGCGCGCCGGGGATCTCGACGAAGGGCAGCACGCCGATCGCCAGGGCGACGGTCCGGGCGCGTACCGTCTCGCCGTCCTCCGTCACCGCCTCGAAGCCCCCGGCGACGGGCGTCACCCGGATCACCGTCCGTTCGTCGACCTCGGGCACGGCGTTGCGGGCGAACCACTGGCCGTACGAGGCGAACATCTCCAGCGGGATCGGTTGCCCGTGCCGTGCCTCGACGCCCTGGCCGGCGCAGTACGTGTCCAGGCGCCAGCGGGAGTCGGGGTCGGACAGGTTCGACGCCCAGGGCTCCGACTTGAGGTACATGCCCCGGGGCATGTGATCGCGCCAGGAGGCCATGGGCCGGCCGAGGACGCGCAGGCGCAGGCCGGCGCCGGCGGCGTGGGAGGCGATGGACAGGCCGTAGGGGCCCGCGCCCACCACCAGCAGGTCGTACATCAGTAACTGTTCGCTTTCTCGTCGTCGGTCAGGGAGCTGTCGATCTCGGTCGGGAGGGGACTCGTCGCCTGCCGTACCACGCGTGCAGGCGTTTCGTACCGCTCATCCCGTTCATGCAATTCATGTAGTTCTTGCAGATCGGTCTGTTCGGTTCGTTCGGTCCGTTCGCACAGGCGGCGCAGCCCGGTCGGTAGGCGGCGGGTGGCGTGCCGGGCCCACAGGGGCCACATCGCCCAGCCGGGCGCGCGGTCGTCGGGGGCGTGCCAGGCCAGTTCGCGGCCGGCCGGCGCCGGGCGCAGCGCGCTGAGCGGCGCGTAGTTCTCGACGACGAACGCCCGCCCGGGCCGGGGCGCCCCCTCGGGCATCGGACGGTGGGTCAGGTCGAGGTGCTGGGCGCGTACGACGTCGAGCCCGGCCGTGTCGCTGAAGAGCCGGAACTGGGCGCCGGGGCGCGGGTTGAAGTCGAGCAGGTGGTAGGCGCCAGTGGTGGCGCAGCGGCGGAAGTCGAGGTCGAAGATGCCCCGGTAGCCGAGTTCGGCGATGAGGAGTTCGGCGAGCGCCTGCACCGGCGCGTTCGGTGTCCAGTGGCCCACCGCAGTGAGTCCGGCGCCGCGCGGCCAGGCGTGGAGTTTGCGGCCGGGGCCGCCGCCGCGCACGGTCCCGGTGCGGTCGGCGTATCCGTGGCAGAACCAGTCGAGGTCGGGTCCCGGCGGCAGGAACTCCTGGAGCAGCAGTCGGCTGCCCGCCTCCCCGGTACGCAGGAACAGCTCTCTGGCCTGCCGCGCCGAACGTACGACGCTCGTGCTGCGCAGGTCGCTGCCGGCCGGGAGCAGCCAGGGCCGGCTCCATTTCGCCACCGTCGGCAGGCCCAGCCGCCAGGCCGCGGCGGCTGCCTCGGCCGAGCTGTCGGGGATCAGTGTCAGCGGGTGCGGGATGCCCGCGGTCGCGCACATGGCGGCCAGTTCGGCCTTGTCGGCGACCCGTTCGGCGAGCTCGCCGGGCTGCTGCGGCAGCAGATAGGCGGGCGCCAGTTCGGTCCGGGCGCGGGCCACGGCGACGGCGCTCGCGTCGTCGAGCGCGATCAGTACGGCCGGCCGCTCGATCTGGGCGGCCACCCGCAGCAGTGCGCGGGCGATGTCGGCGGGGGCGGCGCCGGGCGGGGGCGGCGGATGCAGTTGGCGTACGAATCGGGATCTGCGTACGGGACTTCCGCCGACGTCGGCGATCAGGTGGACGTCGACGCCCGCCCGGCCGAGGGAGCGTACGGCGCCCAGAGTTCCGTGGTGAAAGGGATTTCGGTCCGTCCGCACGAGGACGGCGGGGACGCGGGTGTCGAGCAGTGACGCGGACATTTTATTCGGGTTTCCTTCGGGTCGGTTCACTCGTGCGGGCGAGCGGAACACTCGAAAGTCCTAGGTGCGGTGGCGGCATTCATACTCATATGACTGAGTGTCAGTAGGCGGAAAAGCAGGACGAGAACGACGAGAACGAAGAGAACGACGAGAACAGTGAGTACGCGCGTGGAGGAAGGAGCAGGCATGGCCCCACACAAGCGACGGGCCCGCACCGGACGGCTGGCGTTCCTGGCGGCGACGGTCGCCGCGTCGGCGGTCCTGGCGGCGGGGCCGGGACACGCCGCGGGCGCGGGGGTGGCCGATCCTCCCGTCCCCGTACCGGACACGGTCACCCAGCCGACAGCGCCCACCGGGGTCGTGGCGCCGGTCGCGCCCGTGACCCCCGAGCCCCCGGTGGCTCCCGAGCCCCCGGTGACTCCCGAACTCCCCAAGCCGGAGCCACCGGAACCACCGCAGCCCCCGGAGCTCCCGGAGGCTCCCCGGCTCCCGGAGGCTCCCCGGCTCCCGGCCTTCGGCGCGTACGTCGACTACGACGGCGCCCGGGGGACGGCCAGGATCGCCGAGCTCAGCCGCTGGCTGGGCGACGCCGACCTGACGGTCGGGCACACCTACCTGCCGGGTGACCGGTGGAACAACATCGAGGGGTCGCCCGGGTTCCTCGACGTGTGGGCGGACTGGCGGCGTGCCCAGGAGGACCGGCTGTTCGTCCTCAACGTGCCCATGGCGGAGCGCAACGAGGAGGGCCTCTCCGACCGTCAGGTCCAGGTAGAGCTGCGGCGCGGCGCGGCCGGTCTCTACGATCACCACTTCCGCGCCCTGGCCGAGCGGCTGGTCGAGCTGAAGCTCCCCGACACGGTGATCGTGCTCGGCTGGGAGATGAACGGCATCACGTACACCCATCGCTGCGGGCCGGACCCGGAGGCCTGGAAGAGGTACTGGAACAGGATCGTCACCACCATGCGGGCGGTGCCGGGCCAGAAATTCCGGTTCGATTTCAATCCGACCCGGGGCAAGGACGCCATTCCGTGGACGCAGTGCTATCCGGGGGACGACACCGTCGACATCATCGGAATGGACGCCTATGACCAGCCCCAGGGACTGTCATTCGACGAGCAGGTGAGCGAGCCCTACGGACTCCAGGCGCATGTGGATTTCGCCAAGGCGCACGGAAAGCCCATTTCCTATCCGGAATGGGGGCTCTTTCGCAACGGCGACAATCCGGAGTACATGCGGCGCATGCTCGCGTGGATGGACGAGCACAAGCCGCTGTACAACACGCTGACCGACTACTGTCCGCACGGTGTGTGGCAGTGCGGCAGCAATCCGAAGGCGTCCGAGGTGTACCGCCAGTTGCTGACGGGCCGTAAGGACACCGAGCCGACCGTGCCGACGCCGGTCCCGACGCCGGTTCCGACACCGGTCCCGACCCCGGAGCCGCCGAAGCCCACGGACCCGGTCACCCCGCCGGTGCCGCTGCCCCCGCCCAACTGCTCGCCGCTGGACCTGGGCGACTGGGTGGAGTACTGGATGGGCGGGAAGCTGTGCCTGCGCTTCGACTGGTGGTCGCGCAACTGGTGACCGCCCGGTGGCGGCGGGTCGTTCACGATCCGCCGCCACCGCTGCCGCTTCCGTTTCTGGTGTCGTTTCCGTCGCGTTCGCGCAGCCGGCGCAGGAGTTCCTTGCCTCGGCTGCGGGCGGCGACACCGCACACGACCGCCGACATCAGCGGTGCCGTCAGCGGCCGGGCCAGCAACAGCCTCTGGTTGACGACGGGTTCGGGGCGCCAGTGGTGCTTGTACGGCTCGTCACCGCGCAGCAGGCTCAGCGTCCGTTGCCCGCCCGTCCCCGTGTGCTGGGCGCAGGCGTCGAGCAGCATCACGGCGACGTCCGCCTTCCGTTTGCGCAGGCCCGGGTGGGCGCCGTACAGATAGCCGCCCGCGAGGCGTCCCGACAGCAGTGTCAGGTCGACGGCGACCACGCTGCCGTCGAGGCGGAACTCGGTGACCACGGCGTCCCCGGAGCGCACCATCGGGCCCACCGAACGGGCGAGGTGCTCGCGGAACCGGGGTTGGAGGTGTTCCGACGTCACCTTCCGTCCCTGCCACTGGAGTTGGTGGAGTTCGAGCAGACGCGCCAGGGCCGCGTCGACCTCGTCGGGGCGGACGGCGCGTCGTTCGACGCCGAGCGCGGTCAGCTTGCGCAGCTTGGCGCGGACGCGCTGAGCCTTGGCGGCGGGGAGGCGGGAGAGCAGGCCGTCCATCGAGACGGCGGGCAGCTCCAGACACACGGAGTCCCTGACCTGGCGGCGCGGCCCACGCCAGCGTTCGTACACGCGTTCAGCCGCGCCGCCCGGCCGGACCTCGCGGAGGTCGATCAGAGCGGTGCGGGCGGCCTCGGAGAGCCCCTCGGCGAGGGCGTCGGCGGCCTCGTCGGCCGTGTCGTCGTCGAGGAGCACGTCACCGTAGTCGGAGATCGCGCCGCCGAGCGGCACCAGGGCGGGCAGCGGGCGGTGTACGCGCATCAGCGGGGCGGCGGCGAGGAGTTCGCCCTCCGGATCGCGGACCACGACGATCCGCAGCCGGCCCGCGACGCCGTACGACAGCCACCACGAGTGCAGCCACGCATGGCTCTGGAACGGGGTCGCCGCGCCGCACCGCCGATACAACCGGCCCCAGGCCGGGGCGAGTTCCACGAACGCGGCTTCGTCGCTGACGACTTCGGCGCGTAGCGCGCCCGTGGCCGTGACCGTCACAGCTGGCCGTGGACGTCGGCGGCGATGGCCGGGCTCGGTACGGAGGCCGCGGGCACCGGTTCCTCCGGGCGCCGTCGTGGCCGCACCAGCAGCACCAGCCCGCCGAGCAGCCCGCCGGCGCTCGCGCCGACCAGCCCGGTCACCGTGGCCGGGGCCGACGACGGCGCGGCCGGCTTGACCGCGCGCGAGAACTCGAGCAGCTCCACGTGGGTGGAGTCCTTGGTGTCGTTGGCGTGCCGGGTGAGGGAACGGGCCACGGCGTTGGCCATGTCGGCGGCGAGTTCGCGGCCCTTGGAGGTGGCCGACACGGCGACCATGGGCGCGTCCGGTGAGGTCGCCGTCTGCACGCTCGACCGCAGCGTCGACACCGGTACGCCCGCCCACACCTGGGCGTCCCCGAGCACCGCGAGCTGCGTGGCGACCCGCCCGTACGCCTGTGCGAAACCGAGCGCCGACGCCTGGTCGGAATTCTCGGTCGGTACGGCGACGACGTAGCTCGTGGCCGTGTAGGTGGGCGCCTTGAAGGTGCCGTACGCGCCGCCGAGGAGGCCGCCGAGTACGGCGCCGGCCGCGAGGAGGGTCCACGGGGGGAGGGCGCGGCTGCGGGCGGTGAGGCGCGGGGCTCTGGCGTTCTCGGTCATGAGGATGGGGCTCCCTGAGGTGACGGGGACGGGGACGGGTGCGGGAACGGTGTCGTGGAGGGGGTGGTGAGGGTCGCCGCGTACACGTCCATGAGCTGGGCGGCGCTGCGGGTGATGTCGTAGTGGTGGGCCGCGGCGGGGGGCGTGCGCTCCCGTGGGCCCAGTGCGCGGACCTCGGCGAGGGCGCGCGCGAAGGAGTCCGCGCCGCCGGGTACGCGCCGGGCGCCCTCGGCGGCCTCCGGGGGGAGGTCCTCGACCGCGGGGCAGGAGACGTACCGGACGGGCAGCCCGGCGGCCAGCGCCTCCACGACCGCGAGGCCGAAGGCCTCCTCCGGGGAGGGTGAGGCGAGCAGGTCCATCGCGGAGGTGAGGGAGGGCAGGTCGGGGCCGGGGGTGCCGTCCGGAACGCAGGGCCGTTCGCCGGTGAACAACACCCGGTCGGCCACGCCCGCCGCACGCGCGGTGCGCCGCAGGACGTGCTCCTCGGGGCCGCCTCCGACGAGCAACAGCCAGTAGTCGTCAGGGAGTTGGGTCAGGGCGCCGATGACGTCGCCGAAGCGTTTGCCCGGTGCGAGCCGTCCGATGCCGCCGACCACGTACGCGCTCTCGGGCAGCCCGAGCTGTTCGCGGGTGCGGCGTCGGGCGGCCGGGTCGTAGCGGAAGCGGGCCAGGTCGATGCCGTTGGGGACGACCTCGATCCGGGGCGCGGGCACACCCCAGCGATGGAGCCGCTCGGCGACCGTGGGGGACACGGCGACGGTGGTGCGGCCGAGCCGTTCGCCGGCGAGGTACAGCGCGCGGACCCCGGTGGTCAGCCGCCGCCCCTCCATCTGGGAGTCGCCCAGGGAGTGTTCGGTGGCGACGATCGCCCGTACGCCCGCGAGCCGCGCGGCGATCCTGCCGTACACGCACGCCCGGTAGAGGTGGGTGTGCACGAGGTCGTAGCGGCCGGAGCGGATGACGTTCACCAGGCGGGGCAGCGCGGCGAGATCCCGGTTGCCGGCCATGCCGAGGTGGACGACGCGGACGCCGTCGGCGACCAGGCCGTCGGCGACCGAGCCCGGGTTGGTGAGCGTCACGACATCGCACGCGACCGGCAAGTGCCGCAGCAGCAGCCGCAGTTGGTGCTCGGCGCCGCCGACCCCGAGACCGGTGATGATGTGCAGTGCCTTCACCGCGTCACACCCCCTCGACCGGTCGCCGCCGCAGCGGGTGCAGGCGGTACTTGAGATGCAGGCGTACGGCGGTGTCGTCCTCGCCGATGTGTACGCGGGGGAGGACGTGTACGCCGCCCAGCCGCCCGGGGTCGATCGCGCAGCCGTATCCGTAGCCGGCCGCCCGCACGGCGTCGGCGGCCCGCTGGTCGACCGTCCCGTACGGATAGCAGAACCCGTCGATGGGAGCACCGCTCAACTCCGAGAGCAGCGCTCTGCTCCCGGCGACCTCGGCGCGCAGCAGCTCGTCGTCCGCCTTCGTCAGGTCGACGTGGGTCAGCCCGTGCGAACCGATCTCGATGCCGGCCGCCGCGGCGGCACGGATGCCGTCCGCCGTGAGCAGCGGCCTGCGCGGACCCAGCGGATCCCAGGCGTTCTCCCCGCCGAGCCGCCCCGGCAGAACGAAGAGGGTCGCGCCGCAGCCCCAACGCTCCAGCAGCGGCAGGGCGTTGGTCAGGAAGTCGGCGTACCCGTCGTCGAAGGTGAGCCCGACCATCCCGCGCCCCTCTCCCCGGGCACGGGCGGCGAGCAGCTCGCCCACGCCCACGCCCCGCAGCCCGCGCCGGCGCAGCCATCGCAGCTGGGCGTCGAGGCGCTCGGGCGTGACCGTGATCCGGTACGGGTCGTCCGTGCGGTCGCCCACGGAGTGGTACATCGCCACCCAGGGGACGCGGCCCGCGCGGGCGGCTCTTCGGGCCCGGTCAGCGGACCCGGTAGCGGCGGCGGGGACGGGCGTGGGCAGGGGTGCGCTTGCGGACATGCGAAAGCCTTCGGGTCATGGAGTGTGCGGAACGGAGTGCGAGAACGAAGCTCTGCACGGCCTGGGCCCGCATGAGCCGGCCGAGCAGGAAGTAGACGACGGTCACGGTCGCGGTACCGGCGGCGAGTCCCGCCACGGGCCCGTCGATCCGGCTGGCCACGAACGCCCCGGCGGCCGTCGCGCACACCGTCGCGCGCACCGGCTTGGTCAGTTCGACGACCACGTGCCGGGTCCGGATCGGCACACTGCGCGGACCCATTCCGTACAGCAGCAGCGCCGCCGACAGGGTGATGCCGGCCGCGTTGGCGGCGGCGATCCCGCACACCCCCCACGGGCCGACCGTCCACGCGCCGATCCAGGACGTCGCGACGATGCCCGCGGTCATCGCGGCCAGCGGGTACCAGGTGGGCCGGTTCGAGGAGAAGTACGAGCGGACGAGCGCGCCGACCAGCGTGTGCCCGAGCAGCCCGAGCGCGTACACCCGCATCACGGTGGCCGTCGCCGCGGTGTCCCGGGGGGTGAACGCGCCCCGCTGGAAGAGGACTTCGATGATCTGCGGCGCGCAGGCGACCACCGAGGCCGCGCCGAGCAGCACCACCCAGGCGGCCAGCGCGATATCGCGCTCCACCCGGCTGCGGGCCCGCTCGGTGTCACCCTGCGCGATGGCCTGCGCGACCACCGGGAAGGTGACCGTGCACAGCATCAGCGACAGCGTCATCGGGATCTGCGCGACCTTCTGCGCGTAGTTCAGATGCGAGATGGCCCCAGCGGGAAGCGTGGAGGCGAGGAACCGCTCGATGAGCACCTGCGACTGCCGGGTCAGCGCGAAGAGGAGCACGGGTGCGACGAGCGCGAACGCCATCGGCGCCCCAGACGCCTCCTCCACCACGATCTCGTCCGCCGCGGCCGACCGACGCCGCCGCAACTGTCGTAGAACAGAAGGAAGTTGGGTGACGACCATCAGTGCGCCGCCCACCGCCACCCCGACCGCCGCCGAGCGCACCCCCCAGCGCCCGCCCAGCACGAACATCGCCGTGATGATGCCGGTGTTGTAGGCGACGTAGATCGCCGCCGGCGCCAGGAACCGCCGATGCGCGCGCAGGGCCGCACTGCAGTACCCGGCGAGCCCGAAGCTGAACACGCACGTGGCGGTGAGGCGGGTGCAGTCCACGGCGAGCGACGGGTCGGGCAGGCCGGGGGCGAGCGCCTCGACCAGGTAGGGAGCGGTGGCGATCAGCAGGCCGCCGACCGCCGCGAACGCCAGCGCCAGCCGGGGCAGCGTCGTCGCGACCAGCGCCCGCACCGGATCGCCCGGGGCACCCTGGGCGCGCCGGGCCAGCGCCATGCTGAACGCCGGGATCAGGACGAAGGCCAGCCCGTCCTCGATGAGCAGCGTCGACGCGAACTCCGGCACGGTCCACGCGACCAGAAAGGCGTCCGTGTCACTGCCGGCCCCGAACAGCCGGGCCAGCGACTGGTCCCGGACCAGCCCGAGCAGGGCGCCCGCGACCGAGAGGACGGCCGTGACGAGCGTGGCCTTGGCGAGGAACCCCCGGGAAACGGGGGCCAGTTCGGCGGTGTCGTGGCCGGCGCTGCCGTCGCCGCCGGGGCTGTCGGTGCTGCCGGCATCGTGTTCCCCTTCCTCTCCGCTTCCCTTCGTGACCGGCGATGCGGCGCGTGCCGAGGGCAGCGTCACCCTGATCTCTCCCCCCGTCCCAGGAGGCGTCACGGTCATCGCGCCGAGGCCTTCTGCAGGTCGTCGGCGCCGACGAGGGCCCACCAGGCGACGAACCCGAAGGCGACGGCGGTCAGTACGGTCGCGGGCCCGCCGATGTCGGCGTACAGGAAGTCGATCAACTGCCAGATCAGCAGTCCGCAGGCGGCGAGCGCGCAGTCGAGCCCGTCGCCGGACGACGACCGCCGGGCCCGCACCAGCCCCCGCAGGCCGCACACCAGCAGCGCCAGCCAGCTGCCGCCGAGGGCCAGCAGCCCGATGAGGCCCTGCTCGCTGAGCACCAGCAGATACATGTTGTGCGGGGACAGCAGCGGCTGCTTGCGGAACGCGGCGCCCGCGCCCTCCGTGTCACTGCCCGAGGACAGCGCCAACGAGGCGTGTCCGTCCCGATGTTCGGGAAAGCCCTTCAACCCGACGCCGATGAGCGGGTGTTCGCTCCACATGTCGGTCGCCGCCGCCCACATCGTGTACCGGTCGGTGACCGACTGGTCGGGGGCGTCCGCGACTTGGCCGATGCTGCTGATCCGCTCCTGCAACATCGCCGTACCGATACCGAGGCCGCCGACCAGGACCACCGCCGAGGCGGCCACCACCGCGCCCACCGTCAGCGCGCGCCGCATCCCGGCCAGCGCCAGTTGCAGCGTGACGGCCGCCGCCGTGGCGATCCATGCGCCCCGGCTGAAGGAGACGGCGAGCGGCGCGAGGAGGACCAGGGCGCAACCGGCGGCAACGGCCCGCTGCCGAGCGGCAGTTGCCCCAAGGGCAAGCCCCACCGCGCACATCAGCCCGAAGGCCACCACGGTCGCCATGCCCATCACGTCGGCGGGCCCGAAGGTGCCCACCGCCCGGAGGTCCTCGCCTTGGTAGGAGGCGCCGGTCCCGGTCGCGTACTGGTGCACCCCGACCGCCCCCTGGAACAGGGCGAAGGCGACGAACGCCCAGGCCAGCACCCGGAAGTCGCGGCGGTCCCGGACCAGCAGCACCACGGACGCCGGGACCAGCACGAAGATCTGGAGGTAGCGCCCCAGGCCCCCGATCCCGGCCGCGGGCGACGACGCGCCCACGGCCGCGACCGCGAGCCCGACCACCGGCAGCCCGAGCACCACGGCGGCCGTACGGGACAGCGGGCGCCGCCGCTCCCGTACGAGCCGGATCGCGCAGTACAGGACCAGCAGCCCGGAGACGGCGTCGGCCGGGGTCGCTCCGCCGTCGGCGCCCTGTGCGGCCGGCAGCGTGAGCAGGGCGATCACCAGGATCACGGGCAGGAGCGGAGCGATGGACGCGACATACGTGAAGGGCACGCGGCGCGGCAACGTCAGCACGGGGCTGTGGCTCACTGCGCTCAACTTCCTGTCGGGCGGACGAGCGTGGCGGCGGTGCGCAGCAGGATGCAGATGTCCTGCCACAGCGACCAGTTGTCGATGTACGCGTTGTCGAACCGGCAGCGGTCCTCGATCGAGGTGTCACCGCGCAGCCCGTGGATCTGGGCGAGCCCGGTGATACCGGTCTGCATCCGGTGGCGGGCCGCGTAGCCCGGGTAGGTCTGGCTGAACTTGGCGACGAAGTAAGGGCGTTCGGGCCTCGGACCGACCAGGCTCATGTCGCCCCAGAAGACGTTCCACAGCTGGAGGAGCTCGTCCGTCGAGGTGCGGCGCAGGAGACGGCAGAACCAGTTCATGCGCCGCTCGTCGGCGACGCTCCAGCGGGTCGCCGACTCCATCTCGTCGACCGGGCGGTGGGTGCGGAACTTGAGGAGGGTGAAGGGCCGCCCGTCCTTGCCGATGCGCTCCTGCTTGAAGACGACCCCCGGCCCGTCGGTCAGCCGCAGCACCACCGCGCACAGCAGCAGCAGCGGCGAGATCAGCAGGAGCAGGGTCCCGGAGACGGTCACGTCGAGCAGCCGCTTGCCGAGGCTGCCCGGCCGGTCCGGTCCCATCGCGAGCCGCCGGCAGGAGAACCCGGCGAGCCGCTCGGCGTTCTCGTACGAGGGCGACTCGGCGTCGACCTCCCACACCGTGCAGCCCGACTCGGCCAACGCCCGCAGCAGCGGCCCCTGTTCGGTCCGTACGGAGGGGTGGACGGCGAGCACGGCGCGGACGCCGTTCTGGATCAGCGCCCGCTGGACCTCCTCGCCGGTGGTCAGCACGGGCAGGCCCACCATGCCGTCGGGGTGGTCGGTGACCAGGCCCACCGGCCGGAGCCCGCACGCCGGGTGGCGCAGGAACGCGGTGGCGACGCGCCGTGCGGTGCCGGCCGGGCCGATGACGAGGGCGGTGTGCGGGCGGCGCAGCAGTGCCCGGCGCCGCCACCAGTGGACGGTCGCGCGGCCCGCCGCACTCGCCGTCGCCTGTACCGCGCAGCCCAGGACAAGGGTGTGCGCGGACAGCGCGTCGACGGGCTCGATCGCCCCGACCAGGGCGGCGAGCGACAGCCAGCCCAGCGTGATCCGGCCACAGACGGCGGGAAGTTCGTCGAGGAACGCCGGCATGGACTCGGGCCGGTACAGCGAGGCCCGCGCGTTCAGCGCGACCACACCGATCAGCAGCACGCCGACGAGAACGGGGTGCCGCTGGGGGCCGGTGAGCGCCAGGACACCGAGCAGGGCGGCGATGCCGTCCGCGGCGAGCAGCGGCAGCGGAGAGGCCGGACGCAGCGCGGGGCGCCGGCCGGCCGGGAATCTGAAGTCGCCGGCGGACCCGCGGGGCGGGATGACCGATACGGCGGATACGGTCGAGAATCCGTGCTCCCGCGGCCCTCCGCCGGGGGAGGGGACGGTACTTTCCGCAGTCACGAGTGGATGGACTCCCTGTACTCGGCGCGCACGGGCGGCACGGCGTGCGCGGTGATCAGCTCGCGGTACACGTCCGCGACGGCCTTGGCGGTGTGCCGTACGTCGTGCGCGGACAGGACGTGCCGGCGCCCCAGCTGCCCCAGCGACTCACGCAGCGGCGGGTCGAGCAGCAGTTCGGAGACGGTCCGGGCCAGCGCGGCGGGGTCCTCGGCCGGCACCAGACAGCGCGGGGCGAGAGCGGCGGGCAGCGACTCGCGCCCGCCGTCCACGTCGGTGACGACCACCGGGCGTCCGCAGGCCATCGCCTCCAGCGGAGCCAGCGCCATGCCCTCCCACCGCGAGGGCAGGACGACCAGATCGGCGGCCCGGTACCAGGGCACGGCATCGGCGACGGCCCCCGCGAACAGCACGGAGTCGGGGGCGAGGGCCCGCAGCCGCCGGGCGTCCGGCCCGTCGCCGACGAGCACGAGCCGCGCCCCCGGCACCCGCTCCGCGACCTCGCCCCACGCCCGGAGCAGCACGTCCTGCCCCTTCTGCCGGCACAGCCGCCCCACGCACACGACGAGCAAAGCGGCCGGATCGACGTCCGCGAGCAGCGGGTTCAGGGCCCGTACGGCGGTGTCCGTGGCCGCCGGGCGGAAGCGTTCGGTGTCGATGCCGTTCGGGATGACCCGCCACTGCCCGGCGATCCCGGCGCGCACCCCCGTCGCCCGTTCGGCGTCGCTCACGCACACCACCCGGGAGGACCAGCGCGTGCCCCACCGCTCCCACGTGAGCGCCAGTGCCGCGGTGGGCCCGCCGACCGCCTCGAACGACCAGGCGTGTGGCTGGAACACCGTCGCCACCCGCCCCCGTACCGCCAGCCGGGCGGCGAGCCCAGCTTTCGCGCTGTGCGCGTGCACGACATCCGGCCGCACCGCCCCGACCACCCGCCGAAGCCGCCGCACCTCCCCGCCGATCGAGGGCCCCGGCGCGCGGGTCGCGTGCCAGGCGCGTACGTCGGCGCCGAGCGCCCTCAGTCGCGCGGGGAGGTCACCGCCGTCCGGGCAGGCGACCGTGACGTGCAGACCGGCGGCGAGCTGGGCACGTGCCAGATCCGTCACGACCCGGGCCACCCCGCCGTCCACCGGCTGGGTGATGTGCAGGACCCGTGGCCTGGGGTCGGGTGCGATCAGTTGCATGCGCGGTTTCCTCGCTCACGGGTGGCGGCGTTGGACGCGCCTTGGCTACTGCGGGGCGTCGACGGCCACGAAAAGTGCGCCGGCCCACGCCGCGTCCCGCTGGGAAACGAGCCGGAAGGCCAGCTGGTCACCACCGCGCCGCAGCGCCGTACCCAGTTCGAACATGTCGGAGTCGTAGCCGAGGGTGTTCGCATACGCCGGAACACGCTCCGAGACCGCCCCGCCGATGGTGGAATTCAGCAGGTCGTCGTAGGGGTTGGCCGCGTCACCGAGCGCGGTCGTGCGCCCCGCGACGGACACCGTGAAGGAGTCGCCGGTGCTGCCGCGGTCCCCGTTGTAGGCGACCAGCCCCGCGCGCCCGTTCGCGCCCGCCGGGAATGCCAGTTCGCCCGACCGGACCAACGGACCGTCACCCTTCTGGTCCCGCAGCGCCTCGAACCCGTCCCACACGACGAGGTGCCGCAGCGGCTCCGCCGCGTTCTCGTACGCCACGACCAGCGTCCACCCGCCCCACGCCCCGGCCGCCGACCTCCCCATCGCCACATTGACCTGCGCGACCGTGTACAGCCCCGAACCGCTCTCCCGGACCAGGTTCGTGACATCGGCGGACGCCTGGAACGCGTCGGCGCCGTGCGCCACCCGGTGCCCGACGACCGAGTCCGCGAGCAGTTCCTTGTACTGGCCGCCGGGCTCGGCGATCAACACCCGCCCGCTGTCCTTCGGCGGCTTCTGCTCACCGACCTTGAGGTTGCCGCCCCAGTACAGCCGCGCGTACGAGACCCGGCCGCCCGGTGGCACCCGGACCTCCGCCCGGCTGGAGTTGTAGGTGTTCGGATCGCTGTCGACATCGACGTAGAACATGTCGACGTCACCGTTGACCGCGGCCTTCGTGCCGCCCGTCGCCGTCGTGAGGTGTTCGCCCTCGCGCACGCCCGCGCAGGTTTCGACGGTGGCGCGGCAGCTGATGGACGCGTTGGCCGCGCGGACGATCCCGCCGTGCTGGAGCGCGCGGTACCGCTGGGCGAAAGCAAGGTGCTCCGACTCCCCGCCTGCGGGCGGCCCGGCCGTCGCCGTCCCTCCCGGAGTCAGGATCACGGCGAGGGCAAAGGCGCCCACCATCGCACGGCGCAGCGGAGGACCCGGGGAAATACGCATGACCGGCGTTGCCCTTTCGGGAAATGGTCGTGGACCGACGGACGGACAATCTGGAAATCGTTGGGTGCCGCATGCGCTCTCGGTCTGTTCGGGCGACGGATTCCGGGTGGCGGTCGACCTTTTGGGAGGATATGGGGTGCTTGGCAAGCGGTGAGTCACTCTAGCCGCTATGCGTATTTCTTGGTGATTCATGCCGACTGTGTCGGAATCGTGCAGCGGGGCGATCCGAGATATCACCCCATTGGCGGCACAACTCCGGCGCGCGCCACGCGTTGACACAGCGCCGGGCATCCCCGCCTGGGTGTTTGTGACAACTTCCAAGGAGCACTTCTCCATGTCGCGTATCGCGAAGGGCCTCGCCCTTTCCTCCGTTGCCGTCGCCGCCGTGGCGGGTACCGCCGGTGTCGCCGCCGCCGACAGCGACGCGCACGCCGTCGCTGCCCACTCCCCGGGTGTCCTGTCGGGCAACGTTCTGCAGGTTCCGGTTCACATTCCGGTCAACCTCTGCGGTAACACCGTCAACGTCATCGGTCTGCTGAACCCGGCGTTCGGCAACACCTGCGTCAACGACTGACGTAAGTCGTCGCGGACCCTTCTGTCGGCCGCTCTCCCCTCGGGGAGGGCGGCCGGTTCGCGTTCCCGGCGTTTGCCCCGGATGGAGGGCCGGGCGGCCAACTCGCCGGGCGGCCTTGATGCAGGGCCTCACCAGCGACGATGTACCGGACCTGACCGACGAGTCGTCACTTTGCGCGTACGACCGGTTGCAGAACGCAATGGCGGAACCGACGGTGGATCCACGACCGGACAACACCGTCCGGCACACCCACCGCACCACCGAAAGGAACTTCCATGCGTGCTCTGCCCGCACGACGTATCGCGTCCACCGCACTCTGCGCCACCTTCCTGCTCGGGATAGGCGCACCGACCGCCCTGGCGGCCGACGGCGACGCGGCCCGTGAGCGCGGCCACGCGGCTTCCCAGGCGCCCGTCCCCAACGCCGACACGGTCCTCGCGCAGGTCAAGTCGCTGGGCGACCTGGGCGGCGTGATGACCCCCGTCACCGATCTGCTGAACGCCGTGCTCAAGGCGGACAACGGCCAGCTGTCGATGGACGAGGCGACGAAGCTGGGCGACACGGTGAAGGAGGCCATCACCGCCGCCTCGCCGGCGGCCCCGGCACCGGCCACTCCGCCGGTATCCCTGCCGGCCACCCCGACGACCCCGGCAGATCCGGCGCTCCCCACGACCCCGGTCCTGCCGACCACCCCGACGACCCCAGCAGATCCGGCGCTCCCCACGACCCCGGCTCTGCCGACCACCCCCGCCCTTCCGACGGCCCCCGCGCTCCCGGCGAAGCCCGCGGTGCCTGCCGCCTCCGCCTCCACGCTCCCGGCGCCCGCCAAGGACGCCAAGGCGGTCAAGGCGGTCAAGGGCCCGCGCGACCTCAAGGCCGACGCGCTCGCCGCGCTGCAGAAGTCGGTCGACGCCCTGCTCAAGGCGGCCACGTCCGGCGATGCCGCGAACGTCGTCCCGGCCGTCAATGACGTACTGACGAGCCTCGTCGGCGTCGTCGCCGCCACCCTGATCGGCGGCGGGCTGCCGGCGCCGGAACTGGCGGGCCTGCCGACGCTGCCCAAGCTGCCGACGGCGCAGAAGCTGCCGGTCCCGGCGTCGACGCTGCCGATGCCGACCCGATAGGGCGCTGTCGTGGTGCCGGCCGGTAATTCCACCGGCCGGTACCACGGCTTTTCTTTTGGCCCCGCAGAAATTTCTGCGTACGGGGTTTCCGCCGCGACCGGGGCTCGTTAGACACGGCGACAGAATTCCCTCTGGTGACATGAGTTGCCGAAGAAAGGAACACGATGAAGTCCCTGAAGGCTGCCGCTGTCGTTGCCGGGTCCCTGGTCCTCGCCGGAGCCGCCGCGCCCGCGTTCGCCCAAGACACCGCCGACCTCACGCCCACCAGCCTCAACGGCGCCGTCAACACGCTCACCAAGGGCCCCATCGACGTAGAGCAGCTGCAGCCGCTTCAGCACCAGTCGAACGCGCTCGACACCGAGAACAAGGGCTCGGTGCTCAGCACGGTGAAGGGCGCGACGACCGCCCTCAACTCCAACGGCGGGCTGCTCGGCGGCCTTCCCCTCCAGGGCTGACGCGAGTGGTGAAAGGACCGATTTCGCCGCGCGGAATCGGTCCTTCACGTTGTTCGAACCCCGTCCCTCTTTCGTGTGGATACCGTCTGGAAATCCCCCGGTCGAGTGATAACCCGGCCGGACGCGTCAAATACCGTCGATAAGGTTTCGCGGTGACCTCAACCTCAAGCGAAACGCGCCCTTTCCGCATCGCCGACCTGGGCACGCTCGTCGTGATGGCCTGGAGCGGTGAGGCCCCCGACGGCGACATGCCCTACCTCCTCGCCTACTCCCTCGGCGACGGCGAGGGCGGCCCGGAGGCCGCGTCCGTCGCCGTCGAGCAGCTCCTCGCCAACACCGGTCTGCCGATCGGCGGTGACATCATCGACGGCTCGACCAGGCCGAGCCTGCCGGTCAGCCTGCTCGTCGAGTCCGGTTCGGCCGTCGTCACCATGCCGCAGCTCAACGCCCAGTGCGTGCCGCCCGCCGAGTGGCTCACCGCGGTCGCCGAACGAGGCTTCGCCTACCTCGTGTTCACCGCCCGCCCCTGGCCCGAGGCCCAGCCCGGCAAGCCCATCGAGCCGGAGGCGCTGGCTGCCTTCGCGGGCGCCGAGGAGACCCTGACGGCCGCCGCCCACGTCATCCTCCCGGCCCGCAGCCTGCGCTGACGGTCGGCGGGCAGGGGGCGAAGTCCGGGGGGCACGGACCGGCGGATCGGCTGCCCGGGCCGGGTCGCCCTTCCGGGCTGATCGGACGACTAATGCACCACCCGGGGGAATCTCCTGCTGATGCGGTTCCCAGGATCGTTACGCGGTACGGATGAACACCCCGATTCCTGATAAGGACCGTACTTGCCATGAAGTCGACCACTCGAACCCTTGCCACCGCTGTCCTCACCGGCGTGGCGGCGGCGGTGGGCGCCGCGGCCCCCGCCGTGGCGGCCGGCACGGTCCCCGTACCCGTCCCTCTGGACGGCGTCGAGAAGTCCCTCAACGTGAGCCTGCCCAAGGTCGGCGGCGAACTGCCGGTGCTGACGCCGGGCGTACCTGAGGGGCCGCGGTACGCCGAGGGGCAGATGCTCCCGGCCAGCACGCTGCCGCAGGTGCCGATGGGTGCCGCGCTGCCCGGTCTGTCGGCCGAGGCGCCGCTGTCGCAGGTGGTCGGCAAGGGCTTCGACGAGGCCGGTGTCAGCGTCCCCGCGGCCGACCTGCGGACCCTGACCCCCGGCCTGTCCGTGGACACCCCGCTGACCGCGCCGAAGTCCGAGGTGTTCGGCCTGCCGACGCTCAAGGAGCCACAGGCCGCCGTCCTCACACCGCTGCTGCAGACCGCCCCCACGGGCGTCCTCGGCCTGGGGTCGATGTAGCCGCGGACCAGCGCCGGACCTGACGAACTCGACCTTCTGGGCCCGGGGTCGACACCCGGGCGCGGTCCCGGCGTGCGCCGCCGGTGAACGATCCGAATGACGAAATGGGGAAAGAGAGTTGTTCGTCAGCAGAGAGCCGCAGGGCGCAAAAGGGCCCCGTGCCTGTTCCGGAACGCGGCGGGACGCGCTGCGCGCCCTGTGCGTGTCGGCCCTCGCCCTGGCCGTCGTCCCGGTCGTCGCCGCCGCGTGGCCCCGGCATGAGTGGGGTGACGACGAGGCACCGACCTTCGACGAGACGTACCGGGGCCGCCGGTTGCGCGGTATGAAGGCCGACGCCGGTGGCGCGGATCACCTCGACCACATGGCGCAGGCCCTGCGCGCCCCCCTGCAGGGGCAGTGGCACGTCACCGTGGACGGGCGGCCACTGCATCTGATGCGGCGCGCGGACGGGACGTATCTGAGCATGGTCGACCACTACCGCTCGTACCCCACGGCTCTGGAGGCGGCCCGTGCGGCGGTCGACGAGCTGGGGCCCGGGCGGCGGTTGACGGTCGCCAGCGGGGAAGGGGGCCGTGGTGGCGTACACGCGTAAGGATGTCAGCACGCTGACGCGCGGTGAGCGGCGGCGGTTCGTCGGGGCGCTGCTGGAGCTCAAACGGCGGGGCGAGTACGACGAATTCGTGCGCACGCACATCGAGTACTTCGTCTCCGACGGCGAGAAAGGGCTGCGTACGGCCCATATGGCGCCCTCCTTCCTGCCCTGGCACCGGCGGTTCCTGCTGGATCTGGAGGAGGCGTTGCAGCGGGTCGACCCGTCGGTGACGCTGCCGTACTGGGACTGGACCCGGGACCGGACGACGGCCGGGGCGCCGTGGAGCGAGGATCTGCTCGGGGGCACCGGGCGGCCCTCCGACCAACGGGTGATGACCGGGCCGTTCGCCTACGACAACGGCGACTGGACCATCAGGGAGAGCGTCACCGACGGCGAGTTCCTCACCCGGGATATCGGCCGCCGCCGTGAGCCGCTCTCCCTGCCGACCCGGCGGGACGTGGACGCGGCCCTCGCCGATCCCGTCTACGACGTGTCGCCGTGGAACTCGAAGTCCGCGAAGGGGTTCCGCAACAAGCTCGAAGGGTGGGGCAGCGGGCGGGGCTCCACCTCCTGGCGCAACCACAACCGCGTCCACCGCTGGGTCGGCGGACACATGGTCGGCGGCGCCTCCGTCAACGACCCCGTCTTCTGGCTGCACCACGCCTTCGTCGACCTGTGCTGGTCGCGCTGGCAGCAGCGGCACGGGGCCGGCGCCCGCTATCTGCCCGACCGGCCGCCGCGGATCGGCGACGCGCAGCGCGGCCGGGTCGTCGCCCGGCACGAGACGCTGCCGCCGTGGGACCTGACGCCGGACCAGTTGGAGGACCACAGCGGGGTCTACCGGTACGCGTAAAAGAGGTATCCGCGAGAGGTACGGGTCCAGCGGGTACGGGTCCAAGCGGTACGGATGCGGAAGAGCCCCGACGGTGGGTCCGTCGGGGCTCTTCCGGTGCTTGCCGTACGGCGTGTCAGCCGCCGTAGCCGCTGGAGCCGTGGCTCGGGCCGGGGTTGCCCTTGTGCTCGTGCTTGCTGACGTTGACGCAGGTGTTGCCGAAGGCCGGGTTCAGCAGACCGATCACGCTGACCGAGTTCCCGCACACGTTGACGGGGACGTGGATCGGAACCTGCAGGACGTTGCCGGACAGGACGCCGGGCGAGCCGACGGCTGCGGCCTGGGCGTCCGCGTCAGCCGTGGCCATACCGGCGCCGGCGAGCACCACGGCACCGGTGCCGAGAGCGGCGACGGCTGCCTTCGCGATGCGAGACATCACGTTCTCCTTTGGTTCGATGGGGACGGGCGCTCGACTCGCGCCCGCACTTCCCCTACAACGCGCCCGCTCACACCTGGTAACGGCGTTCAGCCGGGCGTCACCCTTTTCGAAGAGCGTCCTGGCGCGGTGGTGACGGCAAAAGTGGTGGGCGGTCGCTCGCGCACGGGTTAGCCTCCGGTCATGGCATCCGACCGAGCCGAGCAGACCGAGCGGCAGCAGACCGAGAACGTGTTGCGGACCTTCGTACGGGAAGGCGGCTCGCTCGTGCGGCTGCCCGCCCGCTGGAGCCGGAAGGTGATCGTGCTCCGGCACATCGCCGAGGAGACCTTCGAGCCCGGCGTGGAGTACGCCGAGCGGCTCGTCGACGAGCGGCTGCGGGTGTGGTGCGAGGGCGCGAGCCATATCGACCATGTGACGCTGCGTCGGCATCTGGTGGACCTCGGGCATCTGCGGCGTAGCGCGGGCGTCTACTGGCGGCCCGCCGAGGCCGGCCTCAGCGCCGACGCCGCCTGAGAGTTCGCTCCGAGCCCGCTCCCCGGAAGGCAGCAGACAAGGGGGGCGGGCTTTCGCGCGTCCACGCCCGGACGGTCCCGGACGGTATCGGGTCCGTAACTCTCGTGGACTCTTTCGCGAATCCTGTGTGAAGGTCTCCAAGTGAGCGCAAGTGGAACCTTTTTGACGCTCGCTTGACTGATAAGATCATCCCACTTTCAGTAGGCTGAGGCGCGCCACGCGCACGGGGGCAGTCTCTAAGGGCCCCATCGCGAAGGAGTGGCTGAGTTGGTCCGCCGGTAAGGTTCGCCACCGGGCACGGCCCGAGTTACAGGCCAGGACCCAACGACCGCAACTGCTCCTGTCGCTAGGCGACTTGAAGAGAGTCTCATGACGTCATTGATCCAGGATCCGCTGCTGTGGATCTTGCTCGTGGTCTTGGTCGCTGCGGTCGTCGCAGTGATGCGGGCCCGTAGAACCAACATGGCGCTCCGCAGGAAGAGCAACGACCTGCAGAGTGCCCGCGAAGCCGCCCAGAGTGAACGCGACCGCCTCTATGCGGAATACACCCAGCTGAACGCACAGCACGCGGGCGACCTCGCGGCGGTACGCAAGGATGCGGAGGAAGACACCAAGGCCGTACTGAAGTCCGCGATGCGGACGCTCCAGGTACTCGCCGACGAACAGCAGCTCATCATCGAGAAGTCGCAGCGCCGCTACGGCGACGACGAACAGGTCCTCAGCGACCTGATGATGATCGACCACACCAACAGCCAGTTCGGCCGCCGCGCGCAGGGCATCGCCGTCCTGTGCGGCGGCTGGCTCGGGCGACGCGAGAGAACCGCCTCCGTGTTCGACGTGGCCCGCAGTGCGCAGGGCCGCATCAAGCACTTCGACCGCGTCACCATCAACACCCAGGTCAACGTCTCGGTCGCCAGCCGGGCCGTCGAGCCCATCGCGGTCGTCCTCGCCGAACTGCTGGCCAACGCCACCAACTACAGCGCGCCCGGCACCCGCGTCGACATCAACATCCAGGCCGTACCCACCGGGGTCTGCCTGATCGTCGACGACGCCGGCCTCGGTATGAACACGGAGGAGAAGGCGCGCGCCAGCGTCCTGCTCTCCCCGCAGGCACCGGTCGACATCACGAGCCTCGGCGACCCGCCGAAGTTCGGCTTCGCCGTGTCCGGGATGCTCGCCACCCGGTACGGGTTCAAGGTCTCGGTCGATTCGGTGTCCCCCTACGGCGGCGTACGGGCGGTGATTCTCTTGCCTGAGAACCTGTTGACGACGGACACTCCCGAGCCCGAGGGCGGGCGCGCGAAGCCCGAACCCCAGGCCGAGGCCGCTGCCGCGGCCCCGCAGCGGCTGACCCCGGTGGCCACGCCGGGCGCACCGCAGCGTCCCATCGGGACGACCGCCGGCGGCCTGCCCAAGCGGCGGCGGCGCGGCAGCCCGGTCGCGGTGGTGCCACCGCCGGCGGAACCGGCCCAGCCGGAGCACAACAACGAGGTGACGGCCTCACGCATCGGCGCGTTCCAGCGCGGAACGCTGCTTGGGCGGGACACGACGACCATGGAAGGACCACAGGACCAGTGAATCCCGATCTGTCGTGGGTGCTGAACGATGTGCTGCAGGTGCGCGGCGCCCGTCACGCGATCCTCGTCTCGGCCGACGGCCTGCTCCTCGAGCGGTCCAGCGACATCGAGCGCGACGAGGCCGAGACCAACGCCGCCGCGATGAGCTCCATGCAGTCCCTCAGCCGGGCCGTCGCCCCCTTCGTCGGCTACGGACTCGGGCTGTGGAAGCAGACGCTCATCGAGTACGACGGCGGCTGGATCTTCCTGATAGCCGCCGGCAGCGGTGCCTACCTCGCCGTGTCGGCCGCGTTGGACGTCGACATGGAGGCCATGTCGTTCCGGATGCAGCAGCAGGTGGGGGCGCTCGGCAAGGCGATGACCACCCCGCCTCGTCAGAACGCCGGTGCGGACGCATGAACGCGCACGGCGAGGAAACCCCGGTCACGGTCACCAGCGACTTCGTCCGGTCGTACGTCATCACGGGCGGCCGGCGGCTGCCGACCGCCGATGATCTGTCCCTGCACACCCTGGTCACACTGGCCCCCGACCGGGAGATGCCGCTCGGCGCCAGCCCCGAGGTGCGGGCCATCTGGGACCTGTGCGGCGGCGGCTACCTCTCCGTCGCCGAGGTCGCCGCGCATCTGTCGCTGCCAGTGGGAGTCGCCCGACTGCTGCTGACCGATTTATTCGAACAGGGTCATCTCCTGCGCCGTGCCGCGCCCCCCCGCGCCCAGTCCGTCGACAGAGGAATCATCGAAAAGGTGCTGCATGGACTCGAATCGCTCTACGGCTGAGACGATCTACGTCTCAGACGCGGTCACCACCACCGCGAAGATCCTTGTCGTAGGGCACTTCGCCGTGGGCAAGACCACCTATATCGGCTCGCTGTCGGAGATCGCCCCGCTGCGCACCGAGGAGAAGATGACCCAGGCGTCCGCCCACGTGGACGACCTGAAGGGCGCGCCGGACAAGGTGACGACCACGGTCGCGCTGGACTTCGGCCGGCTCACACTGAGCGACGAACTGGTGCTCTACCTCTTCGGTACGCCCGGTCAGCAGCGCTTCATGCAGTTGTGGGAGGACATGGCCCGCGGCGCGCTCGGCGCACTGCTCCTGGTCGACCCGTCCCGGCTGGCCGAAACGTTTCCGGTGATCGACCTGGTCGAGAAGTACGGCCTGGAGTACGCCATCGCCGTCAACACCTTCGACCCGGAGTCCGGCGAGTTCGACGAGGACGAGATCCGCGAGGCCCTCGACCTGCTGCCCGACACCCCGGTCGTCTACTGCGACGCCCGGGACCAGACGTCCTCGGCGAGAGCGCTGATCGCCCTCGTCCAGCACCTGCTCACCCGCGCGGCCTGAGCCCCGGTCCCTCCCTTTCGGGCCCCTCCCGCCAAGGGGCCCGGACGGGGGGCCGGGACCGGGAGCCGGGCGGCGCGCTCCGGGCTGGGGCCCGGACCATCCGGACCAGGGCCCCGTACAAGACTTTTCCTCACCCCCGTCCCCCGCCCCCGAGGCGCGGGGAACCCTAAGGAACCTCCATGGACACACAGCACGCGGGTGCCACGCCGAGCGCTCCCGCCAGATGCCCCATGCACGGCACCGACTTCGCCGCCGAACCGCACCGCATCTACGACCAGTTGCGCGCCCACGGCCCGGCGGCGCCCGTCGAGCTCGCCCCGGGTGTGGACGCCACGCTCGTCGTCCAGCACGAGATGGCTCTCAGGGTGCTCCAGAACACCACCCTGTTCGCCCGTGACTCGCGCCGCTGGACCGCGCTGAACGAGGGCCGGATCTCCCTCGACAGCCCCGTCCTGCCGATGATGGCGTACCGGCCCAACGTCCTGTTCACGGACGGCGCGGTGCACCTGCGGCTGCGCAAGGCCGTCACCGAGAGCCTCGCCAAGCTGAACATCAGCCGTATCCGGCGGGACGTCGAGCCCATCGCCGACTACCTGATCGACCAGTTCAGCGAGCGCGGCCGGGCCGACCTCCTCAACGACTACGCCAAGCTGATCCCGCTGCTGCTGTTCAACAAGATCTTCGGCTGCCCGGCCGACATCGGCGACCGTCTCACCACCGGCATGTCCGCCATGTTCGACGGTCAGGACGACGCCCTCAAGGGCATCGAGCAGGTCGCCGGCTGCCTCCAGGAGCTGATCACGCTCAAGCGCCGCGAGCCCGGCGAGGACGTGACCTCCTGGCTCATCCAGCACCCCGCAGGCCTCAACGACGAGGAGCTGAGGGACCAGCTGATCGTGCTGATGGGCGCGGGCCTCGAACCTCAGCGCAACCTCATCGCCAGCGCCCTGCTCCTGCTGCTGTCCGACGGCCAGTCCGATCGTGACAGCGGCATGCTGGTCGAGGAAGCCATCGAGCACGTGCTGTGGAACAACCCGCCCATCGCCAACTACGCGACGCACTACCCGTTGCAGGACGTCGACCTCGGCGGCGTACCGGTCGACGCGAACACCCCGATCGTCATCAGTTTCGCCGCCGCGAACAGCGACCCGGCCCTCAACGAGGCCCGCCAGATGGCGAGCAAGGGCGCGCACCTGGCCTTCGGCGCGGGACCGCACGCCTGCCCCGCCAAGGACCCGGCGCAGGTCATCACGCTCACGGCGATCGAGAAGATCCTCAACGCGCTGCCCGACCTGACCCTCGCGGTCCCGCAGGACAGCCTGCTGTGGCGCCCCGGCCCCTTCCACCGCGCGCTGGCCACGCTCCCGGTGCGGTTCAGCCCGACGCCGGCGACCCGGGTGGCGGCGGCCCTGCGCAACCAGGCGCCCATGCCGGCGGCGGAACCGCTACACCGTCCGGCCCCGCAGCCGACGCAGGGCGTCCCGGCGTCCCGTCAGGACCAGCGCAAGAAGGGGTTCTGGAGCTCTTTCCTCGACGTCTTCCGGCTCTAGTTCCTCAATTCCTCCGGCTCCGAGAGCTCTGAGGAACCACTGCCTGTGAGCGCCCTGTCCGAGTCCCGCCCCGGACAGGGCGCTCACGTCGTTTCGTCGGGCAGTCGCGCGAACTCCGACAGTGCGTGGGTGAGCCACTGGGTCCAGAAGGTCTCCAGGTCGATGCCCGCACGCAGGACCAGGTGCCGCAGACGGTCCTGGGCGGTGTCGCGGACGGGCTGGAAATCGCGCGCCTCGATCTCCTCGTACTCGGTCAACTGCTGCTGGTGCAGGGCGAGATGACGACGCAGGTCGGTCTCGATGCCTTCGGTGCCGACGACCGCCGAGGCGCGCAGGCGCAGCAGCATCGTGTCGCGGTGGGGCTTCGGGTCCTGGGACGCGGCGGTCCAGCGGGCCAGCTCGGCGCGGCCCGTCGGCAGGACCTCGTAGCTCTTCTTCTGCCCGCGGGCCGGCTGCTCGGCGGGCAGCGCGCGGATGTGTCCCTCGGCCTCCAGTTTTCCCAGCTCGCGATAGATCTGCTGATGCGTCGCCGACCAGAAGTAGCCGATCGACCTGTCGAAACGGCGGGTCAGCTCCAGCCCTGAGGACGGCTTTTCGAGCAGGGCGGTGAGGATCGCGTGCGGGAGGGACATGGGTGAATCCTAGGGAGCGGTGGTGAGGGGGGTGAGGTTTGTGGTGGCGGTGGTCGGCCTGTGGTTGTGGGCTTGTGCGGGGTTCAGAGGGTCGCTGCCAGTTCGGTGCCCTGCTTGATGGCTCGTTTGGCGTCCAGTTCGGCGGCCACGTCCGCGCCGCCGATCAGGTGCACGCTGCGGCCGGTGGCGAGCAGCTCGTCGTACAGGTCGCGGCGCGGGTCCTGGCCGGTGCACAGGACGACGGTGTCGACCGGCAGGACCGTGGCGGTGCCGTCGACGGTGACGTGCAGGCCGGCGTCGTCGATCCCGTCGTACTGGACCCCCGCGACCATGGCGACGCCCCGGTGCTTGAGCTCCGTGCGGTGGATCCAGCCGGTGGTCTTGCCGAGTCCGGCGCCGACCTTGGACTCCTTGCGCTGGAGCAGGTGGACGCTGCGCGGCGGCGCCGGGCGCTCGGGTGCGGCCAGGCCGCCGGCGGTGCGGTAGTCCATGTCGACGCCCCAGGCGCGGAAGTACGCCGCCGGGTCCTCGCTCGTCTTGTCGCGGCCGTCGGTGAGGTACTCGGCGACGTCGAAGCCGATGCCGCCCGCACCGAGGATCGCGACGCGGTCACCGACGGGCGCGTTGTCGCGCAGCACGTCGAGGTAGCCGACGACGCTCGGGTGGTCCACCCCGGGGATGTCGGGGGTACGGGGGGTGACGCCGGTGGCGACCACGACCTCGTCGTAGGCCGCGTGGTCTGCCAAGTCGGCTGCGCTGACCGGGGTGTTGAGACGTACGTCCACGCCGTGGGCGTCGAGCTGGTGGCGGAAGTAGCGCAGGGTCTCGTCGAACTCCTGCTTGCCGGGGACCTTTCGGGCGACGTTCAGCTGGCCGCCGATCTCGGGGGCGGCGTCGAAGAGGGTGACGTGGTGGCCGCGTTCGGCGGCGGAGACCGCGCAGGCGAGTCCGGCGGGGCCGGCGCCTATGACGGCAACACGCTTGCGCAGCTTGGTCGGTGAGAGGACGAGTTCCGTCTCGTGGCAGGCGCGCGGGTTGACCAGACAGGAGGTGATCTTCCCGCTGAAGGTGTGGTCCAGACAGGCCTGGTTGCAGCCGATGCAGGTGTTGATCGCCTCCGGGCGCCCGTCGCGCGCCTTGTTGACGAAGTCGGGGTCCGCGAGCATCGGGCGGGCCATCGACACCATGTCCGCGTATCCGTCGGCGAGCAACTCCTCGGCGACTTCAGGGGTGTTGATGCGGTTGGTGGTCACCAGGGGGATGCCGACCTCGCCCATGAGCTTCTTCGTCACCCAGGTGTACGCGCCGCGCGGCACCGAGGTGGCGATGGTGGGGATGCGGGCCTCGTGCCAGCCGATGCCCGTGTTGATGATGGTCGCGCCGGCCGACTCGACGGCTCGGGCGAGGGTGATCACCTCGTCGAGGGTGGAGCCGCCGGGGACGAGGTCCAGCATCGACAGGCGGTAGATGACGATGAAGTCCTCGCCGACCGCTTCGCGTACGCGGCGGACTATTTCGACGGGGAAGCGCATGCGGTTCTCGTAGGAGCCGCCCCAGCGGTCGGTGCGGTGGTTGGTTCGGGCCGCGATGAACTCGTTGATCAGATAGCCCTCGGAGCCCATGATCTCCACGCCGTCGTAGCCGGCCTGGCGGGCGAGGAGGGCGGTGCGGGTGTAGTCGGCGATGGTCTGCTCGACCTCGGCGTCGGTGAGTTCGTGTGGGGGGAAGGGGCTGATGGGGGCCTGGAG
>NZ_LGDW01000269.1 GCF_001280005.1 Streptomyces sp. NRRL WC-3618 | reverse complement strand
CGACAGCGCATCCGCGCACTCCCGCATCCGCTCCGCGAACACCGGGGACTCCGCGAGCAGCTCACGCGCCATCCCCGCCCACTGCGACCCCTGCCCCGGGAACACGAACACCGGACGGACCGTCCCACCATGCGCCCGCCCCGTGACCACGTTCTGCGCGGCCGCGTCATCCCGCGCCAGCGATTCGAGCCCGGCAAGCAGCTCGTCGCGGCCCCGCCCAAGGACGACGCCCCGCTGCTCGAAACGAGACCGTGAGACCGCCAACGACCAGGCCAGGTCACCCAGTTCAAGACCGGCATCGGCCAGCAGAAGCTCCCGCATCTGCCCGGCCTGCGCCCGAAGCGCCTCCCCACTCTTCGCCGAGAGGGCCAGCGGCACCACACCCGCCACCACCGCCGGAGCGGCAGCTCCCCCCGTCTCATCGGGAGCCGACTCGTCGACCACAGGAGCCTGCTCCACGATCACATGCGCGTTCGTCCCACTCATGCCGAAGGAGGAGACACCCGCGCGCCGGGGCAGCCCCGGCTCCCGCTCGGGCCAGTCCCGCGCCTGCGTGAGGAGTTCGACGGTGCCTGCGGACCAGTCGACCTCGGAGGTCGGGCTGTCCACGTGCAACGTCTGCGGAAGAACACCCGCCCGTATCGCCATGACCATCTTGATGACACCGGCGACACCGGCGGCCGCCTGTGTGTGTCCGATGTTGGACTTCAACGAGCCCAGCCACAGAGGCTGTTCCTCCGAGTGCTCCTTGCCGTACGTGGCGATCAGGGCCTGGGCCTCGATGGGG
>NZ_LGDW01000268.1 GCF_001280005.1 Streptomyces sp. NRRL WC-3618 | reverse complement strand
CCGGGGAACCGTCATGCCCGCCCAGGGCAGCAGCTTCACCAACCACCCGGGGATCGTGGACTTCAAGGGCAACTCGTACTTCTTCTATCACAACGGCGCGCTCGCGGGCGGCGGCGGCTTCACCCGCTCGGTCGCGGTGGAGAAGTTCTCCTACAACCCTGACGGAACGATCCCGACGATCAACATGACGAGCACGGGTGCTCCGCAGGCCGGCCCGCTCGATCCGTACGTACGCCAGGAGGCCGAGACGATCGCCTGGGGTTCCGGGATCGAGACCGAATGGACCAGTGACGGCGGAATGGACGTCGGCTGGATCGAAAACGGCGACTACACCAAGGTCAAGGGAGTGGCCTTCGGGGCCGGCGCCTCCTCCCTCGCCGCACGCGTCGCCTCGGCCACCAGCGGCGGCACCCTCGAAGTGCGCCTGGACAGTCCGAGCGGGTCGATCCTGGGCCGGTGCGGTGTGCCGAACACCGGTGGCTGGCAGGCCTGGACCACGGTGAACTGCCCAGTGAGCGGCGTGACGGGAACCCATGACCTCTACCTGACGTTCAGCGGCGGCAGCGGCTACTTGTTCAATGTCAACTGGTGGCAGTTCACCCGCGCCGCGTAACCGCACCGCGCTGACCTGCTCCGCGGGCTGAAGCCCGAGAGTTCCGGCCCTCCCGTCCGTTGCTGTGCCGCTACGTGACACAGCGACGGACGGGAATCCGTGGCTTCCTGCTTCGTCGCGCTGTGCCGGGACGAGTCCTGGTCCGGCCTGCGCTCCGCAGGCTGTAACCGCCAGTC
>NZ_LGDW01000267.1 GCF_001280005.1 Streptomyces sp. NRRL WC-3618 | reverse complement strand
GATAGAAGGTGCGGCTCGGGCGTGAGGTTATGGGGTTTGGCGGCGGAGGGTTGCTGCGCCCAGGGTTAGGACCAGTAGGGCGCAGGTCGCGACGATCAGGGTGTCCCGTACGAAGGTGGCTGTGATGTCCGTGTGGGTGAGGACCTGGTTCATGCCGTCCACCGCGTAGGACATGGGGAGGACGTCCGAGATCGCTTCCAGGACGGGGTGCATGTTGGAGCGGGGGGTGAAGAGGCCGCAGAGGAGGAGTTGAGGGAAGATCACCGCCGGCATGAACTGGACCGCCTGGAACTCCGACGACGCGAAAGCCGATACGAAGAGGCCGAGGGCAGTGCCCAGGAGGGCGTCGAGCAGGGCCACCAGGAGGAGCAGCCAGGGAGAGCCCGTGACGTCCAGGCCCAGTACCCAGACCGCCAGGCCTGTGGCCAGGGCCGACTGGACGATCGCGAGGATGCCGAAGGCCAGCGCGTAGCCGGCGATCAGGTCTCCTTTGCCCAGGGGCATGGCGAGTAGGCGTTCCAGGGTGCCTGAGGTGCGTTCGCGCAGAGTGGCGATCGACGTCACCAGGAACATGGTGATGAGGGGGAAGATCCCGAGGAGGGACGCCCCGATTCCGTCGAACGTGCGTGCGCTGCCGTCGAAGACGTAGCGGAGAAGGAGCAGGAGCAGGCTCGGGAGCACGATCAGCATCGCGATGGTGCGTGGGTCGTGTCGAAGTTGCGCCAGGACCCGGATCGCGGTGGCTGTGGTTCGGGAGGCGTTCAGGGCGGTTGTGGGGGTGAGGGGGGCAGGCG
>NZ_LGDW01000266.1 GCF_001280005.1 Streptomyces sp. NRRL WC-3618 | reverse complement strand
CGGCCCATACCCAGCCGCTGGCTGCCCTGACCCGTGAAGACCACACCCAGACGGCCCTCGACCACCGACCCCGACACCACACCCGAACCACTACCGGAAACCAAAGCCTCCAACCCGGACAGGAACTGTCCCGATCCCCGGCCCAAGACCACAGCCCGGTGCTCATGGACAGCACGGCCCGACAGCAGCGACCAGCCCACGTCGACGCAGTCGAGCGCATCGCACGCGGTGACGTGCTCGACGAGCCGCCCGGCCTGCGCGCGCAGCGCCTCCGCGCTCCGGCCCGACACCAACCAGGGAAGCGTGCTGGACAGAACGTCCGTTTTAGCGGCAGCAGTTGTTCCCGCCACCGGCACCTGCTCCACGATCACGTGGGCGTTCGTGCCGCTGACACCGAACGACGACACACCCGCACGACGCGGCGCGCCGCCGTCCCTCTCGGTCCACTCGCGGGCCTCGGTCAGCAGCTCGACGGCCCCGGCGGACCAGTCGACGTGGGTGCTCGGCTCGTCCACGTGCAGGGACGGCGGCAGGACGCCGGCACGCATCGCCATCACCATCTTGATGACGCCCGCGACTCCCGAAGCTGCCTGGGTGTGACCGACGTTGGACTTGATGGAGCCCAGCCACAGAGGCCGGCCGTCCTCGGGACGGTCCTGGCCATACGTGGCGAGCAAGGCCTGGGCCTCGATGGGGTCGCCGAGCGTGGTGCCCGTACCGTGGGCCTCCACAGCGTCGACGTCACCGGCCGTGAGACCGGCGTTCGCCAACGCGGCGCGGATCACACGCTGTTGG
>NZ_LGDW01000265.1 GCF_001280005.1 Streptomyces sp. NRRL WC-3618 | reverse complement strand
GCCGAATTTCTTCGTCAACACCCCCGACATCCTGCACGAGTACCTTCAGCAGGGCGGCCGTCCGGCGTTCGAGGCGCGTGCCGTGCTGGCCGCGACACTCTCTCCCACCTGGGGGATCTACAGCGGCTACGAACTGTGCGAGAACACCCCGCTGCGTGAAGGCAGCGAAGAATACCTGGACTCCGAGAAATACCAACTGCGTACTCGCGATTGGGAGTCGGCGGAGCGCGACGGACGTAGCATCGCGCCACTGGTAGCCACGCTCAACGCGATCCGACGGCGCAGCCCGGCCCTGCGGCAGCTGCGCGACCTCCACTTCCACCACGCGGACCAGGAGGCGGTGATCGTCTACTCGAAACGCCGGGGATCGAACACGGTTCTGGTGGTCGTGAACCTCGATCCGCACCACACCCAGGAGGCGACGGTCTCGTTGGACATGCCGCAACTCGGCCTGGACTGGCACGAGTCGGTGCCGGTACGCGACGAGCTGACCGGCGAAACCTACCAATGGGGCAGGACGAACTATGTGCGCCTGGAACCGGGTACTCGACCCGCGCACATCATGACCGTCCTGCGACCGTCCACCCCGCAGATCGGAGGGTCACCCACAACATGATCGTCAATGAGCCTGTCCCGGACACCTTCGAGGACACTCCCGCCAAGGACCGGGACCCCGAGTGGTTCAAACGCGCCGTCTTCTACGAGGTCCTGGTCCGCTCCTTCCAGGACAGCAACGGTGACGGAGTCGGCGACCTCAAGGGCCTGACCGCCAAACTCGACTACCTCCAGTGGCTCGGCGTCGACTGCCTCTGGCTGCCCCCCTTCTTCAAGT
>NZ_LGDW01000264.1 GCF_001280005.1 Streptomyces sp. NRRL WC-3618 | reverse complement strand
GCCGAATTTCTTCGTCAACACCCCCGACATCCTGCACGAGTACCTTCAGCAGGGCGGCCGTCCGGCGTTCGAGGCGCGTGCCGTGCTGGCCGCGACACTGTCTCCCACCTGGGGGATCTACAGCGGCTACGAACTGTGCGAGAACACCCCGCTGCGTGAAGGCAGCGAAGAATACCTGGACTCCGAGAAATACCAACTCCGGCCCAGGGACTGGGAGTCGGCCGAGCGGAACGGGCAGTCGATCGTCCCGCTCATCACCGCTCTCAACCGGATCAGGCGTGCCCACCCCGCCCTGCACCGGCTCAGGAATCTGTACTTCCACCGGACCGACAACGACGCCGTGATCGCGTACAGCAAACGCACCGGTGAGGACACGGTCGTGGTGGTCGTGAATCTCGATCCGCACCGCACCCAGGAGGCGACGGTCTCGTTGGACATGCCACAACTCGGCTTGGACACCCGGGACAACGAACGGAATTTCGTCACGGTGCATGACGAACTGAGCGGCGAGACCTACCACTGGGGCCGCACCAACTACGTACGTCTGGAGCCGGGAAAGGCACCCGCGCACGTATGTCACCTGCTGCGGCATTCGACTGGAGGCCGGTAACACCGTGACCGTCAACGATCCTGTCCCGGACACCTTCGAGGACACTCCCGTCAAGGACCGGGACCCCGAGTGGTTCAAACGCGCCGTCTTCTACGAGGTCCTGGTCCGCTCCTTCCAGGACAGCGACGGTGACGGAGTCGGCGACCTCAAGGGCCTGACCGCCAAACTCGACTACCTCCAGTGGCTCGGCGTCGACTGCCTCTGGCTGCCCCCCTTCTTCAAGT
>NZ_LGDW01000263.1 GCF_001280005.1 Streptomyces sp. NRRL WC-3618 | reverse complement strand
GGGCTGGACCGGGGTCGGCTGCGCGGCCGGGGCTGCTGCCGGTGCCGGTGCCGGTGCCGGTGCCGGGGCCGGTGTCGGTTCCTCCACGCTCACGCCGAAGTCCGTGGCGATGCCGGCCAGACCGTTTGCGTACCCCTGGCCCACCGCGCGGGCCTTCCAGGCGCCGTTGCGCAGGTAGACCTCGACGATCACCAGTGCCGTTTCCGAGGCGAGCTGCGGGGGTGTGAACGTGGCCAGTACGGCGCTGTCGTCCGCGTTGCGGATCGTGGCCGTCGGTTCGATGCCCTGGAAGGTCTGGCCCGCGGCGTCCGGGCTCGCCGTGACGACGATCTTCTCGATGCCCGGGGGGACGGCCGTGGTGTCGACCGTGATCGAGTCGGGGGTGGTGCCGCCGCCGGAGCGGTAGGTCACGCCGGGGCCGGTCGGCTGGTTGTAGAAGATGAAGTCGTCGTCGGAGCGCACCTTGCCGTCGGCGGTGAGCAGCAGGCTCGATACGTCTAGCCGGACCGGGGCGGCGACGTCCACCGTCACTCGGGTGACGGGGAGAGGGATGTTCGAGCCAGGTGTCATAGCTGTCATGACCGGTTGAACGACCGACCCCGCTTTACCGTTCCCTTACCCGGTGGACAATTGGGTCAGCGGCGGTTTCGGGGGTGGTTGCGGGCCGTTCGTTCGTTGCCGCGCTTGTAGTTGCCGGTCCAGCGGGCCATGACGAGTTGGGGGTCGCCGGATTCCACTTCTGCGAGGAATTCGGTGGCTCGGGGGCCGCGGAGGGTGGTGGCGGGGTGGGGGCCGTGGGTGATTTTTACTGTGCCGTCGGGGTGGTGGGTGTAGGCG
>NZ_LGDW01000262.1 GCF_001280005.1 Streptomyces sp. NRRL WC-3618 | reverse complement strand
GGCCAGGGGGGCCGGTGGTCGGGGGACCGGCCCTGGGCACGGTCGTCTGCTGTCACGGATTCCCTCTCCGCGACGCCCGATGCCCAGCGTTTCCCGTAACAGGAGAACCCTGTTCACCAGTGTGGGCCTGGCCTCGGCCGTCGTCCTCGCCGTCGTGCTGGGCAGCGGGTTGTGGCCGAAGGACGGCAGTGGCGCCGGCCCCGCCGCCTCGTCCAGCGCGCCCGGTGGCCGTTCTGCGGTGCCCGGCGCATCGGCGGCCCCGCCCGCTAACTCGACCGCCGCCCAGCAGACCCGGGTACGCAATGTCGTCGCCGACCTGTGCCTCGACATCCGGGGCGGCAAGGCGACGGCCGGTGCCGCCACCAAGCTCGCGTCCTGCTCGGCCGCGTGGACCCAGCAGTGGTCGTTCGCCGACGACGGTCTGTTGCGCAGTGTCGCCAACCCGGAGCTGTGCCTGGACTCGCATGCCGACGCCGGTGTCGTCATCCTCGGCCGCTGTGCCGCCGCGTCCTCCGAACGGGGCGGCGATGTCCGCTACAACCTCACAGCGCGGGGCGAGTTGCTGCCCCGCTGGCAGAAGGGCCTGGCCGTCGCCCCCGCCTCCGCCGCCCCGGACACGGACGTGGTCGTCAAGGTCCGAGACGGCTCCGCGGAACAACTCTGGCTGACGGATTCGGTGACCGCGAGCCCCCGGTCCCTGTCGCTAGGGGGGCCACGGGGGAAGGCGGCGCAGGTCGACGCGGATCCGAGGTAGTAGCCGTCCGGCGAGGAAACGGCCCGTTCAGCCCGCACCGCTTCTGCAGCCCAGGTCGTGTTTCCCACCCGCCCACCCGTTTGC
>NZ_LGDW01000261.1 GCF_001280005.1 Streptomyces sp. NRRL WC-3618 | reverse complement strand
GGTGGGGGTGGTCGTGGTCATAGGGTTTGTTCCTTCGTTTTCGCCGGGGTCGATGACTTCTTTGCCTCGTCCACCAAGTGCAGGAACGCCTCTTCCATCGTCTCCGACGCTGTGCGGGTACGGAGGGCGTCCGGGGTGTCGTCGGCGAGGAGTTCGCCGTCGCGCATGAGGAGGAGGCGGTGGCAGCGTTCGGCCTCGTCCATGACGTGGGAGGAGATGAGGAGCGTCGCTCCGCGGGTGGCCGCGATGGTGTGGAAGAAGGCCCACAGGTCACGGCGTAGGACGGGGTCGAGACCCACCGTCGGTTCGTCCAGCACCAGGAGTTCCGGGGTGCCGAGGAGAGCCACCGCCAGGGAGACGCGGCTGCGCTGGCCGCCGGAGAGGTTGCCCGCGAGGGCGTCGGCGCGGGTGGTGAGGTCGACGTCGGCGATGGCGCGGGTGACGTTCTCGTCGCGGCGGTCGGCTGCTGCGCGGCCGGGGTCGAGGATCGCGGCGAAGTAGGCCAGGTTCTGGCGGACCGTCAGGTCGTCGTAGACCGAGGGTGCCTGCGTCACGTAGCCGATACGGGTGCGGAGAGCGGCGTGGCCGGCCGGGTGGCCGAGGACCTCCAGGGTGCCGGTGACTTTGGCCTGGGTGCCGACGATCGCCCGCATGAGGGTCGACTTTCCGCAGCCCGAGGGGCCGAGCAGGCCGGTGATCTGGCCGCGCGGGACGGCGAAGTCGAGGCCGCGCAGGACTTTTCGGGTGCCTCGTACGACGGTGAGACCTTCGGCTTGGACGGCCCTTCCGGGAGGGGGGTCGCTGTAATTCATCATGCGATGAATAATGCTCTCGGTCCGGCGGGACGTCAAGCGGGATGGGGGCGGGGCGGGGGAGG
>NZ_LGDW01000260.1 GCF_001280005.1 Streptomyces sp. NRRL WC-3618 | reverse complement strand
CAGTTCAACCAGGCGTTCACGATGCACGGCACGATCATGCTGCTGATGTTCGCGACGCCGCTGTTCGCCGGTTTCACCAACTGGATCATGCCGCTGCAGATCGGCGCCCCCGACGTCGCGTTCCCGCGGCTGAACATGTTCGCCTACTGGCTGTACCTGTTCGGCTCGACGATCGCGGTCGGCGGTTTCCTCACCCCCTCGGGTGCGGCCGACTTCGGCTGGTTCGCCTACTCCCCGCTGTCCGACGCCGTGCGCTCCCCGGGCATCGGCGCCGACCTGTGGATCATGGGTCTGGCCTTCTCCGGCTTCGGCACGATCCTCGGCGCGGTCAACTTCATCACCACGATCATCTGCATGCGCGCACCGGGCATGACCATGTTCCGCATGCCGATCTTCGTGTGGAACGTGCTGCTGACCGCGGTCCTGGTCCTGCTGGCCTTCCCCGTTCTCGCCGCCGCGCTCTTCGCGCTGGAGGCGGATCGGAAATTCGGCGCACACATCTTCGATGCCGCCAACGGTGGTGCCCTGCTGTGGCAGCACCTGTTCTGGTTCTTCGGGCATCCGGAGGTGTACATCATCGCGCTGCCGTTCTTCGGGATCATCTCCGAGGTCATCCCGGTCTTCTCCCGCAAGCCGATGTTCGGCTACATGGGCCTGATCGGCGCGACCATCGCCATCGCCGGCCTCTCGGTGACCGTGTGGGCGCACCACATGTACGTGACCGGCGGAGTCCTCCTGCCGTTCTTCTCCTTCATGACGTTCCTCATCGCCGTACCGACGGGCGTGAAGTTCTTCAACTGGATCGGCACCATGTGGAAGGGGTCCTTGTCGTTCGAGACCCCGATGCTGTGGGCCACCGGCTTCCTGGTCACCTTCACCTTCGGTGGGCTGACCGG
>NZ_LGDW01000259.1 GCF_001280005.1 Streptomyces sp. NRRL WC-3618 | reverse complement strand
CCCGGGGCCCGTTCCCCACCCGCCCCCAACTCCGCTTCGGATGCACCGTGTTGGCGAGCAACACGACGAACGCGTCCGTCGACCGGTCCAGTACGAGGGACGTTCCCGTGAAGCCGGTGTGTCCCGCCGCTCCCCGCCCCGCCAACTCCCCCATGAACCAGGGCTGATCGACGGCGAAGCCCAGGCCCGGCGGGGTCAGCAGCAGGTCCACGTGGTCGGCGCCCAGGATGCGGGCCGGGCCGTAGGCGCCGCCCGTGAGCAGGCAGCGGCAGAGGATCGCCAGGTCGTGGGCCGTCGAGAACAGGCCCGCGTGGCCCGCCACCCCGCCCAGCGCCCACGCGTTCTCGTCGTGGACCTCACCCCGCACCATCCCGCGCTCCGCCTTGGCCCACGGCCTGCGCTGGTCCTCGGTCGCCGCCGCGCCGGGACAGGGGCCGAAGCCGGTCGCCGTCATACCCAGGGGGCCGGTGACGCCCTCGTGGATCAGAACGTCCAGGGTGGAGCCGGTGACGCGCTCAAGGACGTACTGGAGGAGCAGCATGTTCAGGTCGGAGTAGCGGTACGCGCCCGGCGCGGACGAGGGTGCCTCCGCCCTGAGCAGCGCCCGGCGGGCCGCGTCGTCCGGGCAGTCGTACAGGGGGAGTTCGGGGCGCAGGCCCGAGGTGTGGGTGAGCAACTGCCGTACGGTGATGTGGTGTTGGGCCGCGCCCGTGAAGTCCGGCAGATACGCGGCCACCCGCGCGTCCATGCTCAGCGCGCCGCGTTCCAGTTGCTGCACCGCCACCACGGCCGTGAACAGCTTCGTCAGGGAGGCGAGGTCGAAGGGGGTCGACGTCGTCGCCGGGACGCGCGCCTCGGCCGGGAGTTCCACTCCGGTGTCGGTGCGCTCGTCGTACGACGCGTACCGCACCGCCCAGCCCGCCGCCGCCTGCACCGCGATCACCGGGCCGCGTCCGACGATCACGACCGCGGCCGGTGCCCAGGGGCGCTCGCCGGCCGTGAGGGCGCGTACCTCCCGTACGAGGTGACACATCTCCTCGGGGTCCAGGCCGGCCCGTTCCGGGGTGTCGACGCGCAGTCTTGGTGCGGCGGCGCTCAGTTCTCCGCTCCCTCCAGAGCCGTACGTCTGTTCCAGGGACGGCACAGTCCCACGAAGCAGCCGACCGACACCAGCGCTGCCGCCAGTTGGACGACCGCCATCGGGACGGCTGTCTCCTCACCGGCGATGCCCACCAGCGGGGAGGCGACGGCGCCTATCAGGAAGGAGGTGGTGCCCAGGAGGGCGGACGCGGCGCCCGCCGAGTGGCGGGTGCGCATCAGGGCGAGGCTCTGGGTGTTGGGCATCGCCAGGCCCATCGCCGACATCAGGACGAAGAGCGCGGTCGCCACCGGGAACAGGCCCGCCTCGCCGACCACGCCCGTCGCCATCAGCAGCAGAGCCGTCGCCGACAGGGTGATCACCGCGAGGCCCGCCGCCAGCACCTTGTCCATCGACACCCGGCCGACCAGCAGCTTGCCGTTGATCTGGCCGACGACCACCAGCCCGACCGAGTTGACGCCGAACAGCAGGCTGAACGTCTGCGGGGAGGCCCCGTAGATCTCCTGGATGACGAAGGGGGACGCGGCTATGTAAGCGAACAGGGCGGCGAAGGCGAAGCCGCCCGCCAGGACGTACCCGGTGAAGACGCGGTCGGCGACCAGGGTGCGCATGGAGCGGAGCGCCTCGCCGACTCCGCCGCCGTGGCGGTCGGCCGGGTCGAGGGTCTCGGGAAGGCGGAACCAGACCAGTGCCGCGAGCGCGACCCCGACCACCGTGAGGACGGCGAACACGCCCCGCCAGTCCGTCACACGCAGGATCTGGCCGCCGATGAGCGGCGCGACGACCGGGGCGACCCCCGAGATCAGCATCAGGGTGGAGAAGAAGCGGGCCATGGCAACGCCGTCGTACAGGTCCCGGACGACCGCGCGGGCGATGACTATCCCGGCCGAGCCGGCAAGCCCCTGGAGCAGCCGGAAGGCGACCAGGAACTCCAGGCTGGGCGCGAGGCCGCACAGGACGGTGGCCACGACGTACACCGCGAGGCCCGCCAGGAGGGGGCGCCGGCGGCCCCATCGGTCGCTCATCGGGCCGATCAGGAGCTGACCGAGGGCCATGCCCGCCAGGCAGGCGGTCAGGGTCAACTGGACGCTCGCGGCGGGCGCGTGCAGCGAGTCGGTGACCTGGGGGAGGGACGGGAGGTACATGTCCATGGCCAGCGGGGGCGTCGCCGTCAGCCCGCCGAGGACGAAGGTGACGAGGAAGCCGGTGCGGCGGAGGGAGCGGGCGGAGCGGGGGCTGTCTTTCGGGGTCCCCGCCTGGGGATTCCTCTCGTCCCACGTGGTGCTGCCACGCTCGGGCATACGCCCTCCCTGTTCGAATGATCCGCCACCTATGCTCTCAGCTCGTACAGGCGGTCCGTTCATTCCGTTCGTACAGGGTTGTTCGAGGTAACAAAGGTCACGGAACGAGGGGCTGGCATGTCGGCTGAACGCGTGCGGTGGGGAATTCTGGCTACGGGAGGCATCGCGGCGGCGATGGCCGCCGACCTGGTGGATCTGCCGGACGCGGAGCTCGTCGCGGTCGCCTCGCGGTCCGAGGCCTCCGCGAAGGCGTTCGCGGAACGGTTCGGCATCCCCCGCGCCTACGGCGACTGGGCGTCGCTGGCCGAGGACGCCGACGTCGACGTGGTGTACGTCGCCACTCCGCACTCGGCGCACCGGGCCGCCGCGGGTCTGTGCCTCGAGGCCGGGCGGAACGTGCTGTGCGAGAAGGCGTTCACGATCAACGTGCGGGAGGCGGAGGAGCTGGTCGCGCTGGCGAAGGAGCGCGGCGCCTTCCTGATGGAGGGCATGTGGACGTACTGCAACCCGGTCGTCCGGAAGCTGAAGGCACTGGTCGAGGACGGCGCGATCGGTGAAGTACGGACCGTTCAGGCCGATTTCGGACTCGAGGGGCCCTTCCCGCCCTCGCACCGGCTGCGGGACCCGGCGCAGGGCGGCGGGGCGCTGCTCGACCTGGGCGTCTACCCGGTGTCGTTCGCGCACCTGCTGCTCGGGGAGCCGGACGGCATCTCGGCGAGAGCGGTGCTCTCCGAGGAGAACATCGATCTCCAGACGGGAGCACTGCTCTCCTGGGAGAGCGGCGCTCTCGCCACAGTGCACTGCTCCATCGTCGGCGGTACGTCCATCGGCGCGTCGGTCACCGGCTCCAAGGGCCGTATCGACGTACCCGACGGGTTCTTCTTCGCGAACCGGTTCGTGCTGCACCGCGACGGCCACGCCCCCGAGGAGTTCGCCGCCGCTGCGGACCACGGCGCCCGCAACAGCTTCCGGCACGAGGCCATCGAGGTCATGCGCGCCCTGCGGGCCGGTGAGACCGAGTCCCCGCTCGTCCCGCTCGACGGCACCCTCGCCGTGATGCGGACGATGGACACCATCCGGGAGCAGATCGGCGTCCGCTACCCCGGCGAGGCCCGCTGATGAGCGAGGGCTAGCCGACGCCCGCCGAGCAGGGGAAGGTCGCGGTCGTCACCGGAGCCGGTTCCGGCATCGGGCGCGCGGTCGTCCTCGAACTGCTCCGCGCGGGCTGGTCGGTGGCGCTCGCGGGACGCCGTACCGAGCGCCTGGAGGAGACGGCGGCGCTCGCACCCGAGGGCCCTACGTCGGACGCGGCTGACGGCAGCTCGCACATCACTCGCACACACCTTCGAGGACTCAACCTGCACAAGTGGAATTGATTACTCCGTAGCGTTCGGGGCGGTCGCGGGCATATGCTCAACACGCCTTCTCCACCAGAGCTTCACACTTGATGCTCTGAGGTTCCGGTAACACACAACGGACCAACCCGAGGGGGGGAAGGCGACAGCCGCTCCATGGCGCATCCGGATGGGGGTGGACCTCGCGTGGGACCGCGAGGTGCGCACCGGGTCATGGAGCGGCTGCCGTGTGCTCCGCCGTGCTCCGTCGGTGCTCCGTCAGGCCTGGCCCGTCTCGAAGCGCAGGATGCGGCCGTCGTCGACGGTGAAGCTCCACTTCGTGCGCATCTCGCCCCAGGTGTCGTTGCTGTAGTTGGCGACGAGAACACGGCCTTCCCGCGACTCCCTGGCCACGTCCATGTGCCCGTGGGACGAGAAGATCTCGCGCTCGCTCCAGTCGGCGAGGTCACGGTCCGAGCCGTCGTCGGACATCGTCGCGTCGGGCGCCAGGACGGCCTGGAAGGCCTCGCGGTCGTGCGCGTTCACGGCGTTGACGAAGGCCCGGACGGCCGGGTCGCTGAGCTTGGCGGTCTGAATCGTCATGCCGGTCACACTGGCACCGCCCCCTGACCCCCGCCACCCGAACGGCAGGCACGGACGGTCCCCGCGCGTGCGGTGAACGCGATCGGTGCGACGGTGGAGGCATGACCTGTGACGACCGATACGACCGGCGTGATCTGGGGCTGTTGTTGCTCCGTCTGGGGACGGGCGGGGTGCTGGCGGCGCACGGCGCGCAGAAACTCTTCGGGTGGTTCGGCGGGCACGGCCTCGAAGGCACCGGCGCCTTCATGGAGTCCGTCGGCTACGCACCCGGAAAGGCCAGCGCCACGGCGTCGGGCCTCGCGGAGACGGGCGGCGGCGCCCTGCTCGCGCTGGGCCTGGCCACTCCGGCGGCCGGCGCGGCGGCAGCGGGCGCGATGGCGGGCGCCGCCGCCGTGCACGCGCCCAACGGCTTCTTCAACGCGGAGGGCGGCTACGAGTACGCCGCCACCCTGGGCCTCGCGGCGGCGGGCCTCGCGGTGACGGGCCCGGGCCGGCTCTCCCTCGACCACGCGCTGGGCCACGTACTCGACCGGGGTTGGATGGTCCCGGCGGCCCTCGCCGGCACGGCCGCCGTCACGGCGCTGGTCGTGGGGGCGCGCAACCGGCGCGTGCGGCAACGTCAACAGGGCACGCAGGACGCGCTGTTCGAGGACTAGGGGAACTGGAGGACGAGTGGCCTGATGCCCTGATGGACCGATTCCGGCGGCCGGGTGTCGCGTGGGAGGCTTCTCCCATGGCCGATGACACCGTCTGGGCAGCGATCGACGACCTCTCGACCTGGCTCGACGCCCACCAGGCGCACCCCGGCCGCGAGGGCCTCCTGATGCGTGTACTGAAGCTGGCCGAGGAGGTCGGCGAGGTCGCGCAGGCGGTGATCGGCGCGACCGGCCAGAACCCGCGCAAGGGGACCACCCACACGTGGGACGACGTCCAGTCGGAGCTGTGCGACGTCGCTCTCACGGCGATGGTGGCCCTGCGCGCCCTGACCCCGGACACCCGCGAGGTCTTCACGGCCCACCTGGAACGGGTCAGGGAACGCTCACTGGGCGGCCCCGCTGCCTCTGCGGCTCCCTTGCCGGGCCGCGACTGAGGCCCGGCAAGCCGCAGGAATGCCGCAAGAGGGGCCTGTCGGGCAGGAGTTGGTGCCCGCACGCCCTGTTCGATTGCCCTTTCGGTCAGATGTAGCCTTCCCGCAGGGCATAGGCCACGGCATGCGCCCGGTTGCGCAGACGCAGCCGGGTGGTGAGTCCATGCATCACGTTCTTGACCGTGCGCTCGGAGTAGGACAGCTTGGCGGCGATCTCCCCCGTGTCGAGTCCCTCGGCGACGAGGCGCAGGACATCGACCTCGCGCGGCGCGAGTCCCGAGGTGGGGACGACGGGCTGGCCGGCCGCCGTGCGGTGCAGGGTGCCCACCTGGCTGATGAGCCGTCCGAGCAGGTCGGAGGGCAGGTCGCCGTCACCGCGGGCGGCGGCGAGTACGGCCTGTGCCAGCCTGCGTCCGGTGGCCTCGTGGCGCCAGACGATGGCTCCGACGCCGCACTCGATGACGTCCAGGAGTTCGTTCTCGCGCAGCACGCCGACCACGAGAACGGCCTTGGCGCCCTCGCTGCGGACGAGTCGGCGCAGCCGTGACAGCGTCGCGTCGTCGAGGGTCTCGCTGACCAGCAGGGCCACGACGCCGGGCCCGCTGTCCTTCTCGTCCCGGAGTTCGACCACCGGGTGCTGCCGCAGCTGGCTGACCGCGCCGGCGCGGGAGATCGGGTCGGCCGCGTGTACGGCGACGGGTATGCGGCGGCCTGTTTCGGAGGGCCCGGTTCCGGCGGCCCTGGTACCGGCCCCGGTACCGCTGCCGGGGCTGGTGGTGCGAACTGGCGTGCTGCGCAAGGACTGCCCCCAGGGTCAGGTGCCGCCACCTGCGAGCGGTCGGTGGCAGACGTGCACAGCCCACACTTCTGTGCCCCAGGGGGCGCGCGCAATCGTGGACCACCACGAGGAACACCACGAGATCGGCGAACGCTTCAACCTAAACGGCCCGTTAGGCCTTCTTAGACCTGGAGACGGGCCACCGCATACCCACGGCGGCCACCATCCACCGCAGACATCCCCGGTAGATACCCACGACAGGAGGCAGGCATGCTGTCCGCATCGCTGTACGAGCGCGGGGAGGCGCTGGCCCTGGTGGCCGCCGAGGCCGAACGCGCCCGCGCGGGAACCGGCCGCCTGGTCCTGCTGCGGGGCGCCACCGGCACCGGCCGCACCGCACTCCTGGAGGCCGCCACCGAGCAGGCGGAGGCTCACGGCATGCGCGTACTGCGCGTCCGCTGCTCCCCCCAGCGCGGCGTCGCGACCGACACCCACCTCCCCGTCATAGAACAACTACTGGCCCCCGTACGGAAGTTGACCGTACCGGCCCAGCGCTGCCCGCCTCCTGACGCCAACGACGTTCCAGCGGACGTCCAACCGGCCGCCCGGCTCTGGCGGTTGCTGTGCGCGTACGCGGCCGAGGCGCCGGTGCTGGTGGCCGTGGACGACGTACACCTCGCGGACGAGAACTCGCGCTGCTGGCTGATCGAGGCGGCGCGCAGAGTGGACCGCTTACCGATACTGCTGCTGGTGACGGAGCGCAGCCAGTACGACGTGGAGCCGCCGTCCGCCGGCCTGGTCCACACCCTCTCCCCCACCCTCGTACGCACCCACACCCTCGCCCCGCTGAGTCTCGACACGGCGACGGAACTGGTGCGTTCGGCGGTCGGTGACGCGCCGGAGTACTCCCAGCGGTGGGTGGCGGACTGCGTACGGGCGGGCGCGGGCAACCCGCTGCTCCTGCGCGCCCTCCTGGAGGACCTGAACGCCACCACCGGCGCACCGGCCGAGCTCCCCCAGACGTGCGCCGCGCTGTATCCGGGGGCGTACCCGGCGGCGGTGTCCTGGTGGCTGGACTGCGCGGGGGCCGCGACGGCCGAGGCGGCCCGCGTGTTCGCCGTGCTGGAGGAACTGCCCCAGGGCCCCGACGTCGAGCTGTTCACCGAGACCACCGGGGCCGATCCGTGCCGGGTACGGGGCTGGCTGACCGCCATGACCCGGCTGGGCCTGCTGCGCGACGACGCCGACGGCCGCCCCCGCTATGCCCACCCGCTGCTGCGGGACGCGGTCCTCACCGGCTGGCCCGCGGCCGACCGGCAGGCGGCGCACCGGGCGGCGGCAGAGGCGATGCTGCGGCGCGGCGACCCGACCGAGACGGTCGCGGGGCAGCTCCTGCGGTCGGGCCCGGTGGACGAGGTGTGGGCGACGGACGCCCTGCTCGACGCGGCCACCGGCGCGGTCCGCGACGACCGCAGGGACGACGCGGTGGTCCTGCTGCGCCGGGCACTGGCCGAGCCGATGTCGGCGGGCCGCCGGGCCGAGGTGCTGACCGAGCTGGGCTCGCTGGAGTTCGCCGCCGTACGTTCCTCGACGGGCATCCCGCGCCTCACCGAGGCGATGCGCCTGCAGGGCCTGCCGCAGTACCGCGTACAGGCGGCGGTGGCCCTCGGCACGGCGCTGGCCAGACGCGGCGAGGCCCGCGCGGCGGTGACCCTGCTCCGTAACCTGGACGGCCAGTTGACGGACCATCCGGACCTCCTCCACACGGTCCAGACGGCCTCCGCTCTCCTCTCCGACCACGACCAGACGATCCGCGAGGAGATCTACCGCTGGCTGCGCGACACCGCCGAACACTCCCCCCAGGCGCTCGGCCCCGCCGGCCGCGCCCTCCTCGTACGGTACGAGGCGACAGCGGGCCTGACCTCGGCGGACGCCGCGATGAAGCAGGTACGCGCGCTGCTCGCGGAGCCGGCCGGCCCGCTGGCGGAACCCTTCCTGCTGGGCACGGCCGCGGCGGTGGCCCAGTGGGCCGACGAGCTCGATGAGGCCGAACGCCTGACCGACCGAGGCCTCACGGGCCAACGCCCCACCCTGCTCCACCCGATGCACGAGGCCCTGCTGAACGTACGCGCCGACATAGCCGCCGCCCGCGGCGACTACGGAAGCCTGCTGACCGAGCCGGAGTCGTGGCGGAGGAGGGAGGGGACGGGAGCGGGTGACGGATTCCGAGGGGAGGAGTCGTCGGCGGAGCCCGCACCCGGAACCAACACCGGCACGAGACCGACGAACGCGGACGCGCACATACTGCTCGCGCTGGTCGAGACCGGCCGCCTCGACGAGGCCGGGCGGCTCGCCGACGCCTTCGACCTGCGGGAGGCGCACGACTCCTGGGAGCTGAACCGTTTCCTGTACGCCCGGGGCGTGGTGCGCGCCGCCTCGGGCGATCCGGCCGGCGCCCTCGGCGACTTCCTGGAGTGCGGCCGCCGCCAGTCCGCCCGCGACGTACTGAGCCCGGTGGTCACCCCCTGGCGGGCCGCCGCCGCCCAGTGCCGACTGGACCTCGGTCACCCCCGGGAGGCGCTCGCACTGGCCGAGGAGGAACTGCGGCTGGCCCGGGTGTGGAACACCCCACGCCTGGTGGGCCGTTCACTGCGGGTACTCGGCACGGCGACGGGCGCCCGCCACGGCCTGGACCTGACCGACGAGGCGGTACGAGTCCTGCGCGAGGCCTCCGTCGAAACGGAACTGATCCCGGCCCTGATCGCCCGGGGCCACCAGCTCCTCGCGTCCGGCGAACGAACCCGCGCCCGCAAGTCCCTGCGCGAAGCCACCGAACGAGCCGAACGCCTGGGCGCCGTACGCCTGCGCACCACCGCCGAAGCGGCCCTGCGCGAGGGCGGCGCCCGCCGCACGGCGACCACACTGACGGCGAGCGAACGCCGGATAGCGCAACTGGCGGCGGCGGGCCGCACGAACACGGAGATAGCAGAACTGCTGCATGTGGCCCGACGGACGGTGGAGACCCATCTGACCAGCGCTTACCGGAAGTTGGGGATCCGGAGGCGAGGGGAGCTCACGGTGGCGCTGGGCCGTGGTCCCGGCGCGGGCCAGCGAGCCGGCCCACCGTAGGTGAGCGTTGTCGAACCAGCCACCGGAAGACCGGCCGGGTGCGCCGGGCGGCAAGGCGCCGTTCAGGTCGGTGAAGTACCGCGGGGACGTGGTGGTCACCGGGTCTCGAAGTTGTTGGAGTGGCAGCGGCGGGAGAGGGCACCGGCTGAACCCGCGTCCGTCGCATCAGCTCGGCTTGAGGATGATCGCCTGGCCGCCCGCGGGGGCCATCGCCACGTTCAGCGTGGTGGCCGAGGTGACCGTCCGGGTGCTGACCACGACCGGCGTCTGATACGGGCTGGTGCCCGGGGTTCCGTCGGCGTAGACGGTCGCCGTGTACGACCCGCCGCCCAGGAACGTCAGCGGGAGTGACAGGGTCCGAGACGTCTCGTCGGTCATCGCCCCGAGGAACCAGGTGTCACCGTGGCGGCGGGCGACAGCGGCGTACTGGCCGATCGATCCGGCGAGGGCGTGGCTCTCGTCCCAGGTGGTGGGGATGGCGTCGAACCAGGGCAGCCCCGGCCAGTTGGCGGTGTTGGCGAACTTCGACGGGGAGTCGTACCAGTAGAGGAAGTTGAGCGGCTGGTAGTAGACCGCCGCCATCGCCATCTGGTGGGCGTTGGTGGTCCGGTCCCGCGACTGGCCGTAGCAGATGGTGTAGTCCAGCGGCCCGCCGATGTTGCGGGCGAACGGCAGGGTCACGTTGTGGCTCGCGGTCGGGAACCGCTCGTTGCCGCGCACGCCCTCCAGGCTGATCCAGTTCGGGTAGGTGCGCTCGTAGCCGAACGGTCGCACGTCGTCGTGCAGGTCGATCAGCAGCTTGTGCGTGGCCGCAGTCCGGACCCAGTTCGTGATCAGGTTCGTCATCGCCTGGGTGCCGTCGTTGATGAACCCGAGCTTGACGCCCGCGACGCCCCAGCTCTTGTAGAGGCCGAACAGGCTGTCGGGGTTGCCCGCCGCTCTGCGGTCGACGTAGAGGAGGACGTCGATGCCCTTGCTCGTGGCGTAGGAGATGACCGAGGGCAGGTCGATGTCCGGTATCGGCTTCGTGGCGTCGGTGCTGTGGTCGGGGTCGCCGTACCATCCGCCGTCGTACTCGATGTACTGCATGCCGCGAGCCACGGCGAAGTCGACGCCCGCCATCCCGGCGGCGGTGGTCAGCTGTACCCGGAAGGCCTTGCCCGGCTTGATCCACGAGGTGTCGGCCAGCGCGTTCGCGGGGGCCAGGTTGAGCACCAGCTCGGCGTTGTCGACCAGTTCGGCGTGGGTGGAGCCGGTCACCACCGCCCGCCAGGGCGTGGCGAACGGTGTGGTGACCGTCGAGGTCGTCTGGACCCTGTCCGAACCGCGGGCGGTGTGCTCCATCAGGTAGGCGGCCAGCGTGTTCGGCTGTCCGGACACCGAACTCAGCATCAGGCGCGGGAAGTTGAGTCGGGAGGATTCGCAGACGCAGGCGATCAGGCTGCCGTCGGCGTAGGTGGCGGTCAGCGGCAGGTCGGTCAGCGGGCCGATGTCCGTGGTCGATGTGCCCGTGGCGGGGATCGAGCCGGGCGCGACCGGGTTGTAGGGGTCCTCGTCACGCGCGCTGTAGACCAGGGTGCCGTTGGGGAAGAGGAACGTGGTCAGCTCGTCGGCGATGGTGGCGGTGCCCTTGTCGAGCAGTACGTACCGGAAGGCGACGCCGGTCGGGTAGGCGCGGAGCTGGACGCTGAAGTTGATGAGGGTGGCGGTGTCCTGGAGGTTCCAGCGCATCTCCTGGTACCGGTCGCGGACGGTCGCGTTGCGGCCGTACACCGGGGTCCAGGTGTTGTCGATGGTCCAGTGCTGGTAGTTGGTGATCACCGTGCCGGCGGCGCCGAGGACCGTCCCGTCGCTCAGTTTCAGGCCGAGAGCCGACGTGTCGACCACCGTCGCGCCTCCGCGCTTGGCCGACCAGCTGAGCGCGCCCGAAGTCAGCGACATCGTGATGGTGTTGCTGCCGTCGGGGGCCGTCGCGGTGACCGAGGCGTCGGCCGCCGCGGCTGTCCCGGCGGCGCCGGCACCCAGCGCCGCGGCTCCCACGGTGACGGCGGCGCCTCTGAGGAGTCCACGCCGGGAGAGCCGTCCCGGGGCGCCGGTCGACGGCTGTTCAGGGAGAGCGTGGCTCGCTGAATCTGCCATGACTCGTACACCTCTCTCTTTCATGCGTTTCGATGCGGATGGTGGAGTGGCTCACCGCGGGAGGGTCAGGACAGGAATCCTTCGAGGACGAGGGTCGCCGCGCCGAGACTGACCGGGTTGCGGTCGATGGGGCAGAGACTGATCTCGGTGCCTTCCCAGGGTTCGGCGAGTGCGTAGCGGGCGGCGGTGGCGCGTACGTGCGGGAGTACGGCGCTGCCCAGACTGTCGGCGACCCAGCCGGTGAGCACGATGATCTGCGGGTTGCAGAGGTTGATCAGGTTGGCGATGGCGATGCCGAGGTAGCGGCCGGTCGTGGCGATCACCTGTTGTGCGGCCGGGTCTTTGGCCGCGTGGGCGGTGGCCAGGGCGTGGATGGTCGCCATCTGGTCGTCGGGGTGCAGGAGCGGGCTGTCCGGGTGGATCTCCGCGAGGTGCTGCATGATGCCGGGTGCGCCCACGTAGGTCTCCACGCAACCGACACATCCCCGGCGGCACTCGCGGCCGTCGATGACAAGGTTGGTGTGGCCCCATTCGCCGGCCGTGTTCGTGGCTCCGCGGTAGAGCGACCCCTGGACGGTCAGGCCCGCGCCGACGCCGGTTCCCAGGGTGAGGACGGCGACGTTGTCGCGGCCTCGGGCGGCACCGAACCACAGTTCGGCGACGGTGCTCGCACGCAGCGGGTTGTCGAGGAGGATCGGTAAATCCGGGATCCGCTCGGTGAGCAGGTCCCGCAGCGGTACGTCGTTCCAGTTCCAGTTCGGGGCGAAGACGGAGGTTGTGCCGTCCGCGCGCACCTGGCCGGGAATGCTGACGCCGACCCCGAGAACCCTGCCGCGCTCCACCTGGGCCCGCGCGATCGCCTCGTCGACTCCGCGGACGATGCGGTCCACGACGTACTCCGGCGGGTTGGCGTGCGGATGCAGTTCGTACTCGGCTCTGGCCAGAACCTGCAGCGACGGGTCGAAGACCTCGACGTGGACGTAGGTCTCGGCGATGTCGACGCCGATGAGCCGGGGGCCCTCAACGGCCGGCGCGAGAAGGTTTCGCGGGCGTCCGCCGCCCGAAGCCTGCTGCCCTATCTCGGTCAGCAGCCCCAACTCGTGCAACTCGTTGACGATGTCGGAGGCAGTGGCCACCGACAGGCCGGTGGCCGCGGCGATGTCGCGCCTGACGACCGGCGCCGTGGCGATGAGATGCCGCATCACCGCGAATCGGTTGGTCCGGCGAATGTCCTGGTACGTCCGCTTCAACGACGCTGTCCTGTGCTCGACGGGGCTGGGGCGCCCGATCGTAACCATGGGTCGCACGCCGTTGGAACTGTCGTGCACAGACTTTTTCTGGCTTGTTGACGAAGGGGTGTAGCGCGCATAACCTGCGTCTCGCTCGGCTCGCTGCGACCCCGTCAGCGGCAGGAATGCCCCGCTCCGATCGCGTGCCCCCACCCCGCGGGCTTCGCGTCGCGCTCTCACCAGCCCACTTCGCGGCCGTCCACAGCGTCATCACCCGCGGTCGCGGCGCAGTCCCCAAGGCTCGGACCCACACCCGTACTTCACAGCAGAGGTAGCCATGTCCCCTGAGCAGAACCCCAGCAGATCGTTCGGCCGCAGGTCCCTCCTGCGCGCCTCCGGCACCGTGGCGGCGGCGGGATTCCTCGCCGCGTGCGGCGGGAACACTGGTCGCGGCGGCGGCTCCACCGGCGGTAAGGCGATCAGCCAGTGGTACCACCAGTACGGCGAGGCGGGCACCCAGCAGGCGGCGCTGCGGTACGCGAAGGCGTACGGCAAGGCCGACGTGTCGGTGCAGTGGATCCCCGGTGACTACGCCTCCAAGCTCTCCAGCGGCCTGGTCTCCAGCAGCGGCCCCGACGTCTTCGAGTTCCACCCCGACGTCCAGATGGCCAAGTCCGGACAGATCGTGCCGCTGGACGACATCATCGCGGACGTGAAGTCCGACTTCACGGAGAGCGATCTGGCCGCCAACTCGGTGGACGGCAAGGTCTACGGCATCCGCATGATCGACGACCCGCAGTTCCTGTACTACCGCAAGAGCCTGCTGGAGAAGGCGGGCGTCCAGCCCCCGACCACCTTCGACGAGCTGATAGAAGCCTCCCGCAAGCTCGACAAGGGCGGGGTCAAGGGCCTGTACCTCGGCCTGAAGGCGGGCAGCGACATCCTGGCCAGTCCCCTGGTCTGGGCCACCGGCAGTGAACTGCTGACCGCCGACCACAAGGTCGCCTTCGACAACCCGGCGACGGTCGAGGGCCTGAAGAAGATGCGCGAGCTGTACACGAGCAAGACGCTGCTGCTCGGCGCGCCCACCGACTGGTTCGACCCGTCGGCGTTCATCCAGGGCCTGACGGCGATGCAGTGGTGCGGCTTGTGGGCGATGCCCGGCATCCAGAAGGCACTCGGCGACGACTTCGGCATCATCCCCCTGCCCGGTATCGGCAGCGCCGGCCGCCCCGTGGTCTACAACGGCGGCTGGTCCACGTATGTGAGCGCCAAGGCCAAGGACGTCGACGCGGCCAAGGCGTTCGTGAAGTGGCTGTGGATCGAGCAGACGAAGCTCCAGGAGGACTGGTGCACCTCCTACGGGTTCCACATCCCCCCGCGCAAGAGCCTGGCGGCGAAGGCCACCAAGTTGCAGAGCGGCACCGCCGCCGAGGCGGTGAAGCTCTTCGGGACCAACGGGCACTACGACGACCCGTACTGGACCCAGGCCATGGCGACGATTTCCCAGGACATGGTGAACAACGCCGTGGTCAGCGGAAAGAACCCGGAGTCCGAGGTGGCCAAGGCCCGCACCCGGGTCGAGGCCGAACTCAAGAAGATCGCCTGAGGGGCGCTGACAAGCATGACAACCACGACCACCGGTGGCGCCCGTCGGGGCGCCACCGCGCCACCCGGCCCCGCGGCGAAGGTGAGGCGTGACAGGCACGGGACGCGAGGCAGCACCCGCACCTTCTGGCTCTTCGCGGGTCCCTTCCTGGCCGGTCTCCTGCTGTTCGTCTACGTGCCGGTCGGCTGGAGCTTCTACCTGAGCCTCTTCCAGGCCCAGAACACGGTCGCCCCCACGAAGTTCGTCGGCCTGGACAACTACGCGGACATCCTCAGCGAAGGGCCGTTCACCGACAGCCTGTGGACCTTCACGCTCTTCGCGCTGATCGTCGTCCCGCTCACCTACGTCCTGGCGCTGGCGCTCGCGCTGCTCGTCCACCGCATCCGCGTCGCCCGCGCCTTCTTCCGGTCGGTGTTCTTCATACCCACCGCGTGCTCCTACGTCGTGGCCTCGATGGTGTGGAAGCTGTCGATCTTCAACGGAGTGCGCTTCGGTCTCGCCAACACCGTCCTGGGCTGGTTCGGCATCGAACCCGTCGCCTGGATCGGCACCGTCTCCCCGCCCTGGTACTGGATGGTGCTGGTCACCCTGCGGCTCTGGCTCCAGCTGGGCTTCTACATGATCCTCTTCCTGGCCGCCCTCCAGCAGATCCCCAAGGAACTGTACGAAGCGGCCTGGACGGACGGCGCCCGGCCCGGCTGGCAGACCTTCCGGCACATCACCCTGCCGCAGCTGCGCACCACCTCGGTCGCCGTGGTGCTCCTCATGCTGATCGCGGCGTACCAGGCGTTCGACGAGTTCTACAACCTGCTGCCCAACACCCCTTACGCACGGCCACCGTTGGTCTACCTCTACTACACGGCCCTCGGGCAGGGTCAGGACTTCGGCCACGGCAGCGCCGGGGCGCTGGTGCTGTCGGCACTCATCACGACGGTGACGCTGCTCCAGGGCAGGATCTTCGGCTTCGGAAAGGCGGACAGCTGATGGCCACCTCCTCCACCACCCCGGTCCGCGGCCGTCCACGTGCGGTGCGCGGACGGGCCGGCGGCGTCGCCGTCTACACCGTCGCCGTCGTCGCGGCCCTGCTGTTCCTGGTCCCGTTCTACCTGCTGCTCCGCAACAGCCTGGCCAGCGACGCCGACATCACCGGGGCGAACTGGAAGTTCTTCCCGACCGAGCTGCACTGGGAGAACATCTCCGAGCTGTTCGACGACCCCGCGGTACCCATGGCGCGCAGCATGTGGAACTCGCTCGTCGTCGGGGTGCTCGGCACCGCCGGACAGCTGCTGGTCTGCTCCCTGGCCGGCTACGCGCTGGCCCGCGTCCCGTACCGGCACGCCAACAAGATCTTCTACGCGGTGCTGGCCACCCTCATGATCCCCAGCGCGGTCACCTTCGTACCCAGCTTCGTCCTCGTGTCGTCACTGGGCTGGGTCTCCAGCCTGCAAGGTCTCATCGTGCCCGGCCTGTTCAGCGGCTTCACCGCCTTCCTCTTCCGGCAGTACTTCCTCGGCTTCCCCAAGGAACTGGAGGAGGCCGCCCGGATCGACGGCCTCGGCAGCTGGGGCACGTACTGGCGGATCGTCGTCCCGAACTCCACCGGCTTCTTCTCGGCTATCGCGGTGATCACCTTCATCACCAACTGGAACGCCTTCCTGTGGCCGCTGGTCATCGGCCAGGACCAGTCCAGCTGGACGGTGCAGGTGGCCCTGTCGACGTTCACCACCGCGCAGACCATCAACATCCACGAGCTGTTCCTCGCCGCCACCGTGTCCATCATGCCGCTGGTGCTCGTCTTCCTCTTCCTGCAGCGCTACCTGGTCGAAGGCGTCGCGCACACCGGCATCAAGGGCTGACCGCCAAGCGCCCCGGCGACCGCACAGAACGCCACAACCGTGTAGAGCGCCACTCTTCGCACCGATCCATCCGGGAGTGACCCATGCCCAACCCCGCCAGCCACCCGCCGCTCGCCGCAGCCGTACATCTGGACCCCAACTTCACCGTCGGCGAGGTGAATCCACGGCTGTTCGGATCCTTCGTCGAGCATCTCGGCCGCTGCGTCTACACCGGCGTCTTCGAACCGCACCACCCGAGCGCCGACGAGGACGGACTGCGCACCGACGTCCTGGCCCTGATCCGGGAACTGGGCGTCACCATGGTCCGCTATCCCGGGGGCAACTTCGTCTCCGGCTACCGCTGGGAAGACGGAGTCGGCCCGGTGGAGGAGCGGCCCCGCCGGCTCGACGGCGCCTGGCGGACCGTGGAGACGAACCAGTTCGGGCTGAACGAGTTCATGCGCTTCGCGGCCAAGGCCGACGTCGAGGCGATGCAGGCCGTCAACCTCGGCACCCGTGGCCTCCAGGAGGCACTCGACCTGCTGGAGTACACCAACCACCCCGACGGCACGGCGTTCTCCGAGCTGCGCCGCTCGCACGGCGTGGACAAGCCGCACGGCATCCGGCTGTGGTGCCTGGGCAACGAGATGGACGGCCCCTGGCAGCTCGGCCACAAGAGCGCCGACGAATACGGCCGTCTCGCCGCCGTCACCGCCAAGGCCATGCGCGATGTCGACCCCGGTCTGGAACTGGTCGCCTGCGGAAGCTCCAACCGCTCCATGCCGACCTTCGGCGCGTGGGAGGCGACGGTCCTGGAGCACACGTACGACCTCGTCGACTTCATCTCCTGCCACGCCTACTACGAGGAGAGCGACGGCGACGTCGACAGCTTCCTCGCCTCGGCCGCCGACATGGAGGCCTTCATCGACGGGGTGGTCGCCACCGCCGACCACATCGGGGCCAAGCGCCGCTCGAGCAAGCGGATCAACCTCTCCTTCGACGAGTGGAACGTCTGGTACCAGAGCCGGCCGGTCAACAACACCGACACCCCTGACTGGAGCGTGGCGCCGCGCCAGCTCGAGGACGTCTACAACGTCACCGACGCCGTCGTGGTCGGCAGCCTGCTGATCACCCTGCTGCGGCACTGCGACCGCGTCACTGCGGCCTGCCTCGCCCAGTTGGTCAACGTCATCGCCCCCATCATGACCGAGCCCGGCGGCCCGGCCTGGCGGCAGACCATCTTCTACCCCTTCGCCGACGCGGCCCGCCACGGTGGCGGCCAGGTGCTCCGGCTCGCCCTGGACAGTCCCGTCCACGACACCGCCCGGTACGGCGAGGTGCCCCTGCTGCACGCGACCGCCGTCCGGCAGGACGACGGGACGCTCACCGTCTTCGCCGTCAACCGGGACACCACGCGTCCGCTCGAACTCACCGCCGACCTGCGGGCGTTCAGCCCGGTGGCCGGGCAGGTGACGCACACCGCCCTGGCCGACCCCGACCGCCACGCGGCCAACACGCTCCAGCACCAGGACCGCGTGACGCCGAAGCAGGTGACCGGCACGGTCACGGACGGCGGACGGCTGAGCGCGCTGCTGCCACCGATGTCCTGGAACACCATCACCATCCCGCTCGCCCCGTAGACCCGTACACCCGTACACCCGTACACCCGCATCAATCCCCGACCTCAATGGAGAGGCGAGACCATGCCGGACACCACATCGCACCGCACACCGCCGACGCGCGCCCGCTGGCGGACCACCCTCCTCACGCTCCTGACCCTGCTCGGCGGCCTCACCGCCCTGCTGATCCCCGCCACACAGGCACAAGCGGCCTCGGTGACGTTCACGACGGGGGCCGACCGGACCGACCAGAACGGCAACGCGCTCCAGCTGCACGGCCTGGGCATCATCAAGGTGGGCAACACCTGGTACGGCTTCGGCGAGGACAAGACCGGCAGGACGTCGGCGGACACGTCGTTCCAGGACATCCCCTGCTACACCTCGACCGACCTGGCGAACTGGACCTACCAGGGTCAGGCCCTGGGGCTCCAGGCCAGCGGTGACCTGGGCCCCAGCCGCATCGTGGAGCGGCCGAAGGTCATATACAACGCGTCGACCAGCACGTACGTGATGTACATGCACATCGACAGCATGAACTACGCCGACGCGCGAGTCGGTGTGGCCACCAGCAGCACCCCGTGCGGCCCGTACACCTACCGGGGAAGCTTCCGGCCGCAGGGCAACCTCAGCCGGGACCTCGGCCTGTTCCAGGACACCGACGGCACCGGCTACCTGCTGAGCGAGGACCGCAACAACGGCCTGCGCATCTACAAGCTGTCCGCCGACTACCTCTCCGTGGACAGCTCGGTGGCTGTGCTGGGCAGCAGTGGCAGCGGCAGCGTCGAGTCGCCCGCCATGGTGAAGGTCGGCGGGATGTACTACGTCTTCGGCTCCCACCTGACGGGCTGGAGCCTGAACGACAACGTCTACGCCACCGCCACCTCACTGAGCGGCCCGTGGTCGGCGCTCCGGAACTTCGCCGCCCCCGGAACCAAGACCTACGGCAGCCAGACGGCGAACGTCATCACCGTCCAGGGCACCTCCGGCACCACGTACATCTACGCCGGTGACCGCTGGGACACCTCCAACCTGGGCGCGTCGAAGCTGATCTGGCTGCCGCTGACCATCCGGGGCACGACGGTGAACCTCGGTCAGTACCCGACCTGGTCCCTCGACGCGGCCGCGGGCACGTGGACGGCCGGCAGCGGGATCCCGTCGGAGGGGGTCCACACGCTGAAGAACCTCGGCAGCTCGATGCTGATGGACGTCTCCGGCGGCTCCACCGCGACCGGCGCCAAGATCATCCAGTGGCCGTCCACCGGCGGTATCAACCAGCAGTGGACCCTCACCCGGGTGGCGGACAACATCTACACGCTCAAGAGCGTCAAGAGCGGCCTGTGCCTGGACGTCCCCGACAAGTCGACCACCGGCGGCGTCCAGTTGCACCAGTGGACCTGCAACGGCCAGACCAACCAGCAGTGGGCCCTCGACCTGACCGGCAGCTACACCGGCAGCAACTACATGCTGGTGGGCATCGGCAGCGGCCTGCACATCGGCGTCGCGGGCTCCACCACCCAGGGAGCGGCGGTGGACCAGGAACTCGGCGGCAGCGCGAGCGTCAACTCCGAGACCTGGACCTTCTCCTGACCGCGTGCCCCGGCGGCCCCGCATCGAGCGGGGTCGCCGGGGCGCCGACGGCGGGAAGAACATCCGGTACACCTCGTCGAGCGCCACCAACCAGCCGTGGCGGTTCCTGCCCAACGCCGACGGCTCCTTCCGCCTCGCCGCCCGCCGCAGCGGCAAGGTTCTCGACGGCCCCGGCGGCTCCGCCCAGGGCACCCAGCTCGTCCAGTGGCAGGACACGCGGCGACGACCAGCGGTGGAAGCTCGTCGACGCGGGCGGCGCCTACCACCGGCTCGTCAACGTCGGCAACGGCTGGTGCGCGGACGTCGCAGACGGCTCCACGGCCGACAACGCCCGAGTCAGCCAGTGGCCGGCCGGTACCGGCACCAACCAGCGGTGGCAGCTCGACGCCCTGTGACGGAACGGTGCGGTGCGGAGTTCCCCGGCCGCACCGAGGCCCGTCGCACGCCTTCGGTCCGGGCGCGGAGAGCGTCCTCGGCAGCGACCTCGGCGCACAGATCGGGGCGAGGGTGTCGTCATCGACGGCCCTCAGGGCGGCGCCCGTCACGTGCCGGCCGTAGTCCATCGGAACAACCACCCCGCCGGCCTGGTCGGGTGCCGTTCTGTGAACAGTCAGGAGAGAACCTTGTCCGAACCGATCAGTCGCCGCAGAATGCTGTCCGGCATGGCTGCCATGACGGTTGTCGCCGCCGTCTCACCGACGCTGGCGACACCCGCACACGCCGCCACCTCCTCCCCCCAGCCGCTGCCCCTTCTCCCGCTGCGGATCCCCAAGTCGGAGCTGGGCGTCGAGCAGCAGTCCAACGAGAAGCTCCAGTGGCTGCAGGACGCCAAACTGGGCATGTTCATCCACTGGGGGGTGTACTCGGGCCCGGCCAAGGGCGAGTGGTACATGGAGAACTCGGCGGTCACGCCGGAGAACTACAAGAAGTACTTCACCGACGCGACCAGCGAGCAGTTCACGGCGAGCGCCTACCAGCCGGCCGACTGGGCCCAGTTGGCCAAGGACATGGGCGCGAAGTACACCGTTCTGACGACCCGTCACCACGAGGGCTTCGCCCTGTGGCCCTCCACCCACCCGAACGCCTTCCATGCCGGTCAGGCCCCGATGCAGCGGGACCTGGTCGGCGAGTACGTCACCGCCGTGCGCGACGCCGGGCTCAAGGTGGGTCTGTACTTCTCCCCGATGAGCTGGCGTTACCCCGGCTACTACGACGTCACCGGCACCAACTGCCTGCCGAACAAGTGGGGTTACACCACCGATCCCGCGCACAAGGAGAACGCGCGGATCATGAAGAACGAGGTGTACCAGCAGGTCAAGGAGCTGATGACCAAGTACGGCAAGATCGACGACATCTACTTCGACGGCGGCTGGCTGGGCCAGCAAGGCGCGGACGCGGACGCCGCCTTCTTCTGGGAGCCCGGAAAGGTCCGCGACAGCGCCAATCAGTGGCCGGTGGACGCCGCCTACAGCGATGCCGACTCCGCCACCGGCAGTGCCCTCGGTGTGATGGGCGTGGTGCGCAAGCACCAACCCGACGTCGTGGTGAATCCGCGCTCCGGCTGGATGGGCGACTACATCAGCGAGGAAGGCGGTTCGATCCCCACCGGCGCCATGCGCACAGGGCTTCTGTCGGAGAAGAACTTCACCATCTGCGGCACCTGGGGCTACAAGGCCGGCGCAACGGTGATGAGCTTCGGCACCATCATGAACATCCTGGTCAACTCCTGGGTGCGCAACATGGTCTGCCTGCTCAACATCGGTCCCGACCGGACCGGGACGGTCCCCGCCGACCAGGCCGCAGCGGTGCGCCGGGTCGGTTCCTTCCTGACCTCCTGCGGCCAGGCCGTCTACGGCACCCGCGGCGGCCCCTGGCAACCGGTGGACGGCAAGTACGGCTTCACGTCCAAGGACAACACCTTCTACATCCACCTGCTGCCCGGCTACAGCGGCACCTCCTTCACCACCCCGTCGATCGGGGACGCCCAGGTCACCCGCGTCTTCGACGTCGCCGCGGGCACCGACCTCCCGTACACCGTGGGCGCGGACGGCGGGGTGACGATCACCGGCATCAACCGCACCCGCATCCCCGAGGACAGCGTCGTCGGGGTCACACTGGACCGCTCCGTGCAGCCGGCCGACATCGCCGCCGGCAAGACCGCGACCGCCGACAGCGAGGAGACGTCCAAGGGCAACACCGCGGCCAAGGCGGTCGACGGCTCCACCGCCACCCGCTGGTGCGCGAACGACGGCAGCACCGGCCACTGGCTCAAGGTCGACCTCGGCTCGACCCGCCCGCTGACCGGCACCCGGATCTCCTGGGAACTGGACAAGACCAACTACCGGTACAAGGTCGAGGGCTCCACCGACAACAGCACGTGGACCACGCTCGTCGACAACACCGCCACCCCCGGCACACGCCAGGTCCAGACGGCCGCGTTCCAGGCCCAGGCACGGTACGTCCGCGTCACCGTCACCGGGCTGCCCGCCGGGGTGTACGCGTCGATCCGCAACCTGGAGGTCTACGACCGTCCCTTCACCGCGGACCTGGGCACCTACAAGGTGATCAACCGCAAGAGCGGCAAGGCACTGGACGTCGCCAACGCCTCGACAGCGGACGGCGCCACGCTCATCCAGTGGCCCTACGGCGGCGGGACCAACCAGCAGTGGAGCCTCCTGCCGAACATCGACGGATCGTTCCGGCTGGTCAACGCCAAGAGCGGCAAGCTCCTGCAGAGCCCCGACGGCACCCAGGGCGCCACCCTGACCCAGTTGTCCGACAACGGCGGCGACAACCAGTGGTGGAAGCTGGTCCCCTCGGCCACCAGCGGCTACTACCGGCTCGTCAACGTCCGCACCGGCTGGTGCGCCGACGTCGCCAACGCCTCCACCGCCGACGGCGCCAACGTCATCCAGTGGCCCTCCACCGGCGGGTCCAACCAGGACTGGCAGGTCCTCGCGCTGTGACGGCGCATGGCAGGGGCGCGCCGCGGGACGGCGCGCCCCTGCCATGCCCCCGCTCCCTGAAACGCAACCGGAGTCAGCACCATGGGCTGTCCGAGCAGCCTCTCGACCGCAGACGGTTCCTGACCGCGGCGGCACTCGCGGCCGTGGAGCTCATGATGGCCGCTCGGTTCTCATGACCAGCGGCTCGATGCTTATCCCGACAAACAAGGAGAGTTGACAATTCATGAGCGATATTGGCCGCAGTCAAGGCTGATTGTTTACTGATGAAGGCCGATGATCCGCACGTTCGTGCTACGTGATCACTCGATCGTGACTTCCACCCCTCCCCCGCCCGCCCTGTCGTGATGCTGGAAGGAACGGCGTATGACCGACGCCGGGACGGGAACGGGGATGGGGAGCGGCATGACGCACTCAGCGGGACCAGCGGGACGACGCGGGGGCATGGACGAGCGGGCAGTGCTCCTCGTCGCCGGGCTGGCCGATCTCACGGTGAGCACGGTGGGTTCGGCCGTGGGGATGGTCCGGGGCCTCCTGCGCCGCTCGGACACCGCCGAGCTGGCAGCCGAGGCCGAGCACGACCTGATCGCGCGCGGGCGCCTGGTGCTGGACCGCTACGCGGCCGTACCCCCGGCCCATCTGGAGATCCTCGCCCGGCACGCGCTGGCCCGACGGGCCGCCGATGACGTATGACCGGTGGGAACCGACCGCGTTCAAGGCCCGCGTCGACGAGGTGTTACAGCCGTTCGTCGCCCAGGAGGCCGACCGGTTCGCGGCGATCGACCCGCTCCTCGGCCCGGTGGCCGAGCAGTTGGAGGCCGCTGTAGCGGACGGCAAACGGATGCGGGCGGCGTTCTGTTACTGGGGCTGGCGCGCGGCGGGACAGCCGGACAGCGAGGCGCTCGTACGGGCGGCGGCCTCCATGGAGCTGGTCCATGCCGCAGCCGTCGTGCACGACGACCTCATCGACGACAGCCCGTTACGGCACGGCCGGCCCACCCCGCATGTCGCTCTGCGCGGTGCCGTACGCCGTCGCCCGCGTGCCGTAGCCACCGCGAGGTCGCTGGCGATGCTGGTGGGCGATCTGCTGATGAGCATGGCCGGGCAGCTGTTCACCACCAGCGGTCTGCCCGCCGCGTATCTGGCCCGGGCCCGCCCGTTGTGGTCGGTGCTGGCCCGGGAGCTGATCGCGGGCGAGTGCCTGGAGATCCTGCACACCGGAGCCGAGCCGGACGTCACGGCGTCGCTGAAGGTGATCCGCTACAAGACCGCCAAGTACACCGTCGAGCACCCCCTGCTGATCGGCGGCGCTCTCGGCGGGGCGGGCGAGCGGCTGCGCGAGGGCTACTCCGCCTACGGGCTGCCGCTGGGCGAGGCGTTCCAGCTGCGGGACGATCTGATCGGCCTGTTCGGCGACCCGGAACGCACCGGCAAGGCCAACGCCGACGACGTACGCGGCCAACGGCCCACGGCCCTGCTCGCGGAGACCTGGCGTACCGCCGGTGACGGCGACCGGGAGCAACTGCGCGCCCTCCTGGGCCGGCGCGACGCGGACGGGGAGGCCCTGCACGCCGTACGGGAGGTGATGAGCCGGCTGAAGACACCCGACCGCGTAGAGGACATGATCACCGCGCGGGTCGAGGAAGCCCTCGGCGCCCTCCACGAGCTCGACACACCCCCGTACGCCGCCACCGCCCTGACCGCGCTGGCGCACTCGGCGACCATCCGCCTGTCCTGACTCCCACCCGCCCGACGTGGACGCCCCGTTGAAGTCCGCTGAAGACAAGGACCTTGCCGTGATCTACACCGAGGCATCGATGGACCCTCTGCGCCAGGCCGGTGACGAACTCGCCGACGCCACCGTCGCCGCACTCTTCGCACGCGGGGAGGTGGGCAAGTTCAACGCCCTCATGCGCTACGTCTCCACCGCCGGCGCTCCCCTGCCGGACGGGCTGCCCGATGTCGCCCGGGAGTACCTCGAGGCCACGAGCGTCCCGCCGGCCTGGGTCGACTGGGGGGAGATGGAGAAGGCCCGGCTGTTCTTCATCGACAACAACGTGCACATCTCCACCGCCCTGTCCTTCGCCTCCATGCCCGCCTGCTACGTCGTCCCGCACGTGGCGAAGCTCCTGTCGGCCACCCACGGGCTGAAGTACCCGTCCAAACGGATGGCGGAGACCGGCCAGTTCACCGTGTACCTGATGCGTCCCGACGCCTTCGAGGCCGGCGGCCGCTTCATCCCCGCCGCCCAGAAGGTCCGTCTCCTGCACGCCTCCATCCGCCACCACCTCGTACGCGAGAACCGCTGGGACACCGGGACGCTGGGAACGCCGATCTGCCAGGAGGACATGATCGGCGGGCAGATGTTCTTCTCCATGCTGGTGCTGGACTCCCTGCACCGCCTGGGCATCCACATGTCCGCCGAGGGCGCCGACGCGTACTTCTACGCCTGGCGGGTCGTCGGAGCGATGCTCGGCGTCGACCAGGACGCCGTCCCCAAGTCCCTCGACGAGGCCCGCCAGTTCCTCGACCTGTACATGATCCGGCACATGGGCCCTTCCGAGGAGGGCACCCATCTGACCCGACAGCTCATCGACCTGTACGAGGAAGTCGTACCCGGCACTCTCTTCGACCCGATCGTCTCCGCGCTGATCCGTCACCTCGTCGGCGACACCTGCGCCGACTGGCTCCAGGTGCCCCGCACCAACTGGGACACGGTCGTCAAGGCCGTCCCCCACCTGCTCGGCGTCCTGGAGACCGTCGAGGACCGCTCCCCCCTCGGCGCCTGGGCCCTGGACCGCCTCGGCCACCTCACCACCGTCCTCCAGCTGTCCTCCCTCACGCGCGGGCGGGTCATGCACTACGCCATCCCCGAACAGCTCAAGAAGGAGTACGGCATCTCCGAGGCGCCGCCCCGCACCCACCGGTGGACCCCGCCCACCGCGACGGTCTCCACCCGGCCCAAGGCTCACTGACCCCACGAAAAAGGGGTGGGCCCCCGGCGCCGAGAAGCGGCACCGGAGGCTCACCCTTGTACGGGCCCGGAAGGGATCAGATCACCCGAAGGCCAACTTGTCGTTCCACCCGGACCCGATGACCGTCTTGACCGGACCGTTGGTGTTGGTGGTCGACGGGTGGTAGACGGACATGTGCCCGTCGGACGCGAACCGCGCCCAGATGTCCGGGATTCCGTCATTGCTGATGTCCGGAATCCCGACCGCCGTGCTGACGTTGGCCTCCGTCCAGCTGTTGCCGAACGGCTCGTCCCCGTTGACGGCACTCGTGGCCAGCATCAGCGAGTTGAGGTCCACGCTGCCCGCCGCCGTACCCGGCTTGCCCCGCCGGAGGTACATGTTGCCGTTGTCCAGGTTGCGCCAGAGCAGGTCGGCCACACCGTCCTTGTTCATGTCGGCCAGGTTGACGACATCGCGGCGGGCCCAGGCGTCGGCGTTCAGCTGTGTCGCCGTCTGGATGCTGGCGCCGGTGTAGCCGGAGAGCACCCACAGGCCGGCGGCGTTGCGCAGGACCAGGTCGGGCAGCTTGTCGCCGGTGATGTCGCCGAGGGCCTTCAGCTGGATCCAGGTGGACGGCGCCGGGGCGTTCGACGGCAGGCGGATCTTCATCCGGTGGGCGACGTCGAACGAGCCGTAGCCGTCACCGGGGTAGAGCCAGAAGCCGCCGTCCGGGGTGCGGGCGAACAGGTCCGTGGTGCCGTCGCCCGGGTAGGTGTCCTGGTAGTGGGCGATCAGCGCGGCCTTGTTGCCGAGGGTCGAGGCGGCGTCGTACCAGTGGCCCGGCGGGTTGAGGGTCGCCTTGCCGTCGGCGGCCCTGGTGTACGACGAGGTCAGCTGGCCGTACAGCTCGCCGTCCGGCTGGCCCGGGTACGTTCGCAGGACACCGTCCGCGTCGATGACGAGCAGGTCGGGGGTGCCGTCGCCGCCCGTGTCGCCAGGGGCGTCGGCGTTCTCCTTCGGCGGGACGTACGTCGTGTGGTCGGTGCGCGCGCTCGGGTTGCCGAGGCTGTCGTAGGCGTACACCTGGAGGGTGTTGGGGCCGGCGTTCGGGGGTTGCAGGTCGGGGACGGTGGCGTTGCCGTTGGTGTCGGCGTTGACCGGGACCGGGGCGACGCCGCCCCAGGCCCAGGTGAACTTCTTCGCGCCCGGTGACGAGAAGGTGACCGGGCCGGTCTCACCGAAGTTCACCGTCGCCCACGTGGCGCCGTCCGAGGTGGACCGCAGCCACACGTCACTGGTGACGACCGGCGTCGGGGGGCCGGAACCGTCGATGGTCACGGCGCACGACGTGCTGCCGGGCGGGAAGTAGCTGGAGACCGCCGAGGTCGGGGTGTCGGAGTCCTCCGCGCGCACGTCCCAGTAGTAGGTGGCCTTGTCCTCCAGGGACGTCGACTGGATGATCGTCGAGGCCCAGCCGCTGCTGAGGTTGGTGGCCAGGACGCCGGTCGGGGCGGTGGTGCCGGCCTTCCAGAAGCGGAAGCGCAGGCCCTTCAGGTTGCCGTCGGGGTCGGTGGCCTTCGCTTTCAGGGTCAGGTTGCTCTTGCCGACCGTGCGGCCCGGGGATCCGATGACGCAGTCGCCGCCGGGGACGGTCTCACCGTCGGTGGGCTCGTTCGGCTTGCGGTTGTAGACGGCCTCGACGGTCGCGGAGGTCGCCCGGAACTTGCGCCAGGTCTGGGTGTCCGACTCGCTGCTGGCCCGCATGCCGAGGGTGAGGGTCGAGTGGCCGTTGTCCGTGGCGTACTGGGCGGCGTCCCTGACGTTGAAGGCCTCGTACTCGTCCGGGCAGGAGCTCGACCAGCCGTGCGCGAAGGACTTGCGCTGGAGTTCGTCGGACCAGCTCGGCTGCGCGTTCCACGTCGTGCCGGACGAGATCGGGCCGGTGCGCCAGATCTGGAACTCGCGGGTCGTGCAGGACCAGGAGTGGTTGTTGAGCACCTTGAAGGTCGCGGACTTGATCTCCGCGCCCTTGATGGCGCTCGACCAGTCCATGCGCCAGAACGAGCGGGCGGTGCCGCCGGTGTCGCTCTCGTGGCCGACGCGGGCGTCGGAGGTGCCGGAGGAGAAGTTGGTGCCGTTGAAGAAGCTTGTGCTCGGGTACGGCTTGTAGGCCACCGTCCAGGCGTCCCAGCCGGGGTTCAGCGGCGGGTCGACGAAGACCGGGTAGGTGACGTCCGCGCGGCCGGCCAGACCGGTGGCGGCGAAGCCGAGTTCCAGGCGGGCGGTGCCGGTGTTCGCGCCGTCCAGGCTGATGGGGAGGGGCGCGGACTTGGCGCCGGGCTCGACGCCGGTGAGGCCCGACAGCTTCAGCACGTCGGCCGGGGTGGCGACCGCCGTACGGTTCGGGGTGCCCGGGGGCAGCTCGGGGTCACGGCCGCTGGAGTCCCAGGCGAACGGGGTCGGGATCGAGCCGATCTCCTTGCCGCCCTTGTCGAGGACCTGGACCCGGGTGGCCCTGGTGTCCCGCCGGAACACGGCGGTGTCCGAGCGCAGCCCGTACGAGACGGTGGCGAGCGCCTTGTTCCGTGCGGCCTCGGGGGTCTTGACGATCAGGACCTGCGCCATGCCGCCCTCTTCGCGGGCCACGAGCAGCAGGTCGACGTCGGGCAGCACCTCCGAGTAGAGGGCGCGCGGTCCGTCGAGCACCGGCTCGGGCAGGGGGCCCGGCCAGGTGTACGCGACGGTGTGGCCGCCGAGGCCGACCTCGGCCAGCACGGTCTCGCCCGGGGTCCCGGTACGGGCGAACGAGCGGTCGGCGCGGGCCTTTCGGAGGGTGCCGCTCGCGAAGCGCACCGGTACGACCGGGTTCCCGGGGGCGATGCCAAGGCCCTTGGGTGCCTTGGCGGTTCGCTTGAGGGTGTTGTCGACCGGCGCCCACTTCCCCTTGGCGTTCTTCGCCCGGGTCGGGGTGGCCGTGATCCGGCTCTTCAGGTGGCCGTCGGGCAGTGCCCACGTCAGCGTGGTGGCCGTGGTGGCCGTGTCGACGAGCACCTGCCTGCCGGTGCGCCGGGCCTGGGCCATCGCGGCGGCCTCGTCGCGTGGTCCCGTCGAGGCGGGGGTGGCGTCGGTGGAGTTGGTGGCGCCGTCGGCCTCGGCCGGGGTGGAGTCGGCCGGGTGCCACCAGGGCAGCAGGGCGGCGGTCAGGGCGGCCAGCACGAGGCCGAGGGTCAGGGACAGCCGGGTGCGCGTGCGCACGAAGGGGCTGAGATATCGGGGCGGCGCGGTCACGGCGGTCTACTCCCGTGGGAACCAAGCGGATTGAGGGCAGCACAGACAGCCCCGTTCGGCAGGCCGTGGGGCAGAAGGCGCGCATACGATCACACATTCGCCGTATCACGTCCATGTATGAAGAAGTTAAGTGTTTGTTATGAACTTACGAAAGAGGTGTGGCGGTGTGTCAGGTGCGCCTGATTTCAAGGCATTTCTGGAGCCCTATTGATCATCATCGAGCGACTTACCCGATCTGACCGATAGTTCACGGACAGCATGATCCGGACCGTTTCACCCCGTGGCTCAGATCACTTCCGAGGCCGGTTCGGACCCTCGGCCGATCTTGAATTGTGTGGCGGACATGACGGAGAGTGCGCACGCACGCGCCTGAGCCAGGCGTGTGTTTTTTGGTGTTTGCGCACCTCGTCATTTGAACGAACTGCCAGGGGTGGGAGTCGACGCGTATGCGTGCTTCAGGTCCGCTGTCATGGCTGAGGCATGGACGCCCAGCCCTGACGGAGTCACAACGAAGGCGCCGGCGGCGAAGCCGCACGGCGACCGTTCTTCTGCTGTCCTCGACCCTGACCGTGACCAGCCTGGGCGGGGAGGCGCTGGCCGTCCCCGACCCCGGTATGAGCCGTGAGAAGTCGATCGCCAAGGTCGACCTCCCGGACCTGCCGGAGGCCACCGAGGTCGAGGGCGACGAGGCCGCCGACAAGACCCTGACCCTGGCCCCGGAGAACCCGGTCGACCCGTACACCCCCGGCGCCGTCGCGCCGTGGACCTCCGGTACCGGCAGCGCCACCCTCTCCACGGGCGACGCGCCCGGCACCACCAAGCCGGTCAGCAACAACCTGCCGGTCGCCATCGGCGTCCCGGCGGGCGGTGACCCGGCCGGCCTCGCCGGCAACTGGACCGTGGGCGTGGCACCACAGACGACCTCGCAGGACGCGGGCGTCTCCGGCATCGTCATGAAAGTCACCCCGCCGGCCACCGTCGACCCGGCCGCCGAAGTGGCGATCAGCATCGACACCACGGGCTTCGCCGACCTCTACGGGCCGCAGGCCGCCGACCGCTTCGGTCTGATGCTGCTGCCCGAGTGCGTCTACTCCGCCCCGACCGAGGGCGACTGCGCCGACGGCGGCGGTGTCACCACGATGTCCGTCTCCCAGGGGGACAAGGACGTCAGGAACGGCAAGCGGAACTTCCAGCGGCTGCGCAGCACCGTGCGGACGGTGGCCGCCAAGGACGCGCCCACCAGGTCCACCGCGGCCAAGAACGCGAGGACCCGCAAGATCCTCGGCGGCAGCGTCCCGGTCTCCAGCCTCGTCGGCGAGGGCTTCGTGCCCGCCGAAGCCGCGCGCGCTTCCCAGGCCTCCTTCCGCGACGGCGTCCAGCCCGCGGTCGCCGCGAACGGCGGCGCCGCCATCGGTGGTCTCGACACCGGCTCGTCGGCGTCCGGTGACTTCACGGCCTCGCCGCTGCTGTCCTCCGGCTCCTGGGCGTCGGGCTCGTCCTCGGGCGCCTTCACCTACTCGTACCAGGTGCAGACCCCGGAGACCGCCGGCGGACTGATGCCGAAGGTCGGCCTGGCGTACTCCTCGCAGTCCGTCGACGGCCACACCTCGTCCACGAACAACCAGGCCTCATGGATCGGCGACGGCTGGGACTACAACGCGGGCTCCATCACCCGTACGTACGCCAACTGCCGCCAGGACTCCAAGAAGGCGGGCTCCAACAACTCCACCCACCGCACCGCGGACCTGTGCTGGGGCTCGGAGAACGCCACCCTCTCGCTCGGCGGCCTGACCACCGAGCTGGTCTGGGACGCGACCAAGGGCCCGCTGGGCGCCGACGGCAAGCCCACCGGCAAGTGGTTCACGGCCAACGGCGACGGCTCCACCGTCCAGCTGGTCAAGGGCGAGAACACCGGCAACGGCGCCAAGGACGGCGAGTACTGGGTCGTCACCACCAAGGACGGCACGAAGTACCACTTCGGCAAGAACAAGCTGCCCGGCTGGTCCGACCACGGCACCGCCGCCGACGACCCGACCACCCGCTCGGTGCTCACGGTCCCGGTCTACGGCAACCACGCGAACGAGGACTGCTACAAGGGCCCGACAACCACCGACTGGACCAACTCCTATTGCACGCAGGGGTGGCGCTGGGGTCTCGACTACGTCGAGGACGTCCACGGCAACGCCATGTCGCTGTGGTGGAACAAGGACCAGAACTACTACGCCCGCAACTTCAACTTCAAGGACCCGGTCGTCTACGACCGCGACGGCTGGCTCGACCACATCGACTACGGCCAGCGCGCCGACAGCGTCTTCACGAAGGCCGCCCCGGCCCGGGTCGGCTTCAGCGTCAAGGAGCGCTGCTACACCGTCGAGGACGTCACCTGCTCCGAGGACAACTTCACGTCCAAGGACCCGCGTAACTACCGGCCCTGGTTCGACACCCCGGCCGACCTGCGCTGCGAGTCCGGCAAGAAGTGCTGGAACGCCGGTCCGTCCTTCTGGACCCGCAAGCGCCTCGACAAGATCACGACCTCGGCCCAGCGGCGCACCGACACCGCCGCCCGCCAGGTCGTCGACGAGTACCAGCTGAAGCAGAGCTTCGCCAAGCTGCTGACCGGCCCGAACACGGCCCTGTGGCTGGAGTCCGTCCAGCGCACCGGCTACGCCCGCAACGGCTCCACCGACGCGAGCGTCACGCTCAACACCGTGCGGTTCGAGCCCAACGCCGAGGACATGCCGAACCGCGTCAAGGCGGTCCACGCCTCGCGCCCCGGCTTCTCCCGGCTGCGTATCGGCCGCGTCGTCAACGAGTACGGCGGTGAGACCGTCGTCACCTACAAGAAGATCGACGGCGACTGCCTCACCGGCGACCTGCCGCTGCTCGACCAGCGGCCCGGCGAGACCCGGGACGCGGCCATGGCCCGGCTGCAGGCCCAGCTCAAGACGAACAACCGGCTCTGCTACCCGTCGTTCTGGAACCCCGACCCCGAGGTCGAGGACATCGACTGGTTCCACAAGTACGTCGTGGACACCGTCGAGGAACTCCCGAACATCGACGGCGACTTCACCACCAGGACCGAGTACGCGTACAAGAACCCGGCGTGGAAGCTCGCCGAGGCCGAGTTCACCAAGAAGTCCCAGCGCACCTACTCGCAGTTCGCGGGCGTCGAGCAGACCACGGTCCTGACGGGCCCGGTCAACGAGGACGGCGCCCCGGACACCGCCGACCAGCGCTCCAAGTCCGTCACCCGCTTCTTCCGGGGTCTCGGCGACACCGTGTCCGTGAAGGACATCACGGGCGCCGAGATAGCCAAGGACGAGGAGCCGTTCGCCGGCCGGATCGCCGAGGAGCTCAGCTACACCGACTCCACCAAGGCCGACTCCGACTGGCTGACCCGCAGCATCACCAAGCCCGCGGCCACCGAACTCGCCCGGCGCGACCGGGACGACGGCCTGTCGCCGCTGCGGGCCTGGCGGGTCACGGAGCCCGAGGAGACCGCGTACACCAAGTCGTCCGGCACCAACACCGACGACCCGCGCACGGTGCGCTCGGTGAGGACGACGACGACGTACGACCCTACGTACGGTCTGCCGACCCTGGTGGAGTCGCTGGGCGATGCCACGAAGACCGGTGACGAGTCCTGCACCAAGTCCGAGTACACGCACCAGACCGACCGGAACCTGATCGGTCTCAGCAAGCAGGTCCTCGTCTCGCCCACCACCTGCGCGAGCGCGAACTGGAGCGACCTCAGCACCCTGACCGGCGCCACCCGTACCGCGTACGACGGCGGAACCTACGGCGCGGCGCTCGCCGCCGGCAGCCGTGGCCTGGCGACGGAGACCTGGTCCCTCAACGGCACCGGAACCGGCTTCCAGACCAACGGGACGAGGGGTTTCGACGAGGTGGGCCGGGTCGTCCGGCAGACCGACCCCGACCAGCTGACCCAGCCGTCCCCGAAGTCCTCCACGATCAGCTACGTCTCCGAAGGACCGGCCACGGGGCAGGTCTTCAAGGTCATCACGACCAACCTGCTCGGTCACAGCCAGATCCAGGAGCTGGAGCCGGGCCGCTCGACCACGCTGAAGACCACGGACGCCAACGGGCATGTGAGCGAGGCGAAGTACGACCCGCTGGGCCGGCTCGCCGAGGCCTGGGCCCCGGGCCGCACCCCCGGCAGCGGCGTACCGGACTTCCGCGCGGTCTACACGATCCCGGCGGAGGAGACCGACCCGGACGACAGCAAGATCAAGATCCGCAAGCCTCCGTACGTCACCACCTACACGCGTGGCTACGAGAACCGGATCGAGACCTCCGTCACCCTCTACGACGGTCTCGGCCGCGAGCGGCAGAACCAGGAGGAGGCGGACAACGACTCCGGCTGGCTGATCACCGACACGCTGTACAACAACTCCGGTGACGTCTACCAGACCAACAACGCCTACCTGACCGACGAGGCCAGACCGGGCGAGCTGTTCACCCCGGTCTCCGACACGGCCGTCCCCAACATCACGCGCTACACCTACGACGGCCTCGGCCGCGTGCTCCAGGAGACCCCGTACATGAAGTACGTGGACCCGATCTCGAAGGAGAGCATGTCGAAGGCGTACCCGGAGCGGGCCGTCCGCTACGAGTACGGCGAGGACTGGTCGAAGGTCATCCAGCCCGCGGGCGACTCGTCCTACCGCGTCTACACCGACGCGACGGGCCGGACCATCCGTACGGACACCTTCAACCCGGCGGCTCCCGGCGGGTTCACGTCGACGCGCTACGAGTACGACGCGAACGGCCAGGTCGCGAAGGCCACCCCCGCCGCGGACCCGACACACCCGTGGACGTGGACGTACGACCACAACGGCCGGATGGAGACGTCGACCGACCCCGACGCGGGCACGACCCGTACGGAGTACGACGCCCGCGGCCGCGTCCTCACGACGGCCAACGCCCGTGGCGTCAAGGTCTGGAACGGCTACGACGAACTGTCACGGCCGAAGCAGCAGCGCCTGACCGGCTCGACCGGCCCCCTGCTCGCCGACTTCACGTACGACACCGCCCCGGGTGGCAAGGGCATGCCCGCCACCGCCACGCGCTACACGGACACGCTGGCGTACACGCAGTCGATCGGCGGCTACACGAGGGACTACCAGCCGACCTCGACCACCGTGTCGCTGCCGCAGTCGATCGTCGACACGTGGGGCTTCGCCAAGGACTACACGTACGACTACTCGTGGTCCGACAACGGCATGCTGGAGGAGCAGACCGTCCCGGCGGTGGGCAAGTTCACCTCGGAGAAGCTCGTCGTCCGCTACAACAAGGACGGCAACCCGCTCTCCATCTCCGGCAAGGACTGGTACGGCTCGGAGACTGCCTACGACGCGTACGGCCAGGTCCTCCAGTCGACCCTGGGCGCCCAGCCGTACCGGGTCTGGACGCAGGCGTCGTACGACGAGGGCACCGGCGAGCTCAAGGAGCAGTCGGTCTACCGCGAGAAGTCCGGCGCGGGCGCGGACACCTCCGTCGTCGGCGGCAACCTGGTCTCCAACCGGGCGTACACCTACGACCCGGCGGGCAACGTCACCTCGATCCAGGAGAAGTCCGTCGGGATCGAGGAGCGGCAGTGCTTCGTCTACGACCCGATGGGCCAGCTGAAGTCGGCATGGACCTCCGGCGACCAGGCGAACTGCACCACCCCGAAGAAGGCCGACGGCACGCTCAACGTCGCCGCGGGCAAGGACAACTCCGGCTACTGGCAGGAGTACGAGTACGACCTCCTCGGCAACCGCAAGCAGCTGACCGAGAAGGACCTCACGGGCGCCACCGGCAAGGACGCCGTCAGCACGTACGCGTACGGCAAGGCCGACGGCACCCAGCCGCACACGCTCACCAAGGTGACGAAGAACTACACCACCCCGGCGGGCGCGCAGGTCAAGGCCGAGGCCACCCGTCTGTACGAGCTGACCGGCGAGACCAAGTCGGTCACCTCGATCCAGAACGGTGACAAGCAGGACCTGACCTGGACGCCGGACGGCAAGATCGACCGGATCACCGGCGCGGGCAGCGGCGGCAGGACCCCGTACGTGGGCCTGGCCGACAAGTGCCTCGATCTGAAGTCCGGGATCGCGGCCGCCAACCAGCCCATCCAGCTCTACGCCTGCAACGCCACGGTGGCGCAGAACCTCAAGTTCACGCCGACCCCGGCTCCCTCCGGGGGCACGCAGTCCGACCCCAACCGGGGCGCCCTGTCGTTCTACGACAACTGGTGCCTCCAGCCCACCGCGAACACGGTCGGGTCGGCGGTCCAGATCCAGAAGTGCGGCACCACGTCCGCGCAGGTGACCGCTCAGGAGCTGAGGCGCGGCGCGACCGGGCAGCTCACCCACATCGCGTCGAATCTGTGCCTGGCCGTCCAGGGCGCGAACTCGGCCAACAGCACACCGATCGTCCTGGCGACCTGTGACAGCACGTCCGCGCAGCTCTGGCAGCCGCAGAACGACACCCGTCACATCTACGGCGCCGACGGCAACCGTCTGCTCACCATCAAGGGCAAGCAGGCCACGCTGCATCTGGACGAGGCCGAGGTCACCGTCCAGCAGGGCGGTGTCCTGGTCAGCACCCAGCGCACCTACACGGCCCCCGGCGGAGCGGTCATGCGCTACGCCTCCGGCACCGGTGGGGAGACCCTGGTCGCCCAGACCTCGGACCACCAGGGCAGCGTGTACACGGAGGTCGCCCTCAACGGGACCATGCCGGTGCGCATCCGCAAGCAGGACCCCTTCGGCAACGAGCGCGGCACGGCCAGTGCCAACCTGCAGAGCCACAAGGGATTCCTCGGCAAGACCAGGGACGACGCCTCCGGCTACCAGCCGCTCGGCGCACGTCTGTACGACCCGGTGGTCGGACGTTTCCTGTCCGCCGACCAGATGCTCGACCTGAACGACCCGCTGCAGTCCAACGGGTACGCCTACGCGCAGAACAACCCGGTCACGTACTCCGATCCGACCGGTCTGGCGATCAACCTGAGCGCCTCGGAGAAGGCCGCGGCCCTGGCCGGCGCGGGGCTGTCACCGGCGCAGGTCGCGCAGGCGCAGTCGACGATGGGCAAGTCCCTGACCTCGGTGATCCTGGCCGTGGCCTGGGAGACCCTGAAGGACTTCATCGGCATCAACGACGCCATGGCCTGCTTCGGCGGTGACATGTGGTCGTGCGGCAGCATCATCCTGGACGCCATTCCGTGGGCGAAGCTGGGCAAGATTCCGTCGGTCCTGAAGGCGATCAACCGCACCATCGACGCCATCCAGGCCTTCAAGGCCGCCAAGAGGGCCGCGGAGGCCGTCCTGAAGGCGGCCAAGGCCGCGGAGGCGGCCGCGCTACGGGCCAAGAAGCTGGCCATCGAGAAAGCGAAGAGAGAGGCCGCGCAGAGAGCCAAGAAAAAGGCGGCCGAGGCCGCCAAGAGAAGAGCCGACGCGGCGGCGGCCGCGAAGCGGAAGACCGGTAACCCGGCGCAGAAGCAGGCGCAGGCCAAGGCCGCTCCGAAGTCCTCCTCCCACTCCGGTGGGGGCGGCAGGAGTTCCGGCGGCGGCAAGGGCTCCGGCGGCGGTGGCGGCGGCAAGTCCGGCGGTTCCTCCCGCAGCAACGGCGGCACCAGCGGCAGCGGCGGCTCGGGCAAGGCCGCGGACTCGCCCGGCTGCAACAGCTTCGTGCCCGGCACGAGGGTGCTGATGGCCGACGGCTCCACCAAGGCCATCGAGAAGGTCAGGACCGGCGACAAGGTCATCGCGACAGACCCGACGACCGGGGAGACCCGCGTCCAGACGGTCACCGCCGAGATCAGAGGCAAGGGTCTCAAGCGCCTGGTCAGGCTCACCGTCGACAGCGACGGCAGGGCCGGTTCGAAGACGGCCCGGATCACCGCGACCGCGGAGCACCCGTTCTGGGTTCCGGAGCTGGGCCGGTGGCTCGACGCCACCGACCTCGAGCCGGGTCAGTGGCTCAGGACCAGCGCCGGTACGCATGTCCAGATCACCGGCGTGCAGCGCTGGACGGCGCTGGACACCACGGTCCACAACCTGACCGTCGGCGACCTGCACACGTACTACGCCCTGGCGGGCGCGGCACCTGTCCTGGTTCACAACGACAGTTGCCCGACCGGCGGTGGCAGCGGCAACAGCCCGACCTATGTGGGCACGCCCAAGGACCCCGGAGTTCCCCGCCTCGTCGACGAGATCGAGGCTCGTTATCCTGGCCACGTGGTGGCGGTCGAGATCAAGATCGTCGGCGCGGACGGGAAGGACATCACCGACTTCGACATCGTGACCCGCAACGCGGTGATCCAGGTGAAGACCGGCGGCGGATCGGGATCCAAGAAGGACCACCAGCGATACGAGTCGGCGACCGACTACCCGGTCATCAGTTTCATCTGGCCGAGCAAGAAGTTGAAGCCGTCAGTCGTCCGGGGGCAGGAACAGCTGGGCCAGATGGTCACGACCGATCTCGACGAGCTTCTCGCGGTGATCGCCCCATGAGAAGCGGTGATCGCCCGATGAGAAGAGGGAGGTAGCCATGTCCTGGCCTTCCGTGGTCCTGCTGGCGAGCGCACACGAATGCGCCGCCATCGAGGCCGAGGTGCGGTCCCTCGGAGTCGGAAAAGACCCGCTCAGTGACGGAGACTTCCTGCACTGGAACGGGAACTCCTACGCCCTGGACTTCTCGGGCGACGTCCTGTCGGACTTCGAGCCCGAGGACATCGAGGACATGCGGCAGCGGATCGGTGAAGAACCCCGTGCGATCTACGTTTCCTGTCAGTCCATGGACGCGGCGCGCACGCTCCTGACCTTCACGCTCCGGAACTTCTCGGGCCTGATCGACACGAACCACGGCGACGTCATCGAGTTCGCCGAGTTCGTGGACCTGGTCGAGAAGCACCCTCAGTGGGACTGGCGCCGAACGGAGGTCGCCGAGCTTCTCGGCGGGCCTGGCGACGCCTAGACCCACACGGGGTTGCGCCCCTACAACGAGGAAGGCCCCGCCGAATGGAGACATTCGGCGGGGCCTTCCGGCGCCCGGCCCCGGACCGGACCCGGATGATCAGCCAGATCGGAGGACCACGAAGGGTAAAAACATGCTCGAACTACCTCAAGAGGAGATGATTTACCCAGCGCGGGTGCACCTGCCCGGCGTCCCCCCTGACCATGAAAAGGCAGATCCGACCATGTCGAAGCAACCACGTCCCTCCGAGTCACCGCACGGAAAGGGCCCCAGCCGTCACCAGGGCCCCGAGCAGCACGGCTGGTCGCCCGATGTGGATGACACACGCCAGCAGGACAACCCGAGCGCCCGCCGTTCCTTCCACGCGACCGAGGAGGCCGGTGAGAAGGGTAGGGGCCGGACGAAGTCCCGCGAGGAGACGAAGTCCGTCCCGGGTGACACGGCCGAGAGCCGCGGTGCTCGCGGTGAGGAGTACGGCGACGCGGATGAGAAGGGCAGACGCGACACCGGACGCCGGGGCCGCTCCCAACGCCCCAGCGGCACCAAGGACGCCTCCGCCACGACCGGCGTGGACCCGCAGGACCCGCCGTCCGAACGCCGGCCGCGTTAGCGAGTCCTTCGGCGCCCGGACGGCCGGGTCGACGCGTGGCACCCGTGTCAGCAGATGCGCGGCAGTTGCTCCCCGATCGGCAGATCGACCACCCGCGTTCCTCCCAGGCCGGTCCGGGCCACGACCATGCCGGGGTGCGCCTCGACGGCCTCGCCGATGATCACGGATTCCGCGCCCAGCGGATGGGCCCGCATCGCCTCGAGAACGGCGTCGGCGTGCTCGCGCGGGACGAAGGCCACCAGCTTGCCCTCGTTGGCGATGTACATGGGGTCCAGCCCGAGGATGGCGCAGGCGTTGGCCACGGCCGACGGGACCGGGACGTCACGCTCCCGGATGACCACTCCCGTTCCGGAGGCCGCCGCGATCTCGTTGAGCGAGGCCGCCAGGCCGCCTCGGGTGGGGTCGCGCAGGACGTGCAGATCCGGGGTGACGGCGAGCATGGCCTCGACCAGGCCGCCGAGCGCCGCGCAGTCGCTCGCGATCTCCACGCCGAACTCCAGGCCCTCGCGCACGCTCATGACCGCCACCCCGTGGACACCGATGGCGCCACTGACGATCACGACGTCGCCGGGGACGACCCGCTGGGGACGCAGATCGACACCCGCCGGGACGAGACCGATGCCCGCCGTGTTGATGTAGATCCCGTCGCCGTGGCCGGCCTCCACCACCTTCGTGTCGCCGGTGGCCACCTCCACACCGGCGGTGCGCGCGGCCGCGCCCAGCGCCTCGGACACCCGCGTGACGACGTCCAGCTCGACGCCCTCCTCCAGGATGAATCCGCAGGAGAGGTAGGCGGCGCGGGCGCCGCTCATGGCGAGGTCGTTGACGGTGCCGTTGACCGCCAGGTCACCGATGCTGCCGCCGGGGAAGAACAGCGGCCTGACCACGTAGGAGTCGGTGGAGAACGCCAGCCGGGCACCGCCCAGCGAGAGGACGGCGGCATCGCCCATCTGGGCGAGCACCTCGCCACCGAAGGCGGGGGCGAAGATCTGCTGGACGAGCTCGGCGGAGAGGACTCCACCGCCGCCGTGGCCCATGACCACCCGTGGCCGGTCACGCAGAGGCGCCGGGCATGTCCACGCCTCGATGTCCAGGGCGGCGCTGACGGGGAGATCGGTGGTGTCAGACAACGGGGCTCGCCTCCCGAACCGTCGTGGTGGCGGGCAGGTCCAGACGCCGGTAGAGGTAGTACGCCGCGCAGGCGCCCTCGCTGGAGACCATGGTGGCTCCCAGGGGGGTGCGGGGGGTGCACAGGGTGCCGAACGCCTCGCACTCGTGCGGCTTGAGCAGCCCTTGCAGGACCTCTCCGCTGCGGCACTCGGCGGGTTCGGCCGTCTGGATTCCACTGACCGAGAAGCGGTGCTCGGCGTCGTGGTCGCGGTACTTCGACGACAGCCGCCAGCCGCTGTCCGGGATCACCCCGATACCCCGCCAGGCACGGTCGGTGATCTCGAAGACGTCCTCCAGCATGGCCCGGGCGGCCGGGTTGCCCTCCGGGCGTACGGCACGGGCGTAGGCGTTGTCGACGGTGTGCTCACCGCGCTCCAGCTGACGGACGGCGCGCCGCACGCCTTCGAGGATGTCCAGCGGCTCGAAGCCCGTCACGACGATCGGCACCCGGAAGCGTTCGGCCAGCTCCGGGTACTCCCCCACGCCCATCACGCTGCACACGTGCCCGGCCGCGAGGAAGCCCTGCACACGGCAGCTCGGCGACGACATGATCGCCTCGATGGCCGGGGGTACGCGGACGTGGGACACCAGCATGCTGAAGTTCTTGACGCCGAGCTTTCGGGCCTGATGGACCGTCATGGCGTTGGGCGGCGCCGTCGTCTCGAATCCGATGCCGAAGAACACCACCTCGCGGTCCGGGTTCTGCTGCGCGATCCGCAGCGCGTCGAGCGGCGAGTAGACGACGCGAACGTCACCGCCTTCCCCGCGGACCTGGAACAGGTCCCGTCCCGTGCCCGGCACCCGCAGCATGTCGCCGAAGGAGCAGAAGATCACTCCTGGCCGGGAGGCGATCTCCAGAGCCTTGTCGATGACCTCCAGCGGGGTCACGCACACCGGACAGCCCGGCCCGTGGATCAACTCGACCTGCTCCGGCAGGAGTTGGTCGATGCCGTGCCGGATGATGCTGTGCGTCTGTCCCCCGCACACCTCCATCAGGGCCCACGGCCTGGTGACCGTGGCGTGGATGTCGTCGAGGAGCCGTCGTGCCAGCTCCGGGTCCTGGAACTCGTCGATGTACTTCACTGGTTGCGCACCTCTTCCACCGGGTCCACGCCCGCCTCCACCGCCGCCGTCTCCCAGGGGTCGCCGAACTCCTCCTGCAACAAGCCGAGTTCGGCGAAGAGTTCGAGCGTCTGGCGCGCCGACTCCTCGTCCAGCCGTTGCAGGGCGAACCCGACGTGGACGATGGCGTACTCGCCGACCTGAAGGTCGGGCAGGTACTCCAGACACACCTCCTTGACCACTCCGCCGAAGTCGACGTTGGCCATCCGGGTGCCGTCCCGTTCCTCGATGTCCAGCACTCTGCCGGGTACCGCCAGGCACATGAGCCTCTCCTCGCTGTGGGGTCGCGCGTTGCTCAGTCGACGGGAGTGGCCCGGGCGGCCACCATCAGCTGGCCCAGCGCCAAGCCGCCGTCGTTGGGCGGCACCAGACGGTGCCGCAGGACCGTGAAGCCGTCGGCGCGCAGGGCGGCGGCACAGGCCGAGGAGAGCAGCGTGTTCGCGAACACGCCTCCCGTCAGCGCGACCGTGTCCAGCCCGTGCCGCTCTCGCGCCCGCGCGCAGACCAGACGCACCAGCTCGGTCACGCCCCGGTGGAAGCGGGCCGCGACCACGGCCGGCCCGACGCCCGCGCGCAGGTCGGCGACGATCGCCGCGAGCACGGGCGCCGGATCAACCCGTACGGCACCGCTGCCGTTCTCCCCCGAAGCGTGCAGGGCGAAGGCGTACGCGGTCGTGTCCTCGGCGGGTGCGTGCAGAGCCGCCCCCTCCAGCTCGATGGCGGCCTGTGCCTCGTATCCGGCTCGGTGACACACGCCGGCGAGAGAGGACACCGCGTCGAAGAGCCGGCCCATGCTGGACGTGGGGACACAGTTCAGGCCGCGTGCCAACTGCCGTTCCAGGAGCCGGAGTTCGTCGGGCGGGCAGGCGGCCGTACAGGCCAGGTCGGCGGACCGGTCGATGCCGGCCGCCCGCAGATGGGCCAGCGCCATGCGGTACGGACGGCGCACCGCGGCGTCGCCGCCTGGCAGCGGGACGTACGCGAGGTGTCCGAACCGGGTGAAGCGCTCGTAGTCGGCGAGCAGGAACTCCCCGCCCCACACGGCACCGTCGTCGCCGTGACCGGTGCCGTCGAAGGCGACGCCGATCACCGCCGCGGTGCCGTCGAGCCCGTGCTCAGCCATCGCGGCGGCGACATGCGCGTGATGGTGCTGGACGCGCACGACGGGCCGGTGTGCCGCGTTCCGGTCGGCCCAGCGGGCGGAGCGGTAGCCGGGATGCCGGTCGGACACCAGGGTCTCGGGCCGCACCCCCGTGATGGACTCCAGCTGCGTCACCGCGCGCTCGAAGGCACGCTGGGTACCGACGTCGTCCATGTCGCCGATGTGCGCCGAGAGCCAGGCGTGGCGTCCGGCGCCCAGACAGAAGGCGTTCTTCAGGTCTCCGCCGACAGCCAGCGCCGGCCGCACGGGCAGCGGGAGGGAGATCGGCAACGGGGTGTAGCCGCGCGAGCGGCGGATCACCATCGTCTCCCCGTCACAGACGCGGACCACGGAGTCGTCGCAGGGGACGTGGATCGGCCGGTCGTGCGTGAGCCACGCGTCGGCCAGCCGCGCGAGCCGCTCCAGTGCCTCGGTGTCGTCGGTGACGATCGGCTCACCGGACACGTTGCCGCTGGTCATGACCAGCAGCCGGGGTCCGTCCGCGTCGCCCGGCAGGCCGAGCAGCAGATGGTGCAGGGGTGTGTACGGCAGCATCACACCGAGGTCGGGGCTGCCGGGCGCGACGGCCTCGGCGGGCCGGGGGTCCCCGGCGGCGTAGGACGGGTGCGGATGCCGCCTCATCAGGACGACCGGCCTGATCCGGTCCTCGAGCAGGGTCCGCTCCTCGGGGCTCAGCCGGACGAGGTGCCGGACGTCTTCGGCGGACCGGGCCATGACGGCGAACGGCTTGTCCCCGCGTGCCTTCCGCCGTCGCAGGAGCGCGACCGCCGTCTCGTTCGTGGCATCGCAGGCCAGGTGGTAGCCGCCCAGTCCCTTCACGGCGAGGATCGCGCCGTCCGCCAGTAGTGCGCGCGCCCCGGCGACCGGGTCCGCCCCCGGGACCTCCTCGGACGGGGAGAACAGCAGCCGCAGCCGCGGCCCACAGGCCGGGCAGGCGACCGGCTGCGCGTGGAAACGGCGGTCGGCGGGATCCGCGTACTCCCGGGCGCAGTCGGGGCACATCGCGAAGCCGGCCATGGTGGTGTGGGACCGGTCGTAGGGCACGCCGGTGACGATCGTGAAGCGCGGGCCGCAGTGGGTGCAGTTGACGAACGGATGGCGGTACCGCCGGTCTGCCGGGTTGGCCAGTTCGGCGAGGCAGTCGGCGCAGGTGGCGGAGTCCGGGGAGACCAGGGTGCGGGCGGGCCCGCCGGTACGGGAGGTGAGGATGGTGAACGTGGTGCCGCCGGCGGGAGGCATCTCCCGGTGGTGGACGGACTCGACGCGCGCCAGCGGGGGCGCCTGGACGGCGATCCGGTCGCAGAACCGGGCCACAGCCGAGGCGGTGCCCTCGACCTCCACGACGACGCCTTCCGGGGTGTTGCTCACGTGCCCGGCCAGGGCGAGTTCCGTGGCGAGGCCGTACAGGTAGGGCCGGAAGCCGACGCCCTGTACGACGCCCCGGACGGTGACCCGGCGGCGTCGCGGAATGTCCTCCGTGACGGCGGCCGGCGCCTGCGGACCGCTCACGAGTGGGTGTGCGCCATCGTGCCGGTGACCTCCGGGTGCGCGTGGGTGTGACCGCCGCCCGCGTGCGTGTGACCGTGCTGCCGGGCCATGACCGGCGCGTGGACGGGTGCGCCGGCCGCGGCTGCCATCGCCCGGTCGAGCAGCGCGCCGACTCCCTGCCCCCGGCGTGCCGAGGTGAGGATCACCTCGACTCCCGGGTTGACCCGCTCGACGTTCGCGCGGAACGCGGCCTCGTCGAACTCGACGGCCTCGGCGATGTCGGTCTTGGTGATCACGACCAGGTGGGCGAGCCCGAAGGCGGTGGGGTACTTGAGCGGCTTGTCCTCGCCCTCCGTCACGGAGGCGAGGGTGACCCGGAGCGTCTCCCCCAGGTCGTACGAGGCCGGGCAGACCAGGTTGCCGACGTTCTCCACGAACAGCAGCCGGGTGTCGTCGGGCAGCCACCCGTCCAGGTGACCGGCGAGCATCCCCGCCTCCAGATGACACAGCCCGTCGGTGAGCACCTGCTTGACCGGGACGCCCGAACGCGCCAGGCGTGCCGCGTCGTTCTCGGTGGCGAGATCGGCGCTCAGCGCCGCGACGGGAACGGAGCGTTCCCGGGCCCGCAGCAGTTCACGTTCCAGCAGCGCGGTCTTGCCGCTGCCGGGGCTGGACAGCAGGTTGACGACGGCGGTGCCGCGATCCGCGAGAAGGGCGCGCAGTTCGTCGGCGCTCGCGTCGTTCTTGGCGAGTACGGCCTGGCGCAGGTCGACGACACGACACATGGTTCAGCGCTCCTCGGAGATTGGTTCGCGGGTGGCCGGCTGCGGGGTGCTGTGCTTGTGGCCGTCCTCCCAGTGCACGTCGACGATCTGCAGTTCCCGGCCCGCGAGCAGTTCGGTACGCGTTCCGCCGCACCCGGGGCAGATCAGCTGTGGTGGCATGCCGACGGCCCATTCGTGTGCGCAGGGAGTGCAGCGAGCCCGCCCCGGCACCGCTTCGGTGACCAGTGCGGCGCCCTCCAGCAGGGTTCCGGCGCAGGCCAGTTCGAAGGAGAAGGCGAGTGCGTCGGGTACGACACCGGCCAGTTCGCCCACCTGCAGCCGTACCGTTCGCACCGCTGTGACGTCACCGGCCCGCGCGGCGGCCTCGGCCACCTGGTCGACGACGGCCAGCGCGACGGACATCTCGTGCACGGGTCCCGTCCTTTCGCGGCCTGCCTCGGGTCGGCCTTCATTAGAGGCGCGCGTTGCCGGGCCGTACGACCCGGCACGCCGTCACGGACGGGCAGGTACGCCGTTCGACGCAACGCGCGGCGCACCGGGTGGCGCCCCGGTTCACATCCGTCGGATCCGCAGGTAGCGCCTGAGGTCGGGGTAGACCTCGGCGGCGACGACGACCATGGCGGCGAGGGCCGCTGTGCCGATGACGATCTTCTTCATCCCGTCTCTCCTCTTGTCGAGATCCCGGCGGCCGTGGCCCGCGGCGCGGACTCTCCCGGCTTCCCGTTTTCGAGCAGCTCCTCGATCAGCCGGACGGCCTCCGGTACGGCGCGGGACACCGGCGCGCTGAGCCCGATGCCCTCCTCCACCGAGGCCGGTTCGCATCCGACGACCAGGACGCGCCGTGGCGGCTCCGCGCCGGTCCCGGCGCAGAGGGTGCCCAGCAGCGCCAGGACGGTGTCCGGGGTCATCCGGTGGCCGTCCAGCGCGGGGGCGGCGGGCGAAGGGCTCGCGCCGCCGACGTCGTGTTCGATCACGTACAGCGTGCCGGGGGCTTCGCCGCGTGCCGTGGCGTCCACGAGTACGAGGGTGTCGTAGCCGTCCAGCAACTGGTAGGCGAGATGCACCCCGCGCACCCCGATGTCCACGGCCTCGACGTGTCCGGGCAGGTCACGCTCGGCGAGCCGGCGCACGGTCTCCACGCCGAAGCCGTCGTCGCCCAGGAAGATGTTGCCGATGCCGGCGACGAGGGTCCTCGGGCCTGACCACGGGGAACGGTTCATACGTCGTCCTCCAGCGGGGTGATTTCGTCCGGCTGGAAGTACAGGAACCGTCCCTGCTCGCGGCGGATGTCGGCGCCAGGGTCGCCCTCGACCGTGACCGCCAGGTGCACCAAGCCGTCGACGTCGTGCAGCACCGCCTCGACCTTCGCGGTGCGGCCCCGCAGGAAGATGTCCTGCGCGTCGGTGTGCCGCAGGCCCGGCCGCAGTTCGACGCGGCTGCCCTTGCCGACCGACCGGCCCTCCACGACCACGCGGTCCTGCTCGGGGTCGAAGCCGGCGTCGCTCGCGGGGTCCCACCAGGGGGTGTCCGGGCGTTGCACGCCGTACTCGTCGGGGAAGCCCCCCGCCGAGGCGACGGGACCAGGACTAGGACCAGGACCGGGGCCGGGGCCGGGGCCGGGGCCGGGGCCGGTCACCTCGCGCAGGCTCCGCACCGCCCCGTGCAGCCGCTCCAGCACCTCGGCGGGCATGGAGTCCGCGAGGTCGATCACGGCGGCGGCCCGCTCGTCGGTGCCCCGGGCCTCGCGCTTCTCCTCGTCGGTGAGGGCCGCGGTGCGCAGGGCGAGGATCTCGTCGATCTCGGTGGCGTCGTAGAGCGCGCCGGGGCTCTCCGGTGCGATGGCCGGATGGTCCTCCAGGATGATCGGCGACGACAGTACGAGGTCGGCGCTTCCGGGTTCACCGGCGAGTACGGGCCAGGTGTGCAGGTTGCGGCAGGCCGCGACCGCGCCTTTCGCCCACTCGGGGGGATCGGTCATCGACAGGAACGATCCGGCGCTGAGGGCCATCAGGAGGTGGGTGGCCACCAGGGAGTGCGGCAGCGCCGCGTCCCGGTCGGCGCCCCGGCCCCCGGGCGGTGTCCAGCCGCTGGTGTTCTCGACGACGGCCGTCAGCCGCAGGGTCCGGTAGGGGCCGTCGAGTTCGCGGGCGGACAGCCGGAGCGTCCCGCTGATCTCCTCGCATGTGCGGACCAGTCGGCCGATGGTTTCGCCGGACGCGTCGAGGACCGGTTCGGTGTCCTCGCGGGCGGGGCGCCGGAAGTCGTGCGTGACACCGTCGCCGATGAGCTCGTCCACCGACACGACCACCTCGACGCGCTCCTCGTCCCCCTCGTCCCAGGGCACCAGCACCCGGTCGTCGAGGCGGAGTTCGGGGACCGTCTCGAAACTGCCGTCCGGCCGGGCCCGCTGCACCGTGCGCCGCCGGGCGCGCAGGAAGCGCACCTCGACCGAGAGGGTCGCGCCCGCCTTCGGTTCCATCAGGCACTCGGTGTGCTGGAAGTCGTGCTCCTCGCACGCGGCGCCCCAGGCGGGCGGTACGAGCACCCCGAACTGCCAGCGCAGCCGGTTCTTGGCCGCCGAGGCGCGGTACGGGTAGAGCACGTAACCCTCGAAGAGGACGGCGTCGGCCACCTGCCGGGCGAAGGCGAACCGCTTCTCCGTCTCGGAGGCGAACGCGGTCGCGGTCACGGATCCGTCCTTCCGATGGTGGCGGTGAGCGCGCGGAACGGGTCGCTCACGGGCGGCTCGTCGGCGGCGACGGCGTCGAGCAGCGCCTTGAGGGTCGCCTCCCAGGAGGGCAGGGCGTGCCGGGAGCGGTAGGCGACGAGGGCGTCCATGGTGTCGCGGGGCAGCCGGATCCAGCCGCACCCCGGGAAGTGCTGCTCGACCATCTCCCGCCAGGTGGCGACCGGCATCCGGAAGGCCGCCTCCCGGTCCCACGGGACCGGTTCGACCTGGAACCCGCCGGCTCCGGTGAACGCCGTACCGGAGAACAGCATCAGCAGCGGCACCTCGCCGCCGTCGAGGGCGGCGAGATAGCGGGTGGCGGCGATGTCCATGTCGTAGGTGCAGGGCACGGCGAGGTCGGTCTCGATCTCGCCGGTGAAGCTCGGGACCATGACCGAGACCTGGGCGAACTGCACCGGCTGGAGTGTGCTGCCCCACCGGGAGCGTTCGCCGAAGAGGTCCGCCAGTCCGTCGGCCTCGGCGGGCTCGTAGCTGCGGCGGGCGGGTTCGATGCGGATCTGGCAGCGCAGTGCGAGGGCGTGCACGCGCGCGTTGTCGGCGGCGGTGACACGCAGCCGGAAGACGAGGGTCGGTCCGGCCGCGTAGCCGTCGGCACGCACGCCGGTACAGGCGAAGGAGAACGCCGTCACGGCCGCGCCCCCTCGTTCACCAGGTGTTCCGCCTCACCCACGGGCCGCACGCGTCGCGCGACGTCCGCGAAGAACGCGTCCAGAGCGGCGCGGGCCTCGGCACCGCCGTCGAAGCCCTGCCACAACAGGCGCATCCGGCCGACGAGTTCGTAGCAGATGTCGATCGGTACGAGATGGCACTCGCCGTGTCCGTCGGTGCGGCGCAGCAGCAGCGCCTCCACGTCGGGTTCGAGCAGTTCGGCGAGGCGGCTGCCGCCGAGGACGTCCGTCCAGGTGTCCGGGTCGAGTTCGCTCTCGGTGGCTCCGGCCGGGCTCGGGTAGAGGGCGACCAGTCGGTCGAGTGCCGCGTTGCGGAAGAGGAAGGCGACGCCGACCGGGATCTGCAACGCGTCCCACGCGCTCTCGTCGAGGCGGTACGGGGGGTCGGTGAGGTAGCGGGCCGGGACCGTGCGGAAGCGGCCCGCGGCGGCGCCCGGCTGTTCCATCAGCAGCGCGCAGGGGGTGCAGGCGCAGACGAGGGCGCGTTTCTCGGTGTCGACGAGATGACGGTGGCCCGCCTCCACCGGCACGGAGCACAGCTCGCACCGTTCGGGCTGCGGGGGCCGCTCGGTGCGGAACCTCCGCAGGCCGGGTGGGCGTGTCACCGGGGACGCCGTCATCGGGCGCCCGTCGGTGCCGTGCCGATCTGGAGGAGCGTGGGCCCCTTGGGTGCGCTCCGCAGGTCGACGGCCCTGACCTCCGGCGCGAAGCAGGCGAGCGCCGCCTCCGCGGCCTCGATGGCGCCGGTGCCGGAGCCGCAACCACAGCCGCCGGCCTCCCTGGCCCGCAACGTCAGGGTGCCGCTCGTCTCGTCGAACGCCTCGACGTCCAGGGCGTGTTCCTGGACCCTGTCGAGGGCCCGGGCGATGCGGGTGTCGCGGTCCTCCGGGTGCAGGTCGTGCAGGACCAGCAGGCTCGCGACCAGTTCGTCTCCGAGCAGTGCCGCCGACGGTTCACCGGGAGCGGCGGAGAGCAGGTGGAGGATGCGGGCCAGGCCGGCGCCGTAGAAGTCCATGAGAGAGCGGACGAGTTCCTCCGCGGCGGCTGCGGCGGCCGGTTCGCCGCTCGCGGTGAGCCGCTCCAGCACCTCCTCGACACGGCGTCCGGTCTGCTCCGCGTTCACCGGCGCCACCGCCGTCGCCGCGCTCATCCGCCCAGTCCGCTCAGGCCGGTGGGCACGTGCATCGACTTCACCGTCTTGCCGCCGCCGACGTACATGTGGACGCCGCAAGGCAGACACGGGTCGAAGCTGCGGACGGCGCGCATGATGTCGATGCCCTTGAAGTTCTCCGGGGTGTTCTCCTCGAAGATGGGCGTGTTCTGCACGGCGTCCTCGTACGGGCCCGGCGTGCCGAAGCTGTCCCTGGTGCTGGCGTTCCAGGGGGTCGGCGGGTACGGGTGGTAGTTGGCGATCTTGCCGTCGCGGATCACCATGTGGTGGGAGAGGACGCCGCGGACCGCCTCGGTGAAGCCGACGCCGATGCCCTCGTCCGGAACCTCGAACTTCTCCCAGGTCTGGGTGCGTCCGGCGCGGACCTCCGCGAGGCCCTTCTCCGCGCAGTGCAGGGCGACCGCGGCGGCGTACGCCTGGAAGTAGGTGCGGGCCCGGTTGCGTTCCAGGGCGTTGGACCACTTCGGGATCTTCCACTCGAAGGTGGTCTCCGGCTTGGTCATCGTACGGGGCAGGTTGATGACCACGCTGTGGCCGGTGGCCTTGACATACCCGATGTCGACGAGGCCGGACAGCGCGGTGGACCACAGACGGGCGATGGGGCCGCCACCGGTGTCCAGGGCGAGGTGGTCCTTGCCGTCGAACCAGCGGGGTGACATGACCCAGCTGTACTTGTCGTCGAAGTTCCGCTTCTGCGGGGCGGGGATGGTGTGCTGGTTCCACGGGTGGCGCGGGTCCACCGGGTTGCCGAGCGGGTCGTGGGTGACGAACTGCTCCTGGCCCTGCCAGTCCTCGTAGTAGGAGCTGCCCAGCAGGATGCGGATGCCGAGGTTGATCTCGGTGAGGTCGTTGGTGACGAGTTTGCCGTCGACGATCACGCCCGGGGTGACGAACATCTTCCGTCCCCAGTCGGTCATGTTGGCGTACGTGAAGTCGCAGTACTCGGGGTCGTTGAGCGCGCCCCAGCAACCGAGCAGGACACGCCGGCGGCCGACTTCCTCGTACCCGGGCAGCGCCTCGTAGAAGAAGTCGAACAGGTCGTCGTGCAGGGGCACGACCCGCTTCATGAACTCCACGTAGCGCATCAGACGGCTGAGGTAGTCCGTGAAGAGCTGCACGGAGGCGATGGTGCCGACGCCGCCCGGGTAGAGCGTGGAGGGGTGCACATGGCGGCCCTCCATCAGGCAGAACATCTCGCGCGTGTAGCGGCTGACCTGGAGCGCCTCACGGTAGAACTCCCCTTCGAGGGGGTTCAGCGAGCGCATGATGTCAGCGATGGTGCGGTAGCCGTGCTCGGCCGCGTGCGGGGCCTCGGTGCGCTCGGCGAGCTCGAGGACGCCGGGGTTGGTCTCCCTGACCATCTTCTCGCAGTAGTCGACCCCCACCAGGTTCTCCTGGAAGATGTTGTGGTCGAACATGTACTCCGCCGACTCGCCGAGGTTGATGATCCACTCGGCGAGGTGCGGGGGCTTCACTCCGTACGCCATGTTCTGCGCGTACACCGAGCAGGTGGCGTGGTTGTCGCCGCAGATGCCGCAGATGCGGCTGGTGATGAAGTGGGCGTCGCGGGGGTCCTTGCCGCGCATGAAGACGCTGTAGCCGCGGAAGACCGACGACGTGCTGTAGCACTCCGCGACCCGCTTCTGCTTGAAGTCGATCTTCGTGTGGATGCCCAGGCTGCCCACGATCCGGGTGATCGGGTCCCAGGCCATCTCCACCAGGCCACTGCCGTCGCCGGCCGTCTTCGAACTCGTTGCCATCGTCTGTGCCGTGCCCTTCGTCGCGCGGGAGGTTCGTGTGGGAGGGGTGCCCGAAGCAGGGCACGGACTACGTGCGGCGGGTGCTCACCACGGGGGCCGGTAGCCGGTGGTGATCTTGTCTCCGGTGCGGCGCCACTTGGGCTCCTTGTCCACGGTCTTGGCGGTGATGGACCGCAGTTTGCGGACGACGGCGCCGTACGCGCCGCTGGCACCGCTCGACACCTTGGCGCCGGGAGGTTCGTCCATGAACGGCATGAACTTGTCGGGGAAGCCGGGCATGGTGCAGGCGATGCAGATGCCGCCGACGTTGGGACAGCCGCCGATCCCGTTCATCCAGCCACGCTTGGGCACGTTGCACTTGACGACCGGGCCCCAGCAGCCGAGCTTGACCAGGCACGTCGGCGAGTCGTACGACAGGGCGAACTGGCCCTGTTCGTAGTAGCCCGCGCGGTCGCAGCCCTCGTGCACGGTGGCCCCGAACAGCCAGGTGGGACGCAGTTTGTCGTCCAGCGGGATCATCGGGGCGGAGCCGGCCGCCTGGTAGAGCAGATAGGTGAGCGTCTCGGAGAAGTTGTCGGGCTGGATCGGACAGCCCGGGACGCACACGATGGGGATCCCGGCGTGGGACTTCCAGTCCCAGCCGAGGTAGTCCGGCACACCCATCGCGCCGGTCGGGTTGCCCGCCATGGCGTGGATACCGCCGTAGGTGGCGCAGGTGCCGATGGCGACGACCGCCAGTGCCTTCGGCGCGAGCCGGTCGATCCACTCGCTGGTGGTGATCGGCTGGCCGGTCTCCGGGTTGTCACCGAAGCCGCACCAGTAGCCCTCGGGCTTGATCGCCTCATTGGGGACGGAGCCCTCGACGACCAGCACGAACGGGTCGATCTCGCCCCGCTCCCCCTTGAAGAACCACTCGATGAACGTGTCCGAGCCGCCGACCGGACCGCATTCGAAGTCGATGAGCGGCCAGTGGACGGCGATCTTCGGGAGGCCCGGCAGCACACCGAGCACGATCTCCTCGATGCTGGGCTGCATGGCCGCTGTCAGCGCGACCGAGTCGCCGTCGCAGCTCAGACCCGCGTTGATCCAGAGAATGTGGATCGTGGGTGTCTCCTCGGCGGGCGCGCCAGCTGCGTGCGCAGCGTCGACCGTGTCCGGCGTCGCCTCAGTCATGGGACCGCCTCCTGGGGAGGTAAGGGATGAAAGCCTGCATTTCGACCGTCATTCCTCTTCGTACCAGCCGTCCGGCCGCGACGAGACGACTTCGTGGGCCATTCCAGTGACATCGGCGGCGGAGGGGACCTGACCGGTTCGCGCAACCGAGGCCGCCGCGGCCGGACCGAGGTGCGGCGGGGTGCGCGGCAACCGTTCCTTGTGGACGAAGGAACGACGCAGCGCGTGATAGGGGGCGGCCGGGTCGCCGAAGGTCCGGCGCATCCGGGCCAGCTCCCGCTCACGGAAGCCGGCCAGCGGGGTCGCGCTCTCCAGCAGGTCCAGTTCCGTCTTCTTCGCGGCGATCCGCGACGCCGTCGCCGGAAGCGACGCCAGACGCGCCGCCAGGCCGCCGACCTCCCGCCCGAACGCGTCAGGACCACAGTCGACCACCCGATCGACGAGCCCGAGGCGCACCGCGCCCGCCGAGCTCACCGGCAGCGCCTCACACATCAGCCGTTCCGCCGCCTCGGCACCCACCCTGCGCGGCAGGGTGTACGTCCAGTACTCCGAGCCGTACAGGCCCATCAGCCGGTAGTGCGGATTCAGCACAGCTCCGGAGCGGCACCACACCTCGTCGGCCGCCAGGGCGAGCATCACCCCGCCGGCCGCGGCGTTGCCCGGGATCGCCGAGACCACCAGCCGGTCCGTCGTCGTCAGGACCGCCTCGACCAGATCGTCGATGGCGTTGATGTTCGCCCAGGACTCGGCGGCGGGGTCGTCTGCGGCCTCGATGACGTTGAGATGGATCCCGTTCGAGAAGAAGTCCCGCTCGCCGCCCAGCACCAGCACCGACGTGGGCCGCGCGCACGCTTCCCGGTAGGCGTCCAGCAGACGCCGGCACTGCTCCGTACTCATGGCGCCGCCGGGGAAGGAGAACGACAGGAACCCCACGTTCCCGTCCTCCCGGTAACCGATGTCCGTCCAGGTACCGTGCCGCGCCTCGGGCAACAGGGGCAGGGCGCGCTCGGGCAGCGACGGCAGCCGGTCGCCCAGGGCCTTCACCGCGGGCAGTTTGAACGTGGCCGGCTGCCCGGGGCCGCGCCGGGGCCTCAGTTCGGGGATCCAGACAGCGCCGTCCTTGGTGGCCCGGCAGACCGCCCCGGCCCGGGTGGCCAGCAGCTCGCCCGGCCGGCCGCGCAACCCGCTTTCCGGATGCCCCCCATGCAGATACCACTCCCCACCGAGCAGCTCGTCCAGCACACCGGGCTGCGAGTCGGCCGCTCTCAGCTTGCGCAGAACGTCGTCGGTGGAGTCCTCGGCCCAGTCGATCCGCCGGACACTCTGGTCGAGGTACGGACGGGAGCGCAGGCGAGCGTCAGCCACGCATGTTGCTGTGCCGGCCGCGTCCTGCTCACGCGGTACATAGGTGCCGCCGGCGAAGCGCTCCACCGCCAGCAGGACGGCCTCGATCGCGGCGTCGGCGATCTCACCCCGGTACAGCTCGCTCTTGGGCACCTGCGGAATCCGGCACGACACGGAGGCCCACACGTCACCGCCGTCCATCTCGGCATCCGCCTGCAGGACGGTGACGCCCCACTCCTCGACGCCCTCGTGGATCGCCCAGTCCAGGGAGGACGGTCCCCGGTCGCCCACGGGCCCGGGATGGACGACGAGGCAGGTGTAGGCCGTCCACACCTCCTCGGGGATCACCGTCTTCAGCATCGGCGCCACGATGAGCTGCGGTGCGTGCCTCCGTACGGCTTCCGGCAACGGGCTGCCGGGCAGGGCGAGTTCCACCGCCACGGTGTGGCCACGGTCGCGCAGTTCGGCGTGGGCGCGCTGGGTGAGGCTGTTGAACGCGCTGGCCAGGAGAAGGATGTGCACGGCTGCCTCCGGGAGGTCGGACGGCAGGCAGGGATGGCCGCCGACCGCGATCCTCGGCCACGGCAGCCCGCCGTCCCCGACGACAGGCGGTGAGGTCATCCGAATCGCGGGGGAGGATCCACCGTCCGGCCTCAACGTCCGGCGTCACCGGCCGTGAGTCAGTCGTTGAGCACGATCACTGTCGTCGCAGGAAACCGCTGGTGATGCGCTCCCACGGGGAGCGGGTGGCACCGAAATGGGTCTCGTGGGTCCAGATGTGGGTGCACGACCGGCACTGGAGGTGGAGCAGGCTGCCGACGTTGGAGAGCAGGTAGCGCCAGTGCTCGGAGCAGGTACGCCCCTGCTCACAGGTGCCGCACCCACGACGGTCGTCGCAGTTCGGGCAGGCCACCCAGGCGCGACGCCCGATGTCGGCCTGCGGGTCAAGCGGCAGCATGGCCGTCCCCTCTCCGCGGCAGCACTCCGGCCGAGACCAGCTCGTCGTACACCCGCTGCTGCTCCGCACTGAGGCCGGAGTAGAGCAGCTCGTACGCCGCCTCCTCACCGCGCAGCGCGGCGAGGGGGTCCCAGTCGGGGCCGAGGGCGTCGAGGACATGAGCGCGCCGGAGCATTTCGTGTGAACTCAGGTCGACGGAGAAGACGGAGAAGTCGACCGTCGGGTGCGCACCGGTTCGATCCGCCGCAGGCCTGCTCGCCTCGGCGGGTTCGTCCGGTTCGCCAGGAAGGGGGCGGCCATGGGAGGACATGCGACCGAACGTAGGTAGACGTCCCCTGTCCCGACAAGAGCAGGTGGGAGAAGTCACAACGGGCACCTTGGCGAAATCCGTACTAGAATCTGTACAGAATCAAGACTCTCTATGGGTCTCTACATGAGCCTCTACATGGGTACGGTGACAGCATGGAGATCCCTGAGGTCGTGACCGTCAGCGACGCGCGCGCACAACTGTCGAGGATCCTGACCGACCTGTCGGAGTCCGGCGCGGCTGCCGACCCGGTCCTGATCGGCGCCCACCGCAAACCCCAGGGCGTCCTCCTGTCCGTCGCGGCCTTCGAGGCGCTGAGCGGCCGAGCGACACGACGTACGGCCGTCGCCTCGGCCACCGGCTCCATCGAGGCCGAGGGCCTCCACGCCTCCGCTGCCTCGGACCGCGACACCGAGGCGTACGTGAAGGGCGACCTCGACGCGGACACCCTGGTCGCCCGCGCGATCGCCCGCCACCGACAGACCGCGGAGCGACGAGCGGGGTGAACGATCCGTACGCCATGCCGGGCGGCGTGCTGCGCAACAACCTCGGCATCACCGACCACCACCAGCTCGCGGCAGCCGAGGCGGACATCACCCGGGCGCGCCTCATCATGCTCGCCGAACGCCCCCTGCCCGGCGCGTACGACCTCGGCCACCTCCAGGCGTTCCACGCCGCGATCTTCGGCGACATCTACCCCTGGGCGGGCGAGTTACGTACCGTGAACATCGCCAAGCGCACACCGTTCTGCCCGGCGAGGAACCTGGTGCCGTACGCCGGAGAGGTCTTCGGTCGTCTCACCTCGTCCGGCCGACTGCGCAATCTCCCCCGGCGGGAATTCGTCGTCCGACTGGCCGGGCTGTACGGCGACATGAACGTCCTCCACCCGTTCCGCGAGGGCAACGGCCGCGCCCAGCGAGCGTTCCTGACCCAGCTCAGCGCCGACGCGGGATACGCCCTGACCTGGGCAGGCACAGACCCCCAGCGGAACGAGGACGCCTCGGTGAAGAGCTTCCTCGGCGACAACAGCTTGTTGGAGCAGCTGCTCGACGAGCTGGTCACCATGGCCTGACTCCCTGCCCGCAGAGCGCGACGAACGCGCCGACAAGTACGCTATTGCGAGGCAAAACCGCAGGTGGCGGCAGACGAGTCGGGCTGTACGCCGGGGAGAGTCACCGCAGCGCTATGACCTGCACAAACGTCTCGGGCGACCGATCCCACGGCTACTTTGACGGCTACGTAAACGCGGATGTGCCCCACCTCATCGAGAGCCACGCGCCCTATCGCGAGTTTGGGTCAGGACGCAGCAGGGTTCAGAGGTTACGGAATCAACCCTCGCAGGGACACCGATTCGCCAGCCTTCACCATGTGGTGGCCGTGCAGGATGGCGCGAAACTGTTCTTCATCCCGGTCCCGGCCCCACCGTGATTGCTCGTCACAAGCAGACTCCACTACGCTGCGCCTCAGAACGAACACCACTCTGCGACCGAGCTCCGCTCGGCGTGGAACCTCCTATGGCCGTCCCCCAAGGATTTGGGGTCGGCCATAGCTGTTTGTGCACCCAGGGGGAAGGTCTTGCACCTGTGTTATCTCGATGAGTCCGGGACCGGACAGGTCCTCAACCCCGGCGTGGCCGACTCCGTTCCGGTCATGGTGATCGGCGGATTCACTGTGCCGGAGAGTCAGATCAAAGGCCTCGCCTGGGACTTCATAGCTCTCAAGAAGCAGTTCCGGCCGGAGCTGCGCAAGTTGCCCGCTTTGAGTCAGGTCGTCCACCATGAGATCAAGGGCGAGACGATACGCAAGTCCTTCCGTCGCCAGGGCCGCAACCAACGGCGTATGGCGCACGGCTTCCTCGACCATCTCCTGACGATCCTGGAACGTCGCGACTGCAGGGTCATGGCTCGTATCTGGGTGAAGCAGGACGGTGTCGTCAACGACGACGCGGCCATGTACGCGGCTTCCGTGACCGCTCTGTGCGCAAACTTCGAGCACTATCTCGCCGAGCGGTCCAGCAGCGGCGTCGCCGTTCTGGACAGTCGCAACCCCAGCGACAACGTCGGCAACGTGCACTGTGTGACGACCAGAAAGTTCGCCAAGGGTGGCGACCCGATGCCTCACCTTCCCGAGTCTCCGCTCTTCGGCCACAGTGACACGCACTTGGGTCTGCAGATCGCCGATCTCCTGGTGAGTGCCGTACTGGCTCCGTCGGCCGCCGTGACCTACGCCGGTGACCTGACCGGCAATGTCCACTGTCACCCGGAGTTCGTCGAGGTACGAGACCGGCACTGCCCCCGCCTCGGAAAGCTCCAGCACCGCTATCAGGCGCCCACGGGCAAGTGGACAGGCGGGATCGTCGTCTCCGATGCGCGCGGACATCAGTCAGCGGGCAAGCTGTTCGTGCCAACGGTCACGGCCGGGACCGCACCCGTCGAGGGCATCCCTGGGCAGGGTTCCTCTCTCGACCTGGTCACCGCTGCCACGGCCCCCGCACCGGCCTCTCCCGCAATGTAGCGCTCGTGCGGTGCAGTCGCTGCTCAGCCGACCATGGTGCTGAACCGGACAGGTTCCTTGAGTACTGCAGCGGCCCCTTCCAGATCGGCGAGCCGCGCCGCCAGTGTCGCTTCGGCGAGGCGGCGTGGCAAGGCCGTACTGAACTTGAGCCCCTTCAATGCCTGTTCATGGACCGTGGGAAGGCAGAGCTGGGATGCGGCATCAGCCACCGTCTGCTTCCATACCGTCGGAGTCAGGTCCGTGCTCAGGCGGATCCAGCAGTCATTGATGCGTTGAGCCGGGTCCGCAAGGTTTCCGAGCGTTGCAGCCAGGGTCGCGTTCGCGCGGTGGCCGGCCCATGTCCACCACCGAAAGTCGCCATTCGGCTCACGCACGATGAGCGTGCCGGTGGGGCGCACGTACTCCAGGAGACGGTGCCGTGCCTCGGTGAGACAGCCTCGTGACCGGCCGGTCAGCTGTACCTGCGGATCCGTGCCGAGCAGTACGTCTCGTGCGGCGCGAGTCAATTCGTACGACGTGGGCCGAATGAAGCCCATGCCGCTCCATTTCGCCTTGCCACCGCTGTCGACCGGCTCGACGAAGCAGCGGCGCCTGTTCCAGTCGATGTAAGTGACCTGCCAGCTGCGGCCGGCCAGCAGAAGTCTGCGAGGTCCTTGGATGCTCTCGGTCAGCAGACTCGGATCGGTCCGGCCGATCTCGGTCAAACCGCTCAGGACGGTGAACTCGGGGGCCGCGGTGAACACTGCGGTGAGGTTCATGAAATGCCGGTGTCCGAAGCGTCGTTCGGCCTCAGGACCGATGAAGAGCATCCCACCATCCTGGTCGAGGTACCCCTCGTCCACCAGGTGTCGCACGATCGGCTCGGCGGATTGTCCGAACGGGCCTAGACCCGCCCACCACTCCTGCCATAGCCGATCCCCGATCTGGTGCTCCTGCAGGCACAGCGCAAGGATTTGCTGGGCGACGATGTGCCGAGGTTCGGGCGGTGCCACCACCGGTTCGACCCAGCCGCGTGACCACTGGAGCAACAACGCGGCAGCGGCCAGCAGTCCGCTTTCGTCGAGAGTGAGGAACAGACAATTGCGCGTCGAGCCCGCGCGCCGCCCTGTGCGACCGAGGCGCTGGAGGAAGGACGCCACCGTCGCCGGAGCATCGATCTGGATGACCCTGTCGAGGTCGCCGACGTCGATGCCCAGCTCCAGGGTGCTGGTGGACACGATGACGCAGTCCCTGGCTTCGGCGAAGGCTTCCTCGGCGCGGCGCCGTTCGTCTACCGAGAGCGAGGCGTGCGAGAGGAAGGTCGTTATGCCCTTGGCCCGCAGCTTCTCCCCCAGTTCTTCTACGAGCCGCCGCGACTCGCAGAAGACCAGTCGCTTCTCTCCCTGGTGCAAGGCCGCAATCACCGTGGCCGCGTTGTCCAGCGAGCCGACGTAGTCGAGCTGGATGTCACCGGGGGGTACGGAGGATGATCCGCTCACCGGGCGGACGTCGAGGTGCGGAGCGATCACCCTAGCCGGACGCTTGCCCACCTCTGCCCCCTGCAGCCAGTGCAGCAGTTCGGCCGGGTTTCCCACGGTTGCGGAGAGGCCGATCCGCTGGATGGGGCGGCCGACGATTCGCTGCATGCGCTCGAGTACGGCAAGCAGGTGCCAGCCTCGGTCGTCACCCGCGAAGGCGTGCACCTCATCCACGACGATGGCCTTGAGGCCGGAGAAGAAGGTGCGGTGGTCGACGTTCGCGCTCACCAACATCGCTTCCAGCGACTCGGGAGTGGTGAGCAGAATGTCCGGACGTTGGGTGAGGATCCTCTTGCGTACGGTGGCGTTGATGTCGCCGTGCCACAACGCTGCCGTGCGGCCGAGCCAGCCGGTGTATGTCTCGAGGCGAGGCAGCAGGTTGTTGAGCAGCGCTTTGAGGGGACACACGTACAGCACGGAGGTGCCGCTCCAGCGCTCCGCTGTCATCCTCGACAGCAACGGGAAGGAGGCTGCCTCGGTCTTGCCGCCCGCCGTGGGTGCCAGAAGAACCGCGTCCTCTCCGGCTAGCAAGGGATCGATCGCCTGCTCCTGGAGCAGTCGAAGGCCCGGCCAGCCAAGGGTGTTGACGATGTGGTGGATCAGGGCCGGGTCCAGGTCGTCGATGCCGCTCACGTCCGTTCCTGTCCGGAGCCTGCCGTGCCGTTCACGGCAGCTCCAGTTCGATGTCGTCGGCATTGCCCGGGGCGGATGCGGCGTTGCGCTCGACCTCGTTCAGCTCAGCGCTGGAGACGGTCAACGCGTAGTGCAGACGGGGGTCGAAGTCGTCGAACTCGTCGACCCGGTCCAGGACATCGGCGACCAGTTTGCGCAGGAACAGGCGTGGCGCCACCCCCACCTTCCCACCGAGTCCGCCGGTGACGGCGGTGGCCAGTTCGCCGAGGTAGGCATCATCCACGCGTTCTGCGATCCGTTCGGGGTGTCGCGCCCCGGCCGCGAACAGGTCGCGCACATTGCGTCCGAGTTCGCCCAGTCGCTCCAAGTCGAAGCCTGTCAGCCGCAGTTGTACGGCGCGGGGCGAGTCGAAGCGCGGGTCGGTGGTGAAGTCTGTGGCCAGACGCTGGGCCAGAGGGGGCAGCCGCTGGACGCCCTGCTGACCGTCGTAGAAGGCCGGTGTGCCGGTGATGACGAGAAACAGTCCGGGGAAGCGTCCGGTGTCGATCTCGTCCAGAAGTTGTCGCAGCGCGTTGAGTCCCTTTTCCCGTACGTCGCCACGGACCCGCTGGAGTGTTTCGGTCTCGTCGAGTACGAGCAGCAGCCCGGGGTGCCCGCAGTCGCGCAGCACGGTGAGCATTCCTTGGAGGAACCCGAGCGCTGCGAAATGGTCGAGGTCTCCGCGTACTCCGGCCGCCCGGCGGGCGGACGAGGCCACCGACTTCTGTCCGCCGATCCAGGCGATGAGGGCTTCAGCCGTGGCATTCTCGCCTGCCGCAACGGCCTGTCGATAGCCGCGCAGGGCCGCCGAGAATGCAGGGGTGGTTCGTGCGACGTCAGCAAGCCGTCGCTCCATCAGTTCGTCAACGGCTTTTGCCAGTGCCTCGGCGTCGTCCTCGTCCACGTCTCCCGCGTCGACGACCTCGTCCTCGAGGGAGTAGAACCATGAGTCGATGATCGCTCGCAGCGCGCTGGCTTGGTGGGTGGCAGTGGTAAGGCGTTCGTTGAGCCGTCGGTAGACGGTCTCGAGCCGGTGAAGGGGTGTCTCGGTCTCTGAAATCTGTACCTCGGCCGTGGCAAGCCCCGCCCGCTTGGCGCGTTCGGCCAGCCAGCGGGCGAAGAAGGTTTTGCCGGAGCCGTATTCGCCGCGAATGGCGTGGAAGGCCGCGCCACCGTCCTTGACCGTCTCCAGGTCGTCATCGAGTGCGGCCGTGAACCGGTCGAGTCCTACGGCGAAGAGGTCGAGCCCCGCCTGCGGCACCGTACCCCGCCTCAACGCATCGACGACTTCTCGGCGACGGGCCGCACTCACGGAGGGCTGTGCGCTGGTCACGTCCGGCTTCCTTCCACGGTCACGTTCCGCATCCTTCCACGGTCATGTCCGTCTCTTCTCCAGCTGGAACTGCGTACACAGCAGGTGGACATCGAGCCGGACGGTGTGTCCCGAGTCGATGAGGCCGAGCACCGGATATCCCTCCACGTTCAGGAGCCGTTGCAAGGTGGCGATGAAACCATCCATGTTGCGCCTGACGCGGTCGCTCGCGGAAATGGCTGCGGCGAGGGCTGCAGGGGACATGGTCTCGCCCGCCTCGGCAAGTGCGTCGATGACGGCGGCGACGACAGGCCTTTCGGGTTTCCTGCGGACGTACTCGGCCTGTGCGGCATACACGTCGCCGGCCACGACCAGGGTACCCAGAGTCGCTGGAGCCGGCGGGGGCTGGGACCTGGACGGCTCGCGTTCGACCTCGGCCGGGGTGAAGAGGCCTTCGCCCTCCTGTTCTGCCCGTTTCCGGGTGGTCCTGGGCTTGGTCACGGGAGCGGCGGCGGGAAGCGTGACGGACTCCGGCCAGGTCTCCTCCGGCATCCGGCTCTGGCTCCACCACGGAGGTGTCGCCTCTTCCCTCGGGAGAACTTCCCAGCCCTTCGGCAGGACATCCAAGGAGGGCAGCAGGACCAGCAGAGGCACTGTCACCTCGGCCAGCGAGGCACCGCCGTGGTAGCCGGCCTTCCGCGGCGTGTACCGGATGTCCTCTCGCCAGGGAGCGACGATCGTGCCCCCGCCTTCCAGAACGCGCGGTCCCGAGAGGATGATCTCCCCGTCTGCGGCGCTGCTCCCGGTGCGCCAGCGGGACGACTCCGCTCCGCTTACCCTGGCGGGTCCAGGATTCACGCCACGTTCCAGCACATGGCCATGATCCGCGACCAGCAGGACAGGACGCCCATAGCCCTTGGCCGCGGCCAGCAACTCGCGCATAAAGGTGACGTCGTTGATCCGCCACTGGGTGCGCTCACCCTGCTGTCCGTGATCCAGGGCGTCGTCGATGGTGTTGAGGACGACGCCGACCACCACGGTCGAGGCAAGGGCGGAGGCAAGTTCCTCAGTCAGCCGGTGGCCGGACGGGCCGCCTATCGTGGCCTTGTGGAACAGCATGCCGACGGCCCGTCGTTGCTGCCAGAACGCGGCGAATCCGGCCGTCTCCTTCGACTGCCCGCCCGTGTCTGCCGTACCTGTGAGCAGTGAGGTTCGGCTGATCCTGGTCACGGAGGGCAGCATGGAAACCGCTGTGCTGCGCTGCGCCGACTGCCCGGCAGGCGGTGCGGGCACGGCTTCGATCCACCCCTCGCGCTCCGCCTCTTCGCCGAGCTGCACTGCTGCCGCGCTGCTCATGCCGTCGATCAGCAGAATCAGCGGACTCGTCGACTCCGAGTACAGGCGGGCTGCGCATTCGGTCAGCACATTCTCGACGAGCAGGCAGCCGCCCGGGTTCTGCTGGTCTGCGGTGCGGGTCCAGCCTGCGAGTCGCTGTGCGAACTGCTCGTCGAGTGTGTCCCTGCGGGCACGAGCGGTGTCGTGAAGCGTCCTGTACGCCTGACCGGCTACCACGTCCCCGACCGGGTCGCCCGACCACAGGACGTTCAACGCCCGGTCCACCCAGCCCCACTCGGCGAGATGTCCGCGGACCCCAGAGGCGACGGACTCGACGCGGGGCTGTTCGGTGGACAGCCAGCGTGCGACGCGTACAGCCATCTCGGCAACGGCGATACGGTCCGTGTTCAGGGCTGCCAACGCATGTTCCCGCAGGTCGGCAAGGGCCGCTTCGGCCTGCTCGGGCGAGGCGGCCAGTGCCTCCGCGACGGCCCGCAGTTGAGCGGTGAAGCTGGTCAGCAGAAAGCGGCTGCCTCGCAATGCCTGGGTCAGTCCGGCTTCCTGGGCAAGGCGGTCCGCACGGTCGATGACGGAGAACACCCTCTGCTTGGCGGCCTCGTTGTGCCGTGCCTCGCCGATCCAACGGGTGAGGGTGCCCGCCACCGCATCGCTGAATGCCAGGATGTCGGACCGGCGTACCTGCCCGAAGAGCCCGCCGACGGCGAGCACGGTGTCCGGCTCGGTCGCCGGGTCGGCCATCGCCGCTGCGAGCAGCCCACGGGCCATGGCGTCCTGTCCTCGCCCGTCTTCGACGAGTGACATCAGGACAGGCACGGCGGTGCCGGCCGTTTCGCCGAGCCACTCCTTGATCTTTCTCCGCTCGACGGCGTCGAGTTCGAGAAACCGAGTGGGGCCGGCCGATGTACGGGACCAGGCGAGCATGGCGTCGGCGTCGATGGCGAGGCCGGCGGTGGTCTCCCCATCGACGACGCGGTCCAGACCGAGGCGCGCGACGACCAGCGCCTTGACCGCCGCATCCCGGGTGAGCAGCGACCCGGAACGCGGCCAGCCGTCATGCGGTTCCGCGTACAGCAGCGCCTCGAGCAGCCACGGTTCGCCGTACAGCCGGGAGTCGAGTTCGCGCACGCCGAACCGCTGCTTCACGATCTCCGCCTTCTCGACCGTGAGGGTGCGCCGTTTCACGGCGTGTCCGCGCACGTCCCAACCGAGCTGCTCGTCACCGATGCCGGTGGTCACCACGAGTACGTCGGCGTCGCGAGCCCGGTCGGACCGGTGCTGCTGCCAGGCGTCCACGATGCCCAGTACGGATGTCTGGTCGCTGACATGGACCCGGCGGGGTTCGCCACCGATCTTGGCGGTGAAGATGTCGGGTGCCGTGTCCGGGTAGCGACCGTGCACCAGCATCAGCCGGCGGTCGCGCAGACCGGCCGCGTAGGTGTCGAGGAGTGCCTCGATCGTGAGCCGGTTGATCTGCGGCGGGGGGATGGACATCAGCGGGCGGCTCCCTCGTCCGTTGTGCCCTGGCCGTCGGTAGGCACGGGCCGCCAGGCGATCTCGATGCGCACACCGGGGTTCGCAGCGGCGTACGAACGGATCTCGTCCTGCACATCGGCGATCGCGTCGGTCAGCGCGGACTCGAGGCCGGTGAGCTGGGTCGTGTCCACGACGTGCGGCGCACTCGGACCACGTACCGAAGCGGCCGCAGGAGGAGCCGTCGGCTTCGACTCGTCGAAGCCGAGCTGGGGCGGTGGGCCGGACGGCACCACCGGTCGGCCGTGCTGAGTCAGACTGATGTCCCCCGGACCCGGCGTCGGCGGCTGCACAGCGGGCGGCTGAGCGACGGTCGCGAGCCGGGCCGCCTCCGTGACAAGCGCCACGGACTCGTCCTGCAGCCGGCTCAGCACCGGTACGAGGGATCTGGTCAACTCGTGGTCGTTCACGGCGTCGTGGAGCGCGGTGATCAGCCGATCGGCCTTCTCGCCCACACCGTCGTTTCGTTCGGCGAAGCCTCGTACGCTCCTCAGCAGAGGCCAGTTGGTGTTGTCGAGCGCCGCCAGCACTTCGGGTGCCTGCTTGATCGCAGCGCCCACCTCCCGGTCGGTCACGTCGTACGAGACCGCCGCGAGTTCCTTGACCAGGGAAGTTCCGTCGCTGGTACGCGAGAGCCGGGCGATCAGGTCGGCACCGGCCCGCATGGAACGCATCCGGTCCGCATCCGGGCCGGTGATGCCGAGGTCCGTCGCGTGCTTGTCGAGAGAGCGTCGCACTCCTCCGACGGCTGCTTCGTGAGCGGCGGCGACAGCTCGCACTTCGGACTCCAACGAGGCGACATTACGAGCGAAGAGCACGGGCTGGGCAGAGACTCCGAAGATCGCCCCGGCTCGGGTGCGAGCGGCGGCGAACTGCTCCTCGCTGGGCAGTTCGACGGCGCGCAATCCGTATCCCAGCCCGATCCGCTCCAGGTCGGGGGCGGGCACGGGTGTCGTCTGGTGCACCCAGGTCCGGTCGTCGAGCAGCGCGTACGTGGCGATGATCAGGCTGGAGATGTTCTTCTCGAGGCCCTCGAAACCCAGCTCGGCGATCCAGCGCCGGACGTCCTCGACAGCGAGCTCCGCACCGGCCTTGGCGTCGGCAGCCTTCTGGTTGATCTTCAGTCGCCAGTCGTTCAGGAGGTTCAGCGGCCCGTCGTGCACTTCGCCGAGTCCGAGCGGGTGCACGATCTTCTTGACGATGACCAAGTGATGCCGGTCCACCACGACCCGACGCGATCCGTCCTTCATCGCGTTCCCGATCCACTCCAGGGCTGTCTTGAGTTCCCTGGTGGTTACCGCCTTTCGGGTCAGCGTCGGGTCGAAGTCGGGGTGCTTCGGGTACAGGGCGGCGAACATGCCGTCGGCGAGCGCGTACAGGTTCTGCTCGAAGCTGAGCCCGGCCTGCGGCCTGGGCCGCGAGTACCTGGGTTCGAGTGACCACACGTGCTGATTGTCCGGCACCTCGGCGCCGACACTCCCGGGGTCGGGCTTGCTGATCCCGTACAACTGCTGGAGTACGGCGATCAGTTGGGAGGTCAGGTTCTCACTCTGCGCCTTGAGCTGGTGGCGGATCTGGATCCGCTCGTCCTCGGACTTGGTGGCGGTGTGATCGTCGAGGCGGTCCCGCTCCAGCAGGTAGTTGATCTTCAGAAGGCGGCCGAGCTGGTTGGACTTCTGCTCGGAGAAGAAGTCGGGCAGCCAGATGATGGTGCGGGCGTACTTGCTCTCCTGCTTCATCTTCTCGATGCGTCGCACGTCGTCGCTCGGGAAGTGCTTGTCGTCGAAGGGGTAGTCGAGGACGAACCGGATGTTCCCCTCGAGCATCGGCCGGAACTGCTCGTCGGGCAGATGCGGATCACAGACGTTGCCGAAGACGAACTCGGCGGTGCGCTTCGTACCGCGCCAGACGATCTCGCGCTCACTGACGAAGCCCTGGGCGTCACTGATCCCCAGCTCCGTCCACAGCTTGTCCTTGATCCACTGCCGGCGCTTGCCGGGATTGTCCTCACTGGCGACCTCGTCGAGCAGCGGCTCGATGTCGAGGTCGGACAGATGGAGATGGAAGACGGGGTCGGCGCTGCCCTCGCTGCGCAACTCGCCGAATTCCCCCTGGAGTTCCTTGAGCCGCTTGGCCGCCGCTGTTCCGGCCGAGCCGAGCCGTACCTTGATCGACCCGTGGTTGAGCGCGGCGAGCCGTTCTCCGGTGAGTCGGGCCAGGGCAGGGACATTGGGCGCGAGGGCGGCGAGCAGCAGCGTCTTGATGAGCCGCTCGTCCCCCTTGAACAGGGGGCTGTCGGCCGAGCCGTATTTCTCCAGCAGATAGGCCACCACGCGCGCATGGAAGCGTTTGGCGGTCTCGGCCTCCTTGCGCAGACGCGCGGTGAACGCCTCGCCCGTGCCGTCCAGAATGACGTCCCACAGGTCTCCCAGCGGGATGAGTTCGCCGAGTTTCAGGTCGTTGCGGCGCCGCGACAGAGCTTCCTGGACGAGCTTCAGGCCGGTGCGCTCGCGCTGGAGCGCACCCGCCAGTTCGACCAGGACGTTGAGGAAGGCGGGCGAGAGCGGATAGACCTCACGGAAGTCGTTCCACGATGCCTCGGTACGCCCATGAGCGTCGAGCAGAACCTGCCGCACCTCGTCCTTGGAGGACTCGACCGCCGCGAAGGCCTCGTCGCGCGCGCCTTCCATGCCGGGCTTCGGAGCGAGCACGCGATGCTTGATGATCTCGATGAGGTTGCTGTCTTCGAGGTCGACGACGTCGATGCGGCCCGCGAGGTACTCGACCTGCTGTTCCAGGTTCTGCACCTCGGCCCCGGCCACGTCGGAGCCGATCAGCTGAGAGAGGTCACGCTGACGGGAGATGAAGGAGATGATCGGCACGGGCCGGTCGCTGTCCCCGGACTCGATCAGCTTGACCAGCTTCTGCACCTGGTCGCGTACGAAGTCCTGCTTCCCCATGTGGGCCTGAAGCCAAAGGATCAGCTCGTCCAGGAACAGCACGATCCCGTCATAGCCGAGCATCTGAGCATGACGGGACACGACTGCGAGCCCGTTCTCCAGCGGAACGAAGGCCTCCTTGTCGCCCCGCGCGCCGGTGCCGTAGGAGGCCATGGGTCCGGAGAGCAGAGCGGAGACCAGCGCGTTGCGATGCGGGTCCCCTGCGGGCGCGGCGAAGGCACGGTCGAGGTCGGCGGTGGTCCAGGTGGCGGTCGAGGCAACGCTCGCGGTGGCTCCGAGACCGCTGGTGTCCAGGTCGCTCGTGTCGAGGTCGTTCTCGTCATCGGCCCCGGCCACGGCGCCACTCGGCGCGACGACCACATCGCCCGAGCCGAGCCATCGCGTGAACTTGCCGTCGTCCGCGAGAAACGCGCGCTGCTTGCGGGCGTCAGCCAGCGCGGCGTCCGCCCGATAGACGGCGGGCGTCGGTTTGTCGGAGTGCTGCTTCCGTACGGCCGCCACGTACCCGCCGAGCAGCGCCGAGTCCAGGTCTGCGGAACCGACCAGGTGGTAGGGCACCATCAGGAACTTCTTCTGGCGCAGCCAGTCGTCGTGCGGGGCGATGACTTCCTGAAGCCGCTCCTTGCGACGGGCTGCGGGGTGGTTGTTGAGCACCGCGTGCAACACGGTCAGGAAGTGACTCTTACCGGCGCCGAACGATCCGTGCAGATACGCGGCGTGCGAGTTGCCGGTGCGGACGGCCGCCCCGACAAGACTGAGCGCCTGCTTGAACGCCTCCTGAAGCTGGTCCGTGACGACGTACTCAGCCACCCGGGCGTCGGTTTCGGTGAAGCCTCCGGAGAGCTCCACCTTGAAGTCGCCGGCATGGACGTCTTCCTTGATGTCGATGACATCCCGCAGGAAGAGATCGCTCGTGGGCATCAGGGGTCTCGTTCCCTCACTCGACTGCAGTCGGACCCCACGTCTGCACACGGGGCAAGGTCCCATCCTGCCAGTCGAGCAGTGGTGCGGACCTGGGCAGGAGCGAATCTCCGCAACGACCCGACTACGGTGCGCATTCACCCACCTCGCCTTCATCACCTTCCGTGACAATTTGTTGAATATGGCCGAGTCGCGCCCTACCTGCACGTGACACCCACTGCTGCACTGGAGCTGAGGGTGGCCGGATCGGGGGAGGCGGTGGCATGGGTACATCCACGCGCTGGGAAGGACCACGCTGGTCCGGCTTGTACAGCCGTCTCGCGCGCTGGGACCCGGACCGGTCCGACGCCGAGGCTGTGGCCACCGCTGCGATAGACGCTCTCCAGGACTCCTGCCGTGACGACCCGTCGGCGTTCGGTCTACGAGACGCCGCGTGTGCGGCCGGGGCACGACTGTCCGATGCGATGGAGACCTTGGCGGCGGCCGGCCCGAGCGGCTTGCTGGACAAGGACCCGCTTCACGAGGACTTCGCGCCCGAGCAAGGGGAGGCGGACGCTCTCGACTGGCAGGACCCGGCTGACGCGTTCGTCGCCGAGCTCACCCGTCAGGTCGGCGGCGAGGGCGGCACAATAGTGGACGCGGCTTTGCGCCGTGCCATCGCGGCCTCGGCTCAGCGGCTGCTCACCGAGCATCCCGAGATACGTGAGTCCCTCACCGCTCCGGGTGGTTCGAGCCAGGGCAGGGGCCTGGCCGGCGACCTGCTCTGCCTCCTCTACCAGTGGTTCTTCGCCGACCTCGTCACCGAATTCCTGCGTGCGGTCATCGCCGAGAAGATCAAACTCACGGTTCCCGTGCTTGAGGTGATCGACTCGGAGGGCAGGATCGCCGACGGCGTCGCCGGGCGGATCACGGCGCTGATCCCGAATCCCTGCGAGGAGGCCGAGGCCCAGGCGGCGGAGGTCGCGAAGGCCGCCTTGTCCGTGAACGGTGACTCGATGGAAGCGGATGTCCCACTCTCGGACGTAGCCCGGCGACTGGTCCCCGGCGTGGTCGGCAAGATCCTCGGCTTCGCCGTCGACGCCCTTGGCGAGGAGGAGGTCCCCGCATGACCCTGGCTCCCGGTCCGCTCCACTTCTGGTGGCGCTCGTACGACACCGAGTCGCCCAAAGGATCCGAGTGGCGATCGATCGGTGCGAGCGGCATCCAGGAACGCGAGGAACGCCTCACGGGCCACCATCTCCTGTACGGCCCTGTTCCCGCCTGGGCCGACGACCTGCTGCGCATTTCCCGCGCCGTGTTCTTGGCGGACAAGCTCGCCGATCGGAGCCACATCGAAGACCGCTGGACCCGGCGATTCCGTCTCTCGGTGCCGGTCTCGGATCCGGACCTCTGGGCGCCGGCGGCCTCCGGCCCACTGCCCGCCCTGTTTCAGACGTTGACCGCTGACATATGGGACGTGTCCCTTCGCCCGATGCGGGCGGCCCCACAGCAGGTGTCGATCCCGGTCGGCGAGGACTGGCAGGCCCAGGAGGTGGCTCTGTTCTCCGGCGGTCTCGACTCCTTGAGCTGGGCGGTGACTCGCGCCGCTGTGCCGGGCGAGGGGGTGTTGCTTCTGGTGACATACGCCGAGAAGAACGTCGAGGACGTGCAGCGTCAGGCCTACGCTGCCGTGAAGGCGCTGGCGGTGCGGTCGGGCCGCCAGCTGCGGCAGATCACCGTAGGCCAGACTTCTGGTGGTCGGGACGGCGCGGTGGTGGAACGCACCTCCCGTCCTCGTGGCCTGCTCTACGCGTCTACGGCGGTGCGCGTTGCGGCGGCCGACGGGGTCGCCAAGGTCCAGGTCCCGGAGAACGGTCAGCTCGCCCTCAACCCGCCTTTGAGTGCGGCCCGTTCAGCGGCCCTGTCCACCCGGTCGGTGCACCCGCGGACTCTCCATCTCCTCAATGCGGTGATCGAATCCGTGGGTGGCCGGGTCAGGGTCGAGAACCCCCTGGCCCGCCTCACAAAGGGCGACGTCTGCCGCGCGGCCCTTGCGGCCGGCCTGTCGGAGGCGTCCTTGGAACGCACCCTGAGCTGTGGAGCCCCACCCCAGCGCCGCCGCGGCCTCCCCCACGTCAACTGCGGCACCTGCTACCCGTGCCTGATACGCCGAGCGGGCCTGCTCAGCGCCGCCGGCTCGGACGCCACCCCGTACGAGACGGCCCCGTGGCTACCCGGCCTCAGCGAGGACCGGATACGGCACTGGCTCGCGCTTCAGGGCTGGTTGGCCCGGGAGTACTCCGTTCTCGACCTGATCGGGGACTTGCCGCTGCCGCCGGGGAGCCGTACCGGAGAGTGGCTGAGCGTTGTGGAGCGGGGACGGGTTGAGCTGCGCGCGCTGGTCGAGTCGGCGTCAGGGGCGAGGGAGGTGGCGTGAGGAGTGTGTTGCGGTCTCGCCCCGGGCGGGCAGGTCGGGAGAACCGGTCAAGTGGGCTGCTTGGAGCGACACTTCGGCCCAGATGGTCTTGCCGATTGTCCGTTCGGTGATACCCCACGCGTGTGAGAGTTCCTGCACGAGCAATAGGCCGCGCCCGGATTCGGACTCGGCTGACGGAGGCACGGCCTGGCCTGGCGTGGGCGGCTGTCGTTCGGTGCGGGTGTCGGTGACTTCGACACGGACCGTGCGGGGGTTGAGCTGAAGACGCAGCTGGAAGTCCCGCCCTGGTACATGACCGTGGGTGAGTACCGGTAGGCCGCTGGCGAGGTTTCTGCTGTGCAGACCCTTTTCCAGCGGCCCCCGGCCCGAACCCGCCGTGCACCTTTCGGTGCAGCGGGCTC
>NZ_LGDW01000258.1 GCF_001280005.1 Streptomyces sp. NRRL WC-3618 | reverse complement strand
GCAGTGGAAACTCGTCCGCGTCGGCTTCACGGGCTTGAGCTCCTGCTGACACCGGTATCCGGTTCAAGCCCACCGCAACTCCCCTTGCCCGCTGGGCAAGGGGAGTTGCGGTGGGCGCGCGCCCGAGGTCGCACGGCCGACAGCGAGGTCCGGAAGGAGTGCTTTCGGCGGTGACCGACAGATCAACAGAAAGCCACCGAAGCCAGTCTTTGCGCGAGTCAGGCCACCGCTCGAGCGGCACCAGATCATCCTCACAGTCTTTCCGGGCTTGAGGGTTGCGTTTCCGCTGGTGGAGCGTAGGGCGGGAGGTGCCGTGGGAGTAGTGGCCTGTCGTTGTGTCGCTCCCCGGGAGGTCGTGGATGCCGTCGGTGATTGGGCTGCTGGAACAGCGTGAGCTGGGTGCTCGCCGTCGCGTGGACGAGCTGTGGGAGGAGGCCGACCGTATTCAGGCCGAACTGGCCGCGGGGGCGGGAATGGCAGGAGTGGGCCATCGCTCGAACGCGGGTCGGCGAAGTGCTGGCCCCGGCGGACATGAGCGGGCAAGAGCACGCTCAGGCTGACCTGACGGCTGCCGAGGAGCAGAGCGTGAAGACCGCTCAGGTGCCAGGGGCATGCTGCCCTCCGGATGACAGAGGAACTCCCACTGAAGCCCTGCCATCCTTAGTTTTGCAGGTCACGGGGGCTGGTGTGGCTGTGTGGTGGCCGGCTCGTGCTGGCCGGAGGCGAGATCGTTAGCAGGTGATCGAAGATCGCGAAACGGGGCGGCGTGGTCGTCCTGCTGGACGGCACCCTGATCCGTACCCGCCGCCGCACCGGAGCGGACAACCGCAGGAACTTCAGCGGGAAACACAAGGCCCATGGCCTGCTGTTTCTCGCGCTGACCGACGAGAAGGGCAACCTGAT
>NZ_LGDW01000257.1 GCF_001280005.1 Streptomyces sp. NRRL WC-3618 | reverse complement strand
ATGCCGACGCCCAGGTAGCTCCGCTTGTTCGGCCAAGCAGCAGGCTTCGGGCCGCGTATCTCGCCGTACGGCTTGAATGCCCGCCGGGTTATCGGCTGGCTGGTGTTCGTGACGTCGATCGTCGTGTTGGCCGTGCCCAGGTGGTCGGCCAGCAGCACGTTGCGTTTGTGGCCGGTGGTCGCGCCGTTGCTCGTCGTGCGGACCACCGTCGGGGCGCCCGGGTGGGCGTAGGCGCGCGAGGCACGCACGATCGCGCCGGTCGCATCCGTTGTCACCTCGGTTTCGCCCAGGTACAGGGTGGAGCCCGACGGGGAGTTCTCCAGGAGGCGGTTGCCGGTCGCGTCGTAGACGTACGTCGTTTTCTTGCCGTCGTCCGTGATCGTGGCGGGCTTGTTCTCCTGCGTCCAGACCAGGGACTGCGTCGTCGCCGCCAGGTCGCGGGTCTTCGTGTTGCCCACCGCGTCGTACGAGTAACTGCTGCCCTGCCCTGGCGGGTTGGACGTGACAGAGCCGAGCGTGTGCGGCTGCTTGGCCACCGCGTTGCCGTAGCCGTACCTGAACGTGACGTTCTTCGCCGCGTCCGCCGGATCGTGCTCCGTCATCACGGCGCGGTTGCCCAGCCAGTCGAACGTGAACGACTGGCGGTACGCCGTCGCACCCGTCGAGACCGTCTGGGGATCCGGAGCCGTTGCCGCCAGCGTCGACCGCAGTGAGCTGTCCGGGGCGGTCACGTCCGTCGACGTGTCGGGGGCGTCCGCCACCGGGCCCGACGACGGCGCGTAGTCCTTGCGGGGACCCCACGTCGTACCGTTCGCCGCCTTGCAGCCCTGGCCGTCGACCGGCGTGATCTTCGACGTCCAGGCGTTGACCAGCTCACCCATCACGTCGTACGTGAAGCACTGCGTGTCCCACGG
>NZ_LGDW01000256.1 GCF_001280005.1 Streptomyces sp. NRRL WC-3618 | reverse complement strand
ATGCCGACGCCCAGGTAGCTCCGCTTGTTCGGCCAAGCAGCAGGCTTCGGGCCGCGTATCTCGCCGTACGGCTTGAATGCCCGCCGGGTTATCGGCTGGGTGGTGTTCGTGACGTCGATTGTTGTGTTGGCCGTGCCCAGGTGGTCGGTCAGCAGCACGTTGCGTTTGTGGCCGGTGGTCGCGCCGTTGCTCGTCGTGCGGACCACCGTCGGGGCGCCCGGGTGGGCGTAGGCGCGGGAGGCGCGCACGATCGCGCCGGTCGCGTCCGTTGTCACCTCGGTTTCGCCCAGGTACAGGGTGGAGCCCGACGGGGAGTTCTCCAGGAGGCGGTTGCCGGTCGCGTCGTAGACGTACGTCGTTTTCCTGCCGTCGTCCGTGATCGTGGCGGGCTTGTTCTCCTGGGTCCAGACCAGGGACTGCGTCGTCGCCGCCAGGTCGCGGACCTTCGTGTTGCCCACCGCGTCGTACCTGTAACTGCTGCCCTGGCCTGGCGGGTTGGACGTGACAGAGCCGAGTGTGTGTGGCTGCTTGCGCTCCGCGTTGCCGTAGCCGTACGTGAACGTGACGTTCTTCGTCGCGTCCGCCGTATCGTGATCATGCTCCGTCATCGCGGCGCGGTTGCCCAGCCAGTCGAACGTGAACGACTGGCGGTAGGCCGTCACACCCGTCGAGACCGTCGCCGGGTCCGGAGCCGTTGCCGCCAGCGTCGACCGCAGTGAGCTGTCCGGTGCCGTCACGTCCGTCGACGTGTCCGGGGCGTCCGCCACCGGGCCCGACGACGGCGCGTAGTCCTTGCGGGGACCCCACGTCGTACCGTTCGACGCCTTGCAGCCCTGGCCGTCGACCGGCGTGATCTTCGACGTCCAGGCGTTGACCAGCTCACCCATCACGTCGTACGTGAAGCACTGCGTGTCCCACGG
>NZ_LGDW01000255.1 GCF_001280005.1 Streptomyces sp. NRRL WC-3618 | reverse complement strand
CTACAACAGCCCCGGCCCCGCCAGGAACTTCCCCACCCTCTCCACCTCGTCCTCCGACAACGGAATCTGCGGGTCGGCCGTGACCGGACAGTCGATCACGCCCCGCAGATACAGCGCCGCCTTGAACGCCCCCAGCCCCGCCGAGCTCCCGCCCATCCGCACCGGATCCCCCGCCCCCACCATCCCGAACAGCACGCACAACCGTTCCTGCTCGGCCCGCGCCCGCTCCCAGTCGCCCGCACGGCAGAACCGGTCCAGCCGTACGTAGCCGTCCGGGTCGACGTTGGCGAGCCCGGGCACCGCCCCGTCCGCGCCCAGGGCCAGCGCCGAGTCGACGATCAGCTCGCTTCCCGTGAGGACGCTGAACCCGCTCGCCCCGGGGCGTTCCCGCGCGCCGGTCACCACCGACCGGAACGACGCCAGGTCGCCGCTGGAGTCCTTCAGGCCCGCCAGGACACCGTCGGCGGCCAGTTCCAGGACGAGAGCGGGGGGCAGTTTGCTGTGGACGGAGGCCGGGAGGTCGTAGGCGACCACGGGGACCGGGCTGCCCGATGCCACCAGGCGGAAGTGGCGGGCGATCTCCGAGGGGTGCGTACGGGTGTAGAAGGGGGCCGTTACCACCACCGCGTCCGCGCCCGCCGCCGAGACCGACCGTACGTGGTCCAGCACCCGGGGCGTCGTCATGTCGATCGCGCCCGCCAGGACCGGCAGCCCGCCGGCGACATGACCCACCACCGTCTCCACCACCAGCCTGCGCTGGTCGTCCGTCAGGTACGCCGCCTCCGACGACGAACCGAGCACGAACAGGGCGTCGACGCCCGCCTCCACCAGATGGTCGACCAGCCTGACGAGTGAGCGCACGTCCACCCCGCGGTCCGGCGTCAGCGGAGTGCAGACGGGAGGGACGACACCGGTCAGCGGGGCGGGGAAGGTCATCAGGGCTCCCTGGGAT
>NZ_LGDW01000254.1 GCF_001280005.1 Streptomyces sp. NRRL WC-3618 | reverse complement strand
GGCGGGTCCGTCGACTGGCACAAGATGGGTGAGGGCTGGTCGTGGGTGCAGCGCGACGCGCAGCTCGACAACGAGGAGAAGGCCCGGGAGGGCTGGGAGCAGGTCAAGCGGGACCTCGCCGCCGAGACGTACAAGCTGTACGTGCTCGACGAGTTCGCCTATCCCATGCACTGGGGGTGGGTCGATGTCGATGAGGTCGTGGCTGTGCTGCGGGATCGGCCCGGGACCCAGCATGTGGTGATCACCGGGCGCAACGCCCCTGAAAAGCTGGTCGAGTTCGCGGATCTCGTTACCGACATGTCCAAGGTCAAGCATCCGATGGACGCCGGGCAGAAGGGGCAGAGGGGCATCGAGTGGTGACATCGGTGCCCCGGCTGGTCATTGCCGCGCCCTCCTCGGGCAGCGGCAAGACCACCGTCGCCACGGGGTTGATGGCCGCGTTCGCCGCGCGGGGGCTTGCCGTGTCTCCGCACAAGGTCGGGCCCGACTACATCGACCCCGGGTATCACGCGCTCGCCACCGGGCGGGTGGGGCGGAATCTCGACGCGTACATGTGCGGGCCCGAGTTGGTGGGGCCGTTGTTCGCGCACGGTGCGCGTGGGTGTGACCTCGCCGTGGTCGAGGGCGTGATGGGGTTGTACGACGGGGCTGCGGGCGAGGGTGAGCTCGCGTCGACGGCTCAGGTGGCGAAGTTGCTGCGGGCGCCTGTGGTGCTGGTGGTGGACGCGTCCTCGCAGTCCCGGTCCGTGGCGGCTCTCGTGCACGGGTTCGTGTCGTGGGATCCGGAGGTGCGGGTCGGGGGCGTGATCCTGAACAAGGTCGCGTCGGATCGGCATGAGGGGATGTTGCGGGAGGCGTTGGAGTCGGTGGGGGTGCCTGTGTTGGGGGTGCTTCGGCGGGTTCCGCAGGTGGATGTGCCTGGTCGGCATCTGGGGTTGGTGCCGGTCGGGGAGCGGCGGGGG
>NZ_LGDW01000253.1 GCF_001280005.1 Streptomyces sp. NRRL WC-3618 | reverse complement strand
GAGCACCTGGTGACCGTTGCGGCGGGCGTCCGACAGCCGCTCAAGGACGAGCATGCCGACGCCCTCGCCCCAGCTCGTGCCGTCGGCGGCGGCCGCGAAAGGCTTGCAGCGGCCGTCGGGGGCGAGGCCCCGCTGGCGGCTGAACTCCAGGAAGGTACCCGCCGTGGGCATGACGGTCACACCGCCCGCGAGCGCGAGGGTGCACTCGCCGTTGCGTAGGGCCTGTGCGGCCAGGTGCATGGCGACCAGCGACGACGAGCAGGCCGTGTCGACGGTCACCGCGGGGCCTTCGAGGCCGAGGGAGTACGAGATGCGGCCCGAGGCGATGGCGCCGGAGCTGCCGGTGCCGAGGTAGCCCCCGAGGCCCTCGGGGACGCTGCTGAGCTGGGATCCGTACTCGTGGTAGATCAGACCGGCGAAGACGCCCGTGGGGCTGCCGTGCAGCGTCGCCGGGTCGATTCCGGCGCGCTCGAACGCCTCCCAGGAGGTCTCCAGGAGGAGCCGCTGCTGCGGGTCCATGGCGAGCGCCTCGCGCGGGGAGATGCCGAAGAACGCGGCATCGAACTCGCCCGCGTCGTGCAGGAAGCCGCCCTCTCGGGCGTAGCTCGTGCCGACGCGGTCGGGGTCGGGGTCGTAGAGGGACGCGGTGTCCCAGCCCCGGCCCTCCGGGAACTCGGTGATGGCCTCTTCGCCGTCGGTGAGCAGCCGCCACAGGTCCTCGGGCGTGTGGACGCCGCCGGGGAAGCGGCAGCTCATCGCGACGATGGCGATGGGCTCGTCCTGGGCAGCGGCCGCGGTGGCCTGAGGCCTGTTGTCCGCTGCCGTGTCCGCCAGGTCGCCGAGGATTTCGGTGCCCAGGTAATGGGCGAGGACCTTCGGAGTGGGGTAGTCGAAGACGAGCCCGGCGGGCAGCCGTGTCTCGGTGGCGGCGTTGAGGCGGTTGCGGAGTTCGACGGAGGTGAGGGAGTCGA
>NZ_LGDW01000252.1 GCF_001280005.1 Streptomyces sp. NRRL WC-3618 | reverse complement strand
CGCATCCGCTCCGCGAACACCGGGGACTCCGCGAGCAGCTCACGCGCCATCCCCGCCCACTGCGACCCCTGCCCCGGAAACACGAACACCGGACGGACCGTCCCACCATGCGCCCGCCCCGTGACGACGTTCTGCGCGGCCGCGTCATCCCGCGCCAGCGATTCGAGCCCGGCAAGCAGCTCGTCGCGGTCACGGCCGAGTACGACGCCCCGGTGCTCGAAACGAGACCGTGAGACCGCCAACGACCAACCCACCTCCGCCAGTTCGACATCGGTGTGCGCGACGAGGTGGGCGCGCAGGCGTGCGGCCTGGTCGCGAAGCGCGTCCTCGTTCTTCGCCGAGAGCGCCAGCGGGACGACGCCCGCCACCACCCGCGACTGCGACGACGTGCCCGCCCCGTCCGTCCCCGCGGACTCCGGCTCGGCGGACTCCGCCTCCGGGGCCGGCAGGCCCTGTTCCAGGATCACGTGCGCGTTCGTCCCGCTCACGCCGAACGACGACACACCCGCGCGGCGCGGCACCGCGCCGTCCCACTCGGGCCAGGTGCGGGACTCCGCCAGGAGTTCCACGGTGCCCGCCGACCAGTCGACCTCGGGGGTCGGCGCGTCCATGTTCAGCGTGCGCGGCAGCACGCCGTGGCGCATCGCCATGACCATCTTGATGACACCGGCGACACCGGCGGCGGCCTGGGTGTGTCCGATGTTGGACTTCACCGAGCCGAGCAGCAGGGGCCGGTCGGCCGGTCGCTGCTTGCCGTACGTGGCGATGAGGGCCTGGGCCTCGATGGGGTCACCCAGGGGGGTGCCCGTGCCGTGCGCCTCGACCGCGTCGACATCGGCGGGCGTGAGGCGGGCGTTGGCGAGGGCGGCGCGGATGACGCGCTGCTGGGAGGGACCGTTCGGGGCGGTCAGGCCGTTGCTCGCGCCGTCCTGGTTGATCGCGGAGCCGCGTACGACCGCGAGCACCTGGTGACCGTTGCGGCGGGCGTCCGAC
>NZ_LGDW01000251.1 GCF_001280005.1 Streptomyces sp. NRRL WC-3618 | reverse complement strand
GCCGTACACCGCTCCCCAGACCCCGGGCGCCTACGGCACGCCCCCGGCCCCCGCCTGGCAGCCGCCCCCGGGATACGGCAGCACCCCGACCCTCCCCGAGCAACAGATCGCACCGGTGGACGGGCCTGCCGACGGCCCCGATGCCGTGGCCAAGGAGGACAGGGCGGGCAGCGACACGTGACGACGCTCGATCCCCGCCCCACCCCCACCGACGTCACCCAGCTCTGCGAGCGCCTCCTCGCGGACCTCCGTACCGAGATCGCCCGCGCCGACAGCAAGGCATCCGTCCTGGTGGCCGCGCTCGGGATGACCGCCGGTGTGTTCAGCGCGCTGCTCGCCGGACGGAACTGGAACCCGGCCGTCCTCAGCACCTTCGGCACCGTCGTCTGGGGTGCCGGGGCCGCGTCCCTGGTGCTGTCCCTGTTCGCCCTGCTCCTCGCCGTCCTGCCCCGCTACCGCTCCGAACCCTGGACGCCGGGCCAGCCCCTCTCCTACTTCGGCGACATCCAACAGGCCGTACGGATCGGCCAGCTGGAGTCTGCGCTCGCCGACACCCAGCGCGACCCCACGGCCGCACTCACCTCGGCGCTCACCGAGACGAGCCGCATCGCCGCGCGCAAGCACCAGTGGATCCGTACCGGCCTGATCTCTTTCTGCACCGGCACGCTCCTCCTCCCCGCCTCACTGCTCATCGGCTGAACACACCGGACCGCTCAACCACCGTCCCCGGCACCTGAAGGAAGACCATGACCCACCCACCCGCGTCCCCACCGGAACACCCCGAGCCCTCCGAACAGCCCCTGTTCCCGCCGACCTACCCCGAGCAGACGGCACCGTCGTACCCCCAGGCCACGCCCCAATCACCCCGGTACCCGGACCAGACCAAGCAACCCCAGTACCCGGACCCGTCCCAGCCACCGTCCTACCCGACCCAGACCCAGCCGCCCTCGTACCCGACCCAGACC
>NZ_LGDW01000250.1 GCF_001280005.1 Streptomyces sp. NRRL WC-3618 | reverse complement strand
ACGGTCGTCATCACGACGGAAACCGCCACCGGCCGGACGGCCACCACGATCACCACGGTTGTCCCGGCTGTCGTCGCGACGGAAACCACCGCGGTCCCCCCCACGATCACCACCGCGGTCATCCCGACGATCGTCCCGCCGGACAAAGCCGCCACGATCCCCGCGCTCGTCATCGCGGCGCACAAAGCCGCCACGGTCTCCTCGATCGTCACGCCGGGGTCCCGCCGGACGGTCCGAGCGGTCCGGACGGTCGTCACGCCGGAAAGCGGGACGCGCCCCACGATCGCCGTCGCGACGGTCATCGCGGCGCACAAAGCCGCCGCGCTCACCCCGATTGTCGTCTCGGCCCCGGCTGTCGTCCCGGCGGAAACCGCCGCCGCCAGTGGGCCGATCGCCGCGATCGTCACGACGGGGCGCTGCCGACCGGTCGTCACGGCGGCCGTATCCACCCGTCGTCGGTCGAGCACCACGGTCGGAGCCACCACGGTTGTCACGACGGTCACCGTCGCGGGGCGGACCGCTTCGGAATCCGCCGCGGTCGCCGCGGTCACCACTGTCCCGGCGGCGCTGGTCGCGCTCCGGGCGCTCATCGGGAGAGTTGGTGGACATGATGGGTGACTCCTGTCTTCGGTACCGCAAGTCATTCTCGCGCAGCCGACTAGCCGGCGCGCTCCGGGCACTGTGCCTATTTCAGAAAAAACAAAAGGACCCCTGGTCCCAGCGTGAACGCTGGGACCAGGGGTCCTCCAAAGATTGTTCGGCGGCGTCCTACTCTCCCACAGGGTCCCCCCTGCAGTACCATCGGCGCTGAAAGGCTTAGCTTCCGGGTTCGGAATGTAACCGGGCGTTTCCCTCACGCTATGACCACCGAAACCCTATTGGTTTCGAGCGAACAAGCACACTTTTCAGTTAGATGTTCCAGCTCAAAAGCCGACAACTGTTCGTTGTCTCAGAACTAACACAGTGGACGCGAGCAACTGAGGACAAGCCCTCGGCCTATTAGTACCAGTCACCTCCACCCGTTACCGGGCTTCCAGATCTGGCCTATCAACCCAG
>NZ_LGDW01000249.1 GCF_001280005.1 Streptomyces sp. NRRL WC-3618 | reverse complement strand
CCGGCCGGGGCCGTCTCGACGGGCGCGGTGAGGGTGCTCATGCCGCCCTCCCGTCGGCCGCGAGGGTGTCGATGCCGGTCGTCGTGCCGTGGTACTCCACGGCATCCCGGGTCAGTTCCATGAACGCCTCCTCCAATGACACCGTCCGCGCGGTCAGTTCGAACAGCGCGATCCCGTGCTCGGCCGCCTTCAGGCCGATCTCGCGGGCACTGAGCCCGGTCACCTGAAGTTCCTCGGAGCCGGTGCGGCCCGTGATGTCGACGCCGGGACCGGCCAGCACTTCCCGCAGCCTCGCCGGATCCTGCGCGGCCACCCGTACTGTGTCCCCGCCCGCCTCGCGGATCAGGTCCGCCACGGTGGTGTCGGCCAGCAGTCGCCCGCGCCCCACGACGATGAGGTGGTCCGCCACCAGCGCCATCTCACTCATCAGGTGGGACGACACGAACACGGTCCGGCCCTCGTCCGCGAGCCCCTTGAGCAGGTTGCGGATCCACCGGACGCCTTCCGGGTCGAGGCCGTTGACCGGCTCGTCCAGCATCACCGTCTGGGGATCACCCAGCAGGGCCGCCGCGATGCCGAGCCGCTGGCCCATGCCGAGGGAGAAGGCGCCGGCCCGTTTCTTCGCCACCGTGCCGAGCCCGGCGAGGTCGATGACCTCGTCGACCCGGCGACGGGGGATCCCGTGCGTCAGCGCGAGCGCCCTGAGGTGGTTGCGGGCCGAGCGGCCCGGGTGGACCGACTTCGCCTCCAGCAGGGCGCCGACCTCCTGGAGCGGTGCCTGATGTTGGGCGTAGTGGCGGCCGTTGACCTTCACGGAGCCGCTGGTCGGGGCGTCGAGCCCGACGATCATCCGCATGGTCGTGGACTTCCCCGCACCGTTGGGGCCCAGGAAGCCGGTCACCGTGCCCGGCTCGACGGCGAAGTCCAGCCCGTCGACGGCCGTCTTCTCGCCGTACCTCTTGGTCAGCCGCTGCGCGTCGATCATTCGCGTCTCTCCCTGTCGGACACCGGCGCCCGTCCGTGGCCCCCGAACGCCTCACCGACCACGCTAAGACCCGAAACGCCCCGATTCGGTAATA
>NZ_LGDW01000248.1 GCF_001280005.1 Streptomyces sp. NRRL WC-3618 | reverse complement strand
CGAGAGCTACGACGCCGGCCTTCACCTCAGGGCCTCCATGATCTGGATCAACGACCTCATACCGACGACCGGGTGATCACGACCTCACACAGGCCCTAGGGCCCGTTGCAAGAGTTCGGGTGGCGAGGGGAGTCTCGGTATCACGCTATTGCGGTCGCATCAGGTGCAGGTCCTCGCCCCATGCGTCCAGCACCGCGCTGTGTCCAGCGCGCCGGGCCGTTGCCTCGACGGAGGCGAAGAGGCTCCGTTGGAGGGATACGTCGCCCGTTGTCGTGATGCGGTCCAAGGCTTCCAGCAGTGAATTGGCGTCCCAGTCGGGCAGAGGGTATCGGGCGAGTTCCCACTCGAGGTACTTGTTGTAGGGGCGGGGGCGGCGGTCGAGAGCGAAGAGCAGTTCTAGGAGGAATCGGATGCTGTCAGCGGCGTCGAGACGGGCGGCGAGTGGATGTCCGTCGCGGTCGTTCTTGACGGAGCGGTAGAGGGAGTTGGCGTAGGCGTCGAGCCACTCACCGGTGTCCTGGAATGCTTCATCGGCATCGAGCCGTGCTTTGTCGGCCAGGATCTGGGCGATGCCTCCGTCGAGCCTGTCGAGCACGATTTGGGCGCGGGCAAGTCCGTAGCGTTCGAAGCCGGGCATTCCGGCTGCCCGGAAGGCAGCGAGAGGGAGAATGACGAGGTCGAGTTCGGCCGTGCGGTGGCCGGCGAACCGAGCGAGATCCGTCGCCGCACCATCAGCGACGACGACATAAAGGTCGTGGTCAGAGTGCTTGGTCGTCATGCCGTCGTGGGCGTGGGATCCCTTGAGGACGAGACCGACGATGGAGGAGTCGGCTGTGGCGAGTTCGACGAACGCGTCATAGGTGAGGTTCTGCTGAGCGGTCATTTGTGCGATCTCCGATGGGATGGCGACGGATATGCTTGCCAGGGCGACCCCGCCTGCCCGGGGGTCGCCCTCACCGTCCGCGACGGCACTTGGCCGCCGCTCAGAAGATCAGCGCATAGGTGGACCGTATCGCTCAGGCCGGCCGACAGGTACTGAATTTGAGACGGTCTTGAGCACGGCCGGTGTTCGCGTTAGTTGGAACTTGGTCGTGGTGGTTGCCACCCGGTGTCGATACGGAGTGCGAGTTCGTGTGCGTATGCCTCGACCTGGGCGCGGAGAATCGGGTAGTGCCGCGAAGAGGTGGGTCTGGTGAACAGGGCCCATCCGTCGTAGCCGGTCCGGCCGTTGGCCCATCTGCGCCTGATGTCGGCGGGCTGTCTGTCGTGGATGGGGCGGGGCGCCAGCCTGAGATCGCCTTGGGTCGTGCGATACCAGACCATGATCGATGCCAGTTGCCTGTTGGCTTCGTGAGGCTTCCAGTGGGATCGGAATTTCCAGGGGAGTGCCAGGACGGGCGTATAGATGGCTTGCCATGCTTCGGGGCTGAGCTCCCAGTCCTGGAGGGCGAGCCGTCGTTGGCGGTAAGGGATCGGTGGCCGGTTTGCGAGGTCTTCCCCCAGTGCCCGGACTGCCGCTTCGAATGCGTCGGGTCCACCGATTCCAGCCCCCGGCCGTCTGCCGGTCCGCAGGCGAGGGCGGCAGGATGAACCGGGCGGTCTGTGCCGCGCTGGGCGGCGGGCCGGTCACCGGGCGGTCTCGGTGTCGTCGGCCGGCGGCAGCACGAACAGATTCCGGCGGCGCACCTCCTCGCCCAGCCGCGGGGGCGGCTCCAACAGGCCCACGACGGCGGCTTCCCGTTTCCTGCGGCGCTCGGTATCGGTCGCGACGACGGGGTGCTCCCGGCTGGAGGGGCGTTCTGACGGGTTGCGGGGCGAGGACGTGGTGGGGCGGTCCGCGGCAGCGGTCCTGCCCATCTCGCGTTCCCGGGCGATCTCGACCCGCTGGGACTTCGTCAACCGGGTGCGCCACCGTCCGACGGGATGGATCGCCCGCATCAACTCCAGCAAGTGCGGCAGGAGTCCGGCGTCCGTGCGGGGCCGCAGTCCGGCCTGCTCGACATGTTGGAGGAGTTCGGTGACGCGTTTGTCGCCGAACGCCGGGACGACTCCGTCGGGCGGCAGGCCGGTCCAGCGCAACGGGTGCCATGCATGGGTGAGCGGGTCCTGGAAGAAGACGGTGCGGCGGTCGCGGGGCTCGCGGTGGACGATCCACTTCGTCTGACGGGTGCCGCCGCGGCTCGACCGCTGTCCCCGGTAAGGGGCGAGTGCAGGGCCGTCATACCAAAGTCCGCGGATCTTCACCCCGTGCCGCTCGTCGATCTTCCTCACCGCGTGCTCGGGCAGGATCTCGTAGTAGAGCTCGGGGGAAGGGATCTCCAAAGCGAATCCACCCTGGTCGAAAGCCGCCGCGATCAGAGAGTTGGGGCTGTGGTCGCCGCCGGGATCCCAGTGCGGCGCAGACTCGCCGAGCCGGCGCGTCTGCCAGATGCCCACCACCCAGGTGGCGATCAGATGCTCCATCTCCGCGATCGTCAGCACCGCGTCGCCCTCCGGGTCGGCGCCCCGGTCGGCGGCATCGATCCCGGTGTAGCCGGGCAGCTGCTCGAACAGCAGCGAGCGAACACTTCCAAATACGCGTTCGACGGCCTGCTTGTCCGTTGGGCGCAGGATGCGAGCAGGAAGGATGTTGCATCCGAGTCTCTGCTGGACCTGGACCAGATGGTGGTTGCGGTAAACGGACCCGTGATCGGTGGTCACCGTCTCCGGTGCGAAGAACGGCAGCCCGGCCACCTCGTGCCCGGCGAACTCGGCGACCACCGCGGCCGGCAGGCCGGGGTAGGGCCATTCCATCTCCTCGTCCCAGTCGTCCCGCATGGGCAGCGGCAGCATCACATCCCGCAGCAGCATCGCAACGTCGACCGAGGTGTGAGAGACCAGCGTGAGACGGAAAGCGCAGATGGAGTGGGTGTAGACGTCCAGCGCGAGGGTGAGGTGGACCTTCACCGCGTCGCCGAACACGCTCTCCCGGACCATCACCGGCAGCACCGTGGTGTCCAGCGCGACCACCTGGCCCGGCCGGTCGATCAGGACGTGCCCGCCCTGGGTGGGCAGTTCGGCCGACCGGGCATAGCGTTGCCGCTGCCTGCCGGAGCCGAACCACTCGATCCAGACCCGCCGCAGCACCGGGTAACTCGGGACGTGGACCTCGTCGCCGAACTGTTCGCGCACGTACTGCCGGATCTTGCGTTCCCGCGTGCGCATGCTGACCTTGGTCCCGTGCAGGGTCTCCTGCCTCACTGCGTGGATGGCCTCGCGGACTTCGGCGGTGATGCTCGGATGGCCGCCGCTTTCCCGCAGCCACCGCTCGTCCGCGCAGCCGACCAGCCCGTCCTTTCGGCGGGCCCGCTCCCAGCGGATCAACGTGCTCAGGCTGACCTTGTCCAGGGCGAGCAGTTTCGCCTCCTGCCGGTTCATGGCCTTCAGCTCCGCCACCTTTGCCAGCCGTCGCTCGGTCACGGTGGTGGTGTCCGGGGCGTACTCCGGCTTCGGCTCGCCCGGTCCCGGCTTGAGCGGGCCGCCGCTGCGGAAGCCGGTGTTGATCTCCATGAGGTGCGCGAATCGCAGCCGGGCCAGCTCCAGTTGGGTGGGCTTCAGGTCGCCCGCGCTCTTTGGCTGACGCCCCCGGTCGGCGCCGGAGGCGATGGTTCGTGAGGAGGACCGGCAGCGCGGGTGGTTGGCGAGGAAACGGAAGGTGAGGCACTGGCGGCTGCCGTCGTGCCCGACCAGGTGGACGCGTCCCGTGTGGGGTTCCCGCCGTTCGACCTGCCACTCGTCCTCGTCCAGCACCAGGGCGGCACCCACCGACAGATCCAGAGCCGCGGCCGTCATCCCCCCATCTCACCGGACACGATCACCGACTGGTCACCCAGCGGCTCCATCAGATCAAGCCCGACCCGGCGATGCCATAACAAGTGCAGTAGATGGGCCCGGGCCACCGGCGGACAGGCACTGGACTCCGCCAGTTCGCCGAACGTCCGGTGCTCGGCCGCCCCCGCCAGCAGGCCCGGTTCAAGGCCGAGCGGGTCCGACAGTGGCCGCCGGCGCGAGGACAGCCAGTCCAGCGTCACCGGCACGTGCCCTCGCCAGCCGGCCGCCACCGCAAAGTGCCAGCCCCAGGCCCCGGCGAGTTCGGCAGCCGCCGCGAACGACTCCCGATCTTTGTCCTCGATCAGCTCGGCCGGGCGGACATCGACCAGCCACATCCCCGTCCGTGTCAGGACCAGGAAGTCCGGCGTGTGCTCGCGCCGCCCCTGCGTGCTGTGGAAACCGAGCCGCAGCGGCTGCGGCAGGACCTCGATCACCTCGCCGGCGAAGTCCAGAGCCAGTAGTAGCCGGGCCTCCTCCAGACTCTCGAAGCCGTGCAGCCTCCCTGTACTGACCAGGAACTTCAGCCCGGGACGGTGCCGCTGGTCACGACGCCAGGAGAACCACCGCAACGGCCCCAGACCGGTCAAGGCGACCCGCGCCAACTCCCCGACCGGGTACGAAACTTCCTCACCATCTCGTCGCCAGGTCACCGACCACCGCTACTGCCACCCCGGACCGACGTCCAGCCCGGTCCGGCCCCCGGCCTCCGACACCGGCTCCAGCAGCGCGTCCCACCGGCACCGGTGAGACCACAACACAGGCTCCGCCGGTGAGGCTCCCCCATCTGCGCCCGGCTGTACGCCCCCACGCAAGTACGTCACCTCACCAGAGAAACCCAAAGGCGTACGCGACAGCACCGAACTTCGAAGCTGGTGTCAACCAGACCGAAAAACGGGCGAACGTGGCAACAAGAATGACCATTCGGTATCAAGTAGAGCGATCAGCTCAGCTATCCAGCCCAGGCCAGCCCACCACTGCGGTGTCACCTACCTCGAAAAGTCGCAGCAGGACACCGGCCACGGGCCGCCGTACACCCGTGGTGGCAGGAAAGGTGGGAAATTCGTCATTGCGGCCATCGGCAGGGGCCGCCCACACTCGGGGCATGGCGCAGCGAACCGTTCTTGTCGTCCTCTTCGACGGCGTCCAGAGCCTTGATGTCACGGGTCCCGTAGAGGTGCTCGCGGGCGCTTCTCGCCGGCACCCGGGCGGCTATCGCATCCGTACGGCCTCACTGAACGGCGAGCCGGTACGCACCTCCGGCGGCCTCACCCTCGTGCCGGACGGCACGCTCGCCGACGCACCCGCACCGCACACCCTCCTGGTCCCGGGCGGCCCGGGTTCGCGTGCCGCCGATCCGCGCCTGGTCGACTGGCTGCGCCTGCGTGGACCGCGCCCCGAACGGTTGGTCTCGGTCTGCACGGGAGCGATCCTCCTCGCCGCCGCCGGCCTCCTGGACGGCCTGCGCGTGACCACCCACTGGGCGTACTGCGACAGGCTCGCCCGCGACCACCCGGCCGTCGAGGTCGACCCCGAGCCCATCTACGTACGCGACGGCCGGGTGGTGACCTCGGCCGGTGTCACCGCCGGGATCGACCTCGCTCTGGCGCTCGTGGAGGAGGACCTCGGGCGGGACACCGCACTCGCCGTCGCCCGGCATCTGGTCGTCTTCCTGCGCCGGCCGGGGAACCAGGCCCAGTTCAGCGCCCAGCTCTCCGCGCAGACCGCCAGCCGTGAGCCGTTGCGCGAGGTCCAGCACTGGATCACCGAACACCCGGACGACGACCTGAGCGTCGAGACCCTCGCCGCTCGCGCGCGTCTGTCACCCCGGCACTTCGCCCGAGCCTTCCGCACCGAGACCGGCATGACCCCCGGCCGGTACGTCGACCGGGTCCGCCTCGAACACGCCCGCCGCCTCCTGGAGGACACCTCCGACGGCATCGAAAAAGTTTCGCGCGCCAGCGGCTATGGCACCCCGGAGGCCATGCGCCGCGCCTTCGTCAGAAGCCTCGGCACGGCCCCGGCCGAGTACCGCCGTCGTTTCGACCCCGCACCCACCGCCCGCTGAGAGGCACCCCATGCAGATCGCCCTGTTGCTCTTCGACCGCTTCACCGCGCTGGACGCCGTCGGCCCCTACGAGATCCTCTGCCGGCTCCCGCGCGCGGAGACCGTCTTCGTCGCCGAGGTGAGGGGGCCGGTCCGCAATGACAGCGGCTCCCTCGCGCTGATCGCCGACCGCACCCTGGCCGACGTACCGCACCCCGACATCGTCGTGGTCCCCGGTGGGCCGGGTCAGTCCGCGCAGATGGGCAACGAGGCCCTGTTCGGCTGGCTGCGCACCGCCGACGCCACCAGCACCTGGACGACCTCCGTGTGCACCGGCTCCCTGCTCCTGGCCGGCGCCGGACTGCTCGACGGCCGCCGCGCGACCTCCCACTGGCTCGCTCTGGAGCAGCTCACGAAGTACGGCGCCGAACCCACGGGGGAGCGGGTCGTGACCGACGGCAAGTACGTCACCTCCGCCGGGGTCTCCTCCGGCATCGACATGGCCCTCACGCTGACCGGCCGGATCGCGGGCGACGAGCACGCACAGGCCGTACAGCTCGCGACGGAGTACGACCCGCAGCCGCCCTACGACGCCGGCGCCCCGCACAAGGCACCCGCACACGTGGTCGAACGGCTCCGGTCCCGCAGCCGGTTCATCGTGGCGTAGGCACCGTCGGCCCGGTCCAGGAGAAGGCCGGCGGCCGGCGCTCCAGGAACGCGGCGACGCCCTCCGCGGCCTCACCGCTCTCGCGTGCCTGTTCGCCCCAGTACGCGTCCCGGTCGGTGCGGCCGTTCGCGAACTCCTTCGCCGCCGCCTGGGTGAGCCGGGAGCGTGAGGAGAGGAGGCGGGCGAACTCCGCGACCCGCTTGTCGAGTTCACCGCCGGGCAGCACCTCGTCGAGGAACCCGGTGCGCAGCGCCCGTTCCGTGTCGATCAACTCGCCCGAGAACAGCAGGTACTTGGCGGTCGCCGGACCCACCAGGGCCGCCAACCGCCGGGTGGACGACGCCGCGTACACGAGGCCGAGCTTCGCCGGAGGCACCCCGAACAGCGCCCCCTCCTCGGCGAACCGCAGATCGCAGGCCGCCGCGAGCTGCGCCCCGCCGCCCACGCAGTGCCCGCGAATCGCCGCGAGCACCGGCTTCGGAAAGGCCGCGAGCGCGTCCTCCGCCAGCACCGAGAGCCGCTGCGCCTCCTCCGGCGAGCCCTGGAGCGTCGAGATGTCGGCGCCCGCGCAGAACGTCCCGCCCGCTCCGGTGAGCACCAGGACGTGGACGTCCGGATCGGCGGCCAGGCCGGCGAGCAGCGGCGGCAGCGCGCGCCACATGCCGGCCGTCATGGCGTTGCGCCTGGCCGGGTGGCGGATGACGACGGTGGCGATCCCGTCGGCGGCACTGTGGGTCAGCTGCGGCTCCATGGGTCGGATCGTATCCGCCGGTGCCGAACGCCCGGCGGCGGGCGGAACCAAACCCGTACAACCCGAATAGTTCAGGAAGTCGGCGCGGCCTGACCAGACTCGGTCGCGGACGGGCTCATGTCGCGTGCCATCCGTCAGAAGCGTTCGATACGTGCTGACTTCTGTTCAGTTGTCCGCTGCGGGCCCGCCCGTACCAACACTCGTCATGTGGTGACTATCGAGCGCGAGGGCGGCGACCGAACGATGGAGAACGATGGGCGAGAGTCCGACTCACGCCCAGCGGACGACGGCCTGCCCGACAGGGTACCCATGGAGCAAAGACCCCCGGATCCGCTTCCCTACGAGGGGGTGTGGAGGTTCACCGCGCCCGCCGCTGACGCCTCCGTCCCGCAGGCGCGGCACGCCGTACGGGACCTGCTGTACCGCCAGGGCGTGCCAGCCTCGCCGGACCTGGTGGACGGGCTGCTGCTGATCGTCTCGGAACTGGCGACGAACGCCGTCCGGCACGCGGCGGTCCTGTCGCCGACGCTCGCCGTGGAGGTCGCCGTCGGCGCCGAGTGGGTGCGGGTGTCGGTGGAGGACAACCACCCCTACCGCCCCACCGCCCTGGAGACCGACCACGGCAGGACCGGAGGGCGCGGTCTGCTCCTGGTCCGGGAGATCGCCAGGGAGGCGGGCGGAGTGTGCGACATCGAGCACACGGCGAGCGGCGGCAAGGTCGTCTGGGCGGCCCTGCCGCTCACGCCCCCGCAGGTGCTGTAGCGGCCGTCACCAGCCGGCCGAGGGGCCCGTCAGCTCCCGGACCGCCGGGCGGGCCGCGTCCAGCACGGTCATGAACCAGGCCGAGAACGGGTCCTTCGCATGCCGCTCCGCCAGCTCGGCAGGGGTCACATAGGCCGTGTCCCCGACCTCCTCGGGGTCCGGCGCGAGCGGCGCCTGCGTCATCCCGACGAACAGGTGGTTGTACTCCTGCTCCACCAGGCCCGACTCCGGATCGGGGTGGTTGTAGCGGACCGTGCCCGCCTCGGCGAGCAACGACGGGGAGACGCCCAGCTCCTCGTACGTCCGCCGGGCCGCCGCCGCGAAGGGCGACTCACCGGGATACGGGTGGCCGCAGCAGGTGTTGGACCAGACGCCGGGGGAGTGGTACTTGCCCAGCGCGCGCTGCTGGAGGAGCAGGCGCCCCTGCTCGTCGAAGAGGAAGACGGAGAACGCCCGGTGCAGCAGGCCCGGTGGCTGGTGGGCGGAGAGCTTCTCGGCGGTGCCGATCGTCGTGCCGTTCTCGTCGACCAGCTCGAGCAAGATCGCTTCTGCGGTGCCGTTCGACGAACTCTCGTGCGTCGCGGTGGCAGGTGTGATCGGCATACCCATCCTTCGCCTCGGTCTTCGAGCCCCAAGTCTGCCGTACGAATCCGGCACTCCCGGCACTTCGCGGCGACCCCCGCATGTCCGGCGCGAAACCGTTCCGAAGGTGACCGGATAGTCCATCGTGCCCTGTCCGCCGGTGCGGGAACCGCCGTTGAGGGGGGCTCGAAGAAGGGGACGCGGGCGCGCGCCGGACGGCTGCGTTCCGTCAAAGACGCGCGCCGAAGGGGCTCAGAGGCAGAGCTTCGCCTCGTGCTCCGCGTGCCCGCCGGGCTCCAGCTGGAAGGTGCAGTGCTCCACGTCGAAGTGGTCGCCCAGACAGCCCTGGAGCTCGTGCAGCATCTTCTCGTGCCCGATCCCGCTCAGCACGTCCGAACCGACGACCACATGGGCGGACAGCACCGGCATCCCGGAGGTGATCGTCCAGGCGTGCAGATCGTGTACGTCCTCCACGCCGGGCAGCGCCACTATGTGGGCCCGCACCTCCGCCATGTCGACCCCCCGGGGAGCCGCCTCCAGCAGCACGTCCAGGGTCTCGCCCAGCAGCTTCCAGGTCCGCGGGACGATCATCAGACCGATGACGACCGAGGCGAGGGGGTCGGCCCGCTGCCAGCCCGTCGCCATGATGACCACCGCGGAGATCAGCACCGCCAGCGAACCCAGCGCGTCCGCGGCGACCTCCAGGAAGGCGCCGCGCACGTTCAGGCTCTCCTTCTGGCCGCGCATCAGCATCGTCAGCGAGATCATGTTGGCGACCAGACCGATGAGGCCGAAGACGACGGTCGTCCCGCCCTCGGTCTGCACGGGGGTCACGAACCGCTGGATGGCCTCGTACAGGACGTATCCGCCGACGCCGAGCAGCAGCAGGCAGTTGGCGAGCGCGGCGAGGATCTCGGCGCGGGCGAACCCGAAGGTGCGGTTGCCGCTCGGCGGGCGGTTCGCGAAGTGGATCGCCAGCAGCGCCATGCCGAGGCCCAGCGCGTCCGTCGCCATGTGCGCCGCGTCCGCGACGAGCGCGAGCGAGTCGGCGACGACCCCGCCGACGATCTCGACGACCATGACGGTGAGCGTGATGGCCAGCGCGACACGCAGCCGCCCGGTGTACGCCGCGGCCGCCGTTCCCGTGGTCGGTGCGCCGTGCGCGTGTCCGTGATCGTGCCCAGCCCCCATGAAAGCCGCCTCCTGGTGTTCGCGCCGAGTCCCGTTCCGAGAGCAGTCAACTACGGGTGGGGGGTATGTGGCAACGCGGCACTGAACACCGTTGTCATATGCCCTGACCTGCGGAAACGAAAATCATGCCGGTCGCACCGGCGCGGCCGTAAACGGCCGGTGAACACAGGCACGGCCCCATCCGATAGCCTCTGCCGACACTGCCCGGCCACCGTGGGTCAGGGTTTGACCCACCAACATGTACAGGACCGGCGTGCGTGCGTCGGTGTCCAGGGAGTGAGTTCGGTTGCCGACCGCCATCCTCACGGGTCAGCCGTTTCCCGGATCGTCGATCGAGAGCGATCTGCGGTCACTCGGCTTCGACGTGCGGAGCGTGAGCGACGTCGCCGACACCGAGACCGTCCTCGCGGAGTCCTCCTGTCGTGAGCGGGTCGCCGTCGTGGACGCCCGCTTCGTCGGCCACCTCCACGCGCTCCGCCTCGGCCTCACCGACCCCCGCTTCCCGCTCGCCGCGGTACCGGGCGCCGTCACGGCACAGCCCGGCGCCGGCCGTACCGCCCTGACGCGCGTACTGGCCCGGGAGATCTCCGATAGCGGCGACACCCCGAGGACGACCCGCCCGAATGACTCCGCCGTCGCCGTGGACAGCCTCGCCGACCGCATCGCCCTCGCCCTGGACGCCGACGGCGTCGCCGTCCACCGCCCCGAGCTGGGCAGCCTGACCGCCACCGTCCCCGCCGACTCCGAGGCCCGCGACGAGGCGCGACAGGCCGTCGAAGCGGTCGACGACGAGGCCGTACGCCTGAAGTCGGCCGTGAAGTCCCGGGACGGCTTCTTCACCACCTTCTGCGTGAGCCCGTACTCCCGCTACCTGGCCCGCTGGTGCGCCCGCCGAGGTCTCACCCCGAACCAGGTCACCACCGCCTCGCTGCTCACCGCGCTGATCGCGGCCGGCTGCGCCGCCACCGGCAGCCGCGGCGGGTTCGTCACGGCGGGCGTGCTCCTCCTGGTCTCCTTCGTCCTGGACTGCACGGACGGCCAGCTCGCCCGCTACTCCCTCCAGTACTCGACGCTCGGCGCCTGGCTGGACGCCACCTTCGACCGCGCCAAGGAGTACGCCTTCTACGCCGGCCTCGCCCTCGGCGCGGCGCGCGACGGCGACGACGTCTGGGCGCTGGCCCTCGGCGCGATGATCCTGCAGACCTGCCGGCACGTCGTCGACTTCTCCTTCAACGAGGCCAATCACGACGCGACGGCGAACACCAGCCCCACGGCCGCCCTCTCCGACCGCCTCGACGGCGTCGGCTGGACGGTCTGGGCGCGGCGGATGATCGTCCTGCCGATCGGCGAGCGCTGGGCCCTGATCGCCGTCCTCACCGCGCTCACCACCCCCCGGACCACCTTCACCGTGCTTCTCGTCGGCTGCGGCTTCGCGGCGACGTACACCACGGCGGGCCGCGTCCTGCGCTCACTCACCCGAAAGGCGCAACGCACCGAACGGGCGACGCGAGCACTGGCGGACCTCGCGGACAGCGGGCCCCTCGCGGAGCTGCTGGCCCGTGCCGCCCGTGGCACAGCCCACCCCGCCGCCGTCACGGTGGCCCTGTCCGGCGCGGTCCTCGTGGTGAGCTCGGCCACGTTGTGGGGTCCCGGATGGCAGACCGTGCTCTGTGGCCTCGGTTACGTTCTCACGTCGTCCATCGCTGTCCTCAGGCCCCTCGACGGCCCCCTGGACTGGCTCGTCCCCCCGCTCTTCCGGGCCGCCGAGTACGGCACAGTCCTCATCCTCGCGGGCAAAGCGGAGGTAAACGGAGCACTTCCCGCAGCTTTCGGCCTGGTGGCCGCCGTCGCCTACCATCACTACGACACGGTGTACCGCATCCGTGGCAACGCCGGAGCCCCCCCGCGCTGGCTGGTACGGGCGAGTGGCGGGCACGAGGGCCGGACACTGGTGGTCGTCGTACTGGCCGCGCTGCTCAGCGCCTCGCAGTTCGTGGTCGCGCTCACGGTCCTCGCCGTGGCCGTGGCCCTGCTGGTGCTCGCCGAGAGCATCCGCTACTGGGTGACCGCCCACCAGGGCGGCGCGCCCGCCGTACACGACGAAGGAGTACCCGCATGATCGGCCTCGTGCTGGCGGCCGGCGCCGGACGGCGTCTGCGCCCCTACACCGACAGCCTCCCCAAGGCTCTCGTGCCGGTCGGCCCCGCGGGCGACGAGGACGGCCCCACCGTCCTCGACCTCACCCTCGCCAACTTCGCCGAGATCGGCCTCACCGAGGCCGCGATCATCGTCGGCTACCGCAAGGAGACCGTGTACGCGCGGCAGGCGGCCCTGGAGGAGAAGTACGGGCTGCGGCTCACCCTCATCGACAACGACCGCGCCGAGGAGTGGAACAACGCCTACTCCCTGTGGTGCGGCCGGGACGCCCTCGCCGACGGAGTCATCCTCGCCAACGGTGACACCGTGCACCCCGTCTCCGTCGAGCGGACGCTGCTCGCCGCGCGCGGCGACGGAAAGCGGATCATCCTGGCCCTCGACACGGTGAAGCAGCTCGCCGACGAGGAGATGAAGGTGGTCGTGGACCCGGAGAAGGGCGTGCGGAAGATCACCAAGCTGATGGACCCGGCCGAGGCCACCGGCGAGTACATCGGTGTCACCCTCATCGAGGGCGGCGCCGCCGCCGAACTGGCCGACGCCCTGAAGACCGTGTGGGAGACCGACCCCCAGCAGTTCTACGAGCACGGCTACCAGGAACTGGTCAACCGCGGCTTCAAGATCGACGTGGCGCCCATCGGCGAGGTTCCCTGGGTCGAGATAGACAACCACGACGATCTCGCCCGAGGACGGGAGATCGCGTGCCGGTACTGACGAGGCTGATCCCCTCGCCGGTCGTCGTCGACATCCGCCGCGGGGCCCTGAACGATCTGGCGGACGTGCTGTTCGACCAGCGGATCTCGCACTCCGGGAAGATCGCCGTCGCGGTCAGCGCCGGCTCCGGCGCCAAGCTGCGCGCGCGGCTCACCCCCGCGCTGCCCGGCGCGAGCTGGTACGAGGTGGCCGGCGGCACCATCGACGACGCCATCCGGCTGGCCGACGCCATCAAGTCCGGCCACTACGACGCCGTGGTCGGCCTCGGCGGCGGCCGGATCATCGACTGCGCCAAGTTCGCCGCCGCCCGCGTCGGCCTGCCCCTGGTCGCCGTCGCCACCAACCTCGCGCACGACGGCCTGTGCTCTCCGGTCGCGACCCTCGACAACGACGCGGGGCGCGGCTCGTACGGCGTACCGAACCCGATCGCCGTCGTCATCGACCTCGACGTGATCCGCGAGGCACCGGTGCGGTTCGTGCGCTCGGGGATCGGCGACGCCATGTCGAACATCTCCGCGGTCGCCGACTGGGAGCTGGCCGGCCAGGTCAACGGGGAGAAGATCGACGGACTCGCCGCCGCGATGGCCCGGCAGGCCGGCGAGGCCGTGCTGCGCCACCCCGGCGGGGTCGGCGACAACGCGTTCCTCCAGGTACTGGCCGAGGCACTGGTCCTCACCGGTATCGCCATGTCGGTGTCGGGCGACTCCCGTCCGTCCTCGGGCGCCTGTCACGAGATCAACCACGCCTTCGACCTGCTGTACCCCAGGCGCGCCGCCAGCCACGGCGAACAGTGCGGCCTCGGCGCCGCCTTCGCCATGTACCTGCGGGGCGCGTACGAGGAGTCGGCGTACATGGCCGAGGTACTGCGCCGGCACGGGCTGCCGGTGCTGCCGGAGGAGATCGGCTTCACCACGGACGAGTTCGTACGGGTCGTCGAGTACGCCCCGCAGACCAGACCCGGTCGCTACACGATCCTGGAACACCTCGACCTCACGAACGACCAGATCAAGGACACGTACGCGGACTATGTCAAGGCCATCGGTAGCTGAACTACGCCCCGTCGTCCACCCCGAAGGGGTGAAGGACCGGCGCAGCGGCGAGCACTGGGCGGGACGCCTCTACATGCGTGAGGTGTCCCTGCGGGTCGACCGCTACCTGGTGGACACCAGGATCACGCCGAACCAGCTCACGTACCTGATGGTCGTCGCGGGCGGTCTGGCGGGCGCGGCACTGCTGGTGCCGGGCCTCACCGGGGCGGTCCTGGCCGTCGTACTGATGCAGCTGTACCTGCTCCTCGACTGCGTCGACGGGGAACTCGCCCGCTGGCGCAACCAGACCTCCATCACCGGCGTGTACCTCGACCGCGTCGGCCACTACCTGTCCGAGGCGGCCCTGCTGATCGGCTTCGGGCTGCGCGGCGCCGACCTGTGGGACGGCTCCGGGAGCCCCGAGTGGCTGTGGGCGTTCCTCGGCACCCTGGCCGCCCTCGGCGCGATCCTGATCAAGGCGGAGACCGACCTGGTGGACGTGGCGCGGGCCCGCAGCGGTCTGCCCGCCGCGAAGGACGAGCTGGCGGTGCCCCGCTCAGAAGGGCTCGCCATGGCCCGTAAGGCCGCCGCCGCCCTCAAGTTCCACCGGCTGATCGGCGGCATCGAGGCGAGCCTGGTCATCCTCTTCGTGGCGGTCCTCGACCTGTTCGGCGGCGACCTGTTCTGGACCCGCCTGGGCATCGCCGTACTGGCCGGAATCGCCCTTCTGCAGACCCTCCTGCACCTCGTGTCCATCCTCGCGTCGAGCAGGTTGCGGTGAGTACCGGCCCGCGGGTCGGCGCGGTCATCATCACCATGGGCAACCGCCCCGAGGAACTGCGCGCCCTCATCGACTCGATCACCAAACAGGAGGGCGACCCGGTCCAGGTCGTCGTGGTCGGCAACGGCTCACCCGTCCCGGACCTCCCTGAGGGCGTACGGAGCATCGAACTGCCCGAGAACCTCGGCATCCCCGGCGGACGCAACGTCGGCATCGAGGCGTTCGGGCCGGCCGGCGGCGACGTCGACATCCTGATGTTCCTGGACGACGACGGCCTGCTCGGCCACCAGGACACTGCCGAACTGTGCCGCGAGGCGTTCGCCGCCGACCCCGAACTCGGCATCATCAGCTTCCGCATCGCCGACCCCGACACCGGCCTCACCCAGCGCCGCCACGTGCCCCGCCCGGGCACCACGGACCCGATGCGCAGCTCCCGCGTCACCAGTTTCCTCGGGGGCGCCAACGCCGTCCGTACCAAGGTCTTCGCCCAAGTGGGCATCCTCCCCGAGGAGTTCTTCTACGCCCACGAGGAGACCGACCTGGCCTGGCGGGCCCTCGACGCGGGCTGGATGATCGACTACCGGGCCGACATGCTGCTCTTCCACCCCGCGACCGCGCCCTCGCGGCACGCGGTCTACCACCGGATGGTCGCCCGCAACCGGGTCTGGCTGGCCCGCCGCAACCTCCCGGCCCCCCTGGTGCCCGTCTATCTGGGAGACTGGCTGCTCCTCACACTCCTCCGCAGACCCTCCCGCCCGGCGCTCAGAGCCTGGTGGGGCGGGTTCAGGGAGGGCCTGACCGCCCCGTGCGGACCCCGCCGGCCCATCCGGTGGCGTACGGTGTGGCGGCTGACCCGACTGGGCCGCCCCCCAGTGATCTGACAAGCTCTCACCGAGAGCTCCCGCGGGCCGACCGGCTTCCACCACGGCCCGCGCTCTGCCCCGTTCAGCTGCGCATATTGAAGACGAAAGTTTCCATTTGTGAGTGAGACAAAGCATGACGGCGGTGTCGCGGTGAGCGACCGACCGTCACCCGACGACGGCCTCTCCGCGGCCCGGCTCGCGGCGAAGTACGGGCTCGCCGTGAGCGGCGCCCGTCCCCGACTCGTCGAGTACGTCCGCCAGCTCTGGGGACGGCGTCACTTCATCCTCGCCTTCTCGCAGGCGAAACTGACCGCCCAGTACAGCCAGGCCAAACTCGGCCAGTTGTGGCAGGTGGCCACACCGCTGCTGAACGCGGCCGTGTACTTCTTCATCTTCGGCGTGATCCTCGAAGCCGACCGAGGCATGCCCAGTGACGTGTACATCCCGTTCCTCGTCACGGGCGTCTTCGTGTTCACCTTCACGCAGAGCTCGGTGATGGCGGGCGTACGCGCGATCTCCGGCAACCTCGGCCTGGTGCGTGCCCTGCACTTCCCGCGCGCCGCCCTGCCGGTCTCCTTCGCGCTGCAGCAGCTGCAGCAGTTGCTCTTCTCGATGATCGTGCTGTTCGCGGTGTCGATCGGCTTCGGCAGCTACCCCACGATGTCCTGGCTGCTGATCGTCCCCGCGCTCGCACTCCAGTTCCTCTTCAACACCGGCCTCGCGCTGATCATGGCCCGATGGGGCTCGGCGACCCCGGACCTCGCGCAGCTGATGCCGTTCGTGATGCGGACGTGGATGTACGCGTCCGGCGTGATGTTCTCCATCCCGGTCGTGCTGGCCGACAAGCCCCAGTGGCTCGCCGACGCCTTGCAGTGGAACCCGGCCGCCATCTACATGGACCTGATGCGCTTCGCGCTCATCGAGGGCTACGGTTCGGAGAACCTGCCGCCGCACGTCTGGGCGGTCGCGGGCGGCTGGGCCGCGCTCTTCGCCGTCGGCGGATTCGTGTACTTCTGGCAGTCGGAGGAGAGGTACGGCCGTGGCTGACCCGATTCCCGGGGAGAAGATCCCCACCGTCATCGCTGACCAGCTCCACATCGTGTACCGCGTCAACGGCGCCAAGACCGGCAAGGGCAGTGCCACCTCCGCCCTCAGCCGCATCGTCAGACGCGGTGACTCACCCGGCGTGCGCAAGGTCCACGCCGTACGGGGCGTCTCCTTCGTCTCCTACCGTGGTGAGGCCGTCGGCCTCATCGGCTCCAACGGCTCGGGCAAGTCGACTCTGCTGCGCGCCATCGCGGGCCTGCTGCCCGCCGAGAGCGGCCATGTGTACACGGACGGGCAGCCCTCCCTCCTCGGCGTCAACGCCGCCCTGATGAACGACCTCACGGGCGAACGGAACGTCATATTGGGCGGTCTCGCGATGGGTATGACCCGCGAGGAGATCAAGGAGCGCTACCAGGAGATCGTCGACTTCTCCGGCATCAACGAGAAGGGCGACTTCATCACCCTGCCGATGCGCACCTACTCCTCCGGGATGGCGGCGCGACTGCGGTTCTCCATCGCCGCCGCCAAGGACCACGATGTCCTGATGATCGACGAGGCCCTGGCGACCGGCGACCGCTCCTTCCAGAAGCGCTCCGAGGACCGCATCCGGGAGCTGCGCAAGCACGCCGGCACGGTGTTCCTCGTCAGCCACAACAACAAGTCGATCCGCGACACCTGCGACCGCGTCCTGTGGCTGGAACGCGGCGAACTGCGCATGGACGGACCGACGGACGAGGTGCTCAAGGAGTACGAGAAGTTCACCGGCAGGTAGCCGGAACCTTGACCGGTGGTCAGCCGGGCGAATCGGGGCCCCGCCGGAACTGTTCCGGCGGGGCCCCGATTCCGCAAAAGAAACGTCAACTCCGGCCCGCCCCAGGAATCTTGACGCCAATCGGTGTGTTCTTGTGATGCGCCGGACACCCCGACGGACCACGCCGCGTTGTACAACGTAAGCTGTACCGGTGCTGAATCGCGGCAAGTAGGGCGATAACACGCGACACCCGGCATCGGAAACCGCCGTGTGGAGGTCTGGGCGGCGTGTCCGAAATAGTGCCTATTGGGTCCGCAGTGTAGAACGGGAGATGTGACGGCGATGGCTACGGAAACTCCCCAGTACCCCACATCACGTGCCGTCCCCGCCCCGGGCAGTGAACGGTGACGGCTACCGGTCACACGCGCCCCGGTGACCTGGAGCGCGGCACGCTCGACAAGGCCGCGGACGAGAACTTCCCCGTGGCCCCGTTCTTCCTGCCCGCGGCCTGGCGCACCGACCTCATGGCCGTCTACGGCTTCGCCCGTCTCGTCGACGACATCGGCGACGGCGACCTCGCCCCCGGCGGCGCCGACGCCCGGCTGCTGGGCGTCGCCCCCGAGGACGCCGACGACCGGCTCGTCCTTCTCGACGCCTTCGAGGCCGACCTGCGCAGGGTCTTCGACGGCGTCCCGCACCACCCCCTGCTGCGTCGGCTCCAGCCGACCGTGCGCCGCCGCGCCCTCACCCCCGGGCCCTTCCTCGGCCTGATCGCCGCCAACCGCCAGGACCAGCTGGTCAAGCGGTACGAGACCTTCGACGATCTGCTCGCCTACTGCGAGCTGTCCGCCAACCCCGTCGGCCGTCTCGTCCTCGCCGTCACCGGCACCGCGACACCCGAGCGCATCCGTCGCTCCGACGCCGTGTGCACGGCCCTCCAGATCGTCGAACACCTCCAGGACGTCGCCGAGGACCTCGGCCGCGACCGGATCTATCTGCCCGCCCAGGACATGAAGCGCTTTCACGTCCAGGAGCGGGATCTCGCCGTCCCCACGGCGGGCGCGTCGGTGCGGGCACTGATCGCATACGAAGCGGAACGCGCACGTGGCCTGCTGAATGAAGGCACCCCTCTGGTGGGTAGCGTCCACGGCAGGCTGAAGCTGCTGCTCGCGGGTTTCGTGGCGGGGGGAAAGGCGGCGGTCCGAGCGATCGCCGCCGCCGAATACGACGTACTTCCCGGCCCGCCCAAGCCCGGCAGGATCCAGTTGCTGCGCGAGGTAGGCACGACCTTGCGAGGAAAGGGGTGATCCGGAGCGTGGAGTCGCAACCACACGTGTCCGCACCGGTACTCGCCGCCTACAGCTACTGCGAGTCCATCACCGGGCAGCAGGCCCGCAACTTCGCGTACGGCATCAGGCTGTTGCCGACGCCGAAGCGGCGTGCGATGTCCGCCCTGTACGCGTTCTCGCGGCGCGTCGACGACATCGGCGACGGCACGCTGGCCCCCGAGGTCAAGGCGGCGCGGCTGGAGGACACCAGAGCACTGCTGACCCGGGTGCGCGAGGGCGCGGTCGACGAGGACGACACCGACCCGGTCGCGGTCGCCCTCAGTCATGCGGGGACATACTTCCCGATCCCGCTCGGCGGCCTCGACGAACTCATCGACGGCGTCGTGATGGACGTACACGGCGAGACGTACGAGACCTGGGACGACCTGAAGGTCTACTGCCGTTGCGTGGCCGGGGCCATCGGGCGGCTCTCGCTCGGCGTGTTCGGCACGGAGCGGGGCGCGCGCGGTGTGGAACGCGCCTCCGAGTACGCCGACACGCTGGGGCTCGCACTCCAACTCACCAACATCCTCCGGGACATCCGTGAGGACGCCGAGGGCGGGCGGACCTATCTGCCCGCCGACGACCTCGCCAAGTTCGGCTGCTCGGCCGGGTTCAGCGGGTCGACCCCGCCGGAGGGCTCCGACTTCGCGGGCCTCGTCCACTTCGAAGTGCGGCGCGCCCGCGCCCTGTTCGCTGAGGGCTACCGGCTGCTGCCCATGCTCGACCGGCGCAGCGGCGCCTGTGTCGCCGCCATGGCCGGCATCTACCGACGCCTCCTCGACCGCATCGAGCGCGAGCCGGAGGCCGTACTGCGCGGCCGGGTCTCGCTGCCCGGACACGAGAAGGCGTACGTCGCGGTGCGCGGCCTGTCCGGTCTGGACGCCCGGCATGTCTCCCGACAGACCGTCAGGAGGCGTACCTGATGGGCGATTCGGTTCAGGGAACCGGGCCCGCGGCGCAGCGGCGTGCAACCCTCCGGTCGGGGACGGCGTCCCTGACTTCGACGGCTCGACGTGCGGCGTTCGTCCGGCACGGCGGGTGCACAGGGGGGAATGCGCGATGAGCGAGGGTACGCGGGCCGGGGAACGCAGGGACCACCGCGGTGAGAAGACCGCGGTGGTGATCGGCGGCGGGCTGGCAGGCATCACCGCGGCGCTCTCGCTCGCCGACGCCGGGGTCCGCGTCACGCTGCTCGAAGGCAGGCCGCGGCTCGGCGGCCTCGCCTTCTCGTTCCGGCGCGACGGCCTCACCGTGGACAACGGCCAGCACGTGTACCTGCGTTGCTGCACCGCCTACCGCTGGTTCCTCGACCGCATCGACGGCGCGGCGCTCGCACCGGTGCAGGCCCGTCTCGACGTGCCGGTGGTCGACCTGGCGAAGCCCGCGGGACGGCGCCTCGGCAGACTCCGGCGCGACGCGCTGCCCGTACCTCTGCATCTCGGGCGCAGCCTTGCCACGTATCCGCACCTCTCGCTCACCGAGCGCGCCAGAGTCGGGCGCGCCGCACTCGCGCTCAAGGCACTGGACCTCGCGGACCCGGCGCTGGACGCACAGGACTTCGGCAGCTGGCTGGCCGCGCACGGTCAGTCGGAGCGTGCCGTCGAGGCACTGTGGGACCTGGTGGGGGTCGCCACCCTCAACGCGGTGGCCGGGGACTCGTCCCTCGGGCTCGCCGCGATGGTGTTCAAGACCGGTCTGCTGTCCGACCCGGGCGCGGCCGACATCGGCTGGGCGCGTGTCCCGCTGGGCGAACTGCACGACACTCTGGCCCGCAAGGCGCTCGACTCCGCAGGCGTGCGCACCGAAGTCCGTACACGCGTCACCTCCCTCCGACACCTCGAGAACGGCCGCTGGAGCGTGTCGGTTCCCGGCGAGACCCTCGACGCGGACGCCGTCGTGCTCGCCGTCGCGCAGCGCGAGGCGCACGATCTCCTGCCGGCGGGAGCGCTCGACGCCCCCGAACGGCTGCTGGAGATCGGCACCGCACCGATCCTCAATGTGCATGTGGTGTACGACCGCAAGGTGCTGAACACACCGTTCCTCACGGCGCTCGGCAGCCCGGTGCAGTGGGTCTTCGACCGGACCGAGGCATCCGGGCTCGGCGGCGACGGCCAGTACCTGGCGCTGTCGCAGTCGGCCGCGCACGACGAGATCGACGAGCCCGTGGCGTCGCTGCGGGAGCGGTACCTGCCCGAACTGGAGCGGTTGTTGCCCCGCGCGCGGGGCGCCGGAGTACGGGATTTCTTCGTCACCCGGGAGCGGACAGCGACGTTCGCCCCCACCCCAGGCGTCGGGCGGCTGCGGCCCGGCGCCCGCACCAGAAGCCCCGGCCTGTACCTGGCCGGCTCGTGGACCGCCACCGGGTGGCCCGCGACCATGGAGAGTGCGGTCCGCAGCGGAGTCAGTGCGGCCGGCGCCGCGCTGGCCACCCTGGGCCGGCCCCGCCACCACCTCTTCGACGTCGAGGAGGCGGCTTGATGCTCGACCATCAGCACACGGCAGGTCCCCGCACCCCCAGCACCGGAACAAGAGGAGAGACTGTGCCCACTGTGCCCCCGGCCCCGAAGGCCGCTCGAGGGACCGCGGTGGACGTGACCGCGCTCCTGGAGCGCGGCCGGACCCTGGCCACTCCGGTACTGCGGACGGCGATCAACCGTCTCGCGGCGCCCATGGACACCGTCTCCGCTTACCACTTCGGCTGGATCGACGCCCAGGGCAGGCCCGCCGCCGGCGACGGCGGCAAGGCCGTACGCCCCGCGCTCGCCGTGCTGTCCGCCGAGGTCACCGGCGCCGACCCCGAGGTCGGCATCCCCGGCGCGGTCGCCGTCGAACTCGTGCACAACTTCTCGCTGCTGCACGACGACCTCATGGACGGCGACGAACAGCGCCGCCACCGTGACACCGTGTGGAAGGTGTACGGCCCCGCCCAGGCCATCCTGGTCGGCGACGCCCTGTTCGCGCTGGCCAACGAGATTCTCCTGGAACTCGGCACCGTCGAGGCCGGCCGCGCCACCCGCCGCCTGACCACCGCCACCCGCGCCCTCATCGACGGCCAGGCGCAGGACATCTCGTACGAGCACCGCGACCGTGTCACCGTCGAGGAGTGCCTGGAGATGGAGGGCAACAAGACGGGCGCCCTGCTCGCCTGCGCCAGCTCCATCGGCGCGGTCCTCGGCGGCGCGGACGACCGCACCGCCGACACCCTGGAGAAGTACGGCTACCACCTCGGCCTGGCCTTCCAGGCCGTCGACGACCTCCTCGGCATCTGGGGCGACCCGGAGGCCACCGGCAAGCAGACCTGGAGCGACCTGCGCCAGCGCAAGAAGTCCCTGCCCGTCGTCGCCGCCCTCGCGGCGCGCGGCCCGGCCGCCGAACGGCTCGGTGAACTGCTCGCCGCCGACGCGCAGAGCAGCGAGTTCGAGAACTTCTCCGAGGAGGAGTTCGCCGTCCGCGCCGCCTTGATCGAACAGGCGGGCGGCCGGGAGTGGACCGCCGAGGAGGCGCGCCGGCAGCACACCATCGCCGTCGACGCACTGAGCGCCATCGACATGCCCGACCGGGTGCGTGCGCAGTTCACGGCGCTCGCCGACTTCGTCGTCGTACGAAAGAGATGATCACTATCGGCCGAATAAGCCTCGCGTAGTCGCCGGCCGGCGCCGCGTTCAGCGGCGCACCGGCCGACGGCGGACCCACACAGCAGAGACATGCCACTGCACGAAGGGGAAGCCATGACAGCGACGACCGACGGAAGCACCGGGGCCCTGCCGCCCCGCGCTGCCTCGGCCAGCGAAACCGAAACCGGCACCGACGCCCCAGTGGCGGCAGGGGTTCAGGATGCCGCCGCGCATGCCATGAGGCATGCCATCGATCATCTGCTCGCGCGGCAGGACGAGCAGGGCTGGTGGAAGGGCGACCTCGAGACCAACGTCACGATGGACGCCGAGGACCTCCTGCTCCGTCAGTTCCTGGGCATCCGGGACGAACAGACCACCCAGGCAGCCGCGTTGTTCATCCGTGGCGAGCAGCGTGCCGACGGCACCTGGGCCACCTTCCACGGCGGACCCGCCGAACTCTCCGCCACCATCGAGGCGTACGTCGCCCTGCGGCTGGCTGGGGACGCCCCCGAAGCGCCGCACATGGCGCAGGCGTCCGCCTGGATCCGCGACCGGGGAGGCATCGCCGCCGCCCGGGTCTTCACCCGGATCTGGCTGGCCCTGTTCGGCTGGTGGAAGTGGGACGACCTGCCCGAACTCCCGCCGGAACTCATCTACTTCCCGACGTGGATGCCGCTCAACATCTACGACTTCGGCTGCTGGGCCCGGCAGACCATCGTGCCGCTCACCGTCGTCAGCGCGAAGCGCCCGGTCCGCCCGGCGCCCTTCCCGCTCACCGAGCTGCACACCGACCCCGACCTGCCGAACCCGGGCAAGTCCTTTGCTCCGATCGCGAGTTGGGACGGCGTCTTCCAGCGTCTCGACCGCATTCTGCACGGCTACCGCAAGGTGGCGGTGCGCCGGTTGCGCACGGCGGCGATGAACGCCGCCGCCCGCTGGATCATCGAGCGTCAGGAGAACGACGGTTGCTGGGGAGGCATCCAGCCGCCCGCCGTCTACTCGTTGATCGCCCTGCACCTGCTCGGCTACGACCTGGAACACCCGGTCATGCGGGCCGGGTTGACGTCCCTTGACCGCTTCACGGTGTGGCGCGAGGACGGGGCCCGGATGATCGAGGCCTGCCAGTCACCGGTGTGGGACACCTGCCTCGCCGTCATCGCCCTCGCCGACGCCGGCGTGCCCGCCGACCACCCCCAACTGGTCAAGGCCGCCGACTGGATGCTGGGCGAGCAGGTGGTCCGGCCCGGCGACTGGTCCGTACGTCGGCCCGAACTGCCGCCCGGCGGCTGGGCGTTCGAGTTCCACAACGACAACTACCCCGACATCGACGACACCGCCGAGGTCGTCCTCGCACTGCGCCGCGTCAAGCACCACGATCCGAAGCGGGTCGAGAAGGCCATCGAGCGCGGGGTCAACTGGAACCTCGGGATGCAGTCGAAGAACGGTGCCTGGGGCGCCTTCGACGTCGACAACACCAGCACGCTCCCCAACAAGCTGCCGTTCTGCGACTTCGGCGAGGTCATCGACCCGCCGTCCGCCGACGTCACCGCGCATGTCGTGGAGATGCTCGCCGTCGAGGGCATGTCCCACGATCCGCGCACCCGGCGCGGCATCGAGTGGCTGCTCGCCGAACAGGAGCCGGGCGGCGCCTGGTTCGGCCGCTGGGGCGTCAACTACGTCTACGGCACCGGCTCGGTGGTGCCCGCGCTGACCGCCGCCGGCCTGCCCGCCACGCACCCGGCGATCCGGCGCGCGGTGGGCTGGCTGGAGAAGGTCCAGAACGACGACGGCGGCTGGGGCGAGGATCTGCGCTCCTACCACGACAGCGCGGGCTGGAGCGGCCGGGGCGCCTCGACCCCCTCCCAGACGGCCTGGGCGCTCCTCGCCCTGCTGGCCGCCGGGGAGCACGACTCGAAGGCCGTCGAACGCGGCGTCGGGTGGCTCGCGGCGACCCAGCTGCCGGACGGCTCCTGGGACGAGCCGTACTTCACCGGCACCGGCTTCCCCTGGGACTTCTCGATCAACTACCACCTCTACCGCCAGGTCTTCCCGCTCACCGCGCTCGGCCGGTACGTCCACGGGGAGCCCTTCGCCGACGTCAAGGGGGGCTGATGGCCAGGCAGCCCGAGCCGGCCCCGCTGCTGATCGCCTGCGCGCTCGGCATCGAACGGCTCGCCCTGCGCCGGGGCGCACGCGGCGCGGGACCCGTCACCGTGCTGCGTACGGGAATGGGGCCCGAGGCGGCTCGGGCGGCCGTCACCCGGACCCTCGCCGACCCGCTCTTGCGCGACGCGGCGGTCCTGGCCACCGGCTTCTGCGCCGGACTCGCGCCCGGCATGCACCCCGGTGACCTGGTGGTCGCCGAGGAGACCAGGGACCCGCGCGGCGTCACCCGCTGCGTCGGCACGGAACTGCTCGTCAAGGAACTGGTGCGCGCGGTACCCGGGCGCACCGTCCACACAGGGCCGCTCACCGGCTCCGACCATGTCGTACGCGGTCACGAACGGTCGGAGCTGCTCGCGACCGGCGCCATCGCGGTCGACATGGAGTCGGCGGCCACGCTCCTCAGCGCCGTGCGCACGGGCGTGCGCCCGGTTGCGGCCGTACGGGTGGTCGTGGACGCTCCAGAGCATGAACTCGTCCGGATCGGCACGCTTCGCGGTGGAATATCGGCCTTCCGCGTTCTTCGTTCGGTCCTTCCCGCTTTTGTCGAATGGCACCGTTCCTTGCTGCTCCCCAGGAGGTGAGCCAGATGGCCATGCCGCTCCGCCAGACCATCAAGGTCGCTACGTATTTGGCCGAACAGAAAATCCGTAAGCGGGACAAGTTCCCGCTGATCGTCGAACTCGAGCCGCTCTACGCCTGCAACCTGGCGTGCGAGGGCTGCGGCAAGATCCAGCATCCGGCCGGTGTGCTCAAGCAGCGCATGCCGGTCGCCCAGGCCGTCGGGGCGGTGCTCGAATCCGGGGCCCCGATGGTGTCCATCGCGGGCGGCGAGCCCCTGATGCACCCTCATATCGACGAGATCGTGCGGCAGTTGGTGGGCAGGAAGAAGTACGTCTTCCTCTGCACCAACGCCGTGCTGCTGCGCAAGAAGCTGGACAAGTTCACGCCCTCGCCGTACTTCGCGTTCGCCGTGCACATCGACGGCCTGCGGGAGCGGCACGACGAGTCCGTGGCGAAGGAGGGGGTGTTCGACGAGGCCGTGGCCGCCATCAAGGAGGCCAAGAGGCGCGGTTTCCGGGTCACCACCAACTCGACCTTCTTCAACACCGACACCCCGCAGACCGTCATCGAGGTACTCAACTACCTCAACGACGAGCTCCAGGTCGACGAGATGATGATCTCCCCTGCCTACGCCTACGAGAAGGCCCCCGACCAGGAGCACTTCCTCGGTGTCGAGCAGACCCGCGAGCTGTTCAAGAAGGCTTTCGCGGGCGGCAACCGGCGGCGCTGGCGGCTCAACCACTCCCCGCTCTTCCTGGACTTCCTGGAGGGCAAGGTCGACTTCCCGTGCACGGCGTGGGCGATCCCGAACTACTCGCTGTTCGGCTGGCAGAAGCCCTGCTATCTGATGAGCGACGGGTACGTGACGACGTACAAGGACCTCATCGAGAAGACCGACTGGGACTCCTACGGCCGTGGCAAGGACGACCGGTGCGCCAACTGCATGGCGCACTGCGGCTACGAGCCGACGGCCGTCATGGCCACCATGGGGTCCCTGAAGGAGTCCCTGCGCGCCATGCGCGAGACCGTCACCGGAAACCGGGAGTGACGTCGTGACCGCCGTCTCCCTGGGCGTCCCCGAGATGCCGCTCCGCCCGATCGCCGAGCGCCGGGTCACCCGGCGTATCGAGGTCGGGCCGGTGGCGGTCGGGGGCGGGGCCCCGGTGTCGGTGCAGTCGATGACGACGACGCGTACGTCGGACATCGGCGCCACGCTCCAGCAGATCGCCGAACTCACCGCGTCCGGCTGCCAGATCGTCCGCGTCGCCTGCCCCACGCAGGACGACGCGGACGCGCTGGCGACCATCGCGGCCAAGTCGCAGATCCCGGTGATCGCCGACATCCACTTCCAGCCGAAGTACGTGTTCGCCGCGATCGACGCCGGCTGCGCCGCCGTCCGCGTCAATCCCGGCAACATCAAGCAGTTCGACGACCAGGTCAAGGAGATCGCGCGGGCCGCGGGGGACCACGGCACGCCGATCCGGATCGGGGTCAACGCGGGTTCGCTGGACCGGAGGCTGCTCCAGAAGTACGGGAAGGCGACCCCGGAGGCGCTCGTGGAGTCGGCGTTGTGGGAGGCGTCGCTGTTCGAGGAGCACGGCTTCCGGGACATCAAGATCTCGGTCAAGCACAACGACCCGGTGATCATGGCGAACGCCTATCGGCTGCTCGCCGAACGGTGCGACTACCCGCTGCACCTGGGCGTCACCGAGGCGGGTCCCGCCTTCCAGGGCACCATCAAGTCGGCGGTCGCCTTCGGGGCGTTGCTCAGCGAGGGCATCGGCGACACGATCCGGGTCTCCCTGTCCGCGCCGCCGGTCGAGGAGGTCAAGGTCGGCATCCAGATCCTGGAGTCGCTGAACCTGCGGCAACGGCGGCTGGAGATCGTGTCGTGTCCGTCGTGCGGACGCGCCCAGGTCGACGTCTACAAGCTCGCCGACCAGGTCACGGCCGGCCTGGACGGCATGGAGGTGCCGTTGCGCGTCGCTGTCATGGGGTGTGTGGTCAACGGCCCCGGCGAGGCACGGGAGGCCGACCTCGGGGTCGCCTCCGGCAACGGCAAGGGGCAGATCTTCGTGAAGGGCGAGGTCATCAAGACCGTGCCCGAGTCGAAGATCGTGGAGACCCTGATCGAGGAGGCGATGAAGATCGCCGAACAGATGGAGCGTGACGGCGTCGCGTCGGGGGAACCGGCGGTCACCGTGAGCTGAACAGCACGGCTGACGAGTACGGAAGAAGAGGGGGCCCGAGCGTGACGATTCTGGAGAACATCCGGGGACCACGTGACCTGAAGGCGCTGTCCGAGGCGGAACTCGGTGAACTGTCCGACGAGATACGAGAGTTCCTGGTGCATGCGGTCGCCAGGACCGGCGGCCATCTCGGGCCCAATCTGGGGGTGGTGGAACTCTCCATCGCGCTCCACCGGGTCTTCGAGTCACCGGTCGACCGCATCCTGTGGGACACCGGCCACCAGAGCTACGTACACAAACTTCTGACGGGACGTCAGGACTTCTCCAAGCTGCGTGGCAAGGGTGGCCTGTCCGGCTATCCCTCGCGTGAGGAGTCCGAGCACGACGTCATCGAGAACAGTCACGCGTCCACCGCGCTGGGCTGGGCCGACGGGCTCGCCAAGGCCCGCCAGGTGCAGGGCGAGAAGGGGCATGTCGTCGCGGTCATCGGCGACGGCGCGCTCACCGGCGGGATGGCCTGGGAGGCGCTCAACAACATCGCGGCGGCCAAGGACCGGCCTCTGATCATCGTCGTCAACGACAACGAACGCTCCTACTCGCCGACCATCGGGGGACTCGCCAACCATCTCGCGACCCTGCGCACGACGGACAGCTACGAACAGGTGCTGGCCTGGGGCAAGGACGTGCTGCTGCGGACCCCGCTCATCGGCAACACCCTGTACGAGTCGCTGCACGGCGCGAAGAAGGGGTTCAAGGACGCGTTCAATCCGCAGGGCATGTTCGAGGACCTGGGGCTGAAGTACGTCGGCCCGATCGACGGACACGACATCGGGGCGGTGGAGTCCGCGCTGCGGCGCGCGAAGCGCTTCCACGGGCCCGTGCTCGTGCACTGCCTGACGGAGAAGGGGCGCGGCTACGAGCCCGCGCGCTCGCACCAGGAGGACCACTTCCATACCGTCGGGGTGATGGACCCGCTCACCTGCGAGCCGCTCGCGCCCTCCAACGGGCCTTCCTGGACATCGGTGTTCGGCGACGAGATCGTCAGGATCGGGGAGGAGCGGGACGACGTCGTCGCGATCACCGCGGCCATGCTGCACCCCGTGGGCCTCGGCAAGTTCGCCGAGCGGTTCCCCGACCGGGTGTGGGACGTCGGGATAGCCGAGCAGCACGCGGCCGTGTCGGCGGCGGGGCTGGCGACGGGCGGTCTGCATCCCGTCGTCGCCGTGTACGCCACCTTCCTCAACCGTGCCTTCGACCAGCTGCTGATGGACGTCGCACTGCACCGCTGCGGGGTGACGTTCGTGCTGGACCGCGCCGGAGTCACGGGAGTTGACGGAGCGTCACACAACGGTATGTGGGACCTGTCCATCCTCCAGGTCGTACCCGGCCTGAGGATCGCCGCGCCCCGCGACGCTGCCCAACTCCGCGCCCAGCTACGGGAGGCGGTGGCCGTCGACGACGCGCCCACCCTGATCCGGTTCCCCAAGGAGTCGGTGGGGCCGGCCATCGAGGCGGTCGGCCATGTCGGCGGGATGCATGTGCTGCACCGGTCCGAGGAGGCCGCCGACGTGCTGCTGGTGGCGGTCGGCGTGATGGCTCCGGTGTGTCTGCGGACCGCCGAACTGCTGGCGGCGCGCGGCATCAACTGCACGGTCGTGGACCCGCGTTGGGTCAAGCCCGTCGATCCGGCGCTGCCGGGACTGGCCGCCGGGCACCGCATGGTGGCCGTCGTCGAGGACAACAGCCGCGCGTCGGGCGTCGGCGCCGCGGTCGCGCTGGCGCTCGGCGATGCCGAAGTCGACGTACCCGTACGGAGATTCGGCATCCCGGAACAGTTCCTCGCGCACGCCAAGCGCGGTGAGCTGCTCGCCGACATCGGCCTGACACCCGTCGAGATAGCCGGACGGATCAGCGCCGGGCTGGCCGCCCAGGAAGAGCTGTCCCAGGGACTGCCTCAGGGCCTGCCCCAGGGGCAGGCCACGGGGAAGTCTTAGGGGAAATCTTAGGAGAGGCACGAATGACAACCGCTGAACCCGGTTCCCCGTCCGGGGAGTTCGACCTCGGCGCGCTGCTGGCCGAGCGCGGCGCCGAACGCTACGAGCTGCACGCCAGGTACCTCAACCACCAGCTCCCGCGCATGCTGCACACCATCGGCTTCGACAAGGTCTACGAACGGGCCGAGGGCGCGTACTTCTGGGACGCGGACGGCAACGACTACCTCGACATGCTCGCCGGGTTCGGGGTGATGGGGCTCGGCCGCCATCACCCCGTCGTCCGCAAGGCGCTGCACGACGTCCTCGACGCCCAGCTCGCCGACCTCACCCGCTTCGACTGCCAGCCGCTGCCCGGGCTGCTCGCCGAGCGCCTCCTCACCCACAGTCCCCATCTGGACCGGGTGTTCTTCGGCAACAGCGGCACGGAAGCGGTGGAGACCGCGCTCAAGTTCGCCCGGTACGCCACCGGGAAGCCACGCGTCCTGTACTGCGCGCACGCCTTCCACGGCCTGACCACCGGGTCCCTGTCCGTCAACGGCGAGGACGGCTTCCGGGACGGCTTCGCCCCGCTGCTGCCCGACACCGCCGTCCCCCTCGGTGATCTCGACGCCCTGGCACGGGAGGTGAAGAAGGGCGACGTGGCAGCCCTGATCGTCGAGCCGATCCAGGGCAAGGGCGTGCACGAGACACCCCCCGGCTATCTGCGCGCCGCCCAGGAACTGCTGCACCAGCACAAGGCGCTGCTCATCGCGGACGAGGTGCAGACCGGACTGGGACGGACCGGCGACTTCTACGCCTACCAGCACGAGGAGGGGGTCGAACCCGACCTGGTGTGCGTGGCCAAGGCGTTGTCCGGTGGGTATGTGCCGGTGGGCGCCACGATCGGCAAGGAGTGGATCTTCAAGAAGGTCTACTCGTCGATCGACCGCGTCCTCGTGCACTCGGCCAGCTTCGGGGGCAACGCCCAGGCCATGGCGGCGGGACTTGCCGTGCTGTCGGTCATGGAGAACGAGCAGATCGTCGCGGGCGCCCGGGCGACAGGGGAGCTGTTGAAATCCCGGCTGGCGGCGCTGGTCGACAAGTACGAGCTGCTGGCCGACGTACGCGGCCGGGGTCTGATGATCGGCATCGAGTTCGGGAAGCCCAAGTCTCTGGCGCTGCGCGGTCGTTGGACGATGCTCCAGGCCGCCCGGAAGGGGCTGTTCGCGCAGATGGTCGTCGTACCGCTGCTGCAACGGCACCGGATCCTGACGCAGGTCTCCGGCGACCACCTGGAGGTGATCAAGCTGATTCCGCCGCTGGTCGTGGGGGAGCGGGAGGCGGACCGGTTCGTGGACGCCTTCACCGCCGTGATGGACGACGCGCACGGCGGGAGCGGGCTGATGTGGGACTTCGGGAAGACCCTGGTCAAGCAGGCGGTGGCCAACCGATAGGACCGCTTTTGCCTCTGAGGCAAGAAAGTTGCCTCAGAGGCAAGCCTGCGGCTGAATGGAAGGCATGAGCTTTCCCGAAGCCGAACCGGTGCGGACGCCCGGAGAGGCCACCGAGCCGGTCGAGGATCTCCCCATTCTCGCACCGCGGCTGCGCGTGCTGCGCCGTCGGGCCTCCCTCACCCTGGAGGCCGCCGCCCGTGCCGCCGGGCTGTCGCCCGCACACCTCTCCCGCCTGGAGACCGGGCAACGCCAGCCCTCCCTGCCGATGCTGCTCGGGCTCGCCCGTATCTACGGCACGAGCGTCTCCGAACTGCTCGGTGAGACCGTCGCCGACCGGGACGCCATCGTGCGCGCCGCCGACATGGAGCCGACCGCCGCGGGCGGCTGGTCGTACTGGCAGGCCGGCGCGTCCGGACGCGGCATGCAGGCCCTGCGCGTCCATGTGCCGCACGGGGCCCAGGGCGACATCGTGCGCGTTCACCCGGGCGAGGAGTGGCTGTACGTCCTCACCGGGCGGCTGCGGCTGCGCCTCGGGGACACCGCGCACGTCCTCGCCCCCGGCGACAGCGCGCACTTCGACTCGCTGACCCCGCACCGCCTCGCCGCCGACGGCCCCGACGGCACCGATCTGCTCTTCGTCCACACCCTGCTGCAGAGCCCCACCACCGCTCTCTGCCTCGGCCCGACCACTGGAGTGACGCCATGAAGGACATGGAAGAGAGATTCCCCCGGGCCCTGTGGGTGCGGCTGATCATCTACATCGCGGTCGGGCATCTCTTCGCCGCCTTCATCTTCCTGCTCTTCGAGGTGGGCGCGAAGAAGTAGCGGCCGCGGACGGAGGGTTCAGTCGAGGAACCGCTCCCGCAGCCGCTCCCGTGTCTCGGGGGTGACGCCCAGCCCCCGTTCCAGATAGCGGTCGACACCGCCCCAGGTCTCCTCGACCATCTCCATGGCCGCCGTCAGATACTCGGGGCGGGTGCCGAAGAGCGGGTTGAGCAGCTCCAGGACCTCGGGGCTGTAAGCCTTGGCCGCGGAGCCGTTGCGGCGCACCTTGTAGCGCCGGTGCTGCGCGTCCGACTCCATGTAGTCGGCCACGATCGCGTCGCGCTCCACCCCGACGGCGAGCAGCGTCACCGCGATGGACAGACCGGCGCGGTCCTTGCCGGCCGCACAGTGCATCAGGGCCGGGACACTGTCCTCGGCCAGCGCGTGGAGCATCCGGGAGTGCTCGGCCGTGCGGTCCCTGACGATCTCGCGGTACGAGTTGATCATCCGCTGCTCGCCCTTGCCGTCGGCCAGGGCGCCGCGCAGCTCGTCGAGATCGCCGTCCCGGACCATCTTCCAGAACTCCGCCCCGTGCGCCGGGTCGGACAGCGGGATGTTCACGTTGCGCACGCCCGGCAGCTCGACGTCCGGCCCCTCCAGCTCGATGTCCGCCGCGTTGCGGAAGTCGAAGATCGTGTGCAGCCCGAGGGAGCCGAGAAACACCGCGTCCTCATCGGTCGCGTGGGCGAGATGACCACTGCGGAACAGCCGTCCGGGGGCCACGCGCCGACCGTCGACGGTCGGTAGTCCGCCCACATCACGGAAGTTTCGTACGCCGCCCAGCTCGGGCTCGGTCGACGGGACCTGCTGCGTCACGGGGGCTCCCCTCCCACGCCGCCCCGCGGACGCTGCTCGTCGACGGGCGCGCTTCGACGATACGACATGGGTGAGCAGGCCAAGGAGTTTTCCACAGGCGTTGCCGTCGGGTGCCCGAGCACTGATGATGTTGACGCTTGAGCGCGCCTGTTCGGATCTGTGGGGGCATGATGCTGGAAATCGCCGGAACCGGTCGTACCTGGCTTCTCTCGGGGCCCACGAGCAGTTACGCCGTCCATCTCACCGAGGACGACGAGCTGCTGCACCTGCACTGGGGCCCGCCCATCGCCCTCGCCGACGCGGAGGCGCTCGCCGTCCGGCCCCTGTCGCACTACTGGCCCTTCGAGGCGCCGCTCGACGGCCGTGAGGAATACCCGGTCGAGGGCGGCCCCCGCTTCGTACGCCCCGCCCTGTCCGTGCGGACCGAGGAACGCCGGGGCACCGAGTGGAGCTTCGAGTCGTACGAGACCGAGGGTGGCGCCGAGGGCGGCAACGAGGGGGAGGAACTGCGGCTGCGGTTCCGTGACGCCGGGCTGGCGATCACGCTGCACTACCGGATGCGCCATGACGTGGTCGAGCGCTGGGTGACCCTCACCCATGACGCGCCCGACACCACCGGCCCGCTGGAGCTGCTGCGCGCGGACTCCGCCACCTGGACGCTCCCCGAGCGCGACGGCTGGCACCTCTCCCAGCTGCACGGACGCTGGGCAGCCGAGTCCCGGCTCGTGAGAACGGACCTCACCTACGGTGAGAAGGTCATCGGCAGCCGGCGCGGTCACACCGGGCACCAGCATCTGCCCTGGGTGGCGCTCGACACCGACGCCACCGAGGAGCACGGCGAGGTGTACACGTGCGCGCTCGGCTGGTCGGGGTCGTGGCGGATCGCCGTCGCCCAGCTGCCGGACGCGCGCGTGCAGGTCACCGGCGGTGCCGGATACGACGACTCGGGTCTGCTGCGCCTGGCGTCGGGCGAGTCCTTCACCACGCCCGTCTTCGCGGGGCTGTGGACCGACGCGGGGTACGGCGGGGCCAGCCGGGCGTGGCACGCGTACCAGCGCGCGTACGTCGTGCCGGACGCGGACCGGGACCGGCCGGTGCTCTACAACTCGTGGGAGGCCACCGAGTTCGACATCTCCGAGGAGCAGCAGGGGACGCTGGCCCGGCGGGCCGCAGCGATCGGTGTCGAGCTGTTCGTCGTGGACGACGGCTGGTTCGGGGCCCGCACCAGCGACCGGGCCGGCCTCGGCGACTGGACGCCCAACCCGGACCGCTTCCCGGCGGGGCTGAGGCCGCTCGCCGAGTACGTGCACGCGCTGGGGATGCGGTTCGGCATCTGGGTCGAGCCGGAGATGGTCAACCCGGACAGCGACCTGTACCGGGCGCACCCCGACTGGGTGCAGTTCCAGCCGGGACGCAAGCGGACGGAGTTCCGCAATCAGCTCGTACTGAACCTTGCCCGCGAGGATGTCCGGCAGTACCTCTGGGAGCAGCTCGACGCGATGCTCTCCAGTGCCCCGATCGACTACGTGAAGTGGGACTTCAATCGCTGCTTCACCGACGCCGGCTGGCCCGGTGAGGACTACCCGCAGCGTCTGTGGGTCGACCACGTGCGCGGTCTGTACGCCCTGCTGGACCGGCTGAGGGCGGCGCACCCCGGTGTCGCTTTCGAGTCCTGCTCGGGCGGGGGCGGCAGGATCGACCTCGGGATCCTCGCCCGTACGGACCAGGTGTGGACCTCCGACAACACCGATCCGCTGGACCGCCTCGCGATCCAGGAGGGCTTCAGCCAGATCCACCCGGCGCGGGTCATGGCCGCCTGGGTCACGGACAGTCCGAACACGCAGCTCAACGGCCGGGTCAGCTCGTTGCGGTTCCGCTTCGTGAGTGCGATGGCCGGGGTGCTCGGCGTCGGCGGCGACCTCGCGAAGTGGACGGAGGAGGAGCTGGCCGAGGCCGGACGGTGGGTGGAGCTCTACAAGGAGATCCGGCCCGTCGTGCAGCGCGGCGACCTCTACCGGCTGCGGCGCCCGACCGGTGGACTGAGCGCGGTGCAGTACGTGCTCGGGGACGAGACCGTCGTCCTCGCCTGGCTCCAGGCGCAGCACCACGGCGAGCCGGTACCGGCGCTGCGACTGCGCGGACTCGACCGGTCGGCGACCTATGAATGTCGCGAAACGGGCGAAATCCACCAAGGCGCCGTGCTGTTGCACCACGGCTTGCGCACCGGACTCAAGGGTGACCTTGATGCGGCAGTTATCCGACTGCGTCGCATCTGATGCTTCTGTCCCTTATGGGGCCTTCGTTGCAACTCGCTCCGGAAGGAGGGTCGCTGTGAATCGGGCGAGTGAGCAGCGTCATATTAGTGACCGCGTGTCTCCGTCATGTGCACGTAATTTCAGCGTGTTGTAAGGGAGTTCGCGAGCCGAAAAGATCCAGAATTCACGGACGGTGACCGGGAATTCCGGGAAGGATCAACGGAAACCCGGACACAGGGAACCCGAGGCTTGTCTCCCTGCGTCGTGGTCGCTTACGTTCGCCACCCATCCGGACGGACGCCCAATCCTGCCGCCGCCCGGATCCCGCCTCGAACACCCGACCACGGCAGGAGCGGGGGACCCACAGGTAGAACGCCTGCTCCGGTCTCCGGAACAGGCTAGGGGTCAAGTCACGTCCAGGCGTGACCGGACATCTCCAGTCCGCACCCGACAGCTCACCTCGCAGGCGCCGGAGAAAGAATTCACCATGCCCGCGAAGGGTAAGCACCGCCGTCCGAAGTCAAAGCGTTTCACCCGTTCGATAGCAGTTGCCGGAACCGGCGGCGCGGCTCTCGCCCTGCCGTTGCTGGGAGCCACCGGCGCCCACGCGGCCACGGCGCAGTCCACGACCCAGTCCGTGTCGTCCCTTTCGGGAACAGCCAAGTCCATAGCCGCCGAAGCCGTTTCCGTGAAGACGGAAAAGGCCGCGAAGAGGTCGGGCGGCAGGACTTATTCGGTCCAGGCCGGCGACTGCCTCTCGAAGATCGCCCAGGAGCAGAGCGTCCGTGGCGGCTGGAAGAAGCTCTACTCGGACAACCGCACCGCCATCGGCGCCGACCCGGGCCTGATCCACCCCGGCCTGAAGCTGACGATCGGCAAGAAGGCCGCGTCGACCTGGTCGCACACCTCGACCTCCTCGCCTTCGACGTGGTCCACGAAGTCCTCGACGCCCACGCCGACGGAGACGTCCACGCCGACGCCCACGCCGACGGAGGCGCCCAAGCCGGCCACCGCGACCTCGACAGCGGCCGAGACCACCGACACCGGCAGCTCCAGCGGCTTCAACCTCCCCGTGGAAGGTGCCACCATCGGCACCGGCTACCACGTGGCCGGCAGCATGTGGGCCAGCGGTTACCACACGGGCGTCGACTTCATCGTCCCCACCGGCACCTCCCTCAAGGCTGTCGGCGCCGGCACGGTCGTCTCCGCCGGCTGGGGCGGCGCGTACGGCAACCAGGTCGTCATCCAGCTCGCCGACGGCTACTACGCCCAGTACGCCCACCTCTCCCAGCTCTCCGTCTCGGCCGGTCAGACCGTGACGGCGGGTCAGCAGCTCGGCCTCTCCGGCGCCACCGGCAACGTGACCGGACCGCACCTCCACTTCGAGATCCGCACCACCCCGGACTACGGCTCCGACGTGGACCCGATCGCGTACCTCCGCTCGAAGGGCGTCGCCGTCGGCTGACGCACGCTCACCGCGCGAACATCCACTGAAGGCCGGACCCCGATCCAGGAGTCCGGCCTTCGGCGTCTTCGCGTTATTCCGGATTGACCAATACTTGACGAGTGGCCTATCTCACCGCTAGTCAACCCCTTCCTACGGTCGCGTAGCTCACATCGGAAGGTGAATCATGGGCCGATGTGGCAGACGATTCGAAGAATGACAGCAGAGCAGTGATCGGGTCGTACGTGGCGGTGGGGGACAGCTTCACCGAAGGCGTCGGCGACCCAGGCCCGGACGGGGCGTTCGTCGGCTGGGCCGACCGGTTCGCGGTACTGCTCGCGGACCGGCGCCCGGAGGGCGACTTCCACTACACGAACCTCGCGGTACGCGGCAGGCTCCTCGATCAGATCGTGGCCGAGCAGCTTCCGCAGGCCAGGGAGCAGGCGCCGGACCTGGTCTCCTTCTGCGCGGGCGGCAACGACATCATCCGGCCCGGCAGCGACCCGGACGAGGTCGCCGAGCGCTTCGAGCGAGCGGTGATCAGCCTCACCTCGGTGGTCGGCACGGTCATGGTGACGACCGGCTTCGACACCCGCAACGTCCCGGTCCTGAAGCACATGCGCGGCAAGATCGCCACGTACAACGGGCATCTGCGGGCCATCGCCGACCGGTACGGCTGCCCCGTGCTCGACCTGTGGTCCCTGAAGACCATCCAGGACCGCAGGGCCTGGGACGGCGACCGCCTGCACCTGTCGGCGGAGGGGCACACGCGCGTGGCGCTGCGCGCGGGGCAGGTGCTGGGCCTGGAGATCCCCGCCGATCCGGACCAGCCGTGGCCTGCGCTGCCCCCGCGCGGCACGCTGGAGATCCGCCGCGACGACGTCCAATGGGCCCGCGAGTACCTGGTCCCGTGGATCGGGCGGCGCCTGCGGGGCGAGTCGTCAGGAGACGCCGTGACGGCGAAGGGCCATCTGTCGCCGGACGACATCAAGAGCCGCATCGAGCGAGTCGCCTGACACCCTCCGTCCAGCGCCGGGCGGGCGGGCATTTCAGCCCGTCCGGCGTTTGAGGACAAGGCCCGTTTCAGGGCCGGAGCGGGGGTCCGGGGGCGCAGCCCCCGGTCGACGACCACACCAACTCACCGACCCGAGGTCAACGCCCCCCGCTCAACCCCCAGTTCCCCAGCCAGCGCAGCGTCCACCCATTGCTCGGCCCGCGCCCGCGACACCCCGTCGTACGCCGTCATCTGGACCGCAAGCCCGTCCAGCAGCGCCGTGAGCCGCAGCGCCGTGCCCGTGGGGTCGGGGCACTCGAACTCGCCCGCCGCCACCCCCTCCGCGATGACCTCGGTGATCGCGGCCTTCCACCGCCGGTCCAGGTCGCCGGCGACCTCCCGCAGCGCCGGGTCGCGCAGGGACACCGCCCACCCCTCGATCCACAGCCGCCAGCCCTTGGCCTGCCCGGTCGGCGCGTACCAGCGCACGGCGGACCGCAGTCGGCGCAGCGCCGGGGAACGGCGGCCGAGCAGCTTGCCCAGGTGGGTGAGATCGGCCTCGGCCGCGTACCGGAAGGCGGCGGCGACCAGCTTCTCCTTGGTCGAGAAGTGGTACAGCACCAGCGCGTTGCTCACGCCGAGCACAGCGGCCACGTCGGCGATCCGCACCGCCGCCACGCCCCGCGCCTCGATCTGCTCGATGGCCGCGCGCAGCAACTCCTCGCGCCGCTCGGCCACGCTCAACCGCACTCTCGCCACCCGGCCACACTAATCCGCCGCCGGACACGATGTCGGGGCAGGTCGGGCAATGCCTGTAAACCAAGCCAATACGGCTGGTTCGCAGGCGAGGCCCTCCGTCGGACACCGTCACACCGTCATCACCGGTACCACCCGAACCGCTCCGCGATCACCGGCAGCCGGTCCTCGACGATCGCGTGCGCCGCCGCCCGCGGAGTCGTCCCGTCGGCCTCCGCGCGGGCGAGCACCTGGTCGATCAGGGCGCGCATCGAGCGCCGGGTGTACGCGAACGCCTCCTCGGCGTCGGCACCGATGTCCCCGAACAGCGTCCACCACCACCAGGCGTTCGTCCCGGAGTTGACGACCACGTCGGGCAGTACGACGATCCCGCGCGCGGCGAGCAGTTCCTCGGCCTCCGGCAGCACCGGCATGTTGGCGGCCTCGACGATCCAACGCGCGCCGATCTCCCGCTGGTTCACGGTGTCGACGGCGTACGAGACGGCCGCCGGCACCAGCACCTCCGCCGCCACCGACAGCCAGGCCTCGCCGGACAGTTCGCGGTCGTCGGCCCGCAGCACCGCGCGGTCCACCGTGCCGTACGCGTCCCGGGCCGTGAGCAGCGCCTCGATGTCGAGGCCCGCCGGGTTGGCGATCGTGCCCTTGACGTCGGCGACGGCCACCACCGTGAGTCCCGCGCGCGTGAGGAAGCGTGCCGTGGCCCCGCCCATCGTGCCGAGCCCCTGTACGGCGACCCGCGTCCCGGCGTACGGCACCCGGGCCCGGTCGAGCGCCGCGAGCACGGATTCCGCGACCCCGCAGCCGCCGACCAGCTCGTCGAGGCCGATGCCGTCCACCTCGACCGCGAACGCGTCCGCGAGCCGCTCCCGGGCCGCGTTCTCGTCGTCCAGCAGCGGATAGACGGCCTGGATCGACGACACGAGCCCGGCCTCGGCCGCCGCCCGGTCGACGAGATCCTGGGTGAGGCCCAGGTCCTCGCCGGTGGTCCAGACACTCTCGACGTACGGCCGCATCGCGCGCAGGTAGCGCACCAGCACGCCGTACGCCGCCGGGTCCCGGGGGTCGCAGTCGACACCGCCCTTGGCGCCGCCCAGGGGGACGTAACGGCCCTCGGGGTTGTAGTGCAGGGCCTCTTTCATGGTCATGCCCCGGGCGAGACCGGTGACCTCGTCCAGGGTGCAGCCCTCGCGCATACGCAGCCCGCCGCTGGACACGCCCCGCACCAGTGTGTCCACGACGAGGAAACCCTGACGGCCAGTGAGGTGGTCGGTCCAGGTGAGGGAGAGCAGGGGAGCGTCCTGAGGGGTTGCCATGCGCGCAATATACTGACTCGCCGTTCAGTTGAGTCCGTGGATGCGCCGCACGTGTGCGTGCGGCCACGTCGCGTCGCCTTCCGGAGCCGTTCGGCGTCGGAACCTTGGTCTTTCCTTGGAAAGACCCGGCTGCCCCGCGCATTCCTCCGGAGTGTCGTAGGCGGCGACCATAATGGAAATCCTGACCGACTCCACCTGGAGGTACCGTGACCGGATTTCCCCCTCCGAACTCCAGGCTGCGCGCACTGCGGCCCGAGGCCTTCGGTGCGGACCCGAATGGGGAGCGCCTGGCGCGGATCCGCAGATCGCCGCATTTCGCGGACGGTGTGTTCCAGAACCCCCCGGGCACCCCGAGGCCCGACGGCGCCATGCTCGAGTTCGCCAAGTCCTCCCTGCGTAAGGAGGACCGGGTCGGCCGCGCCCCGGCCGGCACGGTGCCGGTGCACGCCACGACGCTCGCCGACCTCGCCAAGCCTCCCGTCAGCGGTCTCCGGCTGACCTGGATGGGTCACTCCAGCGTGCTCACCGAGATCGACGGACAGCGCGTGCTCTTCGACCCGGTCTGGGGCGAGCGCTGTTCGCCGTTCGCCTTCGCCGGGCCCAAGCGGCTGCATCCGGTGCCGCTTCCGCTGGCCGCGCTCGGCCCGGTCGACGTCGTCGTCATCTCGCACGATCACTACGACCATCTGGACATGCCCACGATCAAGGCGCTGGCCGGCACGGACACGCTGTTCGCGGTGCCCCTGGGGGTCGGCGCCCACCTGGAGCGCTGGGGTGTGTCGGCCGGCCGGCTGCGCGAGCTGGACTGGCACGAGGCGACGAAGGTCGGCGGACTCACCCTGACCGCCACCCCGGCCCGCCACTTCTGCGGCCGTGGCCTGCGCAACACCCAGCACACCCTGTGGGCCTCCTGGGTCGTCGCCGGTGCGGAACACCGCGTCTACCACAGCGGCGACACCGGGTACTTCGAGGGCTTCCGGGACATCGGCGCCGACCATGGTCCGTTCGACGCCACGATGATCCAGATCGGGGCCTACAGCGAGTTCTGGCCCAAGGACCGCACGGACCGCACGCCGCTGCCGGGAGCCTGGCCGGACATTCACATGTCGCCGGCCAACGGGGTCCAGGCTCATCTTGACCTGCAGGGAGGCGGACCGGGCGGGGTTCTGCTGCCGATCCACTGGGGGACCTTCAAGCTGGCGATGCACGCCTGGGCGGAGCCGGGGGAGTGGACGAAGGACGCGGCCGAGGAGGCCGGCCAGGCGGTGGCGCTCCCGCGGCCGGGTGAGCCGTTCGAACCTGCGGGGAAGCTGCCCTCCGACCCTTGGTGGCGTGGGGTGTCCTCTCCTCTCGCTCACCCGTGGCGCCGGCCCCGGTCGACGCAGGCTGCCGCCGAGGCCCCCAGGCACGATCTCGACCTTGCGGGCGATCGATGACAGCGAGCGAGGAAGAGCGGCTCGTCGACTTCGTCCGGGACCCGCGTCAGTGGAACAGGCCCGAGGGCTTCGTGGCGACTTGGAGGACCATCGAGCAGCTCGTCCCTGCGCCTGTCGCGACAGTTCCGGTTCGCGATGTCGGGCTGATGCCCGCCGCGTGACCCGCCAGGCGCTCGGCCCCGCGTCGCCGCTGCCTCCCGCGCCCTGCTCCCGCGCGTAGGAGGCAGCGGCTCGGCATACGGTGGCGGACCGGGACCATGATCAGGTCTGCGGGCGCCCCTGATTCTGCTCTGTCACCGCGTAGCCGGGCACGGACGGCCACCGAACGGTCAGCACCACCGATTCTTCCTCTGCAAACCATGAGTGGTCGACTCCGCGCCCCCATACGACGTAGTCACCTTGCTGCTCCAGAAGGACGTTCCGGCCCGGGAGTTCGACACGGAAGCGCCCACTGATGAGAACAAGGAGAGCTGTGCGTTGCTCACCTTTCACCCACTGCGGGCGTTCATCGCCACGGCGGTGGACACCCCACTTGATCTCCACCGCCTCGCAGTGACGCGGATCGTCGACGTCCTTGAAGTGCCCCAGGAGCCACCCTCGGTCCAGTACCGCATCTTTGCTTGCGTTACCCACGTACACGCTGTCATTCACGTGGCGGGACGCTAGCAGCTGTTCTCGTGCGCGACTTCAGCGCTGTCGAAACAAACCGCGCCTGAAGGGAACCAGGAGGGGCGGAATTCCATCCGAGCCATTGCCGGTGTAATGACCTTCTGGCCATCCATCCGAAGCGATTAGGCCATCATCCCCAAAGCGGACATCGGATTCAAACACCTCCTTCCGTGCAAATGCTTTTTTGCGTTCAGCCAGCCCAACCTTTGCCTGAAGTTTGTTTTCTTGACACCTTCCAGATTTCTGGTCAGGATCGATCTCGACCGGTGGGGGCTTGCCGGCCTGGCGATTGACATTGCAAAGGCTCTTCGTTTGTGGTGCGAATTCGGGGGTGTTAGGAAAAGGGGTGAGCTGTGCGAATCGGACACTTCGGAGCTTATCTGGTGGCTGTCTTGTGTCTGGATTATGCCAGTGGCATCATCTCGCAGTAGCTTCGGTTTACCGTGAACGGTCATTCATGCGATCAATTTCCGTCGGCAGTCCAACCCGAAAGCACGTACACCATCGACCTGGGTACGCACTTGCCCCGGCGGCGGATTCGAGAGGATCGACATATTGAACGAGAGCATTGTCCAAACGCTTTCCCGCCTCTGGGAAGAAGCTCTCGGCGAGCCTGTCACCGATATTGACGCCGATTTCTTCGATCTCGGCGGTGATTCGCTCATGGCGCTGACAATCGCGACCCGCGCGATCGATGCGGGCCTGCCCATGCCGCGTTCCGGAGTTCTTCGGCGGAGCACTGTCAGACAGCTCGCGGAGGCGGTGGAAAAGCCGGAGCTCTTCGAAGAGGTCTGACCGAGGAGTTGCCGCGCAGGGGCGGACCCGCACCGCTACGGGGACTGTGTGTCGGTGGAGAGTGCCGGCAGATCGCGATGGAGCGGAATGCCCGGCCGGGCGAACACGTCCGGGTGGATCTGCTTCCGGCTCAGCACACCGGGCCCCACCGAGCGCTGCCCCCCCCCACAGCATCAACGGCGTGACGGGGTCAGGGCGTTGCCCGAAGTCAGCCTCTTTCGTCCGTCGGTCCGTCCCGGAGCCACCGTCCGCCAGGGAACTCCTCGCGGTCGGCTGATCCGTAACCCTCCCGCTGTGAACGGGGATCCCTCATGCCCAGAAGCCCCCTGCCTGCCACACTCGGCCTATCCCTCGACCTCCTGCGCGACCTGGTCCCCGAGCCTGGCGCGGCCCGCCCGATGGCCGCCCTGACGCTCGCTCAGTCGCTCGGCACAGGTCTGTTCCTCACGTCCAGCGTGATCTTCTTCACCCGGACCGCGGGATTCTCCGCAGACCAACTGGCATTCGCCATGTCGATCGCGGGCGTCTGCGGTTTCCTCTGCTCGATGCCGGTCGGCCGGATCGCCGATCGGTTCGGGGCAGGCGTTCCGCTGGCCATCAGCTACGCGTTGCTCGGCCCCCTGTTCTTCGTCTACCCCTTCGTTGACAACGTTGCCGAGTTCGCTGTCGTCGCGGCCCTGATCGGGGTCTGTGAAACCGGGGCCGGCGGCCCGCTGCGCGGCGCCCTGATCCACGCTCTGTTCGGCAAGGCCAAGGCCTCAGGGGTGCGCGCCCAGATGCGCAGCCTCTTCAATCTCGGCTTCACCGGCGGGGCGGCCATGGCGGGCCTGGCGCTGGCCGACGGCAGCCGATCCGCCTTCATCGCGGTCACCACGGCGAACGCGGTACTGCAGTTGAGCTGTGCCGTCATCGCCTTCCGGCTTCGGCAGCCGGCCGGGACGGAGCCCGCTCCGACGGCGCCCGCCAAACGGTCCTGGGCCGCGATCAGGGACCGGCGCTTTCTGCTCGCGACCGGGCTCAGTGGTCTGCTGGAGTTCTATCTGCCGGTCCTGACGGTGGGCATGCCGTTGTGGATCGTCCACCGGACCGGCGCCCCCGGAGCCCTGACGGCCGTTCTGATCGCGCTCAACACGATCATGGTGGTGCTCTTCCAGAGCGTCGCGAGCAGGGGCTCGGAAACCGTGCATGGCTCCGGTCGCCTGCTCGTACGGGCAGGAGTGCTGCTGGCGGTCGCCTGCGTGCTGTTCGCACTGTCCGGGGGCAGAGGAGCGATCTGGGCCACCGTGTTCCTGGTGCCCTCGCTGATCGCGCTCACCCTGGGCGAGCTGGCCCAGGCATCGGGCAGCTGGGGACTGGCCTTCGCCCTGCCACCCCCCGACCGCATGGGCGAGTACCAAGGCGTGTTCGCTCTCGCGCGGGGCCTCCAGCAGTTTCTGGGCCCCGCTCTCATCACCGTGCTCACGATGAGTCTCGGCGCCACCGGCTGGCTGATCCTGGCCGCGCTGTTCCTCGTCACCGGCCTTGGCGCCGGGTGGGCCTTCACCCGAAACACCCCATTGGACCCGGCGGCATCCCTTGATGTCGCCGTACCGGAGGAGACCTTATGATCCGCAACAGCTACCCGTCGTTCCGGCAGGTCCTGGCCGACAACCCCCTCACCAGGATCGCCGGTGCGCACTCCTCCCTGGGGGGCCGCATCGCCGAGCAGAGCGGCTTCCAGGCCGTGTGGGCGTCGAGCTTCGAGATCTCCGCGGCGCGCTGCCTCCCCGACGCCAGCCTCCTGAGCATGACGGACTATCTGGAGGCGGCCGCCCACATCCAGAAGGCGCTCTCCGTGCCGGTCGTCGCCGACTGCGACACCGGCTTCGGCAACAGCATGAACGTCGCCTACATGGTGGCCGAGTACGAGAGCGCCGGCATCACCGCGGTGAGCATCGAAGACAAGATCTTCCCGAAGATGAACAGCTTCGCCACCGCCGATCACGCTCTGCTGGACGTGAGCGCCTTCGCCCACAAGATCGAGACGGCGAAGAAGGCCCAGCGGACCGACGACTTCTTCGTCATCGCCCGCACGGAGGCGATGATCAGCGGACTCGGTGTCGACGAGGCCCTCGAGCGGTGTAGCGCCTACGCCGACGCCGGCGCGGACGCGGTGCTCGTCCACTCGAAGCAGAAGACCAAGGACCAGGTCCTCGAATTCCTCGGCCTCTGGAACGACCGGCTGCCCGTCGTCGTGGTACCCACCACCTACCCCGACTGGCACGCGGACGACGCCCGGGCCGCGGGTGTCTCGGCCGTCATCTACGCGAACCAGGGGCTGCGCGCGACGATCACCTCGCTGCGCTCCACCTTCCAGTCGATCTACGAGACGGGCCACACCGCTCACCTGGAGGACAACATCTCCGGGGTCAAGGACGTCTTCGACCTCCAGCAGCTCGACGAGTGGCAGCAGCTCGGCGTCTGACAGCCGTATTCCCCCACTCGTATTCCCCCACTGCCCGACGTTCCATCTGACGTTCCATCAGGCATGACCAGAAAGGGACATAGTGTTGTTGCAAGACGTGGCGCTGGTGCGATCTCAGGCGGCGCGGGCCCGCGCGCTCGCGCTGACCACCGTCAGCCAGGCCGGCATCGGCCATATCGGTGCGGATCTGTCCGCCATGGACATCCTGTGCGCCCTCTACTTCGGCGTGCTTCGTGGCGGACCCGACGACGCGGACCGGGACCGGTTCATCCTCAGCAAGGCACACGCCTCCGCCGCCATGTACAGCGTGCTGGCGTTGAAGGGCCTGCTCCTGCAAGAAGAACTGGCGACCTTCGGCGGCCGGAACTCGCGCCTGAGCACCGTGGTTTCCACCCGAGTGCCCGGCATCGAGTTCAACACCGGCTCACTCGGCCACGGCCTCTCCCTCGGCGTCGGCTCCGCACTCGGCGCCCGTATCCAGGGCTCCACCCGACGAACCTTCGTCCTGACCGGCGACGGCGAACTCCAGGAAGGCAGCAACTGGGAAGCCGCCATGCTCGCGGCCTCCCGCAACCTCGACACCCTCGTCGCGGTCGTCGACCGCAACCTCGCCCAAAAAGGCGCCAGCACCGAAGACGTCAACGCCCTGGAACCCCTCGACGAGAAATGGCGCTCCTTCGGCTGGGAGGTACGCACCGTCGACGGACACGACATGCACGCCCTGCTCGACGTGTTCCGCTCCGCGCCGCTCACCGCCGGCAAACCGACCTGCGTCATCGCCTCCACCACCAAGGGCAAGGGCGTGTCCTTCATGGAACGCAACCTCGAATGGCACAGCCGCCGGATCACGCCGGAACTTCTACAGCAAGCGCTCCAGGAGCTTGAGGAGGCCCCCAATGACTGACTGCGCCACCGCGTTCTCCGCCGCCCTGCTCGAGCTGGCACACAAGGACGAGCGGATCTGCGTCGTCAACAACGACTCCGCCGAGACCCACTCCGCACTCGGCTTCCAGGCCGAATTCCCCCACCGCTTCATCGACGTCGGTATCGCCGAACAGAACCTGGTCGGCGTCTCGATCGGCCTCGCCAACAGCGGCTTACGCCCGTTCGTCTACTCCGCCTCCTGCTTCATGGCCTCACGAGCCCTCGAACAGATCAAGAACGCCGCCTACACCAACGCCAACGTTGTCTTCTGCGGCTTCGTCAGCGGACTCGCCTACGGCGCACTCGGCGGCACCCACCACGCCGTCGAAGACCTGGCGTGGATGCGCGCCATCCCCCGTATGAAGGTCCTCGCACCGGCAACCCCCCGCGACACCGTGGCCGCACTCGACGAAGCCCTCACCCACGACGGCCCGGTCTACATCCGGATCGTCAGCAAACTCCACACCCCCGAACTGTTCCCGCCCGACCACACCTTCAGCTTCGGCGGATCAGCCCAGCTGCGTGACGGCACCGACGTCACCCTGATCGGCAGCGGCCTGCTCACCACCAGACTCGTCGAGGCCGCCCACCTCCTCGCCGAGGACGGCGTCGACGCCCGCGTCCTGCACCTGGGCTCCATCGAGCCGATCGACGCCGAGGCCATCGCCACAGCGGCCCGCGAGACAGGCCGACTCGTGGTCGCCGAGGACCACGTCATCAACGGCGGCCTCGGCGGCGCGGTCGCCGAAGTCGTCGTACGCACCACCCCCGTACCCGTCCTGCAGATCGGCATACCGCAGGTCTTCGCCCCCATCGGCCCCGCCGAATTCCTCTACGAGCACTTCGGGCTGACGGCACAGGCACTGGCGCAACGGGTACGGCAGTGGTTGCGATGACCATGCGCGTGGCCGACTACGTGGCCTCCTACCTGCATTCGCTGGGTGTCCGCACCTGCTACAGCCTCTCCGGCACCGGCTCCATCCACCTCGACCACGCCTTCGCCCGGCAGCCCGACCTGCTCTGCGTCTGCGCCCGGCACGAGACCGCGGCCGCCCTGATGGCCACCGGGGCGGCCAAACTCACCGGCGACCTCGCAGTCGCCCTGGTCACCAGCGGCCCGGGCGCGGTCAACGCCCTCGCCGGACTCGTCGACGCCTACGCCGACGGCGTCCCCGTCCTGGTCATCTCCGGCCAGGTCGAAACCCGCCACATCGACGACGACGCCCGGTCCTTCGGCGTCCAGGGATTCGCCGTCGTCAACAGCGCCCGCAACATGACCAAATACGCCGCGGTGGTCGAACAACCCTCCGACATCCGGGCCCACCTGGACCGGGCGGTCCGTGAAGCGCTCGCGGGCCGGCCGGGCCCGGTCTGGCTGGACATCCCGCTCGACGTGCAAGCGGCCCAGATCGACCCGGCGGCCCTGCGCGAGGCACCGTCCGCCGCGGACGAACCGAGGGGCGCTGGTGCGCGGCAGGCCGCCCGGCAGATCATGGCCATGCTGCGCTCCGCCGAACGGCCGCTGGTCATCGCGGGCCAGGGGATCAGGCAGGGCGCGGCCGAGGAGCAGTTCCGGACGCTGATCGAGCGGCTGCGGCTGCCGGTGGTCGCCTCCCGGCTGGGCAATGACCTGCTGCCGTACGACTCGCCGCTGTGGTTCGGCCAGGGGGGCATCCGAGGGCGCCTCTACCCCAACCTGATCATGGCTCAGGCGGATCTGGTCCTCACCCTCGGGTCCAGCCTGTCGACCGCGTTCGTCGGCGAGGACGCCGACAGCTTCAACCCCGACGCGACGGTCGTCGCGGTGGACATCGACCCGTCCCAGTTGAAGAAGAAGGGCGTACGCATCGACTTCCCGGTGTGCATGGACGTACGCGACCTGCTCGACGCGCTGCTCATCGAGTCGGCGGAGTCGACCGAGCCGGCCGCGAGCGAACCCTGGCTGGCCACCTGCGCCGAGCTGAAGGAGGCGCATCCCACGATCGCCGGCGGCGAGCTGCGGGAACCCCTCAACTCGTACCGCTTCGTCGAGCGGCTGGACGCGCACACCGGCCCCGGCCATGTCTTCGTGGTCGACACCGGAAGCGCCTACTACGTGACCGGCCAGACCCTGGAGTTCGCCGCCTCGCAGCGGGAGATCACTTCCGCGGCGTTCCTCAACATGGGCGCGGCGGTACCCATGGCGGTGGGTGCGGCGTTCAGCAGGCCCGACTGTCAGGTGCTGGTGCTCGTGGGTGACGGAGCGATCGAGCTCAACATCCAGGAGCTGGCGACCATCAGTCAGTACTGCCTGGACATCAAGGTGTTCGTGTTGAACAACGGAGGTTACGCCTCGATCCGGGAATCGCACGAAGCCCTGTCCGAGGGCCCCGCACCGGAGGAGCCGGAGGCGCTGGACTTCCGCGTCGTGGCGAAGGCGTTCGGCCTGCCGTACCGCAAGCTGGAGCGCGCCGCCACGCTCGACGCCGACCTCGCCGGGCTGTTGGCGCACCGGGGCCCCGAGCTCATCGAAGTGATGTGCGACCCGAAGCAACTGCTGCTGCGCCCCCTGCGGGCCGACGGCGGCGTACGGGCCCATGACGGCGCCTCCCGCGTACGACCGGTGGGGGAGCTCAATCATGCGTGAGTCGATGCCGGTCTCCTGGAACCAGCGGCACCGCCTGGGCCAGACCCTGGAGGATGCCGAGGGCGGGGTCTTCAACCCCCACCACGCCACCCTCCCCATGGCGTTCACCGGGCCCCTGGACCTGGCCGCCATGAACAGGGCCTGGCACGCCCTGCAGCGGCGCCACCCGGTGCTGCTCAGCGGTTTCGACCTGGACGCCATGGTGTGGCACATCGGGCTGGCCGATCCGGTGGACCTCCAACAACTGGCCACCACCGGGACCGAGGACGCCGATGTGGCGGCTCTGAGGGCGGCCTGCGCGGCCCCCTTCGACCTGGAGCGGGGCCCGATGGCCCGGCTGCTGGTGATGGGCCGCCCCGACGAGGAGACGTACTTCGCCTTCGTCGCCGAACACCTGGTGAGCGACGGGTGGTCGCTCAACGTGCTGATGCGCGACCTGTCGGCGCTCTACGCCGCCGAGCGCGACGGCTCGGGGCTCGAACTGCCGCCCGCCCAGATGACCTTCCCCGACTTCGTCCGGCGACAGAACCGGATGATGGACTCCCCTGACGGGAAGCAGGCCCTGGAACGGCTGGCAGCGAGGCTGAGCGGAGTCGGGGCGATCCCGGTCATGCCGATCTCCGGTTTCAGCGGGCACTCGCCCGTCCGCTACGAGGCGAAGGACGGGTTCAGCCGCCGGTTGCCGCTCGACGTCTGCCAGAGCCTGGGTACGGTGGCCAGGCCGCTGCGGATGACCGCCCTGAACCTCATGCACGCCGCGCTGCACCACTCGCTGTTCACCCTTTCCGGCAGCGAGTCGGTGGCCACCACGCTCTCGACCGCCAACCGGGAGCTGCCCGAACTGCACCAGACCACGGGCTGGCTGGCGAGCAAGGCCGTCCTGACCAGCGAGCCGGGGAGCCGGCCCGACGCGGACGACTTCCTGCGGCACTTCCGCCGGCGGATGCTCGCCACCCTGGACGACGGCCACGTGCCCTGGCCCGCGCTGATCGACCGGATGGACCCGGACGCCGTGGGACGGCAGTCCCGCGTCCCGTACGTCACCTTCAACGCCCGCCCCCTCGGCATGCGCAAGACGGTGGGCACCGTCCAGATGCCCGGAGTGCGGAGCCGGCCGCTGCCGATCTCCGTGGGCTGGCACGACGCCTCGATCGCCACCTTCTGGGTCGAGGACGAGGACGGCGTGACGGCGACCGTCAACTTCAAGACCGACTGGTATGCGCGAGGAGACGTCGAGGCCCTGTGGGACGGCGTCGACGCCCTGCTGCGCACCTGGTCCACCCAGCGCCGCTGACGGCGCGTTCCCTGTTCCGTAGAGAGGATCCCTCATGATGCACGTTTCGACCATGCGCGACTCCACGTTGGTGACGCAGCGCGAGCGCGACTGGAAGCCGCTGACGGAGGAGCAGTTCGAGAGCTACGAGCGCGACGGCTACCTCCACCTCAAGGGCGTCTTCAACCAGGACGAGGTGGCCCGGGGCCTCGAACTCATCGACGACGTGGTCGCCAAGGGCGCCCCGACGATCGAGAACCATGCGAGCTTCACCGACCGCAGCCACACCGTCCGCGTCCGCGACGCGGTCAGCCGCACCGCGGAGATGGACTACTTCCTCGACCACCCCAAGCTGGTCGGGCCCCTGATGACCTTGCTGAACGGCAGCGTCCAGATCCTGGGGACCGAGATATTCGTCCGGTCCTTGCAGGAAGAGGCTCTGGAGTACTGGCACACCGACGGCGGCGAGTACCTGCAGCGGATCCAGCTGACCCCGGGCAGCCCCGGCCTCCAGGTCAAGGCACAGATCTTCTTCACCGACGTCACCGAGTCCCACAGCGGCAACTTCCTGCTGATCCCCGGCAGCCACCGCACGCTGCCCACCAGCAACAACGCGCTGTGCTACATGGAGGAGCTGGACGAGCCGCTGCGCCGCGGTGTGCTGCCGGACAACGCCGTCGAGGTCAAGGCCGCGCCGGGCGACGTACTCCTCTTCCCGTACTCGCTCTGGCACGCCGTGGCGCCGAACACCCACCGTGAGCGCAAGACGTTCATCCTCCGCTACGGCCAGCTGTGGCACCGTCCGCACGACTACTTCAGCCAGCCCCAGGAGATCCTGGACCGCATGTCGCCCCGACTCCGGCGCATGTTCGGCGACTTCGGCGGCGAGGCGCACCCCACCGACTACTACAAGCCGGTCGACCAGGGCGACGTCATGGCCGCCGGAGGCACCTATGGCCAGCGCTGACCCACTGGTCGGCGCCCGCAGCCTGACCGACCTGTTCGCCAGGTCGGTCAGGCTGCGGGGCCAGGCCGCCGCCCTCTCCGAGAGCGGCCGGGAGATCACCTACAGCGAGCTCGACGAGGCGTCGGACGCCGTCGCCGCGCTGCTCACCGACGCCGGGGTGGGCCGTGGTGACCTGGTGGGCGTGCTCCTGGAGCGCTCCCACCGGGTGCCCGGCTGGATCCTCGGCATCCTCAAGGCGGGAGCGGCCTACGTACCGCTCGACCCGACCTATCCCCGCGAGCGGCTGCACTACATGGTCGTCGACGCCCAGCTGAAGATCCTGGTCGGCGACCCGGAGCAGGCGGCCGCCTGCGGGCTCGACGGCGTCGAGGTCATCGACCCCCGCACGCCCGCGCCCCCCGTCACGCCCGCCGGCCCGCCGGACCCCCAGGACCCGGCGTACGTGATCTACACCTCGGGGTCCACCGGGCAGCCCAAGGGCTGTGTCGTGACCCACGCCAACGTGCTGGCGCTCCTCGAAGCCACGCTCCCGCTGTTCGACTTCGGACCGCGGGACCGCTGGTCGCTCTTCCACTCCTTCAGCTTCGACTTCTCCGTCTGGGAGCTGTGGGGGCCCCTGGCCACCGGCGGTACCGCCGTGGTGATTCCCACCGCGGCGGCCCGCGCGACCGAGGACTTCCTGCGGCTGCTGGCCGACGACGGTGTCACCGTGCTCAACCAAGTACCCTCCGTCTTCCGCTTCCTGGCCCGTGAGTACGTCGACTCCGGCGCGCCCGACCTCGCCCTGCGCTATGTGGTCTTCGGCGGCGAGAACGTCGACCTGGACGTCGTCAGGGCGTACACGGACGCAGCCGGGGACCGGGCACCGGAGTTCGTCAACATGTACGGCGTCACCGAGACCACCGTGTTCACCACGGGCAGGACGCTCACCCCCGAGGACCTCGCCGGCGCCGTGCGCTCGCCCATCGGCGTACCGCTTCCCCACCTGTCGGTCCAACTCCTCGACGGGGACCTTGCCTTGGTGCCCGACGGCGAGGCCGGCGAGATGTGGGTGGCCGGCACCGGGGTGACGGCGGGCTATCTGAACCGCCCGGAGCTCACCGCCGAGCGCTTCCGCACGTTCGACGGGGCGCGCTGGTACCGCACCGGCGACCTCGCCCGTCGGCTGCCGGACGGCGCCCTGGAGTACCTGGGACGCAACGACCAGCAGGTCAAGATCCGCGGCCACCGGGTGGAGCTCGCCGAGGTGGAGGAGGCGCTGCGGGCCGACACGGCCGTCCACGACGCGGCCGCCGCGGTGACGTACGACGCCGACGGCACCGCCGTGCTCATGACGCTGGTGGTCCCGGCGGACGACGGCGCTTTCAGCGTCGCCGCGCTGCGCCGCCACGCCCGCGCCACCGTGCCCGCCTACCTGGTGCCCAACCGCTTCCTGCGGGTGGACACGCTGCCGCTGACCCCCTCCGGCAAGCTGGACCGGCGCGCGGTCCAGGAACTCGCCGAAGCCGGCGGCGCCCCGCTGTCCGCGCCCGCCGCCGCACGCACCCGGGTGCTGGTGGTGGACCCCATCCACGAGAGCGCCCTGGCCGAACTGCGCCGCACCTACGACGTCCAGGTCGAGCTGCGGCCTCCGGCCGACCGCCTGGCGCGGCTGGTCGAGGACGTCGAGGTCATCGTGGTGCGCAGCGGTGTGCGCATCGACGCGGACGTCATACGAGCGGCGCGGCGGCTGAAGGTCGTGGCCCGGGCGGGCTCGGGGGTGGACAACATCGACCTCGACGCCGCGGGGGCCGCCGGGGTGGCCGTGTTCAACGTTCCCGGAGTCTCCGCGCCGGCCGTCGCCGAACTGGCCCTGGGGCTCATGCTGTCGGCCGCCCGCCACATCGTCCTGGCCGACCGCCAGGTGCGGGCCGGAGTCTGGAACAAGGCCGCCCTGGCGGGCATTGAACTCGGCGGGAAGACCCTCGGCCTGGTGGGGCTGGGCCAGATCGGCTCGCGCCTCGCCCAGTTGGCGCACGGCTTGGGGATGCGGGTGGTCGCCACCGTCGACCGGGACACGCCCGAGCGCCGGGTGGAGCTGCGTGGGCGGGGAGTCGAAACGGTGGCCCTGGACGAGCTGTTGGCCACCGCCGACGTGGTGTGCCTGGCCGTGCCGCTCACCGACCGTACACACCACCTGATCGACGAGCGCGCACTGCGGGCCATGAAGCGTTCGGCGCTGCTGGTGAACATCTCACGGGGGCCCGTGGCCGACGAGGAGGCCTTGTACCGGGCGCTCACGGACGGCGAGATCGCGGGCGCCGCACTCGACGTGGTGGCCGAGGAGGGCAACCCCGGTCGCCTCGCCGAGCTGGACAACGTCGTGATCACGCCGCACATCGGCGCGATGTCGGCGGACTCCCAGCAGCGCATCGGCCGGATCCTCCTCGACTCGCTGCACGAGGTGCTCGCCGGACGGAAGGTGGCCACCTCATGCCCATGAACAGCGCCGTGCTCACCGAGTACGGGCGTATCGAATACCGGAGCACTCCCGTGCCCGCCGCCGACCGGGAGGAGCTCCTGGTCCGGGTGCTCGCCACCGGCGTGTGCGGGTCGGACCTCGCCACGTACCGGGGCGCGCACCCCTACAAGACCGCGCCGGTCGTCCTCGGCCACGAGCTGTGCGGCGTCGTGGAGCGGGCGGCGGGCGGCTTCGCCGTCGGCGACCTGGTCTGCGCGGCGGCCTACGCGCACTGCGAGAGCTGCGAGCGGTGCGCTCAGGGGCTCACCAACCTCTGCCGGGACAAGCGGAACCTGTGCCACCTGGGGTGGGAGGGATCCTTCGCGGAGTATGTGACGCTCCGGCCACACATGACCTTCGCCCTGCCCCCGGGGCTCGATCCGGAGCTCGGCGCGCTCGTCGAACCGCTCTCCATCGGTCTGCACGCCATCCGGCTGGCCGGCCCGGCGCGGGGGAGAACGATGCGCGTCATCGGATCCGGCAGCATCGGCCTGGCCTGCCTGATCGCGGCACGCCGGCTCGGCTTCACCCGGATCACCTGCACAGACGTCGGCCAGGAGAAGGGCGAGCGCGCCCTGGCTCTTGGCGCGGACGCGTACGCCGACGTCCTCGCCCCGGCCGGGCCGTCCGCCGAGGCGGACGTCGTCGTGGTCGCGGCCGGCCACCCCGACGCGCTCGACGAGGCGGTCGGCGCCGTGCGGGCGGGCGGCACCGTGATCGTGGTCAGCTTCTTCGACGGCCCCGTGCCGCTGGCGGCCAACGCCCTCGTCGGCCGGGAGGTGACGGTCATCGGCTCCTCGTTGTCGACGGCCGCGGACTTCCGCACCGTGATCTCCTGGCTGGCCGCCGGGGAGATCGACCCCCGCCCCATGGTCACGCACCGTTTCGCGCTGGCCGACACCGCCGAGGCCATGAGCCTGATGGCCGAGGGCAAGCCCACCACTGGCAAGATCATCCTTACTCCGCGAGGTGACGCATGACGCTGTGTATCGGCATCGTGGGAGGCACCGGCCACGCCGGCGGCGAACTCGCCCGGCTGCTGCTCAACCACCCCGGCGTCGGCTCCATCACGCCCACGGCCCGGGGCGGGGAGGAGTTCGACCGGGTCCACCCCAATCTGCTCGGCTGCGGGCTGAGCTTCGTCGACGCGGAGGAACTCCGGCGCCGCGCGGACGACCTCGACGTGGTGTTCTTCTGCACCCCGTCGGGCGAGGCGATGCGCTCGGCGGCCTTCTTCCTGGACCGCGGGGTGAAGGTCATCGACGTCAGCGCCGACTTCCGCTTCCGCGACCCGCAGCGGTACGCCGAGGTCTACGGCGCGCCGCACGCCGCCCCTCACCTGCTCGACGAGGCCGTCTACGGGGTGACCGAACTCCACCGCGAACAGGTCGCCGGAGCCCGGCTGGTGGCCAACCCCGGCTGCTACGCCATCACCACCGTGCTCGGACTGGCTCCCCTGCTGTCCAGCGGCCTCGCCGACCTGGACATCCCCGTCCACCTCGCCGCCGTCAACGGCACCACCGGGGCCGGGAACAAGCCGCTCACCGAGATCATGCACGCTGAGGCGTTCGGTTCCATGCTCCCGTACAGCCTCGAAGGGCACCGCCACGCCCCGGAGCTGGAGAATCATCTCGCGCCGCTGGCCGGCCGGGAGTTGTGCGTCGACATGACCACGGCACACGGCAACTTCGCCCGGGGCATCTACATCCAGGCGAGCCTGGCCGTCCGTCCGCAGGAGCGCGAGCGGATCGACCGGGCCGCGCTGCTGGACCTCTACGAGCGCTACTACGCCGACGAGTTCTTCGTCCGAGTCAACAGCGCACCCAAGAAGGCCGGGCTCAACGCCAAGGAGTACGGCGTCTATCCGAGGCTGACCGCCGTCACCGGCTCCAACTTCTGCCACATCGGCGTGGATTACGACGCGGACCGGGGCTTCGTCAAGGTGATCGCCGTGACCGACAACCTCGTCAAGGGCGCGGCCGGATCCGCGATCCAGAACATGAACGTGATGTTCGGCCTCGACGAGCGGACCGGCCTGTGCCAGTACGGGCTGTGAGCACCATGCGGCTGCTGCGCGATCACCCCGTCGTGCCCGGGGAGCGCTGGGTCTACTCTGCCGGGTTCAACGTCGGCCCCGCGCTGACGGACACCGGCCGGATCGACACCGAGCTTGACGACCTGCGCGGCCTGGCCGTGGCGGGCGCCCGGGTCGCGCTCCTCAGCCACCAGGGCAGCGCGAAGGACGGCACGGCCCGGCACCTGGACTATCTGGCCGGGTACCTCGGCCGGTGCCTGGGCCAGGAAGTCCGCTATCTGCCGGCATGCTCCTCACGGCAGGCCCAGAGCTGGGCGGCTGAGCTGCGCGACGGGGAGATCGCTCTGTTCGGCAACGTCCGGCTGGAGGCGGGCGAGGAACGCGGCGACCGCGAACTGGCCGCCGCGCTCGCCCGCCTGGGCGACCGGGTGGCGGTCGGCGGATTCTCCAAAGCACACCGCCGCCACGCCTCCAACGTCGGCATCCTCGCGTTCCTGCCGGGCTACGCGGCCTCCAGTCTCCTGGGTGAGACCGAGCTGCTGCGACCGTGGGCGGCCGGTGGCGGGGCGGCAGGTGGCCGGACGGCAGGTTCGGTGGCCGTGCTGGGCGGCGTCAAGGCGGAGAAGACGGCGGTGGGGCTGGAGAGCCTGACGCGCGCGTACGACGTGGTGATCCCCGGCGGGGCGGTGCTCAACACCCTTCTGGCGGTCAGCGGTCACGCCATCGGCGACTCCGAGCTGGGCACCGAGGCCGAGCGCTGCGCCGCCGTGGCACGCACCGTACTCGGCCGCCGGAACCGGGCTCGCATCCACCTGCCGCGTACGGTCCTGATCGCCGGCCCCGAAGGCGCCACCCGGACGGTGGACGTCGAGAAGGGGGTCCCGGACGGCTGGGCCATCGTCGACTTCGACCTCGAACGGTGGGCGGTGGACGCGGTACGGGAGGCCGACCGGGTCCTGATGGCCGGTACGCCCGGCCGACACGCCGAGGGAAACCACCGTGCGGCGGCAGCGGTGCTCGGCGCCCGTGAACCCGGCGAGCCGCACACCCTGCTGCTCGGCGGCGACACCGTCGCGGAGCTTCCCTGGACCGGTCCCCGGTCCACCGGCGGCGGCTCCGCACTGCACTACCTCGCAGACGGCACCTGCGCCGTCATCGAGGCACTCGAGGACAACCGGAAGAACGGAGTCGGTGACCATGCGGCTTGAGTTCCCCGTACCCACCCACGTGGTCTTCGGGAGCGGCACCCTGGACCAGGTCGGCGCGCTCTCGGCCCAGTGGGGCGGGCACGCGCTGATCGTGTGCGGGCGCACCGCGATGCGCCGCCACGGCTTCCTGGACCGGGCGGCGGACTCGTTGCGCCGGGCGGGCCTGTCGGTGACCGTCTTCGACAGGATCAGCGCCAACCCCCGGTCCGACGAGATCGACGAGGCCGTGGCGCTGGCGAAGTCGCGGTCCTGCGACGTCGTGATCGGCCTGGGCGGCGGCAGCGCCATCGACGCGGCCAAGGCCGTGGCCGTGGCCGGCCCGTACGACACCGTGCGCGACATCATCGGCGAGACGCTCACCGCCTCCCCGTCCGCCCTCCCCGTCATCGCCGTGCCGACGACGGCCGGCAGCGGGTCGGAGGTCACCAAGGGGGCCATCGTCACCGACGTGGTGCGGGGCTTCAAGTCCGGCATCCGGGGCGACGACGTCTTCCCCAAGGTCGCCGTCGTGGACCCGGACCTCACCGCGCCGCTCCCGGTCGCGGTCGCCGTCGAGACCACCTTCGACGCGCTCGCCCACGCGATCGAGGGCTATGTGGCGGCCCGCGCGACCGACGAGAGCCGGTCCCACGCGCGGTACGCGATCGCGCTGATCCGCGACCATCTGCCCCTGGTCGCCGCCGGGAGCAGCAGCCCGCAGATCCGGGAGTCGATGGCCCACGCCGCACTGCTCGGCGGCGTCAACGTCGCCTGCGCGAGCACCTGTCTGCCGCACCGCCTCCAGCAGGCGATGGGCGCGGTCCGGCGGATCGACGTACCGCACGGCAGGGGCCTGGCCCTGCTCTACCCGGCCTGGCTGCGCACCGTCCAGCCGCACGCCAAGGACGGCTTCGCCGACGTCGCCGAGGCCCTGGGTCACCACGACATCCACCAGGCGGTCTCCGGCGTGCTGGCCACGGCGGGGCTGGCGACCGGACTGGAGAGCTGGGGGTTCACCGCCCGCGACATCGACACGTTCGTCGACGGCATCAGCGGAAACCTCGACAACGATCCGACTCCGGACATCGACACCGACCTCATCCGGCACATCTACGCGGACTCCTTCCGCACGCCGTAGGACGCACCAAGGCGGCGGGCACGGTCCGATTCTGACGGCCGGTCACACCGCGAGCCCCCAGCCTGACCTTTGGTCCGGCCGAGGGCTTGCGGAGTCGTACGAATGGTCAGCCCGGTGTTACGGCGAGGTGGACTGCTGTGGGGAGCGGAGTACGAGCAGGGTGATCTCGCTGGGGGCGAAGATGCGGAAGGGCGGGCCCCAGAAGCCGGTGCCGCGGCTGGTGTAGAGGAGGGTGCGGGGGCTGTGGTGGCTGAGGCCGGCGAGGGCGGGCTGGTCGATGCGGACCAGGTGGTGGAAGGGCCAGATCTGGCCGCCGTGGGTGTGGCCGGAGAGCTGGAGGTCGATGCCGGCGGCTGCCGCCCTGTCGATGAACTTGGGCTGGTGGGCGAGGAGCAGGACGGGCAGGTCGGGGTCGGCGCCGTTGAGGGCTCCGGCGAGGTGGGCGCGGTGGCCGGTCAGGCCGGAGGATTCGGCGGTGACGTCGTCGACGCCGGCGACCACGAGGGTGTCGCCTCCGCGTTCGAGCAACAGATGGCGGTTGCGCAGCGGCTCCCAGCCCAGCTCGTCCATCAGGTCGACCCAGCCCTGGGCTTCGCTGTAGTACTCGTGGTTGCCGGTGACGTACACCCGGGCCCGGGTGGCCCGCACGGTGGCGAGGGGGGCGGCCTGGGCACGGCGGCGTTCGGCCGTGCCGTCCGCGATGTCGCCGGTGTGGCAGACCACGTCGGCTTCCAGCGTGTTCACCGTCTCGCACACCCGTGCCGACCAGCGGGCGCGGTCGAGCGGGCCGTAGTGGGTGTCGGTGATCAGGACGACCCGGATACCGTCCAGGCCGGCACCCAGCCGTGGAAGTTGCACGTCGAGTCGGCGCACGCGTGGCACGCGGCGGGCCTCGGCGTACCCCCACGCGAGCAGTACGGCGGTGACGCCGAGGACGGCCCAGGTGACGATCCGGGCCCGGTCCTGACCCTCGCCGACGCCGGCCACGGACAGCGCGAGCCGCAACAGGACGCCGAGCAGAACGGACCAGGTGAACAGAACCCAGCTGGTGCCCAGCAGGGTGTCCCCGACGATCGCCGCCCGGTCCTGCTGACGCCGGCCGTGGCCGCGCGCCATCGCGAGCGGCATCGTGATGAAGCCGAGAAGGAACAGGGCGGTGCCGGGCAGGGTGACGGGCAGGGGCCAGTGCTGGCCCGTGTGCAGGAGCAGCAAGCAGGGCACGGTCCACAGCAGGACGGGGGCGATCAGGGGGAGGTAGCGCATCAGACGGTGCAGTCGGCTCTGCTGAGTCGCCCGCGCCGCACTGCCGGCGGATCGGGTTTCGCTGGCGTCGGTCACGCGTCCCCTCCTTGAGTAACCAGGCTGCCGTTGCGCGCACTGTATCCGGCTGTCCCGAGCCGGTCGGACGGGGACAGGCGCTACGAGATCCTTGCCGCCCGAAGCCCGCGCTGATCCGACGTCGGGCAGTCAGCGCCTGGTCGCGTACCTGGTCAGCATCACGCCGTCAGGAAACGTCCGGGTCTCCACCAGGCTCAGGTTCACCCAGTTGTCCAGGGCCGTGAAGAACGGCGTGCCGCCGCCCACCAGGACCGGATGGGTGACGATCGCGTACTCGTCGATCAGCCCGGCCCGCATGGCCGCTGCGGCGAGTGTGGCGCCTCCGATGTCCATGGGGCCGCCGTCCTGGGCCTTCAGCCGGGCGATCTCGGTGACCGCGTCGTCGGTGACCAGGCGGGTGTTCCAGTCGACCGTGCTGGCCGTCGACGAGAACACCACCTTCGGCATGTTCCGCCAGCGGCGGGCGAACTCGACATGCGCCGGTGTGACGCCGGGCTGCTGGTCGGCGGTCGGCCAGTGGGAGCTCATCGTCTCCCACAGTCTGCGCCCGTACAGCGCCAGGCCCGTCGCCCCCACCCGGTCGGACCACCACTGGAACAGCTCGTCGCTCGGCACGCTCCAGCCGAGGTCGTCGCCGGGCGCGGCGATGTAGCCGTCCAGGCTCTGGTTCATGCCGAAAGTCAGTGTGCGCATGGCGTCAACCTCCCGTGAATCGGGTGACCGGGCAAATCTGTCGCGGTTGGACTGTCGCGTCGTCCGTCTACTGAAGAGCCATGTGCGAATTGGCCGGATATGGAAACCTGACGGTGGGTAAGTTCACGCGGGGCTGTCGCCGCGGCGGCTGGGGGGAGCGCACGGTGGCTCGTGCTGTAGGGATCGACCTTGGTACAACGCATTCTGTGGTGAGTGTCCTCGAAGGCGGGGAGCCGACCGTCATCGCCAACGCGGAGGGGGACAGGTCCACGCCCTCTGTCGTCGCCTTCACGAAGGACGGTGAGGTGCTGGTCGGTGAGGCGGCCAGGCGGCAGGCGGTGACAGACGGTGCTGGAGATCAAGGTCTACGAGGGTGAGCGCGAGATCGCGGCGTACAACAAGATGCTCGCCACGATCCAACTGACAGGTCTGCCTCGGGCGAAGGCCGGCGAGCCTCAGATCGAGGTCGCCTTCGACATCGACGCCAACGGGATCATGGACGTCTCCGCCAAGGATCTGGGCACCGGCGAGGAGCAACGTGTGACGGTCACCGGCGGATCCGCACTGCCAGGGGCCGACCTCGAACGCATGGTGCGTGAGGCCCAGCGGTACGCGGAGCGGGAGTGCCTGCGCCGTGAAGCCGCCGAGACGCGCGACCGGGCCGATCAACTCGTCCACGCCACCGAGAAGTTCGTTCACGACCACGAGGACACGATGCCGGGCGACGTCAGGACCGAGGTCGAGGCAGCGGTCGGCGAGCTCAAGGAAGCCCTGCGGAACGGGGACGACGTGGCCGTCCGCGAGGCCATGCGGAAGGCTGCCGCCGGTGTGGCCGCGGCCTCTCGTACGGCCGATGTCACTCGTACGGCTGATGTGGACGACGCCCGGACCGACACGGCCGGTGACATTCAGGGGGGTGCTGCCGACGGCAGCGGAGAGCCCAGGGTGGTGTCCGGGGGCTGACCGCGAAGGGCGAAAACAGACGACGATCGGACAGTCGTACGGACGGCGAGGGCCGGGGAGCAGGTGGCTTCCCGGCCCTCGCCGTCTGTTCGTGAGCGGCTCTGACCAGGTCTGATCGATTCGGTCCGGCGGGGGAATACGTGTCCGAATGATTTATCGGTCTGCCGTGCGAGGTCTCATACCAGAGCGGGACGCCGTGTGGGGGAGTTTGTCAACTGCCCACCGCACATGATGCCTTGCCGACTACTGTGAGTGGCCGCCGGGCGACACAGGGCCGTTTTCTTCGGCCCCCGACCGGCAATGCGATGGCACACGCCCGAGTCGCGCAGACGCGCGATCCCAGGTCCCGACGCACCAGTACGAGGACGAAGATGTCTCACCTCCGAGCACCGGCCCCCCGCGCAGACCGCCGTGAGGGCGGGCGGCACGGTCGGCCGGTCGCCCGTGCCGTCCCCTCGCTGCCCGAGACCCACATACGGCCGCAACTGATGCGGCTCGCCGTGCTGCCGCCGCTCGCGGTCGCCCTCAGTGCCTGCGCGGCGGTCCTGTTCCTCATCCGCTCCAGCGGGGTGCGGCCCACCCTCACCCTCTTCGCCGTGCTCGCCGGGGCGGTCGGCGTGGCTCTCGTCGGCATCGTGATCGCTCTGGTGGCCGCCGACCGCACCGCCAGATCCGTACGCGAACGCCTCGGTGCCCTGCGCCAGACCAGCGTCCGCGGTGAAGCCGACCTGGGCGCCCTCGTGGAGGCCCTGCGGCGCGGCGACCCCCTGCCGGCCCGCCGGCCGCGTGGTGAACCGGCGGCCGACGCCGACGACTTCGAGCTCCTCGGCGCCGACCTCGCCCGCGCCCACGACGGCGCCGTGACCGCCGTCGTCCAGGCCTCGCAGCTCTCCAGCCAGGCGGGCAGCGAACAGAAGGTCGAGGTCTTCGTCAACCTCGCCCGGCGCCTTCAGTCGCTCGTGCACCGCGAGATCTCCATCCTCGACGAGCTGGAACACGAGATCGAGGACCCCGACCTGCTCAAGGGCCTCTTCCACGTCGACCACCTCGCCACCCGCATCCGTCGCCACGCCGAGAACCTCGCCGTCCTCGGCGGCGCCGTCTCCCGCCGCCAGTGGAGCAACCCGGTCTCCATGACGGAGGTGCTGCGCTCGGCCATCGCGGAGGTTGAGCAGTACTCGCGGGTCAAGCTCGTGCCCCCGATCGACGGCACCCTGCGCGGACACGCCGTCGCCGACGTCATCCACCTGCTCGCCGAACTCGTCGAGAACGCCACCCTGTTCTCCGCCCCGCACACCCAGGTGCTGCTGCGCGCCAACCTCGTGACCTCGGGGCTCGCCATCGAGGTCGAGGACCGCGGCCTCGGTATGCCCGTGGAAGAACAGCACAAGATGAACGCCCTGCTCACCGATCCCGACCAGGTCAACGTGGCCAGCCTGCTCCAGGACGGCCGCATCGGACTCTTCGTCGTCTCCCAGCTCGCCCGCCGGCACGGCATCCACGTCCGCCTGCAGACCAACATCTACGGCGGCGTGCAGGCCGTACTCGTGGTGCCGCAGGGGCTGCTGGGCACGGAGCCGGGACAGGGCGCATCCGGAGTCGTCCCGCAGCCGCGCCTCCAGACGACGCCTCAGCCCCAAAGCCGCGCCCAGGCCCAGATCCACGAGACCGGGGGCATGCGCAGGGTGGCCGAGCCGCCCCAGCAGCGTCCGTCGGCCGCCGGCCACGAGGAACGGCCCCCGGCGCCCCGCCCGCAGACCGGCGGCTCGCCGGCGCGCCGGCCCCAGGCGCCCCGGCCGGCCATACCGGCGCCGAACGGCCGGGGCCCCGCCCCACTGCCCGTACGCGGGGCGCACCCGGAGCGGCCCAACCCGGCGGAGGCGATGCCCGGCATCCGCCCCGACGACCGGCGCACCGTCACGGACAACGTGGCCGCGCCGTCCACGCCCCGCAACAGCGCCGTGCGCGGCACCATGGGCAAGCCCCAACTGCCCCGCCGCCGCGCCCAGGAACACATCGCGCCCCAACTGCGCGGCGGCCCGGCGGCTCCCCGCCCGGAGAGCGACGACGTCGTAGAACACGACCCCGGCCTCATGGCCGCCTTCCAGCGCGGCATCGGGCTCGCCGAGGCCCGCCAACTGGAGGCGGACTACACGGACCCGGCCATCGCGGCGATGGAGAGGGAGTACGAGGCGCGGTACGGAGAGCGGGCGCGCACGGAGGCTGCGGCCTCCGGACAACCGGCGCCCTCGGAACGGACGTACACGAAGCCCGCGTACCCGACCGCCTCGGAGACCGCCCATCAGGAACCGGGGTCCATGGAGCGGATCTCCACGAGGCCACCCGGACCGGGCCTGTCCCCGGTGGCCCCGGACGGGGGCCGCACCGATGCCGCCGCGTACCCCACGGCCCCCAGGGACCACAGGGACTCTCCGGATTCCAGGGCCGTACCGCCCGGGGACACCTCCCCCATACCCGAGGCGCACCGACTGCGCGCGCCCGGCCACGACCTGGACCTCACCACCCGGCACGACGGGAGCGCACCTGCCGGATGACCACCCCCCACAGCACCACCACCCGCAGCAGCACCAGTGCTGCCCCCACCCCCAGCGCTCCCGCAGACCTTCGTACCCCAAGGAGTCGATCCACCATGGCGAGCGATCTGCCGACCGGCCATGTATCCGACCTCGACTGGCTGATGAGCGGCCTCGTCCAGCGCGTACCGCACACCACGAGCGCGGTACTCCTGTCCTGCGACGGACTCGTCAAGTCCGTGCACGGACTCGACCCGGACAGCGCCGACCACATGGCCGCCCTGGCCTCCGGTCTCTACTCCCTCGGACGCAGCGCGGGCATCCGGTTCGGAGACGGAGGTGAGGTCCGGCAGGTCGTCGTCGAACTCGACTCGACCCTGCTGTTCGTCACCACCGCGGGCTCCGGCACCTGTCTCGCCGTGCTCGCGGGCCGGGAGGCCGATGCCGCGGTGCTCGGGTACGAGATGGCGATGCTGGTCAAGAGCGTCCGCCCGTACCTGATGACCGCGCCCCGGCAGTCCGCCGTCGAACCGTCGGCGATGAGGCCTTGAGCGTGACGGCGGCCGGCGACGGGCCCTGGCTCGACGACGCGGCCGGACGGCTCGTGCGCCCCTACACCGTCAGCAATGGCCGGACCCGGCCGTCCACCGCCCTCGACCTCATGTCCCAGGTGATGGCCACCGGGGCCACCCCGCTCGGCTACCTCGGCCCCGAACACGAACAGGCGCTCGAAATGTGCCGGTTGCCCGTGTCGGTCGCCGAGATGGCCGCCCAGCTGAAGTTGCCGGCGGCGGTCACCAAGGTGTTGCTGTCCGACCTCGTCGACTGCGGCGCGCTCACCACCAAACCGCCCGAGTTCTCCCACAACCCCACTGACAGGTCTCTTCTGGAGGCAGTGCTCGATGGACTACGACGACAGCTCTGATCCCTTTCCCACCGCCTTGAAGATCCTGGTGGCGGGAGGGTTCGGAGTCGGCAAGACGACCCTGGTCGGCGCGGTGAGCGAGATCGCGCCGCTCAGCACGGAGGAACTGCTCACCACGGTGAGTGCCTCGACCGACAGTCTCGAAGGCATCGAGAACAAGGTCGAGACCACCGTGGCGATGGACTTCGGTCGCATCACCCTGGATCCGCAACACGTCCTCTATCTGTTCGGCACGCCCGGACAGGAGCGGTTCTGGTTCATGTGGGACGAGCTCTCCGAAGGCGCGCTCGGCGCGGTGATCCTCGCCGACACCCGGCGCCTGGAGGACTGCTTCGCGGCCGTCGACTTCTTCGAACAGCGCGGCCTCGGCTTCATCGTCGCGATCAACGAGTTCGACGGTTCCTACCGCTACGACCCCGAAGAGGTGCGCGCCGCGATCGACCTCGACCCCGCCATCCCGATCGTGCGCTGCGACGCCCGTATCTCCAGTTCGGGAGTGCAGACCCTGCTCACGCTCGTACGGCATCTGCTCGCCCACGCGCCCGCGTCCGCGCCCAGCGCCCACAGTGAGGGAGCCCGCCCATGAGCTACGACCCGCCCCGCCCGGCCGGTCGTCTGCTGCTGACCCCCGAGGACAGCGACGCCCCCGCCCGCACCCGGCGGCTGCACGGACTGGGCCTCGGGGAACGGCCCGAACCTGCCCTGGACGCCTTCGCGGACCGCCTCGCGGAGCTGGTCGGCGCGCCCTACGCGATGGTCAACTTCATCGGCGAGGAGCGGCAGTTCTTCGCCGGGCTCCATGTCCCCGGCGACGCCGACACCGGCAGGCGTCGGGACGCCGGCGCCGACTCCGAGGAGGTGAAGCCGCGCGTGGGCCGCCGGCTGCCGCGCGACCACGGGTTCTGCCCGCATGTGGTGGTCCGGCGCAAGGCACTGGTCCTGGAGGACGTCCGGGACTATCCGCGGTTCGCGGGCAACCCGGTCGTCGACGAGTTCGGTATCCGGTCGTACCTGGGCGCGCCGCTCATCGACACGGCGGGCATGGCGCTGGGCACGGTGTGCGTCGCCGACTTCGAGCCGCGTCCCTGGGGGAGGGCGGGGCTCGAGACGATCAAGGCGATGGCGGCGGAACTGGTCGGGCAGCTCGTGCCGGGGGAAGGCACCCTCTGAGGGAGCCCGATTCCAGGGGGATTCGTTCCCGGGGGACTGCGTCCGCGTCACACGCGCGTCTTCGGCATCGTCGTCATCGCCTTTGTCATACGGAGACCGTCTCGCCGTCCGGGAACATGATCAGGGCGCGGCCCTCCTCCGTCACCGCGCACGACACCGCCTCGCGCAGGGCCTGCGGATGCACGGCGTCCCGGGTCAGCGCGACCAGGGTCACGAACAGCCGGGTCGCTCCCGGGGCTTGGGCCGAGCACCGCAGGTAGGGCGTCGCCGAGTGCGGGCCGAAGGCGTTCGAGTCGACCTCGCGGGCCACGCCCGTCACGTCGTCCCAGCCGTGCAGCGCGACGACCACGCTGGTCAGCCCCGAGCCGGTACGGGTCAGGGCCCAGCCGTCGCCCCGCTCGGCCTCGGGCACGGCGGTGTCGGCCACCGCGTAGCCCCCCTCGCGGACAGCCACGTCGGCCGGTGCCTGGACACGGTGCGCACGGATCTCCCACGAACCGTGCAGCAAGCTCGTCGACTCGACCCGGAACTCCCCATCGACACCGGGGAGTTCGGCTTCGTACCAGGAGGCGGCGACCCGTCCCGAGCAGTGCAGCGGAACGATTCTGCGTCGGCGCGACGCCGTGCCGTCGGGCGCGAGGAGCGCCAGGTGGCCGTCCACGTTCCGCTCCCAGGCCACCGAGCCCGTCTCCGGTGCGGTGGCCGTCGAGTATCCGAACTTGGCGTAGTGCGGATCGTCGTCGGCGGGTCCCTCCATCGGGTTGTGGTCACTGCCGTGGTTGACGAGACGCACGATGCCGTCGTGCCGGGTGCCGTGCAGCAGCCACCCCGGTCCCGGCAGCGCCGTGTACTGGTCCGACTCCTCGACGGGCAGCGGGCGTTCACGGGCGGTCCACACCGCGTGCTCCGGGGGCAGCAGCAGGCCCAGGAAGGCCATGCTCGACCAGTACGGGGATCCCGGCCCCGAGTTCGCCTGGGTCGCGGGCAGAAACGTGCCGTACCAGCCCAGCGGCAGCAGCCCGCGCTCGTCGGGCACCCCGCGCTCCACGAAGTGCGCCACCGCGCCCGAGGCCAGCCGCCGGGTCAGCCCCGGCGCCAGCGGAGTGCACCGGGCCAGCGCGCCCAGCCAGACGGGAGCCGTCGCGGCGAAACGGTACGTCAGGGAGCGGCCCTGGTGGACGGGGGCGCCGTCCGCCCCGAAGAAGTGCGGATAGGAGGTGAGGAACTGAGCGAGCCGACGCCGGTGCACCCGGCCGCGCCCGCCGTCCGCACCGCCCGTCATCCGGCTCCAGAGCAGCGGATACAGATGCAGCGCCCAGCCGACGTGGTAGTCGAACGTACGGCCGTCGCCGTCGCTGTACCAGCCGCCGCCGACATACCAGTCGTCGATCCGGTCGAGTCCGCTGTCGATGTCCTCCTGGCGGTGCGGCGCGCCCACGGAGGCCAGGAACTGCTCGGCGACGACCTGGCACAGCCGCCCGCTGTCGTCCCGGGTGCGGCGGCCCACGAATCCCCACAGCCAGTCGACGATCCGCTCCTGGACGTCCACGTCGAGCCGGTCCCAGATCCAGGGGCGGGTCTCGTGCAGCCCGATGGCGATCGAGGCCGCCTCGGTCATCGGCTGGGAACAGTCGGTGAGTTCGGGCCAGGCCTCGCCGCTGTCACGGTCCGTGCCCGTTGTCAGACCCTGCGCGTAGCGTTCTACGAGACGGGCGTCCACCTCGCCCGCCGCTCCCGCGATCCGGAAGGAGGCCAGCAGAAATGACCGTGCGAAGCCCTCGAGTCCGTCCGACACCACGCCCGCGGAGGAGTTCCGGCCCGGCAGCCGGTACTGCGCGAGACCCGGCGTCGCGTAGGGGACCAGCGCCGCCAACTGCCGGTCGGCGAGCGCCTCCCAGTGTGCCCGGGTCCAGCCGGTGAACAACGACAGGACCCGGTCGTTGGGCGGGAGCGCCAAGTGCGGTGCGGGCATGATGGTTCCTGGCTCCTTCGACGGGCCCGGCGGAGCTGGGCTGTCAGTCCGTGGGTCGGTTCACCCATGGGTTCGCGCGGTTTCTCAGAAGGGATACGGCTGACGGTTCCGGTCGGATCAACAGGCGGTCGGCTGTTCTCGTTCATCCGGCCAAGGGGGATGTGCCGGTCGACCTGCGCTCCTCGTACGGAGGGCGTGAAGGAAAGCTGCGGCGGCGCTTAAGAAAACCTCGATGGACCGGGGCGTCGCGGTACGGCAGATTTCTTGCCGACGACGTCACCACTCTCCCCGGCACGGGCTCCTTCGGCGTGCCCTGGACCGGGGCCTCACCCACAGGAGCCGCTGCGTTGAAAGCGCTGGTCAAGGACAAGGCGGAGCCCGGGCTGTGGCTCGCGGACGTACCGGAACCGGCCGTCGGCCCCGGTGACGTACTGATCAAGGTGCTCAGAACCGGGATCTGCGGCACCGACCTGCACATCCGGGCCTGGGACGGCTGGGCGCGGCAGACGATCCGTACGCCGCTCGTACTCGGGCACGAGTTCGTCGGCGAGGTCGTCGGGACCGGACGCGATGTCACCGAGATCGGTGTCGGCGACCGGGTCAGCGGCGAGGGGCACCTCGTGTGCGGCCGGTGCCGCAACTGCCTCGCCGGGCGCCGTCATCTGTGCCGGGCCACGGTGGGGCTCGGTGTCGGCCGCGACGGTGCCTTCGCGGAGTACGTGGCGCTGCCCGCCGCCAACGTGTGGGTGCACCGGGTGCCCGTCGACCTCGACGTGGCGGCGATCTTCGACCCGTTCGGCAACGCCGTGCACACCGCCCTGACCTACCCGCTGGTGGGCGAGGACGTCCTGATCACCGGGGCCGGCCCGATCGGGCTGATGGCGGCGGCGGTGGCCCGGCACGCGGGAGCGCGGAACGTCGTCGTCACCGACGTCAGCGAGGAACGGCTCGAACTGGCGCGAAAGATCGGCGCGAGTCTGGCGCTGAACGTCTCCCGCGCGACCGTCGCCGACGGCCAGCGTGCCCTCGGGCTGCGCGAGGGCTTCGACATCGGCCTGGAGATGTCCGGCCACCCCGAGGCCCTGCGCGACATGATCGCCAACATGACGCACGGCGGACGGATCGCCATGCTCGGCCTGCCGTCCGAGGAGTTCCCGGTCGACTGGTCCCGGATCGTCACCTCCATGATCACGATCAAGGGCATCTACGGCCGTGAGATGTTCGAGACCTGGTACGCGATGTCGGTGCTGCTGGAGGGCGGCCTCGACCTCGCCCCGGTCATCACCGGCCGCTACGACCACCGCGACCACGAGGCCGCGTTCGCGGACGCGGCGAGCGGCCGGGGCGGCAAGGTCATCCTCGACTGGACCACGTAACTCCCTCACAGCCTCAGGAGCTTCTGTCATGTTCGACTCCGTGCGCGACGACCTGCGCGCCACCCTCGACGAGATCCGCGCCGCCGGTCTGCACAAGCCCGAGCGTGTCATCGGCACCCCGCAGTCCGCGACCGTCTCCGTGACCGCGGGCGGGCGCCCCGGCGAGGTGCTCAACTTCTGCGCGAACAACTACCTCGGCCTCGCCGACCATCCCGAGGTCGTCGCCGCCGCCCACGAGGCACTCGACCGCTGGGGCTACGGCATGGCCTCCGTGCGCTTCATCTGCGGTACGCAGGAGGTGCACAAGGAGCTGGAGGCCCGTCTTTCGGCGTTCCTCGGCCAGGAGGACACGATCCTCTACTCCTCCTGCTTCGACGCGAACGGAGGCGTCTTCGAGACCCTCCTCGACGCCCAGGACGCGGTGATCTCCGACGCCCTCAACCACGCCTCGATCATCGACGGCATCCGCCTGTCCAAGGCCCGCCGCTTCCGGTACGCCAACCGCGACATGGCCGATCTGGAACGGCAGTTGAAGGAGGCGACGGAGTCCGGCGCGCGCCGGAAGCTGATCGTCACCGACGGCGTGTTCTCCATGGACGGCTATGTGGCCCCGCTGCGCGAGATCTGCGACCTCGCCGACCGCCACGGCGCGATGGTCATGGTCGACGACTCGCACGCCGTGGGCTTCGTCGGGCCCGGCGGCCGGGGCACGCCCGAACTGCACGGCGTCATGGACCGCGTGGACATCGTCACCGGCACGCTGGGCAAAGCGCTCGGGGGCGCGTCCGGGGGGTACGTGGCCGCGCGCGCCGAGATCGTCGCTCTCCTGCGGCAGCGCTCACGGCCCTACCTGTTCTCGAACACGCTTGCCCCGGTGATCGCCGCCGCCTCGCTGAAGGTGCTCGACCTGCTGGAGTCCGCGGCCGACCTGCGGACCCGGCTCGCCGAGAACACCGCACGGTTTCGCCGCCGGATGACCGAGAGGGGCTTCGACATCCTCCCCGGCGACCACGCCATCGCGCCGGTGATGATCGGTGACGCCACTAAGGCGAGCCGGCTGGCGGAACTGCTGCTGGAGCGCGGTGTGTATGTGATCGGCTTCTCGTACCCGGTCGTGCCCCAGGGGCAGGCCCGGATCCGCGTCCAGCTGTCGGCCGGGCACTCCACCGAGGACGTGAACCGTGCCGTGGATGCCTTTGTCGAGGCCTGGGCGGAGCTGGAGCGCTGACGGAACCGTCGCGGGCATGCCTTCCCGGGCATACCGTTCCGGACGTACTGGATAATCGATCGCGTGATCGAAGCACGGCGGCTCCACATCCTGCGTGCGGTGGCCGACCACCGCACGGTGACGGCGGCTGCCGCCGCGCTGTACCTCACCCCCTCCGCCGTCTCCCAGCAGCTCACGGCCCTGGAACAGGAGACCGGCCGCCGGCTCGTCGAGCGCGGCGCCAAGGGCGTACGGCTGACCCCGGCCGGCGAGATCCTGCTCGCGCACACCAACGTGGTCCTCGCCCAGCTGGAGCGGGCCGAGGCCGAGCTTGCCGCGTACGACTCCGGCGCCGCCGGCACGGTCACCGTCGCCGCCTTCGCGACCGGCATCGCGCTGGTCGTCGCCCCCGCCCTGGCCCGCCTCGCGGAAACCGCCCCCGGCATCCGGATCCGCGTCCAGGACGCCGAGGGCGACGCCAGCCTGCCGATGGTGCTGGACCGGCAGGTCGACGTCGCGGTGGCCGTCGAGTACCGGGGAGCGCCGCCCGCCGACGACCCCCGGCTGACCCACGTCCCCCTCTACGCCGAGCCCTTCGACGCGGTCGTCCCGGTCACCCACCGTCTCGCCGACGCCCACGAGGTGCCGCTCGCCGAACTGGCCAAGGACCCGTGGATCGGGCCGTACCCCGGCAATCCCTGCCACGAGGTGGTCGTCCTGGCCTGCGAGAACGCCGGTTTCCGGCCCCGCCTCGAACACTCCTCGGACGACTTCCGCGCGGTCGTGGCCCTCGCCTCGGCCGACGCCGGCGTGGCCCTCGTACCGCGGTCGGCGCTGCGCGGCATGGACCTGACGGGTGTGGTCGTGTGCCCGGTCGACGGGATCGCCCCCACCCGGCGGGTCTTCGCGGCCGTCCGCAGAGGAGCAGAGCAACACCCGTTGATCCGCCCCGTGTTGGACGCGCTGGGCGCAGCCGCCGAGGAGTAGCCGTGTCTCCCGGCGCGGGGGCGGAGCTCCTCACGCCGGTGATCGCGGACCGTCGCGGATCGTCGTGGGTGAATGTCAGTGGCATTGGCTACGGTGCGTTGTATGCCCGAAGCCGAAGACGTACGCCGTATCTCCCTCTCCCTGCCGGACACGACGGAGAAGATCGCCTGGAGCATGCCCACGTTCCGGGTCGCGGGGAAGATGTTCGCCACGCTGCCCGAGGACGAGACGTCCATCGCCGTGCGCTGCCCGAAGGACGAGCGCGACGAACTGGTCCTGGCCGAGCCGGAGAAGTTCTGGATCGCCGACCACGAGGCGGGCTTCGCCTGGGTCAGAGTGCGCCTGGCCGCACTGGAGGACGAGGGCGAACTGCGTGACATCCTCGCCGACTCCTGGCGCCAGGCGGCTCCGCCCCGACTGGTCGACGCCCACCCGGAGTTGGGGATGCCGCAGGTCGGCTGAACGCGAACGGCGCGCTCAGGCCACGAATCCCCGGATCCGCTCGCGGAGCGTCGGCGCGTCGAGCCCGTGCGCGGCCACGTGCTCCTCGACGTCCCCGTAACGGCGCAGTTCGCGACGTCCCACGCCGAGGCCCAGAACGCGGTGGGGCACGTCGGCGAGAGCGTCGTTCACGACGGCAGTCGACGTGCCCGCGAGATACGGCTCGACGAGGACGACGTCGGTGCCCGCCGCCTCGGTGGCCCGACGCAGCGCGGCCGTGTCGAAGGGCCGTACGGTCGTCGCGTACAGGACGGTGACGTCGAGCCCTTCCGTGGCGTCAAGGACCGCGTCGAGCATCGGCCCGACGGCGATGACGACACCGGAGCGGCCCGCGCGGAGGGTGCGGAACCGTGCGCCGTCGACCGGGAACCCCTCCCTGTTCGACTGCAACGACAGCCGTACGTACACCTTGTCGTCACCGGCGGCGACCGCGTGCCGCAGCAGCGTCTCGGCCTCGTCGGGGTGGCCCGGCACATGCACTGTCCAGCCGTCCAGGGTGTCGAGGAGGGCCACGTCGCCCGGCGCCATGTGCGTGAAGCCGCCGGCGGGCCAGTCGAAGGAGGCGGCGGCGCTCACGAGGACCGCACCGACGTCCTGGTGCCCGAGGTCGAGCTTGACCTGCTCGAAGGGCCGCTCGACGAGGAAGCTCGCGAAGGTGTGCATGACGGGGCGCATACCGGTGAGCGCCAGGCCCGCGCCCGCACCGATGAGCAGCTGCTCACGGATGCCCACGTTGATCACCCGGTCGGGGTGCCGGGCCTGTGCCTGAGCGAACTGGGCGGCGCCGATCTCGGCGAGTACGACGGCGACGCGTTGGTCTTCGTCGAGCAGCTGGGAGAGGACGGGGGCGAAGCGGTCACGCATGGTGTCCATGGGGGGAGTGGTTCCCTTCAGGTCGGTCAGACCAGTTGGATCGGTCAGATCGGTCGGTCCGGATGGGCGGGTTGATCGAGTCGATCGGGTCGATCGGGTCGATCGGGTCGATCGGGTCGATCGGGTCGATCGGGTTGGTCGGGTTGGTCGTGCCGGGTCAGTCGGACTTCGGTTCGACTCGCGCCACGACGGCGTGGGGTCGGCCGGGATGGGGGGTGGTGAAGGCGCTGTACAGGGCCTCGTGGTCACGGCCGTCGACGGTTGCCGTGGACCAGCCCGCGGCCTCGAAGCGGGCGGCGATGCCACCGGGCCGGCCATGGCTGGCGGACGCGTTGTCGACGACGACCGTGTGGAGGCGTTCGAGGCCTGCGGGACCGGCGAAGGCGATCGCCTCGTGGTTGCTGCCCTCGTCCAGTTCGGCGTCGCCGATCAGCACCCATACCGCGGGCTCGCCGAGCCGCTGGGCGCGCAGCCCCAGTGCTGTGCCGACCGCGATCGGCAGACCGTGCCCGAGCGAGCCGCTGCCGATCTCGGCCCCCGGCACGAGCACGCGGTCGGGATGGTGGCCCAGTGGCGAGTCGTATGAGCCGAAGCCGGGCAGCCAGGCCATGGGCAGGAAGCCCTTCGCGGCGAGTACCGCGTAGTACGCCATGGGCCCGTGCCCCTTGGACAGCAGGAACCGGTCGCGCCCGGGGTCCGCCATCCGGTCCGGGCCGACCCGCAGGACCTTGTCGTAGAGGACCCAGAGCACGTCCAGCGTGGAGGTCGCCGCCGGACCGTGCTTCTCGTCGCCGGTCATCAGCCCCATGAGCCCGGTCAGCTCGGCGTACTCGTAGGTGTCGTGTGTCTGGTTCGGATCGATGTGCGTGGCCGTGGTCGTCATGGAGACGATCGTGTGACCTCAACCAAACTTGAGGTCAAGCGGTGGGTGGGTGAACAAAGTGGTGCGCGACCATCGACCCGAGTGCGGTATTGTTTCCATGCGTGTTCGGCCAGGGGAAACCCCAGGTCAGACAGCATCGGGACGTGGCGCAGCTTGGTAGCGCACTTGACTGGGGGTCAAGGGGTCTTGACTGGGGGTCAAGGGGTCGCAGGTTCAAATCCTGTCGTCCCGACTGGAGACAGTCGCAGGTGAGGGCCGGTTTCGGAGATATCCGAAACCGGCCCTTGGCCGTTCTTGGGGACCAGTTGGGGACCGGCGTTCTTGACCGGCGATGTGCCGGAGCGGTACGGACCCTGGGACCGGGTCTATGACCTGTTGAGACGCTGGCAGCGGGACGGCACCTGGGGGCGGATCGTCACCCGGCTCCAGGCGAGGTCGATGCGGGTCATCTGACGAAGACTACGGAGCTGGCTGGCTCTGCAGGTCAAGGGCCAGGGCACTTCCGCGACAGGCCCCTTGCCGTTTAACCGCTGAGGCAGTGGGCGCCGCTGTCAGGGGGTGTGTCAGAGTCTGTGGATGCTTGAGATCGTGGTGAAGACGGAGACCGGGGAACGGCACGTCTGCGTGTCTGTCGAGGACTTGGCCGAGCTGGTTCGGCGTATCGGCGGCGGCGGTGACCGGTTCCTGGTCGTCCAGCGGGTACCCGACCTGCCGGACGTCTTCGCCCAGATATGGCACGAGTCCGGCGGCGACTATACGCTGGAGCACCGCGACGGCGCCGCCGACCGGCACTTCCAGGCGATGGTCGACGACGTCGAGGCCGTGATCGCGGCGATGACCGGCTGGGCCAGCCGGAAGTCCGGTTGGGATGCCGGTCTGGACTGGTCGTTGGTGGACATGGGTCCGGCCGGTGAGGTGCCGCCCCTCGACCTCGCCGAAAGCGAGCGCGAGGAGTTGGAGCAGCGGATCCGTGAGGTGTTGGTCGGGGGTTACGCTTCCCGTGCCGAACTGGCGGAGCTCGCCGAGGAGTACTTGGTCACAGAGGATCGCCGGCCCGTCTCGCGGGAACAGGCGACTGCGCTGGCCGACCGGATGTGGCTGGAGCGCGTCGCGGAGCAGACCGAGTGGCAGGGCGAGACTGACCCTGAACGGCTCGCCCGCGCGTTCACCGCCCTGCAGGGGGCCGGCATCACTGCCCGCGAGAACTTCACCTGCTGCCGCAGCTGCGGCCAGTCCGAGATCGGCGGCGAAGGCGGGCCCGACACCCGCGGCTTCGTCTACTTCCACACGCAGTGCACGGACTCCGCCGTGGCCGGCCACGGATTGATGCTGCTCTACGGCGGCTTCGACGGCTCGTCCGTGACCACCGCAGCCATCGGCCACGAGGTCGTGGCCGCCCTCGAAGCGGTTGGCTTCCCTGTCGAGTGGGACCGCGACCCCGACCGGGCCATCACCATCACGTCCCTGGACTGGCGCCGCCGCCTGGTCGGATAACGTCTCGCCCTGGCTGCGGCCGGACGCCGCCACCGCGCCGGACCGCTCGTTCTGCCACACCTACGGCCGGGGCAAGGGCGAGCACCGGATGATCCCGGTCTGGCCGTACTCGGCCGTTGCCGCGCTGGAGACCGGTCGCACCTCCTGGGCCGCGATCCTGGACGCGGGCCGGTTGGAGCCCGGCGCGGACGTCCCCGCCCTCACCGCCGGCCAACTCGGTTACGTGGTTGAGGGGTTGCCTGCCGCCGGTCAGTGACGCGCGGGTGATCCGGAGATCCTGGTCGTCCTGGACGCCGGGTACGACGCGCCCCCCGGATCTACCACCTGCTGGCCGGTCTGCCGGTGCAGGTCCTGGGACGGCCCTGCTCGGACCGGGTGATGCGCCGTCCGGCACCCACCCGCGCGGAGTTCGCCCTGGCCCACCCGGCCGGGGGCCGTCCGCCCAAGCACGGCGGTGAGTTCGTCTTCGGTAGCGCTGCGATGTCGCCGCGGAGGTCAGTTCTGGGCGGTGGGCCGCACGACGATCTCGTTCACGTCGACCGCGGCGGGCTGTTCGCTCGCGAAAGCGATGGCCCGGGCGATTGCGTCGGGCGGGATTGCGATGTGGTCTCTCATCCTCGTGATCTCTGCTCTGACCTGGCTGTTGGTTGACGCCTCCGCGAAATCGGTCACCGTTGGACCGGGCGACACAGTGGTCACTCTCAGGGAGTCGCCGGCTTCCTGGCGCAGTCCTTCGCAGAGGGCCCGGACCGCGAACTTGGTGCCGGCGTAGACCGCCATTGTCGGCACGATGCGAAACGCGGCCGTGGAGGCTGTGGTGATGAAGTGCCCGGCGCCCTGTGCCCGGAAGACCGGCAGCGCGGCCCCGATTCCGTGCAGCACACCCTTCACGTTGACGTCGACCATGTGGTCCCACTCTTCGACGCGCAGATCGTCGAGAGGCGAGATCGTGCCGACTCCAGCGTTGCTGACGAGTACGTCGAGTCGGCCGAATCGCTCACCGGCCAGCGCGACCAGAGCGTGCAGGTCGTCCCGCCGGGTCACGTCGGTGCGGATCTGTACGGCAGCGCCACCAGCCTTCTCGATCCGGGCCACCAGTTCCGACAGGCGCTCGGACCGGCGGGCGCCGAGGACAAGTCGCGCGCCCCGTTCGGCGAGCATCAGCGCGGTCGCCTCGCCAATGCCGCTGCTGGCTCCGGTGATCGCCACCACTTTGCCTTTGATTCCGGACATGAAGTCGCCCTCTCCGTCCTTGACACCGGGCCGGGGTAGTGAGCGGCAGCAGGTCCTGGTGGAGCGTACGGAAGCTGTTGCGCACTGGACGGCCGGGGGCAGGTGTGACTGTGTGAGGCAGTCGGCACTGCCGAGGCCTTGTGCTCGCACATCAGTCTTCAGGAGCTTTAGCCTGGTATCCAGACCGTACTTATTCTGGAACTGAAGGTGCCCGTCATGCCCACGCCGCCGGACCAACGCCGTCAGTTGAGTGCGTTTCTGCGCAGCCGCAGAGAGCGCCTCACCCCTGACGAGGTGGGCCTGCCGCAGACCGGCCGCCGCCGGACTCCGGGACTTCGCCGGGAGGAACTGGCGCTGCTGGCCGGGATCAGCGCCACCTGGTACACATACCTGGAGCAGGGGCGGGACATCCGCGCCTCCGAACAACTGCTCAACGCCCTCGCCGCGGCGCTGCGGCTCGACCGTCATGAGCGCCATCACCTGCTCCAGCTTGCCGGTCACGCGCCTGCGGCCGAAGTCGAGGAACGCGAGCCGCTGACGGTCGAGGCGGGGGCGGTCCCCCTGTTGCTCCAGCCGCACCCGGCGTACATCATCGGCGGCAACTATGACGTCCTCAGTCACAACCGGGCGGCCGACGAACTGTTTCCGAAGCTCATCACCGAGGCGGGTCGACCGGACAACTTCGTCCGCTGGGTCTTCCTCGAACCGGTGTCCCGGGAGGTTCTGCTCGACTGGGAACCCGAGGCACGCGGCCTGCTCGCCCGACTTCGGCCGCTGGCCGCACGCCATTCCGGCGACCCGCGGTACACCCGCCTGATCGAGGAACTGCACGACGGCAGCCCGGAGGTGCGGGAGTGGTGGCCCCAGTACGAGGTGCAGGCCCGGCACAGCGGTCGGAAACGGCTACGACACCCGCAGCGGGGGGTGGTCGACTATGTGTACACCGCTTTTCACCTGGCCGAACAGCCCGAGCAGACGCTGGTGGTCTATTTCGACAGCACTGAACTGCCCGACGGCGCGTAGCAATCAGCTGCTCGGCAGCCAGGAAGACCACGACGGGGCGTGTCCAGGCGCGCAGGTCGTGGCTGCCGTAGACCATCGTGGCGGTGCCGTCCACGCCCGATATCGACGGGTCGTTGGAGGTGCGGAGGTGGTGGACGCGGCTGTGCGGGTCGGCTACGACGAACGGATCGTGCAGCGGCATGTCGGGAAGCCGCATCGGCTCGGAGTCGGCTCCGGTCGGCGCCGAAGAATGCGCCAGCCCCCCCTGCAAACAGGCCGTTCGGCCGGGAAAAAGGCTTGGACTGCGTGAGCGGCGGCGCGGGACACTGCGGTTGCTTGAGTGTGTGCGTCTTCTGCGGCACACGTATGGCGGGGCTGCTTTTCGACAACACAGGGCTGGCATGGAATCGCCTGAATCGCGCGAGGCTACACCCGGCAAGGGGTCGGTGCTCCTCGCACTTCGTTATTACGGACGGGAGTTGGCCAGACTTCGGCGGCTGACGGTACCCGCGATGCTGCTCCCGGCGCTGGGCAACATCGGCATCAACTACATCGCGCCGCTCGTCGTGGCGAAACTGGTCGGCCGTATCGCCGGCGAGGACGGAATGTCCGTCCGCTCGGCGCTGCCCTACGTCCTCGGCTTCGCCGGCGTCCTGCTGCTCGCGGAGGTGCTGTGGCGCGTGGGCCTGCACTGTCTGAACCGTGTGGACGCCCGTGGCATCGAGCACCTGTACGTGATCGGCATGGACGAACTGTTCGCCAAGGACGCCGCGTTCTTCCACGAGAACTTCGCCGGGTCGCTGACCAAACGGGTGCTGAGCTTCGCCTCCCGGTTCGAGGAGCTCGTCGACACCCTGACATTCCAGGTCGTGGGCAGTCTGGTGCCGCTCGTGTTCGGGTCGGTGGTGCTGTGGCGCTACGAACCGCTGCTCGTCGTAGGCCTGTTGGCGATGATCGCACTGACCGCGTTCTGCGTGGTGCCCCTGATCCGGCGCCGCCAGACGCTCGTCGCCAAGCGAGAGGAGGCGATCGCCCGGGTGTCGGGCCATGTCGCCGACAGCCTGATGAACATGGACACGGTCCGCGCGTTCGCCGCCGAGGAACGGGAGGCCGCCGAGCACCGGTCACGGGTCGAGGTGTCGCGGCGGCTCACGCTGAGGTCGTGGGACTACGGCAACCTGCGCATCGACACACTGGTGGCGCCGCTGTCCGTACTGACCAACGCGCTGGGCCTGCTGCTGGCGGTCGCCCTCGGTGGGGGTGAGCACGGCGTGGAGGCGGTCGTGGTCGCGTTCACGTACTACTCGAACGCCACCCGGATCATGTTCGAGTTCAACCAGATCTACCGCCGTCTGGAGAGCTCGATGACGGAGGCCGCGCAGTTCACCGAACTGCTGCTGACCCCACCGACCGTGCTCGATCCCACGTCGCCGGAAGCACTCCAGTCCCGGGCCGCCGACGTCCGCTTCGAGAACGTCACCTTCGCCCACGCGGGCGCCGAACCGCTCTTCCGGGAACTCGACCTGGCGGTGCCCAGCGGGGCCAAGATCGGTCTCGTCGGCCGTTCCGGCGGCGGCAAGACCACGCTCAGCAGGCTGCTGCTGCGGATGACGGACATCGACGCCGGGCGGATCCTGATCGGTGGCCAGGACATCAGCCGGCTGCGCCAGACGGACCTGCGCAGCCTGATCGCCTACGTGCCGCAGGACCCGGCGATGTTCCACCGCACCCTGCGGGACAACATCGCCTTCGCCCGGCCCGACGCCACCGACGCCGAGATCCGCCGCGCGGCCGAGGCCGCGCACGTCACGGAGTTCGCCGACGCCCTGCCGGACGGCTTCGACACCATGGTGGGCGAGCGCGGAATCAAACTGTCCGGCGGACAGCGCCAGCGGGTCGCGCTCGCCAGGGCGATCCTGCGCGACGCCCCGATCCTGCTGCTCGACGAGGCGACCAGCGCCCTCGACTCCGAGAGCGAGATCCTCGTCCAGGAGGCGCTGTGGCGGCTCATGGAGGGGCGGACGGCGCTGGTGGTGGCGCACAGGCTGAGCACGGTCGCCACCATGGACCGGCTCGTCGTCCTCGACCGCGGCCGGATCGTCGAGCAGGGCACGCACCAGGAACTGCTCGCCACGGACGGCGCGTACGCGAAGCTGTGGCAGCACCAGTCGGGAGGGTTCCTCGACGACAGCTCCGAGCGGGCCGGCCTGCACTGAGCGCGGCACTTGGTGGGTATGAGTGGCCCGGTTCACATGGCGCGAGCCGGGCCGTACCGACACCATGGTGCGCGTCACCGGCAGGCTGAAGGGATCCAGGATGTTCCGCAAGGTGCTGGTCGCCAACCGTGGTGAGATCGCGATTCGGGCGTTTCGTGCCAGCTATGAGCTGGGCGCGAGGACCGTGGCTGTCTTCCCGCACGAGGATCGGAATTCACTGCACCGGTTGAAGGCTGACGAAGCATATGAGATCGGCCTGCCCGGACACCCGGTGCGCGCCTACCTCTCCGTGGAGGAGATCGTCCGTGCGGCCCAGCAGGCGGGTGCGGACGCGGTGTACCCGGGCTACGGGTTCCTGTCCGAGAACCCCGACCTGGCGCGCGCCTGCGAGGAGGCCGGCATCACCTTCGTCGGACCGAGCGCCGACACACTGGAGCTGACCGGCAACAAGGCGCGCGCGGTGGCCGCCGCCCGCGCGGCCGGCGTACCGGTGCTGGGCTCCTCCGCGCCCTCCGACGACGTCGACGAACTCGTCCGCGCCGCCGAGGAGGTCGGCTTCCCGCTGTTCGTCAAGGCCGTCGCCGGCGGTGGCGGGCGCGGTATGCGGCGGGTCGAGGATCCCGCTCTGCTGCGGGAGTCCATCGAGGCGGCGTCCCGTGAGGCGGCCTCCGCGTTCGGCGACTCCACGGTTTTCCTGGAGAAGGCCGTCATCGAACCACGCCATATCGAGGTGCAGATCCTCGCCGACGGCCAGGGCAACGTCATCCACCTCTTCGAGCGCGACTGTTCGGTGCAGCGACGCCACCAGAAGGTGATCGAGCTGGCCCCCGCGCCGAACCTCGACCCGGAGCTGCGGGACCGGATCTGCGCCGACGCCGTGCGGTTCGCCCGGGAGATCGGCTACCGCAACGCGGGCACCGTGGAGTTCCTCCTCGACCGCGACGGCAACCACGTCTTCATCGAGATGAACCCGCGCATCCAGGTCGAGCACACGGTGACCGAGGAGGTCACCGACGTCGACCTCGTGCAGTCGCAGCTGCGCATCGCCTCCGGCGAGACCCTGGCCGACCTCGGACTCTCGCAGGAGACCGTCACCCTGCACGGCGCGGCCCTGCAGTGCCGTATCACCACCGAGGACCCGGCCAACGGCTTCCGCCCGGACACCGGCAGGATCAGCGCCTACCGCTCACCGGGCGGCTCGGGCATCCGGCTGGACGGCGGCACCACCCACGCCGGTACGGAGATCAGCGCGCACTTCGACTCGATGTTGGTCAAACTCACCTGCCGGGGCCGCGACTTCGGGACCGCGATCGGCCGCGCCCGGCGTGCCGTGGCCGAGTTCCGGATCCGCGGCGTGGCCACGAACATCCCGTTCCTGCAAGCGGTGCTCGACGACGCGGACTTCCGGGCCGGCCGGGTCACGACGTCGTTCATCGAGCGGCGGCCGCACCTGCTCACCGCACGTCACTCCGCCGACCGCGGCACGAAACTGCTCACCTATCTCGCCGACGTCACCGTGAACAAGCCGCACGGCGAACGGCCCGAGACGGTCGACCCGGTCAGCAAGATCCCGCCCCTGGCGAACGGTGAGCCGCCCGCGGGTTCCCGGCAGCGGCTCGTCGAACTGGGCCCGGAGGGCTTCGCCCGGTGGCTGCGCGAGTCACCGACCATCGGCGTCACCGACACGACGTTCCGTGACGCCCACCAGTCACTTCTGGCCACCCGGGTCCGTACCAAGGACATGCTCGCCGTCGCCCCCGTGGTGGCGCGGACCCTGCCCGAGCTGCTGTCCCTGGAGTGCTGGGGCGGCGCCACCTACGACGTCGCGCTCCGCTTCCTCGCCGAGGACCCCTGGGAACGCCTGGCCGCGTTCCGTGAGGCGGTGCCGAACATCTGTCTCCAGATGCTGCTGCGCGGCCGCAACACCGTGGGCTACACGCCCTACCCGACCGAGGTGACCGACGCCTTCGTACAGGAGGCCGCGGCCACCGGCATCGACATCTTCCGGATCTTCGACGCGCTCAACGACGTAGGGCAGATGCGGCCCGCGATCGACGCCGTACGCGAGACGGGCACGGCCGTCGCCGAGGTCGCCCTGTGCTACACCTCCGACCTGTCCGATCCGTCCGAGCGGCTCTACACCCTCGACTACTACCTCCGGCTGGCCGAGCAGATCGTCGACGCGGGCGCCCATGTCCTGGCCGTCAAGGACATGGCGGGCCTGCTGCGCGCCCCGGCCGCCGCGACCCTCGTATCGGCGCTGCGCCGCGAGTTCGACCTGCCGGTGCACCTGCACACCCACGACACCGCCGGCGGCCAGCTCGCGACCTACCTCGCCGCGATCCAGGCCGGCGCGGACGCGGTGGACGGCGCGGTGGCGTCGATGGCGGGGACCACCTCGCAGCCGTCGCTGTCGGGCATCGTCGCCGCGACCGACTACTCCGAGCGGCCCACCGGGCTGAGCCTGAAGGCCGTGGGCGACCTGGAGCCGTACTGGGAGAGCGTCCGCAAGATCTACGCACCCTTCGAGGCGGGCCTCGCCTCACCGACCGGGCGCGTCTACCACCACGAGATCCCGGGCGGCCAGCTGTCCAACCTGCGCACCCAGGCGGTCGCGCTGGGCCTCGGCGACCGCTTCGAGGCGATCGAGGCGATGTACGCCGCCGCCGACCGGATCCTCGGCCGGCTGGTGAAGGTCACCCCCTCGTCGAAGGTGGTCGGCGACCTCGCGCTCCACCTGGTGGGCGCCGATGTCTCCCCGGCGGACTTCGAGGCAACGCCCAACAGGTTCGACATCCCCGACTCCGTCATCGGTTTCCTGCGCGGCGAGCTGGGCAACCCGCCCGGCGGCTGGCCGGAACCGTTCCGTACGAAGGCGCTGGAGGGCCGCGCCGCACCCAAGCCCCCGGCGGAACTGACCGCGGACGACCGGACGGCCCTGGCGAAGGACCGCCGGGCGACTCTCAACCGGCTACTGTTCCCCGGCCCGACGCGCGAGTACGAGACGCACCGGCAGACCTACGGCGACACCAGCGTGCTGGACAGCAAGGACTTCTTCTACGGGCTGCGACCGGGCAAGGAGTACGCCGTCGACCTCGAACCGGGCGTACGGCTGCTCATCGAGCTGGAGGCCGTGGGCGAGGCCGACGAACGTGGTATGCGTACGGTGATGTCGACCCTGAACGGCCAGCTGCGGCCGATCCAGGTGCGCGACACCGCCGTGTCATCCGACATCCCCGCGACGGAGAAGGCGGACCGGGCCAATGCCGGGCACGTCGCCGCGCCGTTCGCCGGAGTGGTGACACTGGCCGTCGCGGAGGGGGACGAGGTGGCGGTCGGCGCCACGGTCGCCACCATCGAGGCGATGAAGATGGAAGCCGCGGTCACCGCCTCGAAGGCCGGGAAGGTGACGAGGCTGGCCATCAACCGGATCCAGCAGGTGGAGGGCGGCGATCTGCTGGTCGAGATCGCCTGACTCCAGGGATGACAGACGTCGGGAGGGCCGATGGAGAACACCATCGGCCCTCCCGTGTGAGCAGGGGGCGGTACGCCAGTCGGCGAATCCTGATTTCTGAATGTTCCGTATATCCCGTATGTTCCGTCCTGTTTCAGGACAGGCGGCCGACATGGGCCAGGGCCTGCTTGAGGAGGACTCCCTGACCGCCCGGCATCTCGTTCTGGACCACGGGGGAGGAGGCCTCCTCCGGGCTGAACCACACCAGGTCCAGGGCGTCCTGGCGGGGGCGGCAGTCGCCGGCCACCGGGACGATGTAGGCGAGGGACACCGCGTGCTGGCGGGGGTCGTGGAACGGGGTGACCCCCTGCGTCGGGAAGTACTCCGCGACGGTGAAGGGCTGCGGCGACGCCGGGACCCTGGGCAGCGCCACCGGGCCGAGGTCCTTCTCCAGATTGCGCAGAAGAGCGTCGCGCACCCTCTCGTGGAGCAGGACGCGGCCCGACACCAGCGCGCGGCTGACCGTGCCGTCCGATCCGATGCGCAGGAGCAGACCGATGCTGGTGACTTCGCCGTTGTCGTCGACGCGCACCGGTACGGCCTCGACGTACAGGATCGGCATCCGTGCGCGAGACTGCTCGAGCTCGTCGGGTGCCAGCCAGCCGGGCGTGGTTTCGATCATGTCAGACATTGGCTGATCGTACTTTCAACTCGTCCTGTTTCCGCATAGCTGCTCCACGTCGAACGCGCCACATCTCTGGTGGCGTGCCCGAGATCTGCTGTTCAATGTGACTGCACATAATCGGAAGCCACCCGGAAGAATCCCGGGAAGGGACCCGGACCGAGCCGGGAGCGAGAGGAGCCGTTCGTGTCATCCGCCGTGCCGCCCATGGGGGCGCGGATCCGGCAGGCGCGCCTCGAACGGGGAGTGAGTCTGCGCGGGCTCGCGCGCGAGATCGGGGTGTCCGCCAGTCTCGTCTCCCAGATCGAGACCGGCAAGAGCCAGCCGTCCGTGAGCACGCTGTACGCGATCACCACGGCCCTCGCCCTCTCCGTCGAGTCGCTCTTCGACGCGTCGCAGGACACCGTGCGGGAATCCCCTTCGGTCGTCGGCGCCACGGTGACGCACGCTCTCGCCGCCTTCGCCGCCGACCCCGGCCGGCGGATAGGACCGCTGGTGGGGACGGGTGAGCGGGAGACGATCGAGCTGGACAGCGGGGTGATGTGGGAGCGGCTCGGACACGTTCCGGGTACGGATGCCGACTTCCTGCTGGTGACCTACCGGCCCGGCGGCTCGTCGTCGAGCAGCGGCGGGCTGATGCGGCACGCGGGCACCGAGTACGGCTATCTGACCGGCGGTGAACTGGTCCTCACCCTCGGTTTCGACGAGCACGTGCTGCGCCCCGGGGACGCGGTGTGCTTCGAGTCGACGACCCCGCACCGGTACCGCAACGACAGTGCGGAGCCGGCCGTCGGCGTGTGGTTCGTGGTCAGCCAAAGTGTTCAGTAGAGGTTGACACTCGCGCCGTGGAGTCGTTCACTCCGAAGTGGGGGTGGTCGCCATGGCGATCCGCACTTACGGACCCAACGCCGTCGACTGGGAACAGCGCGTCGACCTGGAACGGCTGCGCACGGCGCGGCTGGCCCGGCTGAACCAGGCCCTGAACCGATCCGAGCTGGGTGCCGTGCTCAGCTTCGACTTCGCCAACATCCGCTACCTGACGTCCACCCACATCGGCACGTGGGCCATGGACAAGCTGATCCGCTTCGCACTGCTGGTGCGCGGCGGGCAACCGGTCCTCTGGGACTTCGGCTCCGCCGCCCGCCACCACCAGCTCTACAACCCCTGGCTCGACTACAGCGACGGCAAGGACGGACCGCCCACCGGCGCCCGCGCCGGGATCTCCACCCTGCGCGGCGCCTTCCACCCGGACGCGGGCATCGCCGAGGACGTGGCCCGCAAGATCGCCACCGAGCTGCGCGCCCACGGCCTCGCGGGCGAACCGCTCGGCGTCGACCTCGCCGAGATGCCGATCCTGATGGCGCTGCGAGCCGAGGGCATCGACGTCGTCGACGGCCAGCAGGTCTTCCTCGAGGCCCGCCGTACGAAGACCCCGGACGAGATCTCCCTGCTCACCCAGGCCTGCGCCATGGTCGACGCGGCGTACGAGGAGCTGTACGGGTTCCTCCGTCCCGGTGTCCGCGAGAACGAGTGCGTCGGGCTGGTCAGCAAGGTCCTGTACGACCTCGGCAGCGAGTACGTCGAAGGCGTCAACGCCATCTCCGGGGAGCGCTGCTCACCGCATCCGCACGTCTTCAGCGACCGGCTGATCCGCCCGGGCGACCCCGCCTTCTTCGACATCCTGCACAGCCACCTCGGCTACCGCACCTGCTACTACCGCACCTTCGCCGTCGGCAGCGCCTCCTCCGCCCAGCGCGACGCGTACGTCCGCTGCCGGGAGTACATGGACGAGGCCATCGCCCTGGTCCGGCCGGGCGCGACCACCGCCGACATCGTCCGGGTGTGGCCGCGCGCCGAGGAGTTCGGCTTCCCGGACGAGACGGCGGCCTTCGCGCTGCAGTACGGCCACGGCGTGGGCCTGTCCATCTGGGAGAAGCCCATCTTCAGCCGCCTCGTCTCCCTCGACCACCCCGAAGTCCTCGAAGAGGGAATGGTGTTCGCGCTGGAGACCTACTGGCCGGCCGCCGACGGCTGGTCGGCGGCGCGCATCGAGGAGGAGATCGTCGTCACCGCGGACGGCTGCGAGGTCATCACCAAGTTCCCGGCCGAGGAACTCCTCGTGGCGGGCCGCAAGTACTGGACGGTCGGCGGCGAACTCAACACCCGACGCGAGGCCCAGTCCCATCTCAACACCCGCAAGAACGGCGGCGGCTGATGGTCACCCGGGACGAACTCCTCACCCTGTACGAGCAGATGGCCGTCATCCGCCGTACCGAGAAGGCCGCGCACGACCTGTTCCTCTCCGGTCTGGTCAAGGGCACCACCCATCTCGCCGCCGGGCACGAGGCGATCGCCGTCGGCGCGAGCGCCGCCCTGCGCGACGACGACTACGTCTTCGCCACCTACCGGGGCCACCACCACGCCCTGGCGCGCGGCGCCACCCCCGAGGAGTGCCTCGCCGAGCTGATGAGCCGCGCCACCGGCCTCTGCGGTGCCAAGGGCGGCTCCATGCACCTCACCAAGGCGTCCAAGGGCATGCTCGGCTCGTACGCCATCGTCGGCGCCCATCTCCCCATGGCGGTCGGCGCCGCCTGGTCGGCCCGGCTGCGGGGCACCGACCAGCTCGCGGTCGCCTTCTTCGGTGACGGCGCGACCAACATCGGCGCCTTCCACGAGGCGCTCAATCTGGCCGCCGTGTGGAAACTGCCGGTGCTGTTCGTCTGCGAGAACAACCTCTACATGGAGTACACGGCGATCGCGGACGTCACGGCGGTGCCCCGGCCGGCCGCCGACCGGGCCCCGGCCCACGGTATTCCGGGCGATGTCGTCGACGGCAACGACGTGGTGCTCGTCCAGGAGGCCGTGGACCGGCTCGCGCGGCGGGCCCGGGCAGGAGACGGGCCCGCCGTCCTGGAGGCCGAGACGTACCGCCACTACGGACACAGCCGCACCGACCCGGCCGCCTACCGGCCCCCCGAAGAAGTCGAACGCTGGCTCAAGCACGACCCGTTGGACGTCGCGCGCGGCCGCCTCGCCGAACTGGGCGTGACAGCGGCGGAGATGACGGCGGCCGACGAGCGGGCAACTGCTCTCGTACGGGCGGCAGTCGAGGCCGCGAAGGCGGCACCCGCCCCAGATCCGGCCGAGGCGCTGACCGACGTATGGGCGGACGGAGGTGCGGCATGGCGGAACTGACGGACACTCAGGAAGCGGCTGGACAGCGGCAGATCACCTATCGAGAGGCGGTCGCCGAGGGCATCGCGCGGGAGATGCGACGCGATCCGGCGGTCGTGTGCCTGGGGGAGGACATCGGGGAGGCCGGCGGCGTGTTCAAGACGACCGCCGGGCTGTTCAAGGAGTTCGGGCCCGGACGGGTGTGGGACACGCCCATCTCCGAACAGGCCATCGTGGGCGCCGCGATGGGCGCCGCCATGACCGGGATGCGGCCGGTCGCCGAGATCATGTTCTCGGACTTCCTGGCCTGTTGCTGGGACTACCTGGCCAACGAGATACCGAAAGTACGGTATATGACGGGTGGTCAGGTGACCGTGCCCCTCGTCGTCCGCACCGCGAACGGCGGCGGCCTCGGCTTCGGGGCGCAGCACTCGCAGGCCACCGAGAACTGGGCGTTCACCGTGCCCGGACTGAAGATCGCGGCACCGTCGACACCCGCCGACGTCATCGGCATGATGGCGTCCGCGATCCGCAGCGACGACCCCGTGGTCTTCTTCGAGCACAAGGGGCTGTTCGCGAGCAAAGGCGCGCCCGCACCCCCGGATCACGTGGTGGAACTGGGAAAGGCGGCCGTCGTCCGCGAGGGCGCCGACATCACGCTCGTGGCCCTCGCCTCGATGGTCCCCCTCGCGCTCACCGCCGCCGAACAGCTGGCCGGGGAGGGCATCGACGCGGCGGTCGTCGACCTGCGGTGCCTGGTACCGCTGGACGTCAGCACCGTTCTCGCCTCGCTGGGCAAGACCTCCCGACTTACCATCGTCGAGGAGAACCCGTACCAGGGCGGATGGGGCGCGACGCTCGTGTCCGTCGTCGCTGACGAGGGGTTCCGACTGCTCGACGCACCGGTGCGACGGGTGGCGGGGGAATGCGTGCCGCTGCCGTTCGCCGACGCGCTGGAGCAGCGGGTCATCCCCACCGTGGACAAGGTCGTGGCGGCCGTACGCGAACTCTCGGCCTACTGACATGCGGACCGACTCTCCCTGGGAGGAAGGGCGATGACTGATCGACTCCTGTTGCGCTCCGGCCATGTGATCTCCATGGACCCCGACATCGGGGAACTGCCCCAGGGCGACGTCCTGATCGAGGACGGGAGGATCGTGGCGGTCGAACGCGAGATCGGCGCGGACGCCGAAGTGCTCGACATGACCGGTCGCATAGTGATCCCCGGCTTCGTCGACACGCACCGCCACACCTGGGAAGCGCCGATCCGCGGTTGCGCGCCCAATGCCACGCTCGACGACTACTTCGTGGACGTCCTCGACACCTTCGCCCCCGTCTACACCCCCGAGGACGTGTACGCGGGCAACCTCGCGGGCGCGCTGGAGTGCCTCAACGCGGGCATCACCACCCTGGTCGACTGGTCCCACATCAACAACACCCCCGGGCATCCGGACGCGGCCGTACGGGCCCTCGCGGAGTCCGGAATCCGCGCCCAGTACGCCTACGGCAGCGCCAACACCTCCCTTTCCGACTACTGGTTCGAGAGCAAGATCGCGATACCCGGTGACGACGTACGGCGCATCCGTTCCGAGTACTTCGCCTCCGACAGCGGCCTGTTGACGATGGGGCTGGCCACGCGTGGACCCGGCTTCTGCACCAACGACGTCGTCACCGCCGAATGGGCCCTCGCCCGTGAACTGGGCATCCCGATCACCGTGCACGTCGCCATGGGCCGGCTGGCGGGCCGTTTCGGCATGGTGAGGCAACTCCACGAGCTGGGCCTGCTGGGCTCCGACACCACCTACGTCCACTGCTGCTATCTCAGTGAGGAGGAGTGGCGGATGGTCGCCGACAGCGGCGGTACGGTGTCGATCGCGCCGCAGGTCGAGACCCAGATGGGGCACGGCTGGCCGCCCGTGATGAAGGCGATCGAGCACGGACTGCGGCCGTCGCTCAGCATCGACGTCGTCACCACCGTGCCCGGCGACATGTTCACCCAGATCCGCGCGGCCTTCGGCGCCGAGCGGGCCCGCGTGAACGCGGCGTCCTGGCAGACCGACACCCCGGTCCCCGCAACGATGTTGACGGCCCGTCAGATGCTGGAGCTGGCGACCGTCAACGGCGCCCATGTCGCGGGCCTCGAAGACCGCACCGGCTCCCTGACCCCCGGCAAACGCGCCGACGTCGTCGCGCTCGACGCCACCGCCCTGAACATGGCGCCGGTGCACGACGCCACCGCCGCGGTGACCCTGTCGGCCGATGTGTCCAACGTCGAGACGGTGATCGTCGACGGCGCCGTGGTCAAGCGCGACGGGAAGCTGCTCGCCGACACCGGACGGGCCCGGCGGCTCGTCGAGGAATCCCGCGACCGGCTGCTGGCGGCGACGGCGGAACACGCGGCGAGGCGCGAGGGATGACCGGCTTCGTGGTGCGGCGCGCGGCGGACGCACCGCAACTCCCGTACGACAGGGGCGGCTTCCGGCGCCGCACGGTCATCGGCGAGGAGGACGGGAGCGTACACACCGGTTTCGGGCTCTGCGAGTTGCGGCCGGACGGGAGGGTGGGCGCCCATGTGCACTCGTACGAGGAGAGCTTCCATGTGCTCGACGGGACCGTGATCCTCGACGTGCCCGAGGGCTCCTACCTCCTCGAAGAGGGCGACTACGGGCTCCTTCCCACGGGCGTGCCGCACGGCTGGCGCGGCGCGGACTCCACTGGGACGGCGGCCCGTTGGGCCGACATGCTCGCACCCGTGCCGCGCGCCCGCTACGGCTACGACACCTGGTCCGTGCCGGCACTGCCGGAGCGCGAGCGCGTCCGGATCGACGTACGCGACCCGCGCACCCGGTCGTTCGGCCACTTCGAGCCCGCTCAGATGGACCCCGGCAAGCAGTCCCAGGACCTGTTGGCCGTGTCGGTGAGCATGCGCACCGCGCTGCTCGTCTACAGCGGGATCACCGTGAAGATGATGGTCGACAGCGACCTGGGCGCCGTCGCCTCGACGATGTTCATGGTGCGGTACGCGCCCGACGGCGTCGCCGGAACGCACGACCACCCCTTCGAGGAGACCTATCTGATCCTCGAAGGGGTCGTCGACGCCACCTTCGACGGCGAACGCCACCGGCTCGGCCCCGGCGACGCCGCCTGGGCGGGCGCCGGTTGTGTCCACGGTTTCACCAACGCCGGTGACGGGCCCGTCCGTTGGCTGGAGACACAGGCACCGCAGCCACCGCCGCGCCACTCCTACCGGTTCACCAGGGACTGGGACCACCTCAGGGACGTAACGCGGAACGCGCGGGACGAGGACAGGGACGAGGACAGGGACAGAGACAGGAAGGGCTGGGCATGAGCAGTGTGGTCGTTGTCGGCGGTACGTCCGGAATCGGCCGTGAGTTCGCCCGGGCCCGAGTCGAGTGCGGCGACGACGTCGTCCTGACCGGGCGGGAGGCGCGGCGCGCCGACGCGGTGGCCAAGGAGATCGGCGCCCGGGGTCTGGCCCTCGACCTCTCGCGGCCCCATGACATCGCCGCCGCGCTCGCCGGAGTCGGGACGGTCGACCATCTCGTCCTCGCGGGCGTCTCGCGCGACGAGAACCGGGTCACCGCGTACGACATCGACACGGCCCTGCATCTCGTCACCCTGAAACTCGTCGGCTACACCGAGGTCGTGCACACCCTGCGCCCACGTCTCCACGACGCCAGTGCCATCGTGCTGTTCGGCGGCCAGGCCAAGGAACGGCCCTATGCGGGCGCGACGACGGTGGCGACCGTCAACGCGGGCGTGACCGGCCTCGTCCGCACTCTTGCCCTTGAGCTCGCGCCGGTCCGGGTCAACGCCGTGCACCCGGGAGTTGTCGGCGACAGTCCGTACTGGCGCGACAAACCCGCGGAGGTACTGGCGGACCTGCGGGCCCGGACGCCGTCCGGCCGACTGGCGACGATGGCCGACATCGTGGACGCCGTCGACTTCCTGCTGCGCAACCGGTCCGTCAACGCGATCGACCTGAGCGTGGACGGGGGCTGGGTGCTCGGGTGAGGGGGAGGAGAGCGGGACGGCCTGAGGACTTGCAGGATTTGCAGGACTTGCACAGGGACCGTGTCAGCCGCCGTGGGTCGTGTTCTCCGCCTCGAACATCCAGCGCTGCTTCTCCAGTTCGGCAGTGATGCCGATCAACAGGTCCTGGGTGACCGGATCCGCCTCCTCCGTAGCCTCGATGCGCTTGCGCAGACGTTCGATCGCCGTCGCCAGGGCCTCGACGAGAAGCTGTACGACCTGCGTGTCCTGAATCCAGCCGTCCTTCGGGCCCTGGAACACGGAGGCCGAGGCGACGGTCTCGGGGCGGCCGTCCGGCGGTACGCCGAGGGCCGACGAGCGCTCGGCGACCGTGTCGGAGAACGCGCGGGCCGCCGACACCACCTCGTCGAGCTGCAGATGGATCGAACGGAACCTCGGCCCCACGATGTTCCAGTGGGCCTGCTTCCCGATCAGCGACAGCGCCAGCAGATCCACCAAGGTCTCCTGCAGGGCGTCGCCGGTGATCCGGCGCTCCGGCTCCGGCAGGCTGCTCTTCACGACAGTCATGGGGTGGCTCCTCCTCGTGACTCGGCCCGGATTCCCGCTACCGGACCCGTTCTCTCGCGGTACGGAGCAGCGCGGCGCGCTCGTCCTCGCAGGTGCCGCCCCACACGCCCGAGGTCTGACCGCTGCGCAGGGCCCAGTCCAGGCACTGCGGGGTCACCGGGCAGTGGGCGCACACACGCTTCGCAGCGGCGATGTCCCGCACCGCCGGCCCCGTCGTGCCCACGGGGAAGAAGAGCTCCGGGTCCTCTCCCGCGCAGGCCGCTCGCCGCAACCACTCCATGGGGACGCGGGTGCCCAGGTCGGAAGGGGGGAAACGTGACGGAATCGGCCACGGGAATCGCCGGGTGTGTTCAGCCCGTACGTTCAGTCCACGCGTTCAGTCCACGCGTTCACTTCGGGCTTTCGGATCGAGCCGCGAGCACCCGGTCCACGAATGCGGTCAGTTCGGCGAAGGCCGCGGCCTTGTCCGCCTCCAGTTCCAGGAAGATGTCGTGCCGGGCGCCCGGAAAGATTCGCTCGGTCCAGTCCGTGCCGCGCAGTTCCTCGACGCCGACGCGGCTACCGGCGAGCGGCACCAGCCGGTCGTCGTCGCCGTGCAGCCACAGCAGCGGCAGCGGGCCGACGTCACCGCTCTTCGCCACGGTGTCCAGCGTCCGTACGAACGCCTTCAGCGTCGGCCGCTTCATCGGACCGTGCCACACCAGCGGGTCCGCCGTGTACGCCGCCCCGACCGCGGGGTCGCGGGACAGCGTGGCCGGGCTGATGGGCCGGTCGGGGATCTCGTCGAGCGCGAGCAGGCGCCCCGGCAGGTCCCAGTTGCCGAGCACGGGCGCGGACAGGACGAGCGCAGCGAGTTCGTCGCGGTACCGCTGCGCGAAACGGGCCGCGACCAGGCCGCCGGCGGAGTGGCCGATCAGGACGACCGGTACGTCCGGACGGGCTGCCCGGGCGACGGCGACGGCGCTGTGCAGATCGGTGACGACGTCCTCGAAGTCCGCGATCACCGCCCGTTCGCCCGCCGACCTGCCGTGTCCCTGGTGGTCGGGGCCGAGGACGGTGGCGCCGTGGGCCACGAGAACCTCGGCGAGCTCCTCGTAGCGGCCCATGTGCTCGGCGTACCCGTGCGAGAGGACGGCGAGGTAACGGGGCGCTTGTTCGATCGGGCGGCCGAGATCACCGTGGGTGGGGCGGTGCCACTCGCGGACGGCGATCGTGCCCCGGGTGCCGGTGAGGACGTACTCGCGGGTCTCGGCCATGGCTTCTCCGGGGGCGTCGTTGAAGGTGTGCGAGGCGTGGTGGCGTGGTGGTGGGTGGCGTCTGCTCCTCTGTCCGATCCTCCCAGGGGTCGGGGTGGCCGGTCCACGGTGACGCGTCGGGGAGGTCGGTGACCCCGGTGCGGGGCAGGGATCAGCCGGCGCGACGGTCGCTATGACCGCAGTTCAGGGGGCATAGCGTCGGGGCATAGCATCAGTGTCCGCATGAACACGATGACGCTCTGGCACATAACGCACTGGGAATTCGCCGCGCTCGCCGCGGCGGCCGTACTCGTCGGCTTCTCCAAGACCGCCGTCAGCGGGGCCAACACGGTCAGTCTGGCGATCTTCGCGGCCGTCCTGCCCGCCCGCGAGTCCACCGGCGTACTGCTGCCGATCCTGATCGCGGGCGATGTACTCGCCGTCCTGACCTACCGCAGACACGCCCACTGGCCGACCCTGTGGCGGCTGTTTCCGGCGGTCGCGGTGGGCGTGGTCGTCGGCACGGCGTTCTTGGTGTGGGCGGACGACGAGGTCGTACGGACCTCGATCGGGGCGATCCTGCTGCTGATGACCGGGGTGACGGTGTGGCGCCGGCGGCGCGCGGAGGCGGAGTCGGAGGACGACGAACCGGACGCGGTGAGTACACCCGCAGGCCGTCTCAAGGCCCGCTCGTACGGGATCCTCGGTGGCTTCACGACGATGGTCGCCAACGCGGGCGGCCCGGTCATGTCGATGTATCTCCTGTCCGCCGGATTCCGCAAGCTCGGCTTCCTGGGAACGTCGGCGTTCTTCTTCCTGATCGTGAACGTCTCGAAGGTCCCCTTCAGCGCGGGCCTCGGCCTGATCGACGGCCACTCGCTTCTGCTTGACGCGGCGCTCGTGGTGTTCGTGGTCCCCGGAGCGTTTCTGGGCAAATGGGCTGTGAACCGAATCAACCAGCGGCTGTTCGAACGGCTGGTGATCGCGGCGACGGTGGTGGGCGGCGCACAGCTGTTGTTGCGCTGATCAGCGGCCGTCCGGAGGCCGGCTCGCGCTGAGCGTGGTCTGGATCCGGTCGACGGCGCGCAGGACCTCGGTCCGGTTCTTGGCGCTCTTGACCCACACCGGCAGCCGGGCGACCAGGGTCATCTTCCGCCCGGTGTCGTCGCACCACGGCGCACGCTCGCGCAGGGAGGCCGCGACGAACTGCCTGATGCTGGTCAGGTGCTCGAGGTTGTACGCCCACAGCCAACCGTGGCGGGTCTCCGTCTGCAGCCACACAGGGAGCCGGAAGTACGGGTCGCACGCCGGGACGGCGGTGCCGACCGAGAACTCGACCGACCCGCCGGACCACATACGGGACAGACCACAGCCTCCGCACACCAGGCGCCGCGACGCGAAGAACACCGAGGGGGTCTTGTGGTGCGCCCTGTGAGGGTCCCGCTGGACATACGCGGCCCGCTCACAGCGCGGACAGCGCACCAGAACCGAACCGAGGAAGTCGTACACGGTACTGCGGGGGTCACGGAAACGGGCCGGGGCTGGGGTCGGGGCCGGGGACATGCCAGGAGTGTGGCAGCGGCCCGGGTGGCGGGGCACCTGGTTTCTCGCTTGGCACGACGGCCTTCAGTGGGCGCCCCGTCATGTTTTCCGCAGTCCTGCCGACGGGCGCCGGCTCGCACGTCCCCGAGTCTGCCGAACCCCGCTGACAACGGGCCCTCGGACCGGATCAGCCGCCGGCGCCGCGGCTCGACAACCGTGGCGCCCGAGCCGCCGCGTCGACGGGCAGAGCCTCCCGCTCCACCTCCGACGCCAGCCCCCGCGCCCACTCGACGACCCCCGCGAGGTCCAGCCCGTACGGGTGCGGTCGCGCGTCCACGGCTGCCCACTCCTCGATCGCACCGGCCCCGCGCCGCAACAGCCGGACGCCGCCTGTGACGTTGCCGCGCGCGGCATGCGTGAGCCCCACGGCCAGTTGGGCGAGCCCCCGCCACAGGTGACGCTCCCCTTCCGGCCCCGACTTCCAGGCGTCCTCGAAAACCTCGTGCGCATGGAACGGTTTCCCGGCGTCCAGCAACGCCTGTGCCTCGACGACGCTGTCCTCGGGACGGCGTACGACCCCTTCGGGCTGCCGGGCCACCCCGGGATCGCCGTACGGCAGCGGGCGCCCGAGCCCGTCCCGGGGCCGCGCGTTGCGCGCGCGCCCCTCCTTGTCCCGATCCCGCCCGCCCATGACTGCCCGGCCCTCCGACGCGCTGCTCATACCCCGATTGTCGCGCGCCCCCGGCCGTCTTCGGGCAGCCCCTGACGTGCGGTAAGGTTCTGTTCGCGTGATCACGTGGACGCACCGGGACGTGGCGCAGCTTGGTAGCGCACTTGACTGGGGGTCAAGGGGTCGCAGGTTCAAATCCTGTCGTCCCGACTGGAGACAGTCGCAGGTCAGGGCCGGTTTCGGAGAGATCCGAAACCGGCCCTTGGCTATTCTTGGGGACCCGTTGGGGACCGGCGCCCTTGACCGGCGTCAGCGAGCGCTCCGTGTCGACGATGCGTATGGCGAGAACGGTGGTGGCGGTCGGCGGCAGGAGGGCTTCGGTCGTCAGTATGGCCAGATAGCGGGGGTGGCGGGCGGACTGTGGCAACCGGATTTCCGAGGTACGGCTGTCCCGTGGTGAATCCCACCAGCCGTTTCCCCGCTCCGGGGCGGCGATCCCCGGCCAGATTGCTCCCGACGCCGATCTGGCCGAACTTGCCGTCGCCATATAGGTGCCTAGGGCATCTAATGAAGGTCCGCACCACGCACCCTTCGCCTGCGAGGACTTCCATGATGGAAACGGAACCTGTCGCCTTCCCTCAGGACCGGACCTGCCCCTACCAGCCACCCGCCGCCTACGCACCCCTGCGCGCCACCCGCCCGCTGTCCCGGGTCACCCTCTACGACGGGCGTCCGGTCTGGCTGGTCACCGGCCGGGACACCGCCCGCGCCCTGCTCGCCGACCCCCGTCTGTCCAGCGACCGCACCCGCGACGACTTCCCGGCGCCCACGGCACGGTTCACGGGGTTCAAGAAGCGGAAGTCCGCGCTGCTGGGCCTCGACGGTGCGGAGCATCGCGTCCAGCGACGCATGATGGTTCCCAGTTTCACGCTTCGGCGGGCCACCGAGATGCGCCCGCGCATCCAGAGGATCGTGGACGAACGCATTGACGCGATGATCGCCCAGGGGCCGCCCGCCGAGCTGGTGAACGCCTTCGCGCTGCCGGTCCCCTCGACCGTGATCTGCGCCCTGCTCGGGGTGCCGTACAGCGACCACGACTTCTTCGAAGGGCAGTCCAGGCGGTTGCTGCGCGGCCCGAAGGCCGAGGACGTCGTCGACGCCCGGGATCAACTGGAGGAGTACTTCGACGACTTGATCGACCGCAAACGCAAACAGCCGGAGCCGGGCGACGGCGTGCTCGACGAACTCGTGCACCGGCAGCTGCGGGACGGGGAGCTGAACCGTGAGGAACTGATCGCCCTGGCGATCATCCTGCTGGTCGCCGGCCACGAGACGACCGCCAACATGATCTCGCTCGGCACCTACACTCTCCTCCAACACCCCGACAAGCTCGCGGAGTTGCGCACCGACCCCGCGTTGATTCCGAACGTGGTCGAGGAGCTCATGCGGTTGCTGTCGATCGCCGACGGACTGCTGCGGATAGCACTGGAGGACATCGAGGTGGCCGGGACGACCATCAGGGCGGGCGACGGCGTCGTCTTCTCGACCTCGGTCATCAACCGCGACGAGGATGTCTACGCCGACCCGGACACCCTGGACTGGCACCGGCCCACCCGCCACCACGTCTCGTTCGGCTTCGGGATCCACCAGTGCCTCGGCCAGAACCTCGCCCGCGCCGAACTGGAGATCGCCCTGCGCACCCTGTTCGACCGGCTGCCCGCCCTCCGCCTCGCCGCCCCGGCCGACGAGATCCCCTTCAAGCCCGGCGACACGATTCAGGGGATGCTGGAACTCCCCGTGACCTGGTAAGAGGCTCTGTTTCATGTCTGACGACATCCACATCGAGATCGACCAGGACGTCTGCATCGGGGCGGGCCAGTGCGCCCTGACCGCCCCGGGCGTCTTCACCCAGGACGACGACGGCTTCAGCACCCTCCTGCCCGGCCGAGAGGACGGCGGCGGCGACTTCCTGGTCCGGGAGGCCGCCCGGGCCTGCCCCGTCGCCGCCATCACGGTGTCCGGGACGCTCGGCTGACCGCCGCCTGGTGACCTGCGCGAAACCGGGCTCTCCTCGGCCACGCTGGAGACGCGCCTGCTCGAGCTGTGCGACCTCGGCAGCGGTTACCTGCGCATGGCGGAGCGCCCTGCCCAGCACGACGGTGTCACCGTCATCGGCTGCCCGGCCCTGGGCGAGCTGGCGGCGACGCTGCCACCGGCAGCACGCTCCACACCAATGCGTATGTACGTTCTCGTGGAACCAAGCTCGCAACGCTGACGATGTCGATCGGTGCCCCGCAGGAGGCTGTGTCGATCGCTCATAAGGCGCTGGACGGGTCGGCCAACTTCGCTCCAAGCGTGCCGTCACCGATCTTCAGGATCTCGCGAAGGCATCCTCCAGGTACGCCCGAAAGCCAGAGGTGACGGAATGCGCGAGCGGCTCAGGGCTACCGACGGAGCAACCTGTGCAAGCCTGCGGCTCCGCTGTCACCGCTGCCCTGGGGACCAGATGGGGACCACACGGTGCTCGCGACCCTGAACAATACGCGCGAGAACGCACGTCCTTCACCCTAGTTCCGCCTGATATGTGCAGGTAATTTCGACGGCCCTCACTCCTGGGGGTCAAGGGGGCGCAGGTTCAAATCCAGTCGTCCCGACAGTTCGCTGGACTGTCGTAGCAGGCCAGGGCCGGTTTCGGAGACATTCGAAACCGGCCTTGAGCCGTTCTTGGGCTTCATCATGCTGTGGGTTCAGCACGTCGCTCATGGCGCAAGCGTGCGAGGTGATGGGCTGCTTGCAGCAGCTCACGTGTTGACGCCTCAGTACGCTCGCCCGGGTTCACCACGGCCAGCCAGCCGACGCTGCCGTAGACGGGGTGCGCGATCACGGTGTCGGTGGTGCTGGGATCGACCTCGGTGGAGGCCGGTTCTCGCGGTGCGTGACCGGTCCACCGGATGAACGCTTCCTTCCCAGCCGCGATGTTCACGCGGAAGATGTCCGGCTGGTCCAAACGCGATGCCTCGTCGCCGGGGTAGTTCTTGGTCACGACAGTTGCGAACGGCTGGGCCGCCGTCGGAGTGACACCGTCAGGCGCGTAGTAGAAGAACGTGTCGCCCCAGCTGATTTCCGGTGAGCCGTCGCCGGGTGCGGGCCTGAGGGTCAAGACGTCGTCGAGGGCGTCCACGAAGCTGATGATCTCTTCACTCGTCATGTGCTCCAGCGTTCCATTAAAGTCCTTGTGGAGACTTCGTGGCTCAAATAGAGGGATGTCCGATGGCAAGTCTCAAATCAGGGAGTATGCGCACCGCTGATGTCGCGCGTCGCGTCGGGTGCTCCGTTCAGCACGTTCGCAACCTTGAGCGCGACGGTGTGCTGCCACCAGCGACGCGCACGGCCACGGGCTACCGAACTTATGGCGAGGGACATCTGCAGTCCGCACTGGCCTACCGGGGCCTCGCCGCCGCTGTGGGGCCTGTTGAGGCCAAGAAGATCATTCGGGCCTTCCACCAGTGCCCCGCCTCGCAGGCCCTGGCCCTTCTCGACTCGGCGCACGCCCGGCTCGACACAGAGCGCAGGGATCTGAGGCAGGCCAAGGAAGCCGCCCGCACGATCTCCAGCGAGCCGATCGACGACGTGCGTGCTTCCGACTCGATGAGCATCTCCGAACTCGCCGCCGCCCTCGGCGTGCGCCCGTCGACGCTGCGGCACTGGCATGCGGAGTCTCTCGTCATCCCCGACCGCGACCCCGTGCGCAGAACGCGACGCTACACACCTGCTCAGGTGCGCGATGCGCGGATCGTTCACCAACTGCGCAAGGCCGGATACCGCATCACCCCCCTTCAAGCCCTCATGCCGCAGCTGCGGCGCGCCCGCCGATCGGAGGACATCGATTCGGCGCTGGCTGCCAGGGACATCAGCATCACCACGCGGTCCAGAGCCCTTCTCGACGGCGCCTCGGCACTCAGCGCTGTGCTGTCCCTGCGCGACGAATCGGACTGCGGCTGAGGTGCGTGCAGGCCACGGACCGGAAGTAGTGCGGCTGAGCGGCCGCGTCGTTCCGGGCTGGGATCAGAGGCGTTCTTCAAGCTGCTCGGCGGCCCAAGTGGCCCAGTCCGCTGAGGTCTTCGAGCCGCGGAGGCCGTATTCGAGGATGAGCCAGCCGCAGACCTGGACGGGGTCGCCGATCCATCGTCGGCGCCGCCTCTCAGATCCTTCGCCACCCTCCGTCCGCCCCAGCAGCGTGCCGGGGCGGACCGAGGCGCCGAGGGAATCAGTCCACGTTCACCGCCTGCCACAGCTGGCTGTCGGCGTTCGTGTCCGTCGTCTGGACGAGCTGAGCGCTTGCCGTCGACGTCGCGAGCAGCTTGCCGCTGTTCACATTCTTGATCTTGTAGTAGCCGTTTCCGTTGGCGACCAGTGTCCAGTGCTGGCTCGCACCGTTGTTGTCGGGCTGCTGGACGATGGTCGCGCCGTCCGCGGTGGACCCGATGGTGACGTCCAGCAGTTGACCGCTGTTCTGGTTGACGATCTCGTAGCTGCCGTCACCGACCGCGACCCACCGCCAGTGCTGGTTCTGCGCGCCGGTGTCGTTCCACTGGATGATGCTCACCCCGGCGGAGGTCGATCCGCCCGAGACGTCGATCGCCTTGCCGCCGCTCTTGTTGAGGACCTTGTAGAACGCGTTCTTGGCGGGGAAGGGCATGGAGGCGAACGCGTCCAGCGCACAGACCGTGTGGGAGGAGGCAGCGTTCTTCGTTCCGGTGCACACGACCTTGATCGTGTGGGGCCCCGCGGCGAGATCCGTCCTCTCGAACAGCGGCACCTGCTTCGTCACCGTCGGGGCATAGGCGTCGACGCCCGACTGCACGAGGGTGCCGTCGATGTAGACGTCGGCCTTCCCCATGTTCGGCTGCTTCATGCCGAGGTAGCGAACGCCCGAGCCGGTGAACGAGTACTGGACGGAGTCGCCCGCCCTGCTCGTGTAGTTCTCGGACCCCTTGAAGTCCTGCGCGTCGTTCCAGTTCGACCAGCCGGAGGAGTAGGTGAGACCGGAGTCCTTGTCATCGACGTACGCCCAACGCTGGCGTACGAGCGACTTCGACGCGGCGGACGCGTTCCCCTGGGTGTCCACGACGTAGAGGCGGTAGTCGCCGACCGTCGGCGGGACGTTGATGGTGGTCGCCGTTCCGGCCGCCTTCGTCATGGTGGGGCCGACGGCGAACGTCGTCGTACCGGAGGGAGCCAGCCAGAGAGTCCTGGTCGCGTCACCGATGGTGCGGACGGGGAGGGACGACACGCCCTTGCCGGTGAAGGTGCTCGCGGGCAGGGCGTAGTCCTGAAGGCTCAGGTTGCTCTGCGGGACGATGTCCTTGTACGCGTCCTCCAGACCGGAGTTCACGGCGATGCCGTACGCCTGCGACGGCCAGACACCGTCGGCATACACGCGCACGTCCTCGATGGTGCTGTTCGGGACGTTCTTGTCGAAGATCTTGTTGACGGTGCCGTAGGTGTTGGTGAGGCTCAGGTCGTGCTGCCTGCCCCACGTGCCGGAGTTGATGGCGTAGGCGACATTCTGGTCCAGGTCGAGCACGTTGTCGTGCTCGTTGAGGAAGGCGGAGCCTTCATCGGGGTGCATGCCGTACTTGTGGCCGGCCGGAACGCCCTGGATGTAGTTGTTGCTGATCTCGGTTCCCGGCTGGCTGCCCAGCGTGTAGATGGGGGCGGAGTCGCCGAGCACCTGCATCGTGTCGACGAGCTGGTTGTAGCTGATGGTGTTGTTCTTCGCCGTGGTGGTCGGCACACCCGGGCGGATCGAGTTCGTCGAACCGTCGAAGTTCCACCATCCCCAGCCGAGGGTGATGCCCGCCCACGGGGACTTCTCGATCCGGTTGTGCCGCACGGACAGGGAATCGACGAAGTACGCCGACACGGCGCTGGATCCCTGGAACAACACCGCGCTGTCGTACAGGTAGTTGTCCGTGATCGAGATGTTCTTGTCGACTCCCTCGACGTTGACCGGGTACTTCTCGTTGTTGGTCGAGGTGTAGTCCCCGAGGTACACGTGCTGGGGGTGTCCCACGGTGATGGCGGATCCGGCGATGTCGTTCGTGACGTTGCCGGTCAGCTGCGAGTCCGTCACGTCGTTGACCATGTTGATTCCGTCGGCGCCGGTGTGCTGCACCGTGTTGCGCTGCAGGGTGATCCCGTCGGCGTTCTCGATCTGGATGATTCCCGGCGGCAGGTCGACGTTGCGGTAGGTGTACGCGTGGAAGTTCTTCCTCGCGTACACGGTCGAGCCGGCGTTGCCCTGCTGGCCCTGCCGGAAGACGGAGCCCGCGACATTGAACAGGTTCCAGTCGGAGTGTTCGACGGTGAGCCCGGAGAACGTGATGTTCCGCGCGTGGTTCGTCGTGGACGTGCCGGCGATCTTGATGAGGGTGGACACGTTGTTCGGCGCGAAGACCTGCGCCGTGGCCATGTCCTCGGAGCTGGACTTGTAGTAGTACAGCTCGTGATTCGTCTTGTCGAAGTAGAACTCGCCCGGCTGGTCCAGGAATTCGTACGCGTTCATGAACGTGTGGGAGCCGTTGGGGTTGAAGTTGCCGTTCGGCGGCCCCTGGGCGATGGCCGCGCCCGGCTGCTGGAACAGGGCCACGCGATTGGCGCCGTCCGAGCTCGTGGTGATCTGGCGGACTCCCACGATGGCCGTGGTCCAGGTCGTCGCCGACTTGATTTCGACGTCGTCCTGGTTGGCGGCGACGGCGGGCAGATCGGAGAGGCTGTACTTGGCTCCGTCGCACTGCGAACCCGACTCCCAGGCCCAGGGAGCCTGGCCGGCCGTGACGGTATAAGTCCCGTAGCATCCGGCCGAGTTGATCGTCTTCGAGGCCATCTGGGCGCGCTTGTTGTTGACGTAGAGCGCACGGAGCTTGTTGTCGCGGTTCAGCGGGGCCTTCCAGATGTTCCCGCTGTGCTGGGTCCAGCCGCTCACCTGAACGCCGCCGTTCAGGACGGGCTTCTCGTCCTGGTAGGCGGCGTACACGACACGGTGACCGTTCGTTCCGGAGTCCGCTGGTGTGTAGCTGATGGTGCTGCTCACCGGGTAGTCGCCGCCGCGGAGATAGACGTTGATGTCTCCGGTCATGTTGCTGTTGACCGTGCGCACGACGTCCCGTGCGTGTTGCAGGGTCTTGAACGGCGCGGTGATCGTCCCGGCGTTGGTGTCGCTGCCGTCGGGGGCGACGTAGTAGGTCGCCTGAGTCGCGGCCGAGGCCGGGATCGGCGTCGCGAGGGATGTCAGCAGCACGGCGGAGAGCGACATCGCAAGGCATGCTGACACCTTGCCTATGGGGGAGGTGACGGGCTTCATCGTCTGCCCCTCCTGCTGGTTCGGACGGTCGGGAAAGCGTTCATGCGGCGGCTCCGGAAGTGTTGTCAGTGCGGATGACGTGGATCTTCATCGCCCCCCCCGGGTCCCTGAGTGTCCCGAGACTCAGGAGCGTCGGTGAGCGGCACGGCCTCGCGGATCGGGGGTGACGTCGCAGCGACAGAAGCGGTGCGGGCTTCCCTCGCGACGGACGCGGTGTGGCCTGCGTAATCGACCGGTCGGGCGGCAGAAGGCGGTCGGGCGGCGGAAGACGGTCGTGACGCCTTCGCCGGTCGGGAGCGCCTGGATCATGTCCTCCACGAGGTCGTGAAGCAGTTCGTCCACGGTGGCTGCCCCGTCGTGGTCGCCCTTGGCGATCAGCGGCATCAGAAACTCGCCCCGCGAGTGCCGTCGCCAAGTGCAGCGGGCCGTCCATCGGGCGCGGGGCGGTCGGCCGTGCCCTGAATACCGCTGGTGGTGGGGACGTCGGGCCTGATCAGCCCTTGGCACCGGAGGTCGTCCCAGAGGTCCGGGGGTACGGCGCTTCGCTGGAGTTCCGCGTTGCGTGTCACTTGTGAGCGGTCGCGCATGCCCAGCGTGATGTTGACGGTGCTGGGGTGGGTGGTCGGGAAAGCGATGGCGGCGGCGGGGAGGGTGGTGCCGTGCCCCTTGCAGACCTCGGCGATCGCCCGTGCGCGGGCGACCAGTTCGGGTGGGGCGTCCTGGTAGTCGTACTTCATGCCTTCGGCGGGCCACTCACGGGAGAGCAGGCCGGAGTTGAAGACGCCGACCGCGACGACACTCTTGCCGTGTCGCTGTGCGGCAGGCATGACGTCGTCCAGCGCGGACTGGTCGAGGAGTGTGTAGCGGCCGGCGAGCATGACCACGTCGGCGGCGGTTTCGTGGAGGAAGCGGGCGAGCATGGCGGACTGGTTCATGCCGGCGCCGATGGCTCCGACGATTCCTTGGTCGCGGAGGTCGGCGAGTGTGGGCATGGCTTCGTCGGCGGCTTGTTGCCAGTGGTTGTCGGGGTCGTGCAGGTAGACGATGTCGAGGTGGTCGAGGCCGGTACGTTCCAGGGTTGCTTCGATGGAGCGCAGTACGCCGTCGCGGCTGAAGTCCCATTGGCGGCGCAGGTCGTCGCGGACGACGAAGCCTTCGGCGTCGATGCCTTGTGGGTGTTCGTTGGGGACGAGGAGGCGGCCGACCTTGGAGGAGACGACGTATTCGTTACGGGGTCGGTCGCGTAGCGCTGCGCCGAGGCGGTGTTCGGAGAGGCCGAGGCCGTAGTGCGGTGCGGTGTCGAAGTAGCGGATGCCGGCGTCCCAGGCTGCGTCGATCGCGGCGGTGGCGTCGGCGGCGGGGGTGGTCCGGTAGAGGTTGCCGATGACGGAGGCGCCGAAGCCGAGTTCGGTGAGTTCGACGGAGGTGTGGTGGATCTTCCGGCGTTGCATGACGTCTTCCTCGGGGATGTCGATCGGCGTGCGGCGGCGTCGTATGGGGGCCGGGGCGCCCGTGATGGGTGGGAGGGCGCGTTCCAAGGGAGGTGCCGGGGAGCAGGCCGTGGATCAGGTCGGCGGCGAGGGCGTCGCCGGAGCCGATGTGGTTCGCAGGGCGCGCATCTGCTCGGTGGTGGCCCGCTGTGCCTGCTCGGTGTGGGTTATCTGCCGAGCCATCCGCCGTCGATGGGGAGGGTGGTGCCGTGGATGTAGGTGGCGGCGTTGGAGGCGAGGAAGACGGTGGCGCCGG
>NZ_LGDW01000247.1 GCF_001280005.1 Streptomyces sp. NRRL WC-3618 | reverse complement strand
TAACCCGATCCATGGATGCATGTCGTGTCAACGAACCAGCACCCGGACGGTCACCGCGCCTGGAGAGGAACTACGTGCACCTCTCAAGCAACGGCATTGCGCCAACGGCAGCAAGTGGATGCCCATGCCGGTCGACACGTTCTCCGTCTGGTGCTGAGACGCACCGCTGGGGCCCGCGCAGAGGAAAGCTGGTGGCTGGCTTCGGCCGGAGCTGTCACCAATCCGGCGGTGACGGGACGTGCCCCCGACAGACGCGGCGTGCCGCACCACCGGCAGCGCGACTGGACCGCGCGCTGCAGAAGATCGCCCGCAGCGGCGGTGTCGTGGTCCTGCTGGACGGCACCCTCGTGCGCACCCGCCGCCGCACGGGGACGGAGAACCGGAAGAACTTCTCAGGCAAACACAAGGCCCACGGCCTGCTGTTCCTCGCCCTGACCGACGTGAAGGGCAACCTGATCTGGATCTCCGCGGCCAAACCCGGCCGCTCCAGCGAGATCACCACCGCCCGGCACAACAAAATCACCGAACAGCTTCGGGCGGCCGGGCTCGGGGCGCTGGCCGACCTCGGCTTCGTCGGCCTGGACGACGATCCCGACGACACCCGGTGATCATCACCGGCCGCAAGGCCACCCGGAACCACCAACTCACCGCCGCGGAGAAGGAAGCGAACCGCCTGCTCAGCCGCGAACGAGCCGCCGTCGAGCACGGCTTCGCCAACCTCAAGTCCTGGCGCTTTCTGACCAAGGTCCGCATGCACGCCCGCCACGCGACCATTCTCCTGCGGGCTCTGCTCGTCCTCGCGAACACCGAAGTGCAGAGGTGACGGACGATCTCCGTCAAGCGATCATGCTCCCGGCCTGCGCTAGTACGTCATTCCCGACCCACGCCAACCCCGTGACCTGCGAAATCACGATGAAAATTTCTCATTGACCATCCTCGGATCCCTTCCCATGCCTGACCCGGCGTCACCGCCCGGTCGCCATCCGTGGAAGCGACCGTACGGCGTACCCGGGCCCGAGCGGGGCGCGATCCGTGAAGTCGACTCTTTGCGCGGCTTTCAGGTTCGCGGGGACTCTCACGGCGATCT
>NZ_LGDW01000246.1 GCF_001280005.1 Streptomyces sp. NRRL WC-3618 | reverse complement strand
GCCGCGGTGCTGGCGCTCGTCGACGACGGTGTGCTCACCCTGGACGCGCCGATCGCGCGCTGGCTGCCAGAACTGGCGTCCCTGAAGGTTGTCCGCACTCCCGCGAGCGAGCTGGACGACGTGGTGCCGGCCGTCCGTCCCGTCACCGTGGAAGACGTCCTGTCGTCCCGCTCGGGATGGGGCTTCGGGGCCGACTTCACCGCGCCCGCCCTTCAGCCCCTGTTCGCGGACGTGGCCGTGTACAACGGAGGTCCGCGGTCGCCGCTGAGTCCGGACGAGTGGGTCGCCGCCCTCGCCGGCATCCCCTTGCTGCGGCAGCCCGGAGAGGCGTTCCTGTACAACGCCAGCTCCGACCTGCAAGGCGTGCTGGTGGCACGGGCCGCGGGGCGTGGGCTGCCGGAGTTCCTGGCCGAGCGGATCTTCGAGCCGCTCGGGATGAAGGACACGGCCTTCGCCGTACCGGCATCGGAGCGCGACCGCCTCACCCCCTACTACCTGACAGCCCCTGACGGCACCCACACCTTCGCCGATGCCGCCGACGGCGCCTGGTCCACCCCGCCCGCCTTCGCCTCGGGCGCGGGGGGCCTGGTGTCCACCGTCGCGGACTGGCACGCCTTCGGCCGCATGCTGCTTGCCGGCGGCGGCACGGTCCTCTCCCCGGAGTCCGTACGCCTCATGACGACGGATCACCTCACCGCGGACCAGCGCGACGAGGGCGACCTCTTCCTCCAGGGCCAGGGGTGGGGCTACGGCGGGTCGGTCGACGTCACCGCCACGGAGCCGTGGAACACCCCCGGCCGCTACGGATGGGTGGGCGGCACCGGCACCGCCGCGCACATCGACCCGTCGACCGACACGGTCACCGTCCTCTTCACCCCCTGCGGCCTGCCCGGTCCTGCCTTCCCCACGTGGATGCGCGACTTCTGGACCTACGCCGCGACCGTCTGAGTGTCTCCTCCGGTAGTCCTCGGCCGTTCCGAAGCGGTGTACGCGGCCTACAGCCCCGGACGGGAGGCGAGCGTGGCAGCGCCAATGCCCGTCCTCCGGGTGCACGTGCGCCCAGATCGCCGTGAGAGTCCCCGCGAACCTGAAAGCCGCGCAAAGAGTCGACTTCACGGATCGCGCCCCGCTCGGGCCCGGGTACGCCGTACGGTCGCTTC
>NZ_LGDW01000245.1 GCF_001280005.1 Streptomyces sp. NRRL WC-3618 | reverse complement strand
CCTGTTCCCAGAAGACGACCGGCTTGGTGTGCGGGTTGTCGACGCGGAAGATCCGCACCCCGTGCGCCATCCAGTGCCGCAGCACCCGCACCGTCTCCGCGACCAGACCGGGCAGGTCGGCGTCGAAGGCGATGGGGTAGATGTCCTGGTACTTCTTCGGCGGGTTCTCCGCGTACGCGATCGTCCCGTCGGGGCGGTGATGGAACCACTGGGGATGCTTGTGCACCCAGGGATGGTCAGGCGAGCACTGCAGCGCGAAGTCCAGCGCCACTTCCATCCCGTGCCGGCCCGCCTCCGCGACGAAGAAGGCGAAGTCGTCCAGGGTGCCCAGATCCGGGTGGACGGCGTCATGACCGCCGTCCTCCGAGCCGATCGCCCACGGCACCCCCACATCCTGCGCGGACGCGGACAGCGTGTTGTTGGGGCCCTTGCGGAAGGTGCGCCCGATCGGATGGATCGGCGGCAGATACACGACGTCGAAACCCATTCCCGCGATCGCCGGCAACCGCCGTGCCGCCGACCTGAACGTCCCGTGCGGCCGCTCCGGCGTGCCCTCGGACCGGGGAAAGAACTCGTACCACGCCCCGTACAGCGCCCGCTCCCGCTCCACCACCAGCGCCAACGCCTCACTCGACGTCACCAGCTCACGCAACGGATACCGACGCAGCACCTTGTCCACCGCCGGGGACAGAGCCGACGCGAGCCGTTCCGCGACGGGGAGGGAGTCGTCGCCCAGGGCCTGGGCGGCGGCCAGCACGACAGCGCGGGCCGCCCGTTTCGGCACACAGGCGGCGGCCCGCTCGTACAGCAGCGCGCCCTCCTCCAGCATCAGCCCGACGTCGATCCCGGCCGGAATCTTGATGCCGGCGTGGTGCCGCCAGGTGCTGATCGGGTCGCCCCACGCCTCGACCCGATAGGTCCAGTGGCCCGTGGTGTCCGGGGTGACGTCCGCGCCCCAGCGGTCGCTGCCCGGGGCGAGTTCGCGCATCGGCGTCCAGGGGCCCGGTCGGCCCGTCGCGTCGCAGAGCACGACGTTCGCGCCGACCGCGTCATGGCCCTCGCGGAAGACCGTCGCGGTGACCTGGAAGGTCTCTCCCACGACGGCCTTCGCCGGGCGTCTGCCGCTGTCGACGGCCGGGCGCACATCCCGCACCGGGATGCGGCCGAT
>NZ_LGDW01000244.1 GCF_001280005.1 Streptomyces sp. NRRL WC-3618 | reverse complement strand
TACTCAGGTTGAACTCGTAGTGTCCGGGTGCGTGATTACCAGGGTTCGATGATCAGGCCGGTTCCGGCGAGGCAGCCGTCGATCAGGTGGGGTCTGAACTGGATCTTCTTCAGCTTGCGTTTGACGATGCGGACGAGGCCGCTGAGGTCGGGGGCGACGAAGTTGACGATGGCGCGCTTGAGGAGCGACCACACGCCTTCGGCGGGGTTCAACTCCGGCGCGTATGAAGGCATCGGGAAGATCCGTAACCAGTCCGCGTGTTCCTCGGCGAAGGCGGCGAGCTCCTTGGCGAGGTGGACGTTGAGGTTGTCCCAGCACCACACCAGCGGGGCGTTGAGCTGCTGGTGGGCGGTGATGATCAGGTCGCGGTACTCGTGCCAGGCGAAGGTCTTCGACTCGCCCTTGCGGCCGTGGTAGACGTGCAGCCGGTAGAAGAAGTGCGGGCGGCTGCCGGGCCGGAAGCAGACCACGCCGGCGATGTTGACCCGGCCGTTTCCCCGACCGCGCACCCGCACCACCGGGCGTGCTCCGCGCGGTGCCCAGGTGCGGCCTTTCGGCGGCCTCAGTCCCTGGCCTGCCTCGTCCTGAAGCAGATATAGGCGCCCAGGTCCGCCGCTGTCCTTTTAACAGCGGCCACACCTCGTCCTTCCACATCTCGATGGCCTCCTCGTCACGCTCGATCGCGTGGCGCACCGGGACCTGGCAGGACCAGCCATGCCGTTTCAACAACTTGGCCACCCCCTGAATCGTGTAGCCCTTGTGGAACAGCCTGCCGATCAGAGTCTTGATCCGGCCCAGCGTCCACCGCTGGTCATCACTGAAGCCATGGGCAAGCGGCCCCCGCTTCAGCTCGGCCTCCAGCCGGTCCCACTCCCGCACCGACAGCCGCTCCCGCGACACCGGCCCCTTCGACTTCAACGCCGCGATCCCGCCCTCGCGCCAGACCTTGCGCCAGCGCCGCACCGTCCGCTCCGTGACCCGCAGGTCCTTCGCTATCACCACGGCAGCATCACCGCGCTCGAACCGCTCGGCCGCCTCCAGCCTCAGCAGCTCCCGCTTCTCCTGCTCGACGGGCGTGTACCCGCCCCTCTGCGCATACCTCATGATCCCGTCGTACCGCAGGGATCACGAACCGTCACGACCCCCGCAGGCTCTACGAGTTCAACCTGAGTAC
>NZ_LGDW01000243.1 GCF_001280005.1 Streptomyces sp. NRRL WC-3618 | reverse complement strand
CTAGGTCCTGTCTGGAGTTCGGATCTGGAGTTCGGTAGATCGCCTGCGCGTGTGGGCTCGGTCTTGATAAGCCGTCAGTCATGGCGCGAGGCGATCTCACCGATGAGCAATGGGCCCTGATCGAGCCCCATCTCCCGATTGCGGCGGTTGGGCCCATCCCTGACCTGCGGAAACACTTCAACGCGGTGATGTGGCGGTTCCGGACCGGTAGCCCCTGGCGTGACCTGCCGACCGAGTTCGGGCCCTGGCAGAGCGCGTACGACCGCTTCCGGATCTGGGCGACGCGGGGCGTTTTCCAGGACCTGATGCACACAGTGATCGCCGAGGCCGCCGCCCGTGGCCAGGCCGACCTGGGCCTGGTCAGCGTGGACTCTGCGACTGCCCGGGCGCACCATCACGCCGCCGGGATGGCCCTGGACCCCGAGCAGTTGGCGGCCTTGGAAATGGCCGTCGAGGCCGAAAAGGGGGCGAGGGCAAGGAGCAAAGAACGCAGGACGGACAGGCCGAGGGCGAGGCGCGTGTCGAGCGGCGGCGGGTCGGCCGACGACACCGGGCCCGCTTGAAAGCCGCCGGGCTGGGGCGTTCCCGGGGCGGGCTGACGAGCAAGATTCATGTGGCGGCCGCCCGGCGCTGCCGCCCGCTTGCGTTCGTCCTCACGCCCGGGCAGGCCGGCGACAGTCCGCAGTTCGCCCCGGTCCTGGAACGGGTGAAGGTGCGCGGTCCGATCGGGCGCCCGCGGACCCGGCCGGCTGCGGTGGCCGCGGACAAGGCGTACTCGTCCCGAAGCAACCGCCGCTACCTGCGACGACGCGGGATCCGAGCCGTGATCCCGGAGAAGGCCGACCAAGCCGCGAACCGCAAGAAGCGCGGCAGCGCCGGCGGCCGGCCAGTCTCACACGACGCGACACTCTACAAAGAGCGCAACACCGTGGAACGGTGCATCAACCGGCTGCGGAACTGGCGCGGTATCGCTACCCGGTACGACAAGACCCCGCAGAGCTACGAGGCAGGACTGCACCTGTGTGGTGCGATGCTCTGGCTCCGCAGCATCGCACCACACTCCTGATCCGAACTCCAGACAAGACCTAGTACTGCAATCACAGTTGCAGGATGTGGCCTCGGCGTTTGTAGTGGCTGCGGCGGGCCCGGGTTTGGCTGAGGCGTCTCCACCATGACCAGCGCA
>NZ_LGDW01000242.1 GCF_001280005.1 Streptomyces sp. NRRL WC-3618 | reverse complement strand
TGGGAAAGAAGGCTCGGCTGAAGGGGCCTTGTCCTCAAGCGCCGGGCGGGCTGAGATGGCGGGCCTGGGCTTGATAGCTGCGGCAAACGGGTGGGTGGGAAACACGAGCTGGGCTGGCGGAGCCTCGTCGTCGAACGCCGGGTTGGCCGACGGGCCGTCGGCAAGCGGAGTGTCGGGGCGGGCGTAGCGTGGGGGGATGTCGAAGTACGGTTCGTTTCCCGGTGCGCGTCCTCGGCGGCTGCGTACCTCGCCTGTCATGCGGCGCATGGTCGCCGAGACCCGGCTGCACCCCGCTGACTTCATCCTCCCCGCCTTTGTGCGGGAAGGGGTGAGTGAGCCCGTTCCGATCGCGGCCATGCCGGGCGTCGTCCAGCACACTCGGGACAGTCTGAAGAAGGCCGCCGTCGACGCCGTCGCGGCCGGGGTTTCCGGGATCATGCTCTTCGGGGTGCCGGAGGAGGGCAAGAAGGACGCCCTCGGGACTCCCGGTACCGATCCTGACGGGATTCTGCAGGTCGCCATCCGTGATGTGCGGGCCGAGGTGGGGGACGAGCTGCTCGTCATGTCCGACCTCTGTCTCGACGAGACCACCGATCACGGGCACTGCGGGGTACTGGACGCCCAGGGGCGCGTCGACAACGACGCCACCCTTGAGCGGTACGCCGAGATGGCCCAGGTGCAGGCCGACGCCGGGGCTCATGTCGTGGGCCCCAGCGGGATGATGGACGGGCAGATCGGGGTTGTTCGCGATGCCCTTGATCAGATCGGGCGCGAGGACGTTGCCATCCTCGCCTACACCGCCAAGTACTCCTCCGCCTTCTACGGGCCCTTCCGGGAAGCCGTCGGTTCCTCGTTGAAGGGGGACCGGAAGACGTATCAGCAGGACCCCGCCAATGTCAGGGAGTCACTGCGGGAGCTGGCCCTCGACCTCGCGGAGGGCGCCGACATCGTCATGGTCAAGCCCGCCGGGCCGTATCTCGACATCCTCGCCAAGGTCGCCGACGCCGTGGACGTACCCGTCGCCGCCTATCAGATCTCTGGCGAGTACTCGATGATCGAGGCCGCCGCGGAGAAGGGCTGGGTCGACCGGGAGCGGGCCATCCTGGAGACCCTGACCGGCATCAAGCGCGCCGGTGCGCAGAACATCCTCACCTACTGGGCCACCGAGGCCGCCCGTATGTTGTGAGGTGGGTGGTCGGCGGGGGTGGGGGC
>NZ_LGDW01000241.1 GCF_001280005.1 Streptomyces sp. NRRL WC-3618 | reverse complement strand
CCACCGACCGGGTTCTGCACGTGCGGCGGCGGGCTCGGTCCTGCACCGAGCCCGCCGCTCCCACTCCACCTGTTCCTGATCGCTCGCTGTGACGCTCACCCGGTTCGGCGTACGTCGTTGCCCGCGAGCGTCAGGAACACCGGAGCCGGACCTGTGTCACGCCACTGGCTAGCGCTGCAGTGTCAGTACCCCCGGGCGGTACGGCAGGAGGCCGTAGTCCCCGCCGTCGCTGCTGGGGTCGCGCCCCTGGTAGAGGAACTGCAGGTTGCAGGGGTCGATGGTCTTGGTCTGGTCGGGGTTGGTGCGAACCAGGTCGCCGTGGCTGATGTCCTTTGTCCAGGCCGTCGCGCCGCTGTTGGCACTGCCGGCGAAGGGGCTGGTCACGGTGTTGGCCTGCGGTGACGGTGTCCAGGTGCCGTTGAGGCTGGTGGCCGTGAACGCGCGGAAGTAGCGGCCGTACCCGGTGTAGTTCTGGGCCTCGACCATCATGAGGTACTGGTTCTGGCCCTGGACCTTGTAGACCTCCGGCGCCTCGAACAGGTCGAGCGCCGAGTCGCTCATGATCTTCGTGTACGAACCGAAGGTGCCCGGGAAGTTGCCGATGGGCATGCTGGCGCGGTAGATGCCGCCCTCGTCGTCGGCGAAGAACATGTACATGTTCGTGTCGTCGCCGATGAGGGTCACGTCGAGGGGGCCCCTCTTGCGGGTCGTGCCGTCGGGGTTCACCACGTCCGGGAGGGTGGTCGTGAAGAGATCCTGCTGCGGGCCCCAGCCGTTGGGGTTGGTGGGGTCGGTCGAGGTGCGGTAGGAGAAGCTGTAGGGCCCGGCCCCGTTGTAGGCGAGCACCCAGAGGTTCTTCGGGGCGAAGTAGAACAGCGTCGGCGCGATGCCGTCGAAGGGGATCGTGGTCTGGGTGGCGGTGGCCATGTCGGACCAGTTCGTGAAGGGGCTGAAGGTCGCCAGTCCCCAGCGGCCGTCGCTACCGGCGAGGTTGTTGTGCGACGTGGCGTAGACGACGTGCTTGCCGTTGTAGACGACGCTGGTGAAGTCCTTCAGCGCGGACCACCCCGCCTTCGGCTGCGCCAGCGGGCCGGTCGAGGTCCAGCGGTACGTCGACGGAAGAGCACACGCGTTGCTCGCCCCGGCCAGGCCGGTCCACTTCTGGTTGGCGCCGCCGGTGCACGACCAGAGCTGCGCCACCGTGCCGTTGGCCGAACCCCAGCCCGCGGCTTCCAGGCACAG
>NZ_LGDW01000240.1 GCF_001280005.1 Streptomyces sp. NRRL WC-3618 | reverse complement strand
CCTGTTCCCAGAAGACGACCGGCTTGGTGTGCGGGTTGTCGACGCGGAAGATCCGCACCCCGTGCGCCATCCAGTGCCGCAGCACCCGCACCGTCTCCGTGACCAGACCGGGCAGGTCGGCGTCGAAGGCGATGGGGTAGATGTCCTGGTACTTCTTCGGCGGGTTCTCCGCGTACGCGATCGTCCCGTCCGGGCGGTGATGGAACCACTGGGGATGCTTGTGCACCCAGGGATGGTCCGGCGAGCACTGCAGCGCGAAGTCCAGCGCCACCTCCATCCCGTGCCGGCCCGCCTCCGCGACGAAGAAGGCGAAGTCGTCCAGCGTGCCCAGATCCGGGTGGACGGCGTCATGACCGCCGTCCTCGGAACCGATCGCCCACGGCACCCCCACATCCTGCGCGGACGCGGACAACGTGTTGTTGGGGCCCTTGCGGAAGGTGCGCCCGATCGGATGGATCGGCGGCAGATACACGACGTCGAAACCCATCCCCGCGATCGCCGGCAACCGCCGCGCCGCCGACCTGAACGTCCCGTGCGGCCGCTCCGGCGTGCCCTCGGACCGGGGAAAGAACTCGTACCAGGCCCCGTACAGCGCCCGCTCCCGCTCCACCACCAGCGCCAACGCCTCACTCGACGTCACCAGCTCACGCAGCGGATACCGACGCAGCACCTTGTTGACGGCGGGGGTGAGGGCCGCCGACAGCCGGGCCGGCGCGGGGCGTTCGACGTCCCGGAGGGCCTCGGCGGCGGCCAGGAGCACGTCCCGTTTGCCCTTGTTCTTCGGTACGCCGGCGGCGGCCCGCTCGTAGAGCAGCGCGCCCTCCTCCAGCACCAGTTCCGTGTCGATCCCGGCCGGGATCTTGATGCCGGCGTGGTGCCGCCACGTGCTGATCGGGTCGCCCCACGCCTCCACCGTGTACGTCCACTCACCGGGCGCGTCGGCCTCGACGATGGCGCCCCAGCGGTCGGTGCCCGGGGCGAGTTCGCGCATCGGCGTCCAGCGGCCGGCGCGGCCCTTCGGGTCGCGGAGCACGACGTTGGCGGCGACCGCGTCATGGCCCTCGCGGAAGACGGTGGCCGACACCTCGAAGGCCTCGCCGACCACCGCCTTCGCCGGACGGCGCCCGCCCATGACGAGGGGACGGACGTCCAGGACGGGGATACGGCCGACCGCGGTGGCGGGGGAGGGGGTGGGGGTGGGGGTGTTCGAGGGTGGTTCCGGGGCCTGTTCGCCCTTGGCCGGACGGCGCC
>NZ_LGDW01000239.1 GCF_001280005.1 Streptomyces sp. NRRL WC-3618 | reverse complement strand
CACCGACACCCTCCCCAAAACACAACGTCGGCCTTCACGACCACAACGGGTCGCGAAGGCCGACGTCACGTTCAGGGCCCCGGATTCGCCAACAGTGTCTCTCAGCCCGTGGGGGTCCCCCCTCTGGGGGAGTTTGAGGACGAGGCCCGTTCAGGGCCGACAGCGGGGGTCTGGGGCGGCAGCCCCAGGTATGGGACGGGTAAGGGCGGCGGGGGCGGGAAACCGGGCGTCGCCTGTCACAAGCGGTCAACAACCCCCCTCGCCCCATCCCCGGCGGAGTCACCCCCAGGTACCGTCGCGACCATGCGCGCACTCCGAATACTCCTCACCGTCGCCGTACTCCTCGGCGGCCTCTTCGTGATCGCCGACCGCCTCGCCGTCGGCTTCGCGGAGGACGAGGTCGCGGACCGCCTCAGGACCAGCGAGGACCTGCCGACCACCCCGGACGTGTCGATCGACGGCTTCCCCTTCCTCACCCAACTCGCCGCCGGCCAACTGGACGACGTCAAGGTCGGCATCAAGGACTACGACGCCCCCACCGGAACCTCCGGCCAGAACATCCGCATCGACAACCTGAACGCCCAGATGCGCGACGTCGAGTTCACCGGCGACTACAGCTCCGCCACCGCGGCCACCGCCACCGGCAGCGCGACCATCACGTACGCCGAACTGCTGAAGGCGGCCAAGTCGACCCAGCCGGGGCCCGTGACGGTGGTCCCGGGTGTGACCGCCAAGGTCGTGGGCCTGTCGGACGGCGGCGACGGCAAGATCAAGGTCGCCGTCGAGGCAACGGTGCTCGGCAAGGAGTTGCCGAGGCCGGTGTCGGTCCTCAGCACGGTCACGGTCGCGGGCGACACGGTGAAGGTGAAGGCGGAATCCCTGCCCAACCTGGGCATCGCCCTCGCCGACGGCAGGATGCGGGCCGTGACGGACTTCGAGCAGAGGATCGACGGCCTGCCCGGCGGCATCGAGCTGGACTCGGTCGAGGCGGCGAAGGCCGGGGTGGACATCACGGTGAAGGGTTCGAACGTCAGCCTCGCTGGGTAACTGGCGAGGAGGACGCGTCGGGCCCCCGCACCGAGCCCCGCATCGGTGTCCAACAGGCGAGACGGCAACGTCCGTACCGCAGATGCGGCGAAGGACGTACCCCCCGGAGGCACCCCCACCTCCCCACCCGCGCCTCCCTGGACTTGGGCCCCCGGCCCGGCCACCCGCCTCGCCGACACCGGCAGTTTCGACACCACCCCGTACATGGTCGGCGGCACGTTCTGCC
>NZ_LGDW01000238.1 GCF_001280005.1 Streptomyces sp. NRRL WC-3618 | reverse complement strand
TGGGCTTGATCCGCTTTGACGGACATCCGAGATCAGGGGTTCAGCCCCGGGAGGATGTCCATCATGGAGAGCATGGGGAAGAAGAAGCCTCGCCCTCGTCGCTCGTTCACGCCGGAGTTCAAGGCGGAGATCGTCGAGCTGTGCCGACGCGGTGACCGCTCGGTCGGTCAGATCGCCAAGGACTTCGATCTGACCGAGACCGCGGTGCGTGACTGGGTGAAGCAGGCCGAGGTCGATGCAGGCGAGCGGGACGGCCTGACCAGCAGCGAACGCGAGGAACTGGCCGCGCTGCGGCGGGAGAACCGCCGTCTGCGTGAGGACGTCGACATCCTCAAGCGGGCCACGGCTTTCTTCGCGAAGGAGACCCGGTGACGGTGCACCCGTTCATCGAGGCGGAGAAGCGTGCAGGTCACAGCGTCAAACGAGCGTGTGAGCTGCTGAAGGTCTCCCGGACCGCCTTCTATGCCCGCCGGGCTGCCAAGCCTGGTCCCCGCGCAGTCCGTGACGCCGAACTGGCGGAACAGATTGCCGACGTTCACACGCGATCGAGGGGAACCTACGGCGCCCCGCGCGTCCATGCCGTGCTCAAGCGGGCAGGCGCCGGATGCGGCCGACGACGTGTCGCGCGGCTGATGCGGGCTGCCGGACTGCAGGGCCGACACCGCAGACGACGGCACTTGACGACGATCCCCGATCCACGGGCTGCCCTGCGGCCCGATCTCGTCGTCCGGGACTTCCAGCCCGACCCCGCCGGCCTGGATGCCCGCTGGTGCGGCGACATCACCTACATCGCCACGGAGGAGGGCTGGCTCTATCTGGCCACGGTCATCGACATCGCCTCCCGTCGCGTGGTCGGCTGGGCGACGGCCGACCACCTGCGGACCGATCTGGTCGCCGATGCCCTCACGGCCGCCTGTCGAAAGCGCCGTCCCACCCGGCCGGTGATCTTTCACTCGGATCGTGGCTGTCAGTACACCAGCCAGCAATTCGCCGCGCTGGCAGACCAGTTGGGGGTGAGTCTGTCGGTCGGCCGCACCGGACAGTGCTGGGACAACGCACTCGCCGAGTCGTTCTTCGCCACCATCAAGAGGGAGTTGCTCGGCGCCGTCTCCTGGCCCAGCCGGGCCGCCGCCCGCACCGCGATCTTCGATTTCATCGAGGGCTGGTACAACTTGCACCGGCTGCACAGCAGCCTCGGCTATCGCAGTCCCGCCGAATACGAGACCGCACTCGCAGCCTGACCACCACACCGATGGTGTCCGTCAAAGCGGAACAAGCTCA
>NZ_LGDW01000237.1 GCF_001280005.1 Streptomyces sp. NRRL WC-3618 | reverse complement strand
GGGTGGGGGTCTTCGCGGGGCGTGAGATGTCGTTCTCCTCTGTCCGGGGGCTGTTGACGATCTACTTTGATCGACGCCGCCGCCGCATCCCTTGGTTGCGATGCCGTAGACCTTCGGGGGACGGCGCGGTGCTCCCTGCCTCGGGACAGTGGAGGCATGGAAAAGAGCGAAGGGATCCACAGGACCAAGGGAATCAGCCGGGCGCGGTTTCTCGCCGGTGGCGCTGCCGTGGGGCTCTCGGGGGCGCTGCTTCCGGCCGGGGCGCGGGCGGTGGAGCGGCCTGGCGTCGCTGCGACCACCGGCCGTGGGCACGGCGGTGGCCTGACCCGGCACGGTGTCGTCTACACCATCGTCGACGGTGAGACGCCCGCCACCGGCTTCAGTACCGCCCGTATGCGCGCCGACATCCGCACGATCCGCGACGACCTGCACGCCGACACCGTCGACGTCACCGGTGACGGTGTCGAGCGGCTGAACGCCACCGCCTCCGAGGTCGCCGAACGCGGCATGCACGTCTGGCTCCAGCCGACCCTCGGAGACGTTCCGGAACGGGACATCCTCGAACACCTCGCGGAGACCGGGCGGCACGCGGAGCGGTTGCGGCGGCAGGGGGCGAGTGTCGAGTTCAGCGTGGGCTGCGAGTTCTGGCTGTTCGTGCCGGGAATCGTCCCCGGGGCGACTGCCCTGGAGCGGATTCAGAACATGCTGAACGGCACGGTGGACCGGGAGAAGATGCAGCGCCGGCTCGACCGGTTCACCGCCAAGGCGGCGGCTGTCGGGCGGTCCGTCTTCCACGGGCGGCTGAGCTATGCCGCCGCGCAGGACGACAAAGTCGACTGGGGCCTCTTCGATGTCGTCGGCGTCGACTACTACTCGTGGTATCCCAACAGGGCTGATTACGTGCGGGAGTTGAGGCGGTACTTGCGGTACGGCAAGCCCGTTGCCATCACCGAGTTCGGGAGCTGTACGTATGAGGGGGCGCCGCAGGCGGGTGGGATGGGGTGGGACGTCGTCGACTACGGCAAGGTGCCTGCGGAGATCAAGGGGGAGCTGGTGCGCAGTGAGCGGACCCAGGCGGTCTATGTCACCGAGCTGTTGGATGTCTTCGAGTCCATGGGGTTGTACGCGGCGATGGCGTTCGAGTTCGGGACCGCCGATGCGGAGCATCGGGCTGACTGCCCGCGCTATGACATTGACATGGCTAGTTATGGCATCGCTGCGGCGGTGAAGGAGCGGCCTGGTGATGCGAGTTCGCCGTGGCACTGGGAGCGGAAGGAGGCGTTTCGGGCGCTTGCTCGGCGGTATGCGTGCAGGTAGGTGGTGGGGTTTGTTTCGCCCCCGCCGCCCCTTCCCGTCCCGTCCCTGGGGCTGCCGCCCCCAGACCCCCGCTTCGGCCCTGAAGGGTCTCGTCCTCAAACGCCGGACGGGCCAGGGGGGCGGGGCCTGGGCTGATCATGGTCACCGCCTACGAGGCGGGGCCCGTGTCCGCCACCTCGCGCAGGTACGCCCCGAGCCGCGCGATCGCCGACGGGTTGCGCGGGCTCTCGACGAGGTCGACGTAGTCGAGGACGAAGACACGCTTGTGCTTGACGGCGGAGACGTTCTTCAACGGGCCGTACGACAGCAAGAACCGCCGCTTCTGTTCCGCGCTGACGTCCCCGTAGTCGCAGATGACGATCACGTCGGGGTCGCGCTCGACCACCGTCTCCCAGCCCACCGTCGTCCACGAGTCGTCGAGGTCGTGCATGATGTTGACGCCGCCGGCCTTGCTGATGACCTCCTCGGGGGCGGCGTACCGCCCGGAGGTGAAGGGTGCGTCCGTGCCGCTGTCGTACAGGAACACCTTGGGGCTCTTCGCGGGCGCCTTGGCCCGCACGGCCGCGACCTGCTTCTTGAAGCCCGCGATCAGGGCGGCCGCGCGCTGCTCGACGCCGAAGAGCTTTCCGAGGTTGGTGAGGTCGGTGTAGAGGGCGTCCAGGGGCGGCATGATCCCGCGCGAGGTCTTCGTACGGCCGTTGCGGCAGGACTCGGTGAGGACGTACGACGGGATGCCGAGCTCCTTCAACGCGTCCGGCGTGAAGCCGTTGTCGTCGCGGAAACCGTAGTTCCACCCGGCGAAGACCCAGTCGCCGCGCGCGTCGAGGACGTTCTCCTTGGTGAGCTGCTGCTTGGACAGCCACTTCACCTTGTCGTAGCCGTCCTTCCAGGGGACGCCGGTCAGCTCGCCCTTGTCGTCGGGCATGGCGAACCCCGCCATCCGGTCCTCCAGACCGAGCGCGAACATCAGCTCGGTGATCCCGACGTCGTTCGTGACGACCCGCTCCGGAACCCTGTCGTAGGTCACCTGGCGGCCGCAGTTGGTGAGGGTGACGGCGGACGAGGACTCCTTCGCCGACGGCTTCTCGACGGTGGCTCCGCATCCGGTGGCGAGGAGGGAGAGGAAGAGGGGGAGGAGGGTGGCGGCCGCGACTGGCTTGCGCATGTGGGGGGTCCTTAGCGGGAGGGGGGAAGCAGATCGAAGAGCAGCTGTACGGCACCCGTCTCCGGGTGTCGTACGGGGTGGGCGCGCACCCCGAACACCTCGGCCAGCAGCCCAGGTTGGAGCACCTCGTGCGGTGGGCCCGACGCGACGACCCGGCCCCCGGCGATGACGTACAGCAGATCGCAGTGGGCGGCGGCCAGGTTGAGGTCGTGCAGGGCGGCCAGCGCCGTGAGGCCGCTGGCCCGGACCAGGGACAGGACGTCCAACTGGTGGGCGATGTCAAGGTGGTTGGTGGGTTCGTCGAGGACGAGGACGCGTGGCTGCTGGGCTAACGCCCGTGCGATGAGGACGCGTTGCTTCTCGCCGCCGGACAGGGCGAGGAAGCCGCGGTCGGCGAGGTGTGTGACGCCGGTGCGTTCCATGGCGGCGGCGCAGATGTCCCGGTCGCCGGAGGCCGTACGGGCCAGGTGGGGCAGCCGGCCCATCGCGACCACCTCCGCGACGGTGAAGTCGAACTCGGCGGACGACTCCTGGGGCAGCGCGGCGAGCACCCGGGCGGCGGCCCGGGGCTCCATACCGTGCACCGCCACCCCGTCCAGCAGCACCGCACCCACCGCCGGCCGCAACGCGCGGTACACGCACCGCAACAGGGTGGACTTCCCGCTCCCGTTGGGCCCGACGAGCCCCACGAAGGTCCCGCTGCCGACCCGCATCGTGACGTCCTCGACAAGCCGCACGGCACCCGCGTCGACCGACACCCCGTCCACATCGAGGCGCACCGCTCACCACCCCCCGATCGCACGACCACCGCGCCGCGTCAGCGGCCGGAAGCCCGTTGCGCCTGCCCCGGCGCCGAGGTTCTCCACGGGTCGTACGGCCCCCGCGTCCGCCGGCCCACCCTCCGCACGGAGCCGCATCGCGCTCACCGTCCTCACCGCCCGCCGAACGCGTAGCCGCCGCGTCGCATCAGCAGGAGGAACGCCGGTACGCCGACCACGGCGGTGATCACGCCGACCGGCAGCTCGGCCGGTGCCAGGAGCAGGCGGGAGAGGATGTCGGCCCAGACGAGCAGTACGGCTCCGGCGAGTGGTGCCACCGCCAGTACCCGTCGGTGGTCGGCGCCCACAAGCATCCGTACGACGTGCGGGACCATGAGCCCGACGAAGCCGATGGCTCCGCTGACGGCGACCACCGTGCCGGTCACGGCGGCGGTCACGAGGAACAACTCGCGGCGTATCCGCGCCGGTTGGACGCCGAGGGCGGCGGCGGTCTCGTCGCCCATGGCGAGGGCGTTGAGGGACTCGGCGCGCCGCGCGAGCCACGCCCACCCGGCGAGGACGGTCACCGTCGCGATCGGCACCTGCGCCCAGGTGGCTCCGCCCAGGCTCCCCAGCAGCCACATCATCGCCGACCTGGCCGCCTCCCCTCGCGCGGCCCCGAACACCATCACGGTGGTGACGGCCTCGAAGCCGTACGCCAGCGCGGTCCCGGTGAGGATCAGCCGCAGCGGGGTGAGCCCGTGGGCGGCGGACCGGGCGACGGCGTACACGAGCACCATGGCGGCGAGCGCGGACGCGAACGCGGACACCGACAGTGCCCACACCCCGAGCCCGGCGAACGCACCCAGCAGAATCACGGCGTTGGCCCCCACGGCCGCACCCGACGAGATCCCCAGCACGAACGGATCGGCGAGCGCGTTGCGCACCATCGCCTGCACGGCCACCCCCACGGCCGCGAGCCCGGCCCCGACCACGGCGGCGAGCACCACCCGGGGCAGCCGCAGCTCCCAGACGATGGTGTACGAGGCGATGTCGTCGGCGCGGATGGTGTCGCCGGTGAGCCCGTCCCACAGGAACCGGAAGACCTGTCCCCAGCCGATCCCGGACGCCCCCAGCCCGACCCCGCACAGCAAGGAGAGCAACAGGAACAGAACGAGCCCAACGGCCAGCGGCACGACGGGTATTCGGCGCACGATCGGCGGTCCTTCGCCTCGGCTCGCAGTCCGCGGCGAGCGGTCACATGGGCACGCGCACCTTGGGTAATCGGGCTCGCACGCCCGAAATCGCGGCCGGAAAGCCGGACAGGGGGGCGTGCATACCGTTGCGGGTCAGCGCCGGAGTCTCACCGGACTTCCCCCAGGGGACGCTTCGCGAGGGTAGCAAACGCGTCGGACCGGTCATTTCGGGGCCGCCGGTTGCGGACGGCCCGAAAATTTTGGGTGACCGGACGGTGTGGGCTACAACTGTTCGAGTGGGGCGGCCGTCTGTGATGAGCATGAGTGCCAGTACCGATGCCAGTGCCAGTGCCAGATCCAGTGCCAGTGCCAGTGCTAATCCCAGCGTGAACCCGAACCCGAACCCGGACCCGGACCCCAACCTGAATCCGAATGTGAACGTGACGACGAGACCGACCGGGAGTCCCGGGCTGCGGCTCGACATCCAGGGGCTGCGGGCTGTCGCCGTGTCGCTCGTCGTCCTCAGTCATGCGGGTGTGCGCGGGTTCGGCGGCGGCTATGTCGGTGTCGACGTCTTCTTCGTCATCTCCGGATTCCTCATCACCTCCTTGCTGGCACGGGAGTTGGCCAAGGGGAACGGCCTGTCGATCCGCAGGTTCTACGCCCGCCGCGCACTCCGGCTCCTCCCCGCGTCGACGCTCGTCGTCGTCGCCACCCTCACCGGTTCCTGGCTGTTCCTGTCGAGGGTCCGCTTCGAGGAGTACGCCGGAGACGCGCTCAGCAGCGCGTTCTACGCGGTGAACCTCCGGCTGGCCGCGAGCGGCACGGACTATCTGGCCGAGGGAAGCCCACCCTCGCCGTTCCAGCACTTCTGGTCGCTGGCGGTGGAGGAGCAGTTCTATCTGCTCTGGCCGCTGCTCCTCCTGCTGAGCTGGCGGCTCGCGCGCCGACGGCGGGAACTTCTGGCGGTGCCGCTCGTGGTGCTCTGCCTGCTGTCGTTCGGGCTGAGCGTCGCCGTGACGCGGTACTCGCCTTCCTGGGCGTACTTCGGTTCGCACACCCGGTTCTGGGAACTGGGCGCCGGCGCCCTGCTGGCCCTGTCCGCCGGGCGGCTGCGCGGGCTGCCCGCCCGGCTGGCGGCGCCGATGACCTGGATCGGCCTGGCCTGTGTACTCGTGGCGGCGGTCCTCTACGGCAACGACACCCCGTTCCCCGGATACCACGCGCTCCTGCCGGTACTCGGAGCGGTCCTCGTCCTGGCCGGCGGTTGCGCTCCCTCCCGCTACGGTGTCCAACTGCTCCTCGTCAGGCGGCCGTTGGTGAAACTCGGCGGCCTGTCGTACGGCTGGTACCTGTGGCACTGGCCGCTGCTGCTCATAGGCCCCGCTGCGCTGGGCAGACTCCCTGGGGCGACCAGCGTCCGGCTCGCACTGCTGCTCTGCGCGCTCGCCCTGGTGCTGGCCTGGGCGACCCTGCGACTGGTGGAGAACCCCGTACGGTTCCACTCGGCGTTCCGTGGCCGCCCGGGACGCGCGCTGCGGCTCGGGACGGCCCTGTCGGCGGGCGCGGCGCTGATCGCCGTAACGGCGTACGCGTTCCCGCCCCCGATCGGCTCGGGCCGACCGGCGCCGCAGCTGAGGCAGGAGATGGCCGCCGCGCCGGACCCGCAACTACGGCTGCGCCAGCTCCTGGTGGCCTCGGCGACCAGCCTGCCCGGCAACCTCGCCCCACCCCTCCCCGAGATCAAGCCGGCGCGGTCGGCGGTCTACCGGGACAACTGCCATGTGGCATACGGCAGTACGAGCGTTCCGCCGTGCGAGTACGGGGACGTGGCCTCCGGCAAGGTCGTGGTCCTCTTCGGTGACTCCCACGCGGCCCAGTGGTTCCCAGCCCTCAACCGCCTTTCCAGGGAGCGTGGTTGGAAGCTGGTGTCGCTGACGAAGGCGTCGTGCAAAGCGGCCGAGGTCACCCTGCGCCGGTTCGACGGCCCGTACGCGGCCTGCGACACCTGGCGGGCCAGGGTGATCGAGCGGATCACCGCGCTGCGCCCGGCCCTGGTGATCGTCTCGTCCTCGGACGCGGGCGACCCGATGTATCCGGAGCCGGACCCGGTCCAGCAGTGGACGGACGGATTCCGGGCGACGTACGACGCGATAGGCAAGTCCGGCGCGCGAGTCGTCGCGTTGCTGGACACCCCCTGGCCGAAGACGGACGCGGTGGACTGCGCCGCGATGTACTCCCTCCGGCTGGACCGCTGCGCGACGCGTCTGCCGGAGGCGATCCGGGACAAGTCCCGCAGAACGGCGACGACCGACGCGGCGAAGGCGACCGGCGCGACGGTGCTCGACCCCACCCCCTGGCTGTGCACACCGCAGGGCAACTGCCCGGTCCTGGTGGGCAATACGGTCGTCTACCGCGACGACAGCCACATCGCGGACGCGTACGCGGAGGCGATCGCACCCGTTCTGGGCGACCGACTGACCGAGGTGCTCTCGAACGAGTGAAGCTCCTGGGTTCCGGCTTGCGGTTCTCTCCCTTGCTGGTTTAGTGAATGCTAAACCTGTGAAAGGGTTTGAAGGTGGGAGAGCAGTGGGACGTCTACCTGACCAGCGAGGTGGATCATTGGCTGAACGACCTGGAGAAGGCCGATCCGGCGTCGTACGTGCTCGTGAACCAGGCCATCTGGATCCTGGCCTGTCACGGACCTGCCGAGGGACGCCCCCTGGTCGATCGGATCAAGGGATCGTCTCTCCACCAACTCAAAGAGTTACGTCCGGGTTCGGCCGGTCGGAGTGAGGTGCGTGTTCTGTTCATGTTCGACCCGTGGCGCTCCGCGATCCTCCTGGTCGCTGGAGACAAGGCCGGCAACTGGAATGCCTGGTACGACGAGGCGATCCCGTTGGCGGAGTTGCGTTACGCCGAGTATGTCGCCGACCGAAAAAGGGAGTTGGGGCAGTGAGCGGATATGTCGGATGGTCGGCCAGTGGACACCGTGAGCGGGTGGAGGAACTGGCGGGCGACCGGGAGGCTTTTCTCGAAGGTGCCCAGCGCATGCTTGCCGAGGCGCGAGCCTGGCGGCTGGTCGAGATGCGCCAGGAGCGCGGCTTCACCCAGACTCAGGTGGCCGAGCGCATGGGCGTGACCAAGGGGCGTGTCTCACAGATCGAGAGCGGTCAGGTTTCCGGTACGGATGTCGTGGCGCGGTATGTCGAGGCGCTGGGCGGCAGCTTGGTGATGGTCGCTGTCTTCGCTGACGGCGAGTTGCGCAAAGTTGGCTGAGCGCATGCTCGGGCGCTGCTCCTGCAAAGCTCATGAGGCAAGAAGGTCGGCGCGACCCGGCAGTTGGTGCAGGGCAACGACGGTGGCCTGCCCGGCGACCCGGTGAAGGCCGCGGCGGCGATCCTGCTGGCTCTGGACGCCGAGAAGACCCCGCTCCGCCTTGCCCTCGGCGGCGACGCGGTCGACTTCCTGACCGCGCACCTGGACTCCGTACGGGCCGAACTCACCGAGTGGGAGGACGTCTCCCGGGGGACGGACTTCGACACGGAGTGACAGCCGGACAGGCGGAGGACTCTCGGGCATCCCCGGTGCCTGACCACCCGGGCCTACCGGCCCATGTAGTGCGCATCCAGGTCCGCCAGGAGCCCGACCCCTACGGGCCGCCACCCGAACCGCTCCCGGGTCCGCGCGCTCGACGCCGGAAGGTCAAGGGCGAAGAAATTGCCCAGCCACCCGAAGTGGTCGCTGGTCTCCTCGCGCGGCACCGATGTCACCGGCACCCCCAGGCCCCGTCCGATGGCCTCGGCGATCTCACGCACCGGGATGCCCTCCTCGGCGACCCCGTGCAGCCGTGTGCCTGCCGGGGCCGACTCCAGTGCCAGCCGGAACAGACGGGCGACGTCGAAGCGGTGGGCGGCGGCCCAGCGGTTGGCGCCGTCGCCCGGGTACGCCGAGACGCCCTTGGTACGGGCGATGTCGACGAGGCGCGGTACGAAACCGCCGTCCCCCTCGCCGTGCACGGACGGCGGCAGCCGCACGACCGACGCCCGCACCCCGCGCTCGGCGAGCCGCATCACCGCCGACTCGGAAGCGAGCCGGTACATATGGCGCCGGTCCGGGTCGCCCGGATCGTCCTCCGACGCCACCGTGCCCGGCGAGAACGCGGTGCCGGAGCAGATGAGAAGCGGGCGGCCGGAGTCCACCAGCGCCTCGCCCAGCGTCTCCACGGCCCGCAGGTCGGTCCGCGCGGCCTCCGCCATGTCCTTGAAGTCATGGACGTACGCGGTGTGGATCACGCCCTCCGAGGCCGCCGCCCCCGCCCGCAGACCGTCGAGGTCGTCCAGGGTGCCCCGATGGACCTCGGCCCCGCTCTCCTTCAGTGACGCGGCGCTCTCGTCCGAGCGGACCATGCCGACCACCTCGTGCCCCGCGTCCAGCAACTCCCGTACGACGGCGGAACCGACGAACCCGCTCGCACCGGTGACGAACACCCGCATGACACACCCCTGTTGCCGTTGCCGGACGAGTGCCCGGCGGATACCTCCACCCTGCGCGCGCGGCCCGCCCCAGGTCCAAGACCTGTTCCGGAACGAGCAATGCACATCAGGCATGACAGCAGCTCAGCGCTCGCTCATCACCGTCAGGTGGCCTGGCCAACTGTGCGGTTACCGTGGGGACATGACGGACCCAGCCGCCGCACCCGCCTCCGCCCCAGCCTCCGCACCCGCCTCCACCCCCGACCTCGATCTGCGGCTCGTCCGCTACTTCACCGTCGTCGCCGAGCAACTGCACTTCGGTCGCGCCGCCGAGATCCTGCGGGTCGCCCAGCCGTCCCTGAGCCGGCAGATCCGGCGCCTGGAACAGGAGTTGGGCGCCCGTCTGCTCGACCGTACCCCGCAGGGGAGCCGCCTCACCGAGGCCGGCGAGGTCTTCCTGCCGCACGCCAGGGCGCTGCTCCGTACGGCAAACCGGGCCGCCGCCGAGACCCGCGCCGCCGCGGACCCGAGCCGTCTCGTCGTCGGCTACACGTCGAACCTGATCGTCACTCCGGCCGTACGGGAGTTGCGGCGCCGGCATCCGGACGCCGACGTACGGGCCGTACACCTGGCCTGGGACGAGTCCCGCACCGCGCTGCTCGATCACCGGGTCGATGTCCTGCTCGCCCGACTCCCGCTCGGCACCGACGAGTTGGAGGTGACCGTCCTCTACGAGGAACCCCGGGTCCTGGTCGTCCCCCTCGATCACCGTCTCGTCGGCAAGGAGTCCGTCACCCTGGACGACATCGCCGACGAGTCGTTGCCCCGGGTACGGGAGGACGCGGCCTGGAACTCCTTCTGGCGTATCGATCCGCGCCCCGACGGCAGCCGGGCACCGGAGGGGCCGCTCGTGCGGGCGCTGGAGGACAAGTTCGAACTCATCGCCGCCGGACAGGCGGTGGCCATCGTCCCCGGTGGCCTCGGGACGGACCGGCTCCGCCCCGACCTCACCACGATCCCCCTGCACGGCGTCGAGCCGAGCCACGTCGTGCTCGCCAACCGGGCGGACGACCGCAGCCGCCTCGTCGCCACGTTTCGCAAGGTGGCGCGGGCCCTGCTGACAGGCGGCTCCTGAACTCAGCCCGCCGTCCGGCCCGGCACCGTCGGCAGCACTTTGTCGGCGATCCGGAACAGTGCCGTCGCGTCGGGATTCACGTCGTCCTGGCGCCAGATGTCGATCTCGTGCCAACCGCCGCGATCCTGCCCGCTTTCACCTTTTCGGAGAGGAGGGCCCTCGTGGCCGAAAAAGCGCCGCCAGCCGGACGGAACCCCAGCTGGGCATGGTCATTTCAAGCCGTTGTCTTGGCATTCCCATGACAAGGCGAGGCACGCAGTGCCACGCTGCTGCCGAAGTTCACCATTTCTTCACGCCCCGCATCATGCGGCGCATCCCCCACTCACCCCCCACTCACCCCCACCTCCTTTCACCCGCCTGCCGTGCAGCGCTCCGGACCGGCCCATCCCGTCGGTCCGCCCCCCTGTCGGCCCTCGCCACGGGCCGACCGTCGCACAGAAGGAGAACCCGTTGCCCCGGCGACACCGCCCCACCCTCCGGAACAGACGCTCCACCGCCCTCGCGCTGACGACCATCGGCACCCTGCTCGCCCTGGGGGCTCCCGGCGGCACCGCGACCGCGGCCCCGGCCGACCCGGCACCGGCCAAGATCACCGCGGTGCCTCGCGCGGGAGCCGCCGCAGCGCCTCTGTCGGCGGCCCGTCGCGCCTCGCTGATCAAGAGCGCGCAGACCGCCTCCGGCGCCACGGCCCGTCAACTCGCCCTCGGCGAGCGGGAGAAGCTCGTCGTCAAGGACGTCATCCAGGACGCCGACGGCACCACCCACACCCGCTACGAGCGCACTTACGCCGGACTGCCCGTCCTCGGCGGCGACCTGGTCGTGCACGTCAAGAGCAACCGCACCACCGTTTCCAAGGCGAGCGGGGCGACTCTCACGCTGCCGACCCTCACCCCGAAGCTCTCCGTGGCCAACGCCACCGGCAAGGCACTCGCCGCCGCGAAGGGCGCCGACGTCACCGGCACCGAGACCGGGCGCGCGCCCCGTCTCGTCGTCTGGGCCGGCGCGACCAAGCCGGTCCTGGCCTGGGAGACGGTGGTCAAGGGCGTCCAGCCGGACGGCACGCCCAGCGAGCTCCAGGTGGTCACCGACGCGAGCACGGGCAAGCAGCTCCTCGCCGCCGAGAAGGTGCACACCGGCGAAGGCACCGGCCAGTATGTCGGCACGGTTCCCCTCGGCAGTACCCTCTCGGGATCGACGTACCAGCTCACCGACGGTGCCCGCGCCGGGCACAAGACGTACGACCTGAACCAGGGCACCACCGGCACCGGCACCCTCTTCACGGACGACAACGATGTCTGGGGCAACGGTCTGCCGTCGAACCGCCAGACCGCGGGCGTTGACGTGGCATTCGGTGCCGCCGCCACCTGGGACTACTACAAGGACGTTTTCGGCCGCAACGGCATCCGCAACGACGGTGTCGCCGCCTACAGCCGGGCCCACTACGGCAGCAGCTACGTCAACGCCTTCTGGCAGGACAGCTGCTTCTGCATGACCTACGGCGACGGCTCGGGCAACACGCACCCGCTGACCTCCCTCGACGTGGCCGCCCACGAGATGAGCCACGGTGTCACCGCCGCCACCGCCAACCTGGACTACGCGGGCGAGTCCGGCGGTCTCAACGAGGCGACGTCCGACATCTTCGCCGCGGCCGTCGAGTTTCACTCGAACCTCGCCGCCGACCCCGGTGACTACCTCGTCGGCGAGAAGATCGACATCAACGGCAACGGCACTCCGCTGCGTTACATGGACAAGCCCTCCAAGGACGGCGCCTCCGCGGACAGTTGGAGCCCGTCCCTGGGCAACCTCGACGTCCACTACTCCTCGGGGCCCGCGAACCACTTCTTCTATCTGCTCTCCGAGGGCAGCGGCGCCAAGACCGTCAACGGCGTCGCCTACGACAGCCCGACCTCCGACGGTCAGGCCGTCACCGGCATCGGCATCGACAATGCCGCCGCCGTCTGGTACCGGGCGCTGACGACGTACATGACCTCGTCGACCGACTACGCGGGCGCCCGCACCGCCACCCTCCAGGCGGCGGGTGACCTGTTCGGCGCCTACAGCCCCACCTACCTCGCCGTCGCCAACGCCTGGGCCGGCATCAACGTCGGCAACCGGATAGCCCTCGGCGTCAACGTCGCCCCGGTCGCCGACCAGACCAGCGGCATCGGCCAGGCGGTCAGCCTCCAGGTGGACGCCTACACCACCAACTCCGGCGCGGGACTGACCTACGAGGCCACCGGCCTGCCCGACGGTCTGACCCTCAGCCCGAGCGGCCTGATCTCCGGGACACCGGCCACCGTCGGCACCAGTGACGTCGCCGTCAAGGTCACCGACGACACGGGCGCGTCCGTCACGGACACGTTCACCTGGCGGATCGCGTACATCTACGGCAGCTCCACCCGCGTCGACATTCCCGACAACGCCGGTGCCGTGGAGTCCCCGATCACCATCGAGGGCCGCGACGGCAACGCCTCCGCGACCACCTCGGTCTACGTCAACATCGTCCACACCTACCGCGGTGACCTGACCGTCGACCTGGTCGGCCCCAACGGCACCGTGTACTCGCTCCTCGACCAGAGCGGCGGCTCCGCCGACAACGTCGACGAGACCTTCACGATCGACGCCTCGGCCCAGCCTCTCACCGGCACGTGGAAGCTCCGCGTGCAGGACCACGCGTCGATCGACGTCGGGTACATCCAGCGCTGGCAGCTCACTCCCTGACGGCGGGAGTGCGTCGGCGCCGTCTCAGACGACGGCGCCGATGAACTCCGCCCAGGCAGGCGCACCAACGAGCAGTACGGGCCCGTCCGAGACCTTGCTGTCCCGGACGGGCACGATGCCGGGGACTCCGTCGGCTACTTCGACGCAGTTTCCGCCGTTGCCGTCGCTGTAGCTGCTCTTACGCCAGCGGGCGGCGCCGATGAAGTCGTGCGCTACCTCGACGCAGTCGCCGCCGTTGTCGTCGCTGTAAGTGCTTTTGCGCCACTTGGCAGTGCTCAGGTCGTACGCGCGCATCGTCTGTGGTCCTCCGCCGCCGACTCGATCAGGGCGAGGGACGCCTCCGGCGGCAGTGCGGCGGCCCTGAGCAGATCGTATGCCCCCTGCACACGCTTAACCAGGGCCGGATCGTCCAGCAGGTTGCCCGAATACACGGCCTCTGTATAGGCGGTTGGCGGTGCGTCCTCGAACTCGAAGAGTCTGACCATTCGGCCCATGAGGGGGTATGCCCCGACAGAGGTCGGCAGGACCTGTACCAGCACCTTCCGCTGCCGCACCAGCTCCAGGATGTGCTCCAGTTGCTCGGCCATCTCGGCCGCGCTGCCGACCGGAATACGCAGCACGTGCTCGTGCAGGATTGCCCAATACTCGGGCCGTGTAGCGTCGTGCAGGATGCGCGCCCGCTCGATGCGGGCGGTGATCTTCTCCTCGATGTGCTCGTCGGTGGCGAACGGGTTGCTCGCCAACGTCACCGACCGTGTGTACGAGGCGGTCTGCATCAGGCCGGGTACGAGCGTGGGTGCGAACTCGCAGATCTTTGTCGCCGTCCGCTCAAGCTCCACCACCGCTGCGAAGTAATCCGCGTACCGCTTGTCGTCGATGAGCTTGCGCCAGGTTCGTTCGAAAAAACCAGCGGTTTGTAGGACGTCGTCAATCCGCATCGCCACATCCAACTGTGGCCTTCGAATCGCCTGCTCGAACTGCCCGATGTAGCCCCCTGAGATGAAGACCATCGCCCCCAACTCCACCTGAGTTAATCCGGCTTCCTCCCTCCGTCGCTTCAACTCCGCTCCGAAGAACTCCCAAGCCGCCTGCCGCTGTGAACCATTGGCCATAGCCGAGTCGAACCTCCTTCAACTGCACCGTCGTTGCTGCGTCCAGAGCCTTCCGAGTGTAGGCACAACGCGTCATCGTGGAAGTGCGAAGAGTGAAACTCGATTAGTCAGGGGAGCACGGTGACTGCACGGCAGGCGGCACGACAGACGGCACGCTCGGCGGACCGCGTCGAGGAAGCGGAGGAAATTGTGAAGGAATTGCGGACGGCGTTGAAAAACGCCGGGATTACCTTGCCGACGCTCCGGTTGGACGCGGCGAGTGTCGCCCGGGAGGCGCCCAGTCCGCTCATCGAATTGGGGCGCTGCAACGTCGAGACGGCGGCCCTGATCCTGGCGGCGCTGCGATGAACGACGTGCGGCCGGCGAAGTCGGCAAGGCCGGGGCGACCGGAGGTCGGGGCGTACGTCATGGACGCCCGCACCGGGAAGGTCGGCATCGTCATGGGGCACGAGGGGCCCTACGTCCAGCTCAGATCGTACGGCGGCGGCCGGGAGTGGGACGCGGCCCCGGACGGCCTGAGGCCCGCCACCCCGGCGGAACGCCTCAGCGCGGCCACGGCGTACGCGAACGCACGCAGCCGCGGTGAGGTTCCCTGATCGGCTTGGCTGGGGTGGGGGTCAGCGTAGGGGTGTGACCTTGACGCGCTTGCCGGCTGGGCCCAGGTGGTCGACGAGGTGCTGGATGTCGCCGGGATCCGACGTGAACACGCTGGCGCCGAGGCGCGCGGCGATCAGCGCGACGGTGCCGTCCGCGGGGTCTGAGGTGCGGGCCTTGCCCAACAGTTCGCCGACACTCATGGCGAGGGTGTGATCCAGCGGCGGTACGCGGCAACCGTGGAGAAGTCGTGCCAGTTGCGCCTGGCGGGCGCCGTCGCGCCAGGCCTGGGAGACGACCGGCGCGGGCACCAGGGGTACGCCGCCGGCGGTCAGGTACGACCGGTGGGCTCGCCAGAAGGCGACTTGATCCCGCTCGGCGGCGATCAGCGCACCGGCGTCGTACACGAAGGGCCGCAAAGTGCTCATGCGGCACCTCGCGCACGGTCGTCCGAGTGGGACGAGTACTCGTCCGAGTAGGCGGGGCGGGTGGCGTCCTCCATGACGGCATCCACCCACGCCTGCTCCTCGGGCGTCGGCGGAGGGAGGTGGGCCATCGCCTCCTCCGCCGCCGCGAGACCCGCCTCGATCTTGGCCGCGTGTTCGGCTGCGCGAGACAACCAGGCGGAGACGCTCAGCCCCTCGCGCTCGGCGGCCGATCTGACGGCTTCGAGTGTCTCGCTGGGGATCGTGATGGTGACGCGCTCAAGGCTCATACCGAAAGTCTTACTGGCCGTCGAGGTGTAGCGCCAGCGGAAGCCGCCCTGTTCACCGCTAAGAAGTACGGCCCCGTCCGAGGCTGCCCTTCCGTACGCGACAATGACCCCATGAGCCTGTTCCGTGACGACGGTGTCGTGCTGCGTACCCAGAAGCTGGGTGAGGCCGACCGGATCATCACGCTGCTCACGCGCGGTCACGGGCGCGTACGGGCTGTCGCCCGGGGGGTCCGGCGGACCAAGTCCAAGTTCGGCGCCCGGCTCGAACCGTTCTCCCATGTCGACGTGCAGTTCTTCTCGCGGGGGAGCGAGCTGGTCGGGCGCGGGCTGCCGCTGTGCACGCAGAGCGAGACCATCGCTCCGTACGGTGGTGCGATCGTCACCGACTACGCCCGGTACACCGCCGGGACGGCCATGCTGGAGACGGCGGAGCGGTTCACCGACCACGAGGGTGAGCCCGCCGTACAGCAGTACCTGCTGCTCGTCGGCGGCCTGCGCACCCTCGCCCGCGCCGAGCACGAGCCCCACCTCATCCTCGACGCGTTCCTCCTGCGCTCCCTCGCCGTCAACGGGTACGCGCCCTCCTTCGGCGACTGCGCGCGGTGCGGCATGGCCGGACCGAACCGCTTCTTCTCGGTGGCCGCCGGGGGCTCCGTCTGCGGCGACTGCCGGGTGGCCGGGAGCGTCGTACCCTCTCCCCAGGCCCTCGAACTGCTCGCCGCGCTGCTGACGGGCGACTGGGCGACCGCGGACGCGTGTGAGCCGCGGCACGTCAGAGAGGGCAGCGGACTGGTGTCCGCCTATCTGCACTGGCACCTGGAGCGCGGGCTGCGCTCCCTGCGCTACGTGGAGAAGTAGAGAACACAGAACGTCGAGGAAAGAGACGAGAGACTCATGGCCGTACGCGGGATCCTGGGGCGCCAGCGCCGCGAGTACAAGACGCCGGAGCCGCACCCCTCCGGCGCCACCGCGCCGAAGCTCCCCGGCGAGCTCGTACCGAACCATGTGGCGTGTGTCATGGACGGCAACGGGCGGTGGGCCAAGGAGCGCGGGCTGCCGCGTACGGAGGGGCACAAGGTCGGCGAGGGCGTCGTCCTCGATGTCCTCAAGGGATGCCTGGAACTCGGCGTCAAGAATCTCTCCCTCTACGCCTTCTCCACCGAGAACTGGAAGCGGTCACCGGAAGAGGTCCGCTTCCTCATGAACTTCAACCGTGATGTCATCCGGCGCCGGCGCGACGAGATGAACGAACTCGGTATCCGGATTCGGTGGGTCGGGCGTATGCCCAAGATGTGGAAGTCCGTCGTACAGGAACTCCAGGTCGCCCAGGAGCAGACCAAGAACAACGACGCCATGACGCTCTACTTCTGCGTCAATTACGGCGGTCGTGCCGAACTCGCGGACGCGGCAAAGGCGATGGCGCGGGATGTCGCCCTCGGCAAGCTCGACCCCGACAAGGTCTCCGAGAAGACCATTCAGAAGTACCTCTACTACCCGGACATGCCGGACGTCGACCTTTTCCTCCGCCCCAGTGGAGAACAGCGCACTTCCAACTACCTGATCTGGCAGTCGAGTTACGCCGAAATGGTGTTCCAGGACGTGCTGTGGCCCGACTTCGACCGGCGTGATCTGTGGCGCGCCTGCGTCGAATTCGCCTCCCGTGACCGGCGGTTCGGCGGAGCGGTACCGAATGAGCAACTCCTGGAAATGCAGCGGGACATGAAGGGCAACCCGGAAGCCTGACGGCTTCCGGGCGACCCAGGGCAGCGGCACCCGGCGCGTTCGGCGCCGGGTGCCGCTGTCGTTACCCGTGGGGGGTGGCTCAGTTGGTCGTGACCGCCGTGTCGTCGATCACGAAGCTCGTCTGGAGCGACGAGTCCTCGGTGCCCGTGAACTTCAGGGCGACCGTTGTGCCGGCGTAGGCCGACAGGCTCAGCGACTTCGCGACGTAGCCGCTTGCCGCGTTCAGGTTGGAGTAGGTGGCCAGGGTGGTCGAACCGGCCGTGACCGTCAGCTTGTCGTACTGCGTGCTGGTGGAGGTCTCCGCCGTGTCGATGTGGATGTAGAACGTGAGCTTCGCGCCCGTGCAGCCGCTCGGAATCGTCACCGACTGGGACAGCGAGTCGGAGTGCGTGGAGCCGTAGCCGTCCAGCCAGGCCTTGTAGGAGCCGGAACGGGCCGCCTGGCTACCGGTGTTGGTGATGACGCCGCTGGAGGCCGTCCAGGTCGCGTTGCCCGACTCGAAGCTCGGGTTGCCCAGCAGTTGCGCCGAGGTGCAGGAGCCGCCGCCGCTCGCGCTGACCGTCCAGGTGAAGGACGCCGTACCGGTGGCGCCCGTGCTGTCGGTCACCGTGACCGTGGAGCTGTAGGTGCCCGCGGTGGTCGGGGTGCCGGTGATGACTCCCGTCGAGCCGCTGATCGCGAGGCCCGTCGGCAGACCGGTCGCCGCGTAGGTCAGCGAGCCGCCGTTGGTGCTGGAGGCCGCGACCGCCAGGCTCACCGCCGTACCGACCGTCGACGACTGGCTGCCGGGGTTGGTGACCGACACGCCCGTGGACGGGACGGTGATGTGGGGGCCGACGTTGATGCCCGCGAAGGCGTTGCCCACCCCCGCGTACTGGGTGGAGTTGCTGCCGTAGAGTGCCGCGGCGGCGTTCAGCGCGGCGGTACGGGCCTGGGCGTACGTGGTGCTGGACGTCATGTACGTCGTCAGCGCCTTGTACCAGATCTGCAGCGCGGCGGCCCGGCCGATGCCCGCGACGGCGACACCGTCGGAGGTCGGGCTGTTGTAGCTGACGCCGTTGATGGTCTTGGCGCCGCTGCCCTCGCTCAGCAGGTAGAACATGTGGTTCGCCGGGCCGGAGGAGTAGTGCACGTCGAGCGACCCGAGGCCGGAGTACCAACTGTCCTTGGACGAGCCGTCCTTGCTCGGCTTGTCCATGTAACGCAGCGGCGTGCCGTCGCCGTTGATATTGATCTTCTCGCCGATGAGGTAGTCACCGACGTCGGTGGGGTTGTTCGCGTAGAACTCGACCCCGGTACCGAAGATGTCGGAGGTCGCCTCGTTCAACCCGCCTGACTCGTCCGAGTAGTTGAGGCCCGCCGTGTTGGACGTGACGCCGTGCGTCATCTCGTGCCCGGCCACGTCCAGCGAGGTGAGCGCGTGGGTGCTGCTCGTGCCGTCGCCGTACGTCATGCAGAAGCAGTCGTCGTCCCAGAACGCGTTCACGTACGCCGTGCTGTAGTGCACGCGCGAGTAGGCGGCCACCCCGTTGTTCTTGATGCCGCTGCGCCCGAACGTGTTCTTGTAGAAGTCCCACGTCACCTGGGCGCCGTATTGCGCGTCGACCCCGGCGGTCTGCGTGTTGGACCCGGCGCCGGTGCCCCAGGTGTCGTCGGCGTCCGTCATCAGGGTGCCGGTGCCCGAGGTGCCGTTGTTCAGGCTGTACGTCTTGTGGGTGCCGCGTGCGGTGTCGTTCAGCTGGTACGTCAAACCGGACAGCGTGGTCCCGATGGTGACCGTGCCGCTGTACTGGCTGTTGCCGGTGCCGGTCTTGATGTCCTGGAACCGGTAGAGCTCGGCACCGGTCTGGGCATCCGTGACGACGTGCAGCCTGCTGGGCGTGCCGTCGTCCTGGAGACCGCCGATCACCGTCTCCCAGGCCAGCTTCGGCGTACCGTTCCCGGCCCAGATCACCTTGCGGGGCGCGCTGTCGGTGGTGGCCCTCTCCGCGTGCAGCGCCCTGGCCGCGCCGAGCGCCTTCGACTCGGCCGCCGACTTGGCGAACGTGGGGGTGGTGGACGCGACCGATATCGCCCGCCGCGTGTTGAAGGTGCTGCTCACCGTGGCAGACGCCCTGGACGCGGGCGGTGTGTGCACGACGAGGTCGCCGCCGAGGACGGGCAGACCGGCGTACGTGCGCTCGTAGCGGGTGTGGAGGGTGCCGTCGGCGTCCTTGCTGACGTCCTTGACGACCAGCTTCTCCTGGGCCCCGAGACCCAGGGTGCCGGCGGTCCGCGTGGTGCGCTGCGCCGCGCTCCTGATCAGCGCCGTGCGCTGGGCCGGGGTGAGCTTCATCTGGACGGCGCCGGCGCGCAGCGGGCTGGGGGCCGGGGGCGCGGGCTTGGCGGCGGCCGGAACCGTCTGCACGCCGACGGCCAGCAGGGTCGCACTGGCGAGCAGGGCGCCGGCGGCGGTGGCCCTGCGGGAACGGGCGGATCTGAGGGGGGTGCCGGATCTGTGGGAGGTGCTGGATCCTTCGGACGTGCTGGACTTTCGTCTCACTCGTGACTCCTCCTGCGACGGCCGTGACTTCACTGGCCGGAAACAGAACCGGGCGGACACGGGTGTGCTGCCCGGGATGAGCTGAGCCGTGCGGGATGTGCATGAGACGTGGGGGGTGGCTGCCCGAAGAGTGCCAGCCTGAGGAGTGCATGTCAGCCAAAACCGGGGAGGTCGAGGGTTATCCCTTACTCGCCAGTAAGCATCAGCACTCGTCGTCCGTACTTCTCGGTAGTTCTCAGTCCCCGTCGCGGGGCAGCAGGAGCGGAGTCGCGAGGATCAGGACGCCCGCGGCCCCGACGGCGGTCAGGGGCGTGGTGAGCGCCGCCAGCAGCCCCCACAGCGCGGTCAGCGCCGCGACGGTCAGCTTGCTGGACACCGACCAGGCGGAGAGCGTACGGGCGACCCGGTCCGCCGGAGTGTGCTGGAGCCGGTAGGTGGCGTACACCGGGTTGAACACCCCCATACTCAAGATCAGCCCGAACTGCACGACCATCACGAGGACCAGCCCCGTCGTGCCGCCGTGCAGGAACACCATCCCGATCGGCCAGCACACCCGCAGCGTCCCCACGGTGCGCATGATCCTGCGCTGCCCGTACCGCGCCACCAGCGGCCGGGACAGCCGCGAACCGACGAGACCGCCGACGCAGGGCACCGCGAACGCGAGGGCGTACTGCCAGGGCGCGAACCCGAAGCGCCCGAGCATGAGGACGGCGACCAGCGGAGCCGTCGCCATGATCAGCCCGCTGACCAGCACGGTGTTGAGGAACAGGGGCCGCAGCACCGGATCGCCCAGGATGAACCGCCACCCGCCGACCAGGTCACCGGCGCGCGCACGCACCCCGCCGACCGGCGCCTCGGCCCGTACGGGAAGAGCCTCGCGGTGTCCGCCGATCGCCCGGATTCCGGCCGCCGACAGCAGAAAGCTCACCGCGTTCGCGACCACCGTGGTCACCGGTCCCAGCAGCCCGACGGCAGCCCCGCCCAGCGGTGGCCCGAGCACGCTCGCCGTCCACATCGTGGACTCGAACCGCCCGTTGGCGACCAGGAGTTGAGAGGGCGGGAGCAACTGCTTGAGATACGACCCGCTGGCCGAGGTGAAGGTGATGTCGGCGGCGGCGACCACGATCGCCACCACCACGAGCTGCCCGAAGGAGAGCGCGCCGAGCGCGTAGGCGGCGGGAACGCTGAGCAGCGCCCCGCACCGCACGAGATCCATCGCGACCATCACCGGCCGCTTACGCCGGAACTCCACCCACGGCCCGAGCGGCACCGCCACCACGGCCCCCACAGCCAGCCCGGCAGCGGCCAGCAACGACACCTGGGCAGGCCCCACATGCAGCACGAGCACAGCGATCAACGGAAACGAGTCAAACGCCAGCCAGGTCCCGGCAAGACTGGAGGCATAGGCCCCCCACAACCACCGAAACGGCGTCCCGAGGGAGGCACCGCTCAGCCGATCTTCTGTTTCCCCGACATGACCCACGGCGAGAAGCTATCGGACGGGTGCAACAGCGCGCCCCCTCAGGGGCGCGGGGAACTGCGCGACAAGCCACAACGCACCCGCAGCCAACAACGAACCGAGCGGACCCTACTCCCGCCCAACCGCAGAGCACTCCGCACAGGTACCGAAGATCTCCACCGTATGAGCCACGTTCACAAACCCGTGCTCCGAGGCGATAGCCTCCGCCCACGTCTCCACGGCAGGCCCCTCCACCTCCACGGCCTTGCCGCACACCCGGCACACAAGGTGATGGTGATGGTCACCGGTCGAACAGCGCCGGTACACCGACTCCCCGTCCGACGTCCGCAGGACATCCACCTCACCCGCGTCCGCCAGGGACTGCAACGTGCGGTAGACGGTGGTCAGCCCCACCGAGTCGCCCTTGTGCTTGAGCATGTCGTGGAGTTCCTGGGCACTGCGGAACTCGTCGACCTGGTCCAGCGCCGCCGCTACAGCGGCGCGCTGGCGGGTGGATCGTCCCTTGACGGGCGGGCCGGCCGTCGTCACCGTTGTCTCCTCACGTCTGCGCTTGCCGGGCCATTGTGCCAGCCCGGACCGGGCACGGTCAGACGCCCGCCTTGCCGGCGGCCTCTCTGCTGGCCGGAATCACACACTCCGCGGGGTCCCCGACCGTCTGCGCGGCGGACGCGGCACGGGCCCGGCGACGGGCCAGTGGCGTCGCCAGCGCGGTCAGGGCGATGAACGCGCCGATGGTCAGCAGCACGATCGTCGCACCGGGCGGCACGTCCTGGTAGTACGAGGTCGCCGTTCCGCCGATGGTCACGGACACCCCGATCGCCACCGCGATGGCGAACGTCGCCGTGAAGCTCCGGCTGAGCTGCTGGGCGGCGGCGACGGGCACCACCATCAGGGCGCTGACCAGCAGCAACCCCACGACGCGCATCGCGACGGTCACCGTGACCGCCGCCGTGACCGCCGTGAGCAGGTTGAGGGCCCGGACCGGCAGGCCCGTCACCCGGGCGAACTCCTCGTCCTGGCTGACCGCGAAGAGCTGCCGGCGCAGACCGACGGTCACCAGCACCACGAAGGCCGCGAGCAGGCAGATCGCCGTCACGTCGGATTCGCTCACCGTCGAGAGCGAGCCGAAGAGATACGAGGTCAGGTTGGCGTTCGAGCCCGTCGGCGCGAGGTTGATGAACATCACGCCGCCGGCCATACCGCCGTAGAAGAGCATCGCGAGGGCGATGTCGCCGCGCGTCTTCCCGTACCAGCGGATGAGTTCCATCATCACCGCGCCGACGACGGAGACGCCCGTCGCCATCCACACCGGTGAGGTGTTCAGCAGGAAGCCGAGGCCGACCCCGGTCATCGCGACATGGCCGATACCGTCGCCCATCAGCGCCTGGCGCCGCTGGACCAGGTAGATGCCGATCGCGGGGGCCGTGATGCCGACGAGCACGGCGGCCAGCAGGGCCCGCTGCATGAAGGCGTAGTCGAGGATGTCCATCAGCTCAGCAGTCCCGTCCGGATCGGTTCGGCGTCGTGGGCCGCGTGCGGGTGTACGTGGTCGTGGCCGGGCAGGGCATGCTGTCCGACCGCCTGCGGGGGCGGCCCGTCGTGCGTGACGCATCCGTCGCGGAGCACCACCGCCCGGTCGATCAGCGGTTCCAGCGGCCCGAGTTCGTGCAGCACGAGCAGGACCGTCACGCCGGCCGCGACCTGCTCCCGCAGGGTCCGCGCCAGCACCTCCTGGCTCGCCAGGTCGACGCCCGCCATCGGCTCGTCCATGATCAGCAGCTCGGGTTCGGCGGCGAGGGCACGGGCGATCAGTACGCGCTGGTGCTGGCCGCCCGACAGCGCGTTCACCGAGTCCTTCGCGCGGTCCGCGAGACCCACGAGGCCGATGGCCCGCCGTACGGCCTCGTGGTCGGCCTTGCGCAGCACGCCGAAGCGGGCGCGGGAAAGGCGGCCCGACGCGACGATCTCGGTGATCGTCGCCGGTACGCCACCGGCCGCGGTCGTGCGCTGCGGTACGTAGCCCACGCGCCGCCAGTCGTTGAAGCGGCGCCGGGGGACGCCGAACAGCTCGATCTCGCCCGCGCTGACCGGTACCTGGCCGATGACCGTACGGATCGCGGTCGACTTGCCCGAGCCGTTGGCGCCGAGCAGCGCGACGACCTCACCGCGGCCCACGGCGAGGTCGATGCCCCGCAGGACCGGGCGCGAGCCCAGCTCGGCACGTACGCCGCGCAGCGAAATGACGGGCTCGCCCATGCCTGCATCCTCCGTAACGATCATTAAGTCTGTTGCCGCTCAGCCACGGCTCATCTACCGCTGGTCACCGCTCACTTGGCGCCCAGAGCCGTCCGCAGCGCCTTGAGGTTGGCTTCCATGACCGTGAGGTAGTCGGTGCCCCGGGACTTCTTGGTGATGCCCTCGAGCGGGTCGAGGACGTCCGTCCTGAGGTGCGCGTCCTCGGCGAGGGTCTTGGCGGTCTTGTCGGAGACCAGTGTCTCGTAGAAGACGGTGGTCACTCCGTCCGCCTTCGCCTCCTGCTGGAGCTGCTTCATCCGCGCGGCGCTCGGCTCGCTCTCCGGGTCGACACCGGTGATGGCCTCCTGGGTCAGGCCGTAGCGCTCGGCGAGGTAGCCGAAGGCCGCGTGGTTGGTGAAGAAGACCTTGGTCGCGGTGTTCTTCAGGCCGTCCTCGAACGAGGTGTTGAGCGAGTTCAGCTTCGCGGTCAACGCCCCCGCGTTCTTCTTGTATTCCGCCGCGTTGGCCGGATCGGCCTTCTGGAAGGCGGCGCTCACACCGTCGGCGATCTCGGCGTACCTCACCGGGTCGAGCCAGACGTGCGGGTCGAGGCCAGAGGACTCCTCGTCGGATTCCCCGGAGGGCGCTTCCTCGCCCTCGTGGCTGTGCCCGGTGCCGGAGTGCTTCTCGAAGGTGGTGAGGGTCGCCGCGTCGATCTTCGTCTTCGCCTCGGACTGCGCCACCGCCTTGTCGACGGCGGGCTGGAGGCCCTTGAGGTACAGGACCGCGTCGGCCTTCTGCAGGTCGACGGTCTGCTTGGCGCTGATCTCGAGGTCGTGCGGCTCCTGGCCGGGCTCGGTCAGCGTGGAGACGGAGACATGGCCGCCGCCTATCTGCTCCGCGAGGTACTGCATCGGATAGAACGACGCCACGACGTCGAGCTTGCCGCTGCTCCCGTCGGCGGCGCTCGAATCCGAGGAGCAGGCGGACAGGGTGCCGAGGCCGAGCGCGGTGGCCGCCGCGACCGCGGTGCCCGATATGAGTCGTCGTACGTTCATGACAGTCATTTTCAATGATTCTGGAAACGATTGTCAACAAGCGGGCTTTTGGGGCAGGTGCGCGGTCCACTAGCGGAACCGATTTGATTGGGGGGTATGCCCCGCCGGTAACCTGAGTCATTCGCTCTGAAGCGCGTCCGCGTCCGCCCGTCCGGAACGCGTCCGCTTCATCGCCCGTCGTCGTAATCGTCGTAATGAAGAGAGCACCGTGGCCGCCGACAAGATCGACACCATCGTCAGCCTGAGCAAGCGCCGTGGCTTCGTATTCCCGTGCAGTGAGATCTACGGCGGTCAGCGTGCCGCCTGGGACTACGGGCCGCTGGGTGTCGAGCTCAAGGAGAACCTCAAGCGTCAGTGGTGGCGCTACATGGTGACGTCGCGCGAGGACGTCGTCGGTATCGACTCGTCCGTGATCCTGGCGTCCGAGGTCTGGGTGGCCTCCGGCCACGTCGCGACCTTCTCCGACCCGCTCACCGAGTGCACCTCCTGTCACAAGCGCTACCGCGCCGACCACCTGGAGGAGGCGTACGAGGCCAAGCACGGCCGTACGCCCGCCAATGGCCTTGCCGACATCAACTGCCCCAACTGCGGCAACAAGGGCCAGTTCACCGAGCCCAAGCAGTTCTCCGGTCTGTTGCAGACGCACCTCGGCCCGACCCAGGACTCCGGTTCGGTCGCCTACCTGCGCCCCGAGACCGCCCAGGGCATCTTCACCAACTTCGCCCAGGTGCAGACGACTTCGCGCCGCAAGCCGCCGTTCGGCATCGCCCAGATGGGCAAGTCGTTCCGCAACGAGATCACGCCCGGCAACTTCATCTTCCGTACCCGTGAGTTCGAGCAGATGGAGATGGAGTTCTTCGTCAAGCCGGGCGAGGACGAGAAGTGGCAGGAGTACTGGATGGCGGAGCGCTGGAACTGGTACACCGGCCTCGGTCTCCGCGAGGAGAACATGCGCTGGTACGACCACCCGGCGGAGAAGCTCTCCCACTACTCCAAGCGCACCGCCGACATCGAGTACCGCTTCCAGTTCGGCGGCAACGAGTGGGGTGAGCTGGAGGGCGTCGCCAACCGTACCGACTACGACCTCTCCGCCCACGCCAAGGCCTCCGGCCAGGACCTCTCCTTCTTCGACCAGGAGGCCGGCGAGCGCTGGACGCCGTACGTCATCGAGCCCGCCGCCGGTGTCGGCCGCGCGATGCTGGCGTTCCTCCTCGACGCGTACATCGAGGACGAGGCGCCCAACGCCAAGGGCAAGATGGAGAAGCGCACGGTGCTGCGTCTCGACCCGCGCCTGGCGCCGGTCAAGGTCGCCGTCCTGCCGCTGTCCCGCAACCCCGAGCTGTCCCCGAAGGCCAAGGGGCTGGCGACGGCCCTGCGTCAGAACTGGAACATCGAGTTCGACGACGCGGGCGCGATCGGCCGCCGCTACCGGCGCCAGGACGAGATCGGTACGCCGTTCTGCGTGACGGTCGACTTCGACACGCTGGACGACAACGCGGTGACGGTGCGTGAGCGGGACACGATGAAGCAGGAGCGCGTGTCGCTGGACCAGATCGAGGGGTACCTGGCGCAGCGGCTCGTCGGCTGCTAGGCGCTCCGCTGGACACGCGGTTCGTTCACTGCGGGCCGGTGGGGGCTGGTCGCGCGGTTCCCCGCGCCCCTGACGGGGCGCGACAGTAGCCCGGGAATGCCCTGGTTCCGTGACGGAACCGGGGTTTTCTCATCCCGCACTGGGGTCCACCGTTGCCTGGTGTTCCTCGGCGAGGTGTTCCTCCGCCTTCAGCCAGGGCAGGAACTGCACCTTCTTGCGCCAACCGCAGGTGTCGCAGCTCATGACGCGGTGCGCGCCGGTGCGCTGGACATGGACCACGTGCTCGCGACCGTGCTGGTCCCAGCGGCTCACCTTGCTGGTGTTGATCTGCAACATGACCTCTCCGCGCCCAGGGGATGCGTGCAGCAAGGAGTGTGCAGCAAGAGCAACATCAACAGGGGGCGACTGTGTGAAGAGTTGCGGCTGCGTCCGTCCCAAGTGGGGTTTTCCGGTAAGAACGCTGATGACAGCGCTCTTACCGGCACCCCAAGTGCCGGGAGAAGCCCCGCAGGGGCGCTCCCGGCAGGGCCGCGGGGAACGGCGCGACAAGCCACAACGCACCGGCACCCGCAAGCGATTCGCCAGGCCCCGAGCGCTGGGGCGCTCCCGGCAGGGGCGCGGGGAACGGCGCGACAAGCCACAACGCACCCGCACCCGCAAGCGATCCGTCCGCCCCGAGCTCTGGGGCGTTTCAGGGGCGCGGGGAACTGCGCGAAAACCCACAACGCACCCGCACCCGCCCGCGCACCCCCGGCCGGAGGCCACCGCTCACCTGATCACGCGCGGCAACCGCAAACTGAGCAGCGTCGTCAACGCAACACCCCCCACCTGCACCCCCAACGTCGTCACCAACGCCTCCCGCATCCCCATTCCCGGCGCCAGCGACAGGAACAGCGTGCCCAGGGTCGCCACCCCCAGAGCCAGCGCCGACTGCTGAGCGGTGATCATGACACCGCTGCCCACACCCGCCCGCGCCGGCTCGATCTCCGAGAGGATCACGCGGAAGAGGACGGGCAGTTGGAGGGCCTGGCCCACGCCCGCGACCGCCGTTCCCGGCAGCAGCTCCACCAGACCCAGGCCGGGCCAGGAACGCCACACCGTGAGGGCGATGAGCGTCACGCCCACCCCCTGGATCACGCCGCCGGCCGTGACGACCCGGGTGCCGTGGCGGGCCACCAGGCGCGGCCCGGCGAGGGAGACGCAGAAGAACGCCACCGCCATCGGCGCCAGCGTCAACCCCGCCTGTACCGGCCCCAGTTCCGCACCCCGTTGCAGTGCCACCGCGATCACGAACATGAACCCGCTGAAGCCGATCGAGAACGGGATGACCATCACCAGGCCCCGCCGCAGAGACGTCAGCGCGAAGAGGGTCGGCGGTACGAGGGGAGTGCGGCCCCTGCGGTCCGCGCCGCGCTCGACCGCCCAGAACGCCGCCGCCGCGAACGGGAACGCGGCCAGCGACAGCCACGTCCACAGCGGCCAGCCCGCCGCCCGGCCCTCGGTGAGCGGCGCGAGCAGGGTGATCAGCGAGACCGCGAGGAGGAGTGTGCCGGGGACGTCCACCGGTTCGGGGTGCTGCGAGCGGGTCTCCGGAACCGTCCGGGCCGCGAGGACCAGGCCGAGCAGCACCACGGGTACGTTCACCAGGAACACCGAGCGCCAGCCCGTGCCCGCGATGTCGGCGGCCACCAGTACCCCGCCCAGGATCTGGCCCGCCACCATCGACAGGCCCGCCGTCGCGCCGTACAGGCCCATCGCCCTCGCCCGGCGCGGGCCCGCCGTCGCGGACTGGATCGTCGCGAGCACCTGCGGCAGCATCGCCGCCGAGGCCGCGCCCTGCGCGACCCGGGCCGCCACCAGGGTCCAGGCGGTCGGCGCGAGACCGCAGGCCAGCGACGTGACACCGAAGGCCGCCAGACCGGCCAGGAAGAGCCGGCGCCGGCCGAAGAGGTCGCCGAGCCGCCCGCCCAGGACGAGCAGGACGGCGTACGAGACCCCGTACCCGGCGATCACCAGTTCGAGGACGGCCTCGCTCGCCGTCAGGTCCCGGCCGATGGTGGGCAGGGCGACGTTGACGATGAAGAAGTCGATGAGAGGGAGCGCCGCCCCGAGCAGCACGGTGAACAGGCCGGGCCCGCCGAGTACGGGTGGCCCGGCGGCGGGGGAGCGGACGGTGGCGGTGGGCGGAGTGCTTGTGTTGGTCACGTCGACCAGCTTCCGCCGCCCCTGAAGGGGGTACCAGAGTCTCTTTATCCTGGTAGTGGAAGTACCTGGAAACAGGGTCCGGTAGGAGGGAGAGTGGGATCGTGACCACCACCACTACGACCACTACGACAACCACCGCTGCGGCCGGGCGCGGCTCGGAGATCCGGCGCCATGAACTCGCCGTCTTCCTGCGCAGCCGCCGCGAGCGCATCTCCCCCGAGCAGGTCGGGCTGCCGCGCGGCCGGCGCCGCCGTACGCCGGGCCTGCGCCGCGAGGAGGTCGCCCAGCTCTCCGCGGTGGGCGTCACCTGGTACACGTGGCTCGAACAGGCGCGCGCGATCCAGGTCTCCGAGCAGGTGCTCGACGCCATCGCCCGCACCCTCCTCCTCGACCCCAGCGAACGCGCCCACCTCTTCCAGCTGGCCGGAGCCGTCGACCCCAGCCCCGCCGCGAGCTGCCCGACGATCACCCCCGCCATCCGCGAACTCCTGCGCGCCCTCGACCCCATCCCGGCCTGTATCCAGAACAGCCGGTACGACATCCAGGCGTACAACAGGACGTACAGCCGTCTCATGGGCGACCTGGACGCCGTACCGCCCGAGGACCGCAATCTCGCGCTCCTCGTCTTCACGAACGAGGAGTGGCGCTCGTCGATCGTCCTGCTCGAGGAGACGATGCGCGTGATGGCGGCCAAGCTCCGGGTCCAGCAGGCCGCCCATCTCGGCGACCCCGCCTGGAAGTTGATGCTGAAGCGGCTGTGCGCGCAGTCCCCGGAGTTCTGTGCGATCTGGGCCCGGTACGAGGTGGTCAGCGCCCGTGGCAAGACCAAGCAGTTCCGCAATCCGTACGTCGGCGTGCTCACCCTCACCCACACGGACCTCTGGCTCGCCCCGGAACTGGGCACCCGCCTGGTGACGCTGGTCCCGCAGGACGAGGAGTCGCGCGAGCGCCTGGAGAAGCTGCACATGATGGCCGTCACCGGAGAGTGGTCGAGAAGCGGCAGCACCTGATCGACTCGGGTCGGACGGACGGTCGTGGGTGGTCAGTTCCGGTCTTGGTGGGGGGCGTTGGGGGTGGCGGGCGGGTCCGGGAGCCGGGTTTCCCTACCCTCCCCAGGAGTTGATCAGCGACACCTGGGGAGGCGCCCTCGATGACCGGCCACACACACCACGGTCCGCCGCACGAGGCCGCGCCCGCGACCGCCCGAAGCGTGCCCGTGGGGGCGCTGCGCCCCGGCGACCACGCCTGCCTGGACGTGCCCGACGCCCAGGCGCACTGGCGGGTGCTGACCGCCTACACCCGCACCGGCCTGACCTGCGGGGAGAAGGGGATGGTCGTCCTCGACCCGGCCGACGTGGGCGACGACGACGCCCTCGCCCGTCTCGACGCCGGCACCGGACAGGCTGAAGCCGCATGCCGGAGCGGCCAGTTGGAGATCGTACGCAACACCGCCGTGTACGTCCCTGACGGCAGTTTCTCCAGGGAGCGTCAATTCCGGCTCTATTCCGACGAGTTGGAGCGGGCGCGGGCGGAGGGGCGGACCGGGCTGCGGGTCGGGGCCGACATGGCCTGGGGGCGGCGGGCCGGGGTCAGCGACGCCCAACTGCTCGACTACGAAGCCTTCATGGAACCGCTGTTCGTGGATCCGCGCCTCACCGCGATGTGCTGGTACAGCCGCCACCAGTACGCCGACCACCTGGTGGCCGCGATGCGGACGGTCCACCCGCTCCAGGTGCTGACCCATCTCGACGCGCTCGAAGTGACCCCCGCCGACGACTCCTCCCCGCTGCGGTACTCACTCGACCTGACCGACCTGTGCTACATGGAGGTCCACGCGGCCTGGCAACTCGTCTGCTTCGCCCGGGAGTTGCCCGAGGGCGAGACCCTCGAGATCCGCTGCGGACCGATCCTCGAAGCGGTTTTCCGGGACCTCGGCTCGGACGGCGTACGGCAGTTGAGGCTCCGCATCGAGGACACGGAACCAGGAACGGTCACCGGGACAGGCCGCTGAACCAGGCCGCGACCTGACTCCGGGCGGCGAAACCCAGCTTGGCGAGGATGCGCTCGGCATGCCCCTCGGCCGTACGCCGGGAGATCACCAGCCGTTCCGCGATCTGCCGGTTCGTCATACCCGACGCGATCAGCGCGGCCACCTCCAGCTCGCGGCGGGTGAGCCCGGTGTCGGGGAGCGGCGGTGCGGTGCGGCGGGGACTGAGCGGCTCGCCCAGCGCGTAGGCGAGGGCTTCCGGGACCGACAGTTCGTAACCCCGGCGGTGGGCGTCGCCGTACGCGGTGTCGCCGGGCGGCCCGTGGGCCTGACGTTGCGCGGCCAGAGGGTCGTGCCCGAGGTCGTACCAGATGCGGTGCGCGGCGCCCCGCAGCACGGCCGCCCGCTCGGCGTCGCCCCGGGCGGCGGTGACGACGGCCAGTATCTCCAGGGTGCCGCCGACGGCGTGCGGCTCGCCCGTCACGTAGGGCAGCCGCAGACAGCGCCGGGCACTCTCGGCGGCGGCCTCGTGCTCGCCCAGGGCCCAGCGCGCGGTGGCGAGCGCGCCCAGGACGTACGAGCGCACCCACTGCTCGCCGTGCGCCTCGCACACGGTGAGGGCCTCCAGGCACAGCGGCACGGCGCGCTCGGGACGGCCGTGGAAGGTGAGGGTGGTCGCCAGTTCGACACGGCTGAGGATGTGGAAGGCGAGCAGCCGGCCCTCGTCGTCCCGGTCGCCGCCCAGGACCTCGGCCAGGGGGCGGACGTCCGGTGTCTCGTGCGGGGCCAGGGTCGGGGGGTGCGGGGCGCCGGCCAGGAGCACGGCGTTCGTACGGCTGCGGACCAGCGGGATCAGGGCGGCGGCCCAGTGCGCCCGGGTCAGCTCGGGCGCCGGGCGCCGGCCCTCGCGCAGCACCAGCCGCTGCCACCAGTGCCGCAGTTCCGCCCAGGCGCCGCGCGCGATCCAGTAGAACCACAGGCTGCCGACCAGGCGCAGCCCGCGCGGGGACTCGCCGGGGGTGGTGAGGCAGAAGTCGAGCGCCGCGCGCAGATTGTCGTGCTCGGCGCGCAGCCCGGCCAGCGTGCCCGGCTGGTCCGGCCCGAACCAACTCCGCTCATGCTCCTCCGCGACCCGCACGAAGTGCGCGCACAACCGCCGCCGACAGTCCCCGTCCGCACCGAGCGCCTCCAGCTTCTCCATCCCGTACTCACGCAGCAGAGCGAGCATCCGATACCGGGTGCCACCGCCGCTTCCGGCCTGGCCTCCACGCAGGCTTCCGGCCCCGCCCCCCTCCCTGACCAGCACGGACTTCTCCACGAGCCCGATCACGGCGTCCAGCACGGCGGTCCGGAGGGAGCCGGAGACGGCACCGGCCCCGTCGGCTCGGGCTCCGGCATCGGCCGGACCCCCGGCCCGGACCGGCGCCCCGCTCGCCCGTGCCGTCATCGCCGGGTCGGGCTCCCCGTGCGAGCAGTCGGTGTCCGCCTGGGCCGTCGTCCCCGTACGCCCGGCGGCGGGATCCGCTTCCGCCGGGTGCGGCTCACCTCGGACGCGGGCCTCGGCCTCCTCACCCTCCTCCCCGGACCGCCCCTCGAAGGTGTCGCCGCACACCGCCTCCGCGCCCCCCAGGTCGAAGCTGCCCGGGAAGACCGACAGGCGGGCCCAGGCGAGTTGTTCTGTCGGGGTGCACAGGTCGTGGCTCCAGTCCACGGCCGTACGGAGCGTCCGGTGGCGGGGTGGGGCCGCCGGGCTGCCGCAGGTCAGGAGGCGGTAGTGGGCGCCCAGGCGGTCGCCCAGACGTTCGTCCAGCTCCTGCACGCCCAGGGCGTGCATCCGTACGGCCGCCAGTTCGATGGCCAGCGGGAGGCCGTCCAGGCGGTGGCAGAGGCGGGCCACCGCCGCCCGGTTGCCGTCGGTGATCTCGAAGCCGGGCACCACGGCCGCCGCCCGGTCGGCGAACAGGCGCAGCGCGGGGAACTCCGCCCCGGAGCAAGCGTCCCCGGGGGCCGGGGTGGCCAGCGGGGTCACCGTGAGCAGCTGCTCCTCGGGGAGGCCGAGGCGGTGGCGGCTGGTGGTCAGTACGCGGACACCCGAGCTTGCCCCGAGCACCGCGGCCACCAGCGACGCGCACGCGTCCGTCACGTGCTCGCAGTTGTCCAGGACCAGCAGCAGCCGCCTCTCGCGCAGATGCGCGACCACCGTGTCCAGCGGCGCCCCACCCGCCTCGTCCCGGATCCCGAGGGCGTCCGCCACCGCGTGCGGCACCAGCGTGCCGTCCCGCACGGCGGCCAGCGGCACCAGCCAGGCCCCGTCCGGGAAACCCCGTACAGCCCCCTCCGCCACCCGCCCCGCCAGGCGGGTCTTGCCGACCCCGCAGGGACCGGTGAGCGTCAGTAACCGGGTAGCCGCCAACAGGCGCCTGGCCTGGGCGAGTTCATGACGCCGGCCCACGAAACTCGTTCCCGGCACGGGAAACCCGACCATCCGCCGCGACCCGGCTGCCCCCACGATCGGCCACGCCCTCTTCGAGTTCGACGAGTTGCTGGTGTCCTTGCGTGATCTCCAACGGCGATCGTCGGCAATGGGTTACAGCAACGGCTCACCTCGTGGTGCGCGCCTCCGCCGTCCCCCGCACGCCCTTCTCCCCGCCCCTGCCCTGCGCATCGCTCCCGCCGCCGTCCTCCCCGTCCTCCATGCGCCCGGCCGCCCGTTCCGCCGTCCGCCGGGCCCAGCCGCCGGTGGTCACGGCACCCAGCACCAGGACGGCCAGACCGCAGCCCGCGATGATCCACCACCCGGGCCGCGCCGCCGCCACGAACACCTCCTTGTACGGGTCCGCCCCGATGCCCGACGCCAGCACCGCGCCGATCACCGCGACCCCCAGCGTGCCGCCGGTCTGGCGGCTGGTGGAGGCGACCGCGGCGGCCACCCCGGCCTGCGAGCGGGGCATGCCCGAGACGGCCGTGTTGGTGATGGGCGCGTTGACGAAGCCGAAGCCGAGGCCGAACAGGAAATACCCGACGACCAGCGTCACGTTCGACGACTCCGCGTCGAACCCGGCGAACAGGACCCCGCTCGCCGTCATCCAGACCCCGGCCATGAGCAGCGAGAACCGCGGCCCCCGGCTGCCCACCAGCCGCCCCGAGATCGGCGCGCACACGAAGCACATCACCGCCATCGGCAGCATCCACAGACCCGCGTGCAGCGCGGAGAGCCCGCGCACGTTCTGCAGGTACAGCGTCGACAGGAACAGGAACCCGCTCAGCGCCGCGAACGCGCTGACCGCGATCACGGTCGCCCCACTGAACGGCACCGACCGGAAGAACCGCAGGTCGATGAGGGGTTCGGCGCGCCGGGGCTCGTAGTACAGCAGCCCGAGCAACGCGGCCAGGGCGATCGCCCCGAAGGCGAGCGTGTGCGTGAGCGACGAGCTGGGCGCCTCGATGATCGCGTACGTCAGTGAGCCGAGCAGCGCGATCACCAGCACCTGGCCGACCGGGTCCGGGCGGCGGGCCTTCGCCGCCCGGGACTCGGGGACGTACCGCAGGGTCAGCAGGAGCGCGGCGAGGCCCACCGGCACGTTGATCCAGAAGATCGAGCGCCAGCCGACGGAGTCCACGAGCAGCCCGCCGATGATCGGGCCGGCGGCCATGGAGATACCGACCACCCCGCCCCACACCCCGATCGCGCGGGCCCGCTCACGCGGGTCGGTGAAGGTGTTGGTGATGATCGACATGGCGACCGGGTTGAGCATCGAGCCGCCGACCGCCTGGATCATGCGGAACGCGATGAGCGAGTCGAGGTTGGGCGCGAGCGAGCAGAGCACCGAGCCGAGCGTGAACAGCACCAGCCCGGCCTGGAAGACACGGCGGCGGCCGATCCGGTCGGCGGTCGAGCCCGCCAGCATCAGCAGCGAGGCCAGCACCAGCGTGTACGCGTCGAGCGACCACTGCATCCCGGCCACACTCGCGCCGAGATCCTTCTGCATGGCGGGCAGCGCGACGTTGAGCACGGTGACGTCGAGGCTCACCAGCAGCAGGCTCATACAGCAGATCGCCAGCACGAGCATGCGGCGGCGGGGACTCAGCTCGGACATGCGCTCCATAGTATGCCTAACTAATGACTTTGGCTGTACTCCGTCCGGTGGGCGAGAATGGCCCAATGTCCACGCCCGTCACCGCTCCCGCAAGCCTCCTCCGGATCGGCCCGCACGCCGTGCAGCCACCCGTCGTCCTCGCCCCCATGGCGGGTATCACCAACGCGCCCTTCCGCACCCTGTGCAGGGAGTTCAGCGGTGGCAAGGGCCTGTTCGTCAGCGAGATGATCACGACCCGGGCGCTGGTCGAGCGCAACGACAAGACCATGCAGCTGATCCGCTTCGACGCGACCGAGCAGCCGCGCTCGATCCAGCTGTACGGCGTCGACCCCGCGACCGTCGGCAAGGCCGTCCGCATGATCGCGGAGGAGGGGCTCGCCGACCACATCGACCTCAACTTCGGGTGCCCCGTCCCGAAGGTGACGAGGAAGGGCGGCGGCTCGGCCCTCCCGTACAAGCGCAACCTGCTGCGCGCGATCCTGCGCGAGGCGGTGTCCGGGGCCGGGGATCTCCCCGTCACGATGAAGATGCGCAAGGGCATCAACGACGACCACATCACCTACCTCGACGCCGGCCGTATCGCGGTGGAGGAGGGCGTGACGGCCATCGCGCTGCACGGCCGCACCGCCGCCCAGCACTACGGCGGCACGGCGGACTGGGACGCGATCGCCCGCCTCAAGGAGCACGTACCGGAGATCCCCGTACTCGGCAACGGCGACATCTGGTCGGCCGAGGACGCGCTGCGGATGGTCCGCGAGACCGGGTGCGACGGAGTGGTGGTCGGGCGCGGCTGCCTCGGCCGGCCATGGCTGTTCGCGGACCTGGTGGCCGCCTTCGAGGGGCGTACGGACGCCATCGCGCGGCCGTCCCTGCGCGAGGTCGCCGACGTCATGGTCCGGCACGCCACGCTCCTCGGTGAGTGGATCGGCGACGAGGCGCGCGGGGTCATCGACTTCCGCAAGCATGTCGCCTGGTACCTGAAGGGCTTCGCCGTCGGCTCCGACATGCGCAAGCGACTCGCGATCACCTCCTCGCTGGCCGACCTCCGCTCCGGACTCGACGAGCTGGACCTCGACCAGGCCTGGCCCCTGGGCGCGGACGGGCCGCGTGGTCGTACGTCCGGCAACAACCGGGTGGTGCTGCCGGAGGGCTGGCTGCAGGATCCGTACGACTGTGCGGGCGTGAGTGAGGACGCGGAGCTGGACACGTCCGGGGGGTGAGGTTTCGGCTGCTGGTCCGTTGTGGCTGGTCGCGCGCACGCGGCGGAGCCGCATATCGACACAGCCCCGCGCCCCTGTGTGGGGGGCTCCGCCCCCCACACACATAGGGCATGTACTGCCGTTTACGGGTGCGGAGTCGAGCCGTAGGCCGTCAGGAACTTGTCTCGGAACGCGCTCATCTTCCAGACCGGTGCGTCGTGGGCGGGGCGCAGGCCGTCCGTCCAGTTCCAGTCGGAGACCTTGGCCAGCATCTTCGGGTCCTTGGCCACGATCGACACCGGTACGTCGCGGCTGGCCTCGCTGCCGCTGACCCGCGCCATCGGCTGGTGGTCGCCGAGGAAGACGAGGACGGTGTCGTCGGTGCCGTACTTGGTGAGCCAGTTGATGAGGCTGGTGACCGAGTACTGGATCGACTTGCCGTACTCCTCCTTCGCCTTGGTGGCGTCGTAGAGGACGTCCTTCGGGTCCTTGCCCGCCTTCTGGATCGCGTTGAACACCGAGCCGTCGCCGAGCCGGTCCTGCGGGACCGTCTTCGGGAGGGGCGCCCAGGGCTGGTGGCTCGAGGTCAGGATGATCTCCGACATCAGCGGCTTGGCCTGCTTCCTGCCGTGCTCCAGGCGCTGGTAGGCGTCCAGCGTGTACTGGTCCGGCATGGTCGACCAGCTGAACTTCGGGCCCTTGTAGCCGAGGTCCTTCGCCGCGTAGTTCTTCTCCAGGCCGTAGAACTTCGCCTCCGGCCAGCTCTTCTGGACGCCCGGCATCACGCCGACGACCCGGTAGTCGCCGGTGCGCCGGAACACCTCGGGGAGGGTGAGGCGGTCGCTGTCGACGAGGGTGCGGTAGCGCTGCTGGGTGCTGATCCACAGGCCCGACAGGAAGGTGGAGTGACCGAGCCAGCTGCTGCCGCCGTACGTCGCCGAGGTCAGCCAGCCGCTCTTCGCGGCGAACCCGGCGGTGGTCAGAGCCTGGGTCTGGTCGGCGAGCGTCCGGTCGACGCCGGGCGACATGATCGGGTCCTCGATCGCGCTGCGGCCGTAGCTCTCGATGAACGTGAAGATGACGTCCTTGCCGCGCAGGTCCGGCACCAGCTGGCCGGGGGGCGTCTTCGCGAACGGGTCGTTCTTCGCCAGCTTCCTGAACACCGCCTCGTCGCGGATGGTGTCGCCCACCCGCTGCACATGCGCCTCGACGATCGCGGTGGCGTGGTTCGAGGCCAGCGGCGCCCCGCCGAAGTTCGTCAGCCCCAGGGACATACAGGTGATCCATACGGTGCCGGCGATGAGCGAGGCCTTGGTGGCACCGGCGTTGTGGCGGGCGAGCAGGTTGCTGAGCCGCACGGTCGCGAGGCCCGTCCCGACGAGCAGGAGCAGCACGAGCACGATCACACCGAGGGTGGTGGCGAGCGAACCCAGCGTGCCTATCGAGTCGGTGAGGTACGACTGCGCGTCGCTCAGCAGCACCCAGTCGACCATGACGTTGAAGTGCCGGCCCAGGAACTCGACGTACCCCATGTCCAGCAGGTTCACCACGGTCAGCGCACCGAGGAAGACACCCATGCACGCCGCCGTGATCACACGCGGCCGGCGCGGCATCGCGAGCAGCACGACAGCCGCGACGATCGCCTCCGCCGGAAGCCGCAGAAACGCCGAGAGCCGGAGCTGGTCGACGGTGGCCGGCAGCTGCAGGGCGACGAGAACGACGAGCACGGAGAGGGCGGTCGCCGCCCAGCCGAGATTGCGGGCGGCGATGGGACGCCGGGTACGCCAGTCGGGCTTGGTTGGATTCTCGGCGTCGGGGGCGTCGGGGGTCTCGGCAGTGTCGGTGGCCTCGGCGGTCTCGGTCGCTTCTGCGACCGCCTGGGTCTCCGTGGGGCTGTCGGCCGCGTCGGCGGTGCTGTCCGGTTCGGCCGCGTCGGCCGTGTCCCGCGATGGCGCCTCGGCTGACGTGTCGGCTGCGTCGGCCGTGCTGCCCGCGTCGGCCGTCTCGTTCGTGTCCGGGGACGGCGTGTCCGCTGCGTCGGCCGCGCTGCTGGTCTGGGCCGTGTCTGCCGTCTCGGTCGCGCCGCCCGCTTCGGCTGTGTCCGCCGTCTCGGTCGAGCTGCCCGTTTCGGCTGTGTCCGCTGCGTCGGCCGCGCTGCTGGTCTCGGCCGTGTCTGCCGTCTCGGTCGCGCTGCCCGTTTCGGCTGTGTCCGCTGCGTCGGCCGCGCTGCTGGTCTCGGCTGTGTCTGCCGTCTCGGTCGCGCCGCCCGTTTCGGCTATGTCCGCCTTCTCATCCGCCTCCGGGGATGGCGTCTCCGCTGAAGGTGCCTCGGCGGGGGCGTCCGTGGGGGCGTCCGTCGATGGGGTCGTGCGCGTGAACAGAGGCACCCCGAAGGTCCTTCCGTGTAGCCCGTGCGGGAGTGGCGGGGGCCCGGCTCGGGAGCCGAGGTCCGCCATCATCCCGTACGGCGGGCCCTCGGCCTGCGTTCAGCCTCCGCGCCCAAGCACCCGGCAAACACCGGGCAAACGCCACACCAAGCGACCGGTCACACGCGTCGCCGTACGCCTGGTCAGGCGCCCCCGACCGCTGTGAGCAGCGCCAACGGGGCCGCCGCCGACCGGGACTCCCGTACGCACGCGTGCGGGTAGGGCACCGGTTCGGCGTGGGTGTCGCGGCCGTAACCGGCGAGGACCTCGGGCAGGCGGTGGCCGGTGGCGGTCGCCGCGTCGACGAGGGCGCCCGCGACCGTACGGGCCTCGTCGTGCAGGCCGTACCGGGCCAGGCCGAGCGTGATCAGGGCGTTGTCGTGCGGCCAGACCGAGCCCCGGTGGTAGGAGAGGGGATGGTAGGCGGACTGGCCCGACGCCAGCGTCCGCACCCCCCAGCCGGAGAAGAAGTCCGGTTCGACCAGGCGCCGGCCGACCAGCTCGCCGTACTCCTTGTCGAGCAGCCCCGACCACAGCAGATGGCCCGCGTCGGAGGCCAGCCCGTCGACCTGGTTGCCCTCGCCGTCGAGCGCGAGGGCCGGGAAGGAGTGCTCCGGCATCCAGAAGTCCCGCTGGAAACGGTCCCGGAGGTCGGCCGCCGCCTGTTCGAGGAGGGCGGCGTACACCTCGTCGTCCCATACCGTGCGGGCGAGCTGGGCGGTACGGCGCAGCGCGTCGTACGCGTAGCCCTGGGCCCCCGCCGCCATCACCGGGCCGCTCGCGCGGGTGCCGTCGGCCCAGCAGATGGCGCCGGGGGAGTCCTTCCAGTTCTGGTTGGCCAGACCGCCCTGGTCGGCCCGGTAGACCAGATAACCGCGCGACGTCAGCCCGCTGTGGTCCAGCATCCAGCCGATCGCCGCTCGGGCGTTGGTTTCGAGGCGCCGGGCCAGGGCCGTGTCGCCGGTCTGCTCGACGTACGCCCCGAGGAGCACCAGGAACAGCGGGGTCGCGTCGACCGAGCCGTAGTACCGCCCGTACGGCACCTGCCCGAAGTGGGCCAGCTCGCCGTGCCGTACCTCGTGCACGATCTTGCCCGGCTGTGCCACGGAGCCCGGTCCGACCTCCGTCGCCTGGGTCGCGGCGAGCGCCGGGAGGGTGGCGGCGGCGAGCTGGGGGCGGTAGGGGAGGGCGAAGAGGGAGGTGAGGAGCGCGTCACGGCCGAGGAGGGTGAGGAACCAGGGCGCGCCGGCGGCCGGTACGCGCAGTTCCTCGCCGTCCGGTCCGGTCGCGGGGACCTGCAAGGACGCCAGGTCGGCCAGGCCGCGCGCACAGGCCGCCGCCAGCTCCGGCCAGGCGGTGGGGAAGGCGACGCCTTCGACGAACTCCTCTTCCAGGGCGCTTAGCCGGTCGCTGACGGCGGCGGGCGAGGCGGGTACCGGCGGCTGTGCGGTCGCCCCGTGCGGGCGGGCCGCGACCCGCAACGCCAGCTCGGCGAAACCCTGCGGCTCCAGCTCCAGGGTCCAGACGAGGCGCCGGGCGCCGGTGCCGGTCTCCTCGACGCCGTCCGGGGCGGGCTCGGCGGTGACCGTCGTACAGGACAGCCACTCACCGCGCCGGTAGCTGAACTCGACGCCGTCGTCGAGGACTTCGCGCCCCCGGACGGCGCCGGACTTGACGTACGTACGGTGGTCGGAGCGCAGCTCGAACTGGTCGGTGAAGTCGGCGTCGGCGGTGACCGCGATCCGGACCGTCGTCGGCACCGGCCGGTTGCTGGTCACGCGCAGCGTCTCGACGAACGCGCCGTCCGCGACGGCCTGTTCACGGAAGAGGGTGTAGGCGGGCGGCTCCTGACGGCCCCCGCGCGGTACGAGGACACAGCGCGCGGTGTCCCCGTCCGCGACCGGGCTGAGCGTCTCGGGCACGGCGCCGTCGACGGTGAGCTGCCAACGGCTCAAGTGCCGTGCGTCGCGCACGAATAACCCGTCGGGCTGGCTGCCGCCGCGTACCCCACTGATGTCCCCGCCGTCCCCGACGACCGCGAACGTCCCGCCGTGCACGAGCAGATGATGCCGGTCCGTCATGCCCGTTCGCCTCCCTTGTCGCTCAACTCGCCCATGTCACTCATGTCACTCATGTCGCCCATGCCGAACACCGTGGTGATGTCGCCGCAGGGCTGCTGCGGTTGGTGGAGCAGGTCGAGGGTGAGCGCGGCGGTCCAGCCGAAACCGAGCGCCCCGCAGGCCTCGCCGGTGTATGGGTCCACGTACTCCGCGAAGTCGGAGGTGGCGGCGGTCTCCAGCAGCGCCGTGCGCAGCGCGTCGGCGTGCGCCCGCTCGCCGTGCTGGCGCAGCCCGCGCTCCACCAGCCACCCCGTGTTGAACCAGGCCGGCCCACGCCAGTAGCGGTGCGGGTCGAAGGCCTCGCCGAGCAGGTCGTACGACGGCACCAGGCGGGCGGCGCCGCCGACCCCGAAGTGCGGCCCGCGCGCCGTGCGGACGAGGGCGGCGGCGATGTCCCGGGGCAGCGTCGGCAGGATGAGCGGGACGAGCCCGGACACACCGCGCTCGGGGACGAGGGCGCCCCCCACCACGTCGCGGCAGAAGAACATCCCCTCCGCCGGGTCCCACAGCCGCTCCACCAGCGCCCCCGTCAGGCGTTCCGCGCGCGCGTGCCGGGCCGTCCCCGTCGCGCCCAGCTCACGGGCGATCCGGGCCAGCGCGTGCTCCGAGGCGATCAGCAGCGCGTTGAAGGACGGGTCCTCGACGGCGAACTCGCCGACGCCGTCCTCATACCCGGAGTCCCGGTACTCGCTCGCCAGCCGCACGTACCGCCCGTAGTCCAGGTCCGTCGGCCGGTCCTCGGCGGCTCCGTGGTCGAGGTCGGCGCGGCGGAAGGAGCGGGCCGGGGCCGGGGTGACGCGGCTGAGCGGGGCGTCCCAGCAGGGGCTGTTGTCCATACCCTGTTCCCAGGGGTGCACGACCGACGCGAGGCCGCCCCCGCCCAGGTCGCGCCGGTGCAGCAGATAACGGTGCCAGGCGGCGAGCCGGGGGTAGGCGCGGGAGAGGAAGCCGCGCGCCCGGGACAGGCCGGGGTCGGCCTGGTGCACCAGCCAGACGGCCAGCGCGTGCACCGGTGGCTGCACGATGCCGGACGTCTGTACGGTGCGCGGGGCGCCCGCAGCGCGCCCCGCGGTCGAGGAGCGCCAGAAGTCGGGGCTCGGGAAGTACGCGTCGAGCGGGACGGAGGGGTTGAAGACGATGTGCGGGATGCGTCCGTCGCCCCACTGGGCCGACAGCAGCGTCTCCAGCTCCGTCTGCGCGCGCAGGGGCGACAGATGGCGCAGGCCGATCGCGATGAACGCGGAGTCCCAGGACCACTGGTGCGGATACAGACCGCGCGAGGGCACCGTCGAGGCGCCGGTCCAGTTGGCCTCCAGCACCTCGGCGGCCCTGACGTGCAGCGACGGCGGGGCGTGCTGCGAATGTGTCGTGACGTCCGCTTCGTATACGGCGGAGTGCGCCGCGGGGCGGGCGCGGGAGGTCAGCTGGGCAGTGCGATCCACTCGGGGCTCCCCGAAGACGTTCGGCCCGACCGGTTCGGTCGAGCCACCGTAGAGTTACGTCTATTTAACACGCATAACTCAATATGTAATGCAAGCTTGAGAAACACAAGGGGGTGCGCATGAGTAGCCGTACGAGTGGTCGCGCTCAGGCGAGCGCCGGCGATCTGCTCGAACTGGTACGCAGCGGACGAGCGACGACCCGGGGTGCCCTGCAACAGGTGACGGGTCTCTCACGGGCGACGGTCGGTCACCGGCTGGACCGGCTGTTCCGCGCGGGCTGGCTGCGCGAGGGCGCCTCGGGGCCGGTCGACTCGCCGCTCGGTGGTCGCCCGTCGATCACCCTGGAGTTCGACGACGCGCACGCCGTCGTCCTCGCCGCCGACCTCGACACCCGTCATGCCCGCGCCGCTCTTCTCACCCTCACGGGTGAACTTCTGGCCGAACATTCGGGCACGCTGGCCGTCGACGACGGCCCCGACGCGGTACTCGGCGAACTCGGCCGCTGGTTCACGGAACTCCTGACGAAGGCCGGCCACCGCCCGTCCGAGGTCTGCGGCATCGGCCTCGCGGTCCCGGGCCCGGTCGACACGGACACCGGCCGCGTGATGCAGCCGCCGCTCCTGCCCGGCTGGGACGGCTACGACATAAGGACCCGCCTGGCCCGCGCCTTCGCCGAACACACGGGCGAACTCGCCGGGGTGCGGGTCCCGGTGCTGGTGGACAACGACGCGAACCTCATGGCGTACGGCGAGCAGCGCACCGGATATCCCGACTGCTCGGCCTTCGTGCTGGTCAAGGTCTCGACGGGCATCGGCGCGGGGGTGGTGGTCGGCGGTTCCGTGTTCCGGGGCGTCGACGGCGGCGCCGGGGACATCGGGCACATCCGCGTCCCACAGGGCGCCGAGGCGCTGTGCCGGTGCGGGGCGTACGGGTGTCTGGCCGCCGTCGCGAGCGGCGGCGCCGTCGCCCGTCGGCTCGCCGAGACCGGGGTGCCCGCGGCGTCGGGCTCGGACGTACGGGACCTGCTCGCCGCCGGGCACCCGGGGGCGCTCGCACTCGCGCGGGAGGCGGGCCGCACCGTGGGGGACGTCCTGGCGACGGTGGTGACGCTGCTCAACCCGGGCGTCCTGATGATCGCGGGGGACCTGGCGGGCACGCCGTTCCTCACCGGCGTACGGGAGCTGCTGTACCAGCGGGCGCTGCCGCGCTCGACCGCTCATCTGGACGTGGTGACGTCGAGGCTGGGGGAGCGGGCGGGGCTCGTGGGGGCCGGGGCGATGGTGGTCGAGTACCTGTACGCGCCGGAGCGGGCCGAGGAGCGGTTGGCGGCGCTCGGGGTCTGAGTGGGCGGCGCGCGGGGCCTGTGACAGGCGTGTTTCCCCTTCGGGTCGGTGTCCGCATGGTGAAATCCGGGTGCCTTATGTCGCGTGATTCTCGCCACCCTTGATAAGGTATGCGCTCAGATGAGCGGATCGTGGACGGCTGCACTTCTCAAAGGGTGGCACTCGGTGCCACCCTTTGATCGTTCATCGATGGAACTCAGACGTGTTGCAGACTGCTCATCTGAGCGAGAAAATGCCCTATGGGGCCATGACTGCTTTCAAGAAGTGAAAACACGCCGCTCCTGCTGCTTGCCAAGCCTTGACTTTGGATCTGCTGGCGGATGGATGGTTACAGGCGCATGACGCGCAAGTGGACGTACCCAGACGCCTTCGATCTGGGTATGTTCCTGGCCGTCAGGGCAGCCACCGCGTCCTCAAGGAGTTGGGACCCGTGTCGGAAAACAAAGATCCCCACGTAGTTCAGCCGGGCAACAGCGTTGAGGGCGTGAAGTTCGTTTACGACTTCACCGAGGGCAACAAGGACCTCAAGGACCTTCTCGGCGGCAAGGGCGCCAACCTCGCCGAGATGACCAACCTGGGCCTTCCGGTGCCTCCGGGCTTCACGATCACCACCGAGGCATGCAAGACGTACCTCGACAGCGGCGAGGAGCCGGCGGCACTGCGTGACGAGGTGAGCGCCCACCTCACCGCCCTCGAAGCGTCGATGGGCAAGAAGCTCGGCCAGGCCGACGACCCGCTCCTCGTGTCCGTCCGCTCCGGGGCGAAGTTCTCGATGCCCGGCATGATGGACACGGTGCTGAACATCGGCCTGTCCGACAAGTCGGTCCAGGGTCTCGCCCGGCAGGCCGGCGACGAGCGCTTCGCGTGGGACTCGTACCGCCGCCTCATCCAGATGTTCGGCAAGACGGTCCTCGGCGTCGAGGGCGAGTTGTTCGAGGACGCGCTGGACGCGGCGAAGACGGCCAAGAAGGTCACGGTCGACACGGAGCTGGAGGCCGCCGACCTCAAGAAGCTGGTCACCAAGTTCAAGAAGATCGTCAAGACCGAGGCGGGCCGCGACTTCCCGCAGGACCCGCGCGAGCAGATGGACCTCGCGATCCACGCGGTGTTCGACTCCTGGAACACCGACCGCGCGAAGCTCTACCGCCGCCAGGAACGCATCCCCGGCGACCTCGGCACGGCCGTCAACGTCTGCTCGATGGTCTTCGGCAACCTCGGCCCCGACTCGGGCACCGGCGTCGCGTTCACCCGCGACCCCGCCAGCGGCCACCAGGGCGTGTACGGCGACTACCTGCAGAACGCGCAGGGCGAGGACGTCGTCGCGGGCATCCGCAACACGGTCCCGCTCGCCGAGCTGGAGCAGATCGACAAGAAGTCGTACGACCAGCTGATGCAGATCATGGAGACCCTGGAGAACCACTACAAGGATCTCTGCGACATCGAGTTCACCATCGAACGCGGCCAGTTGTGGATGCTCCAGACACGCGTCGGCAAGCGCACGGCGGGCGCGGCCTTCCGGATCGCCACGCAACTCGTCGACCAGGGCCTCATCGACGAGGCGGAGGCCCTCCAGCGCGTCACCGGAGCCCAGCTCGCCCAGCTGATGTTCCCGAAGTTCGACGAGGACGCGAAGGTCGCCCCGGTCGGCCGGGGCATCGCCGCCTCGCCGGGCGCGGCGGTCGGCAAGGCGGTCTTCGACTCGTACACCGCCGTGAAGTGGTCGCGTTCGGGGGAGAAGGTCATCCTGGTCCGCCGGGAGACCAACCCCGACGACCTCGACGGCATGATCGCCGCCGAGGGCATCCTGACCTCACGCGGCGGCAAGACGTCCCACGCCGCCGTCGTGGCGCGCGGCATGGGCAAGACGTGTGTGTGCGGCGCGGAGGAGCTCGAGGTCGACACCAAGCGGCGCCGGATGACGGTGCCGGGCGGACGTGTGGTCGAGGAGGGCGACCTGATCTCCATCGACGGTTCGAGCGGCAAGGTGTACCTGGGCGAGGTCCCGGTCGTGCCGTCCCCCGTCGTGGAGTACTTCGAGGGCCGGATGCACGCGGGCGCCAACGACGCCGACGAACTGGTGGAGGCGGTCCACCGGATCATGGCCTTCGCCGACCGCAAGCGCCGCCTGCGGGTCCGCGCCAACGCGGACAACGCCGAGGACGCGCTGCGCGCACGCCGCTTCGGCGCCCAGGGCATCGGGCTGTGCCGTACGGAACACATGTTCCTCGGCGACCGCCGTGGCCTGGTCGAACGGCTGATCCTGGCCGACACGGAGACCGAGCGCGAGGAGTCCCTGCGGGAGCTGCTCCCCCTCCAACGGCAGGACTTCGTCGAGCTGTTCTCGGCGATGGACGGCCTCCCGGTGACGGTCCGTCTCCTCGACCCGCCGCTGCACGAGTTCCTGCCCGACATCACCGAACTGTCGGTCCGCGTCGCCCTCGCCGAGTCCCGCCAGGAACCGCACGAGAACGATCTGCGGCTGCTCCAGGCCGTACACCGCCTCCACGAGCAGAACCCGATGCTGGGCCTGCGCGGCGTACGCCTCGGTCTGGTCATCCCCGGTCTGTTCACGATGCAGGTCCGTGCCATCGCGGAGGCGGCGGCGGAGCGCAAGAACGCCAAGTGCGACCCGCGCGCCGAGATCATGATCCCGCTCGTCGGCACGGTCCAGGAGCTGGAGATCGTCCGCGAGGAGGCCGACCAGGTCATCGCGGAGGTCGAGGCGGCGACCGGCGTGTCCCTCAAGCTGTCGATCGGCACGATGATCGAACTGCCGCGCGCCGCCCTCACGGCCGGTCAGATCGCGGAGGCGGCGGAGTTCTTCAGCTTCGGCACGAACGACCTCACCCAGACGGTGTGGGGCTTCAGCCGCGACGACGTGGAGGCCTCGTTCTTCACGGCGTACCTGGAGAAGGGCATCTTCGGCGTCTCCCCGTTCGAGACGATCGACAGGGACGGCGTCGGCTCCCTGGTGAAACTGGCCGTGGAAGCCGGCCGCGCCACCCGCCCCGACCTCAAACTCGGCGTCTGCGGCGAACACGGCGGCGACCCGGAGTCGGTGCACTTCTTCCACGAGGTGGGCCTGGACTACGTCAGCTGCTCACCGTTCCGCATCCCGGTGGCACGGCTGGAGGCGGGGCGGGCGGCCTCGTCCTCGACGGGGAGCGACCACCGGTGACCGCGTGAACATCGGTAGCCCGTAGGCCTGTTGATCTCCGGAAGCGTCGTCGGTCACCCCGACCCTCAGCGACCTGATGGTGACTCCGGTGCACGAGAAGAGGCGGCACCCCTGTGCGGGGGGTGCCGCCTTTTCGCCGCGCTCGGGCAGACGGGGTGGGCGGCGAGGTCACGCGCCACGCGGGGGGACGGCTCGTTCGCGCCCCCCGCCGCAGGGTCCGGTGCCCGCCCGTACGGACCCTCGTGCGCGCGTGTTGACACTCCCGTCCGGGCGCTCCACACTCCCGAGTGGGAGCGCTCCCACTCGTCGACTCACCCCACAATGCGGTGAGTTGAGGGGGCGCGCCGTCGGCCGGGCGATGCCATCGCCGGCCCCGGCGTCCTGCCTCGCCCGCCCACCGGCCGGTGAGAGCGGGGTTCCCGCAGCGCGGTCGTTTCCGTCCCCCACGCAAGGCCGCGGCGCTGCTCGCGGTACGTGCCGGTCGCACGCCTTCGGGGCGTTGCGGGCCGCCGTACCGCCCGCGCTGCCGGCCGCTGAGAAGGAGACCATGCGTACGACACGCAGAGCGGCCGCCCTGGCGGCATTCGCGGTGTTGCTGGCCGGCGCCGGGGCGGCGCAGGCCGCCGGTACAGATACCGGGCCCGGGAGATCGGTGCGGGCGGCCGACGCCACCCCCGGCCCGGCGATCACCGTGGACGCCACCAGCGGACGGCACGCCATCGACCCCCACATCTACGGCCTGAACTTCCCCGACGAGGCGCTGGCCAAGGAACTGCGGCTGCCGACGGCCCGCTGGGGCGGCAACGCCACCAGCCGGTACAACTACAAGCTCGACGCCTACAACTCCGGGTCCGACTGGTACTTCGAGAACCTGCACTACAACAACGACACCGCGTCCCTGCCCGCCGGATCGCAGGCCGACAGGTTCGTCGACCAGAACCGCAGGACCGGCACCGACACGCTGATGACGGTGCCGATGATCGGCTGGACGGCGGCCGGCCGCGACGACGGCTGCGCGTTCAGCGTCGCCAAGTACGGTCCCCAGCAGGACACCGACGCGCAGTGGCGGCCCGACTGCGGCAACGGCAAGAAGCCCGACGGCACCCAGATCACGGGCAACGATCCGGCCGAGACCAGCACGCCCGCCGGCCCGGACTTCGTCAAGGGCTGGGTGCAGCACCTGAAGAGCACCTACGGCAACGCGGACAGCGGCGGGGTGCGCTACTACAACCTGGACAACGAACCCGACCTGTGGTTCGGCACGCATCGCGACGTCCACCCGGCCGGGCCGGGCTACGACGAGCTGCGCGACAGCACCTACGCCACCGCCGCGGCCGTCAAGGACGCCGACCCGGCCGCGCGGACCCTCGGCCCGGTCGGCTGGGGCTTCAACTCGCTGATCTACTCCGGCCGGGACCAGCAGGTGTGCGGCGAGCAGGGCGGCAGCTGCTGGTCGAACCCGCCGGAGGCCGCCACGCACGGCGGCGCGCAGTTCGCCCCGTGGTACCTGAAGCAGATGAAGGCGTACGAGCAGGCGCACGGGCGCCGGATCCTGGACTACTTCGACGAGCACATCTACCCGCAGCAGTCCGGTGTCTCCGGCAGCGCGGACGACGCGGCGACACAGGCCCTGCGGCTGCGCTCCACCCGGCAGTTGTGGGATCCCTCCTATGTCGACGAGAGCTGGATCAACCAGCCGATCCAGTTCATCCCCCGCATGCGCTCTCTCGTCGACCAGAACTACCCGGGTACGAAACTGGCCATCACGGAGTACAACTGGGGCGCCCTGGACCACATCGACGGCGGCCTGGCCGAGGCCGACGTGCTGGGGATCTTCGGACGTGAGGGCCTGGACCTGGCCACCCTGTGGTCACCGCCGAAAGCGACCGACCCCGGCGCGTACGCCTTCCGCATGTTCCTGAACTACGACGGCCGGGGCGGCACCTTCGGCGACACCTCCGTCAAGGCCGCGAGCGCCGACCAGGACAAGCTGTCGGTGTACGCCGCCGAGCGCAGCGGCGACCACGCCACCACGGTCATGGTGATCAACAAGACCACCGGCGACCTGACCGCCCCCGTCTCCGTGACCGGCAACGCCGCGCTCCCGGCGGCCGCGCAGGTCTACCGCTACGGCCAGGCCGACCCCGCAGCGATCCAGCACCCGGCGGACCAGCCGCTGAGCGGCGGCACCTTCACCGCGACCTTCCCGGCGTACTCCATCACCGAGTACGTCATCCCCGCAGGCTCGGCCCAGGGCACCCCGCCCTCGGCACCCGGCACGCCCACCGCCTCCGCGACCGGCCCCGACCGCACGACCCTGACCTGGCCGGCCGCCACACCCGGGACCTCCCCTCTGGCGGACTACCGCGTGTACGCCGGCGACCCGGCCACCACGGCGCCGCTGGCCACCGTCCCCGCGTCGGCGACCACCGTCACCGTGACCGGCCTGACCCCGGCCACCGCCTACACGTTCCGCGTCGTGGCCACCGACACCGTCGGCCGCAGCTCACCTCCGTCGGCTCCGCTACGGGTCACCACCGGCCCGGCCACGACGAGCGGCTGCACCGTCGCCTACCAGGTCAGCAGCGACTGGGGCACCGGCTTCACCGCGAGCGTGCAGATCACCAACCAGGCGGCCCCGGTCAACGGCTGGAACCTCGGATTCACTTTCGCCGGCAACCAGAAGGTCACCCAGGGCTGGAACGGCACCTGGACGCAGACCGGCGCAGCGGTCACCGTCAAGGACGCCGGCTGGAACGCGTCCCTGCCCACCGGGGATTCGACCACGATCGGCTTCAACGGCGCCTACTCCGGCGCCAACACCACACCCGGCACCTTCACCCTCAACGGCACCACGTGCACCATCGCGGGCACCGCGGCAGCAGCGGCCCCCACCCCGGCCGTCGGCCACGCACCGCCACGCAACGCACCCCACTGACGGGGGCCGGGCGGACATCGCCCGGTTCACGCCGTGCCCTGGCGGCGGCACCGCTGCCAGGGCACGGCGGACGGTCGAAGTGACGCTCCCTTCCGCCCTCACTAGTCCTTGTCCTCAGGCGCGCCGAGTACGCGGTGCAGGCCCCCCTCGATGTCCGGGGCGCCGATCGACCCGAAGCCGAAGACGAAGCCCGGGCGTGCGGAGCGGTTCGCGGCGACCTCCGCCAGGGTGTGGACCGCCACGCCGGATGCCCGGACCCGGCCGGCCCGGTCCGCGAGGGCCTTGGGGTCGGCGAGCCGGCCTCGGGTGAAGGTGGTCACGTGCAGGCCCGCCGCGGACGGCACCAGCTCGGCCAGTCCCCCGAAGTGGTCCGTGAGCGCGCGGGTGACGGTCTGGTACCGGGTCGCGTACACGTGCTGCATCCGGCGGATGTGCCGGGCGAGCAACCCGTCGTCGACGAAGCGGGCGAGCGCCGCCTGGGTGGGGACCGCTGTGTGCCAGTCGGCGGTGTACTTGGCGGTGCGCAGTGCCGCGCGCAGCGGGGCGGGCGCCACCAGGAAGCCGACGCGCAGGGAGGGCAGCATCACCTTGGAGAGCGACCCCACGTAGATGACGTATCCGTCCCGGTCCAGACTCTGCAGCGTCTCGACCGGCCGCCCGCCGAACCGGAATTCGCTGTCGTAGTCGTCCTCGATCACCGCCGCGCCGTGCCGCCGCGCCCACCGCAGCAGCGCCGTTCTGCGCCGCAGGGACATCGGCATGCCGAGCGGGAACTGGTGGGCGGGGGTGACGTACACGGCGCGGGTGTCCGGCGGGATGGCGTCCACCAGCAGGCCCTCGGCGTCCACCGGTACGCCCGTGACCTCGGCGCCCTGCGCCAGGAACGGCAGCCGGGCCGGTGGGTAACCGGGCTCTTCGACGGCCACCCGGTCGCCCGGTTCGAGCAGCACCCGCCCGATGAGGTCCAGGGCCTGTTGCGTGCCGTTGGTCACCAGCACGTCGTCCGGCCCGGTCCGCACGCCGCGCGAGAGTCCGATGTGCCGGGCGAGGGCGGCCCGCAGCCCGGCGTGGCCGGCCGGATCGCCGTATCCGGCCGCCGCGGTCGCCGAGAGGCGCAGTTCCCGGGCGATCAGGGGACGCCAGGCGCTGTACGGGAAGAGCCGGGCGTCCGGCAGGCCGACCCGGAAGTCGTGGGCCGCCGTGGTCGCTCCCGTGGTCTCCGGGTCCGCCCAGGGGGACAAGCCCGCCCACAGGGCGCGCGGACGCAGCCCGGAGCCGGTGGTGTCGGTGGCGGTCGTGGCCCCGGGCGTGGGCAGGCCCGTCGTACACACAAAGGTGCCGGAACCGACCCTGCCTTCCGCGTAGCCCTCGGCGACGAGCCGTTCGTAGGCGACGCCGACGGTGTTGCGGGCCACATCGAGGCGGCGGCCCAACTCCCGGGTCGGGGGCAGCGGATCGCCGGGCCGCAGCAGCCCGTCGTGGATCGCGGTGCGCAACTGGCGGTAGATCTGGCCGGACAGGTCGCGCTGCCCGTCGAGCCTGACGTGTACGTCCATCCCGGCTCTCCGATGTCGGCCCGGCCGCCCGGCTGTTGTCGGCTTTCGGCCCGGTAATTGGCCCAACCGTTCGGCAACTTATTGGCTCTGGACCTGTACCGCGTGCGATTTTACGCTCGGGCCATGGACATACGACGACTGGACCGCCAAGCGCTGTTGCTGGCCGGGGAGTTGGTCTCCCAGGTGAAGCCCGATCACCTGAGGTTGGCGACGCCCTGCGCGGACTGGACCCTGTACGGCCTGGTTCGCCATCTGGTCAGCCAGAACGAGGGATTCGCCGCCTCCGCCCGCGGTGCGGGTGAGCCGTGGGTCGTTTGGCGCGACGGCGACGTGGGCGATGACCCGGCCGGAGCGTACGAGACGTCAGTGAGCGAGGTCACCGCGGCGTTCGCGGAGGACGACGTGCTGGAGCGGCGGTTCGCGCTGCCGGAGGTCGGCGAGGGCTTCGCCGTCCCCGGACGCACAGCGATCGGCTTCCACCTGCTCGACTACGTGGCGCACGCCTGGGACGTCGCGGTGACGATCGGCGCCCCGTGGGAGCCCACCGACGAACTCACCACCGCCGCGCTGCGCGTCGCCGCCCTTGTCCCGGACGAGGGCCGCGGGGCCGGCGCCGCGTTCCGCCGACGGATCGCCGTCCCCGACGACGCCCCGCCAGGCGAACGGTTGCTCGCGCTGCTCGGCCGTGACCCGTCCTGGACGCCGAGGCCATGCTGAGGAGCCGCTGGTGCCAGGGCCCGGCCGGGGACTCCCTCAGTGAGCGAGTCGCGGCGAAGGGTACCGACAGCGGCACGAGCGGTCGCCGGAGCGGCCCGCTGATCGTCAGCGTCACCGACTTCACCAGCGACGCGTACCGAGACCTGCCCGGCATCACGCGTCACGGTCTCGCGCTACGGCGCCACTGGCCGCGTCTCGAGGGAGCGGTCGGCATGTGGTTGTGGGTCGCGCCCTGGGCCCGCCGCTGCGGATCGGTCTCGGTGTGGACCGCGCGACGCGCTCTGGCGGAGTTCGTACGCCTGCCGGAGCATGTCGCCATCATGGACGAGTACCGGGAGCGAGGCACGATCCGGTCGGTGATCCGGGAATACGAGACCTTCGACGCGGCGCGGATCCGGCGGGACGCGGAGGCATGGCTGATGTCGGACGATCGCCGTGAAAGACGGTAGTCGCCGGAGCCGCTCTCCGATAACGTACCGACCAGACGGTACGATTGGGTGTACCACCCACGCGCCGTCGTGTGCTCGATGAACAGCAGCACTTCCCCCCCCCCCACGAGACGGCGAACCCCCCATGAAGCAGAACACAGACCCCGACAGCCTGGCCTTCGCGCGCCAGACCTGGAGGACCCTCGAGCCCTACCACGGGGGTGTCTACTTCTCGCCCGAAGCCGCAAGCCAGTACGCGGAGTTGGGCGTGGACGCCAGGACGGGATACTTCGCGTCCCGCTCCGCCGCGATCGGCGCCGCGCCGGCGGATCTGGTCATCGCCACGTTCTACAACTTCAATCCCGAACTGGTGCGCCGAGCCATACCCGCGGCATGGGAGGCCGCCACGCCGCAGCAGTTCACCGCCGCCCGGCTCGCCGGGATGGACGCCTCGCTCCGCCGCATCCTGGGCGCGGACATCTCCTCACCGGCCATGGCCCGCGCGGCGGAATTGGCCCGTACCGCCGCCGAAGCGACCGTGCACCATCCACAAGGCCGCCCCCTCTTCGCCGCGCACGCCGCACTGCCGTGGCCGGACGCACCCCACCTCGTGCTCTGGCACGCGCAGACCCTGTTGCGGGAGTTCCGTGGCGACGGCCACGTGGCGGCACTGCTGACTGCCGGACTGAGCGGGATCGAGGCTCTCGTCACGCACGCCGCCACGGGCGACGTCGACGCGAAGGTGCTGCGCGACTCGCGGGGATGGACGCCGGAGCAGTGGGAGCAGGCCGTGCTGAACCTGCGTGAGCGTGGATGGCTCGACGAGGGGCCCGACCTGGCCCTGACCGAGGACGGTAAGCGGCGCAGGGCGGAGTTCGAGCGCACCACCGACCAACTGGCCGCCCTCCCTTACGTCACACTCGGTCCCGCCGCCTGCGCCGAACTGCGTTCACTGGCGGGGCCGTTCAGCCTTGCGGTGGCCAAGGAGCTCGTGCCGTGGGTGGTCGACCGCCTCAGCGCAGAGAGCGCTTGAGTGAGAGAAGAGGGCGAGGGACGGCAGGCATGGCGAACACCGCACTTCTGGTGATGGACGTCCAACGGGACGTCGTGGCGATCGCCGACGACGGTTCCGGATATCTGCCGCGCTTGCGCGGGGCGATCGACGGTGCCCGGGCCGCCGGCATCCCCGTGATCTACGTGGTGATGGGGTTACGGCCGGGCGATCCGGAAGTCAGCCCTCGTAACCGGACGATGGCGAACCTCGTGCGGGCCGGCCTGCTCATCCAGGGCACCCCTGGCGCCGAGATCCATCATGAGGTCGCGCCCCGCCAGGGGGAGATCGTGGTGACCAAGAGGCGGGGGAGCGCGTTCTCGGGCAGCGACCTCGACCTGGTACTCAGGGCGCGAGACATCGACAGCCTCGTTCTCACCGGCATCGCCACCAGCGCTGTGGTGCTGTCCACCCTGTGGCACGCCATCGACCTGGACTTCGGCCTCACCGTCCTGGCGGATGCCTGCCTGGACACCGACCCCGAGGTGCACCGGATGCTCACCGAGAAGCTGTTCCCGCAGTGGGCGGATGTCCTCGCCGTCGAGGACTGGCTCAAAGCCGTCGCACCGCAATAGCGGAAGGCCCACCTCCGGAATCGGGAGACGAACCCTCTAGCAATAGGTGACCGGGCACCCCCGTCTCAGCGAGTGCTGTGCCGCGCGCAGGTACAGGGCGACATAGAAGGACGCGTCCAGATCCGCGCCCCACGGCCCCGGCCGCGTCGCCGCAAGCTTCTCCGCCGCGCCGTCCAGGAACCAGTTCGTCAGATCCAGGTTGTCGCACATCTCCGGGACCTCGGGCGGCAGCGCGACCGCCGTCGCCAGTTTCTGGGCGATTGCCAGGACCTCAGGCGCACCCGCGATCACGGTCTCGTCGGAGTACGAGGACTCGACCGGCAGCTCGATCTCCTCGTCCAGGGACACCGGCACCAGTACCGTCCAGTCCAGGAGCGTCGCCGTCTCCGCCGCCGAGAGGTGTGCCTCGCACAGCGCCACGAGGCCGTCCATCGGCGGGACGAGTTTCTCCTCGAAGGACTGTCCTGAGCCGCGTACGAAGCCCGCCGCCTCGGGTACCGATTCGTACCGGGGCAGACCGCGTCGTACCAGCTCCGCGTTCAGGCCCGCCGCGATCTCCGACCACCCCTCCTCGCCCTCACCGAACCACTCCTCCGCATCGACATCGACCAGGTACACGCCCATGCCCACAACGTACTGCGCACCACTGACATTGACGGCGGGATGGAATTGTCATGTACGCGCAGGGGGTGTCCCCGTGACGTCCGCGATGGCCGGAATCCTCTGCTGTCCGCCGGTGGATCTCGCCAACTCCTCTGCGGAGGTGGCGAGTTGACCTACGTTGGTGCCCAATGATCACCACAGGAACCGCAGAAACCACAGGAACCGCAGAAACCACAAGAACTACAGGAGACTCTGTCGTGTTGAACGACGACCCCACCCCCTCGGTCGGCACCGGCGCACGGCCCCGGGCGCACATCGACACCTCCAAGCCCCACTCGGCCCGCTTCTGGAACTACTTCGTCGGCGGCAAGGACAACTACGAGGTCGACCGGGAGATCGGGGACCAGATCAAGGAGATCTTCCCCGGGCTCGTCGACGTCGCGGTCACGAGCCGGCACTTCTTAGGACGCGCCGTCCGCCACCTCGCCGACGAGCAGGGCGTACGCCAGTTCCTGGACGTCGGCACCGGCCTGCCGACCGCCGACAACACCCACGAGGTCGCGCAGCGCGCCGCCCCGGACGCCAGAATCGTGTACGTCGACAACGACCCGATCGTGCTGGCCCACGCGGACGCCCTGCTCGGCAGCACCCCCGAGGGCCGGACCGTCTATCTGAACGCAGACCTGTACGACCCCGAGGCCATCCTCGAAGCCGCCGCCGACACCCTGGACCTCTCCCGGCCGGTCGCCCTGATGATCCTCAACACGCTCGGCCATGTCGCCGACCACAAACAGGCGTGCGACCTGGTCGGCCGGCTCATGGCGGGCCTGCCGTCGGGCAGCCATCTGGTGATCAGCGACAGCACCGCGACCAGTGAGGGCATGATCGCCGCGTCGGACGCGTACAACGCGAGCGGCGCCGTCCCGTACTACGTGCGGAGCGTCGAGGAGATCGCCGCGTTCTTCGACGGCCTCGACCTGGTGGAACCCGGCGTCGTCCAGGTTCCCCTGTGGCGCCCCGACCTCCGGGGCCCGGCAGGTCCCGCCTCGGCCGTCGACGCCTACTGCGGAGTGGGCCGCAAGCCCTGACACGCGCGTCACAGGGCGTAGAACTGGCCATGGGAGCCGATCCGGCGCAGTCTGTACGCGAATCGGGATCCGGATCCGGACACATGCCCGGGACGCCAGAACCGCCGGACCCGTCGCTCATGGAGGTCATCCGAACATGCCGGGCTGGAACGCGCAGGACATCCCCGACCAGAACGGCCGGATCGCCGTCGTCACCGGCGCCAACAGCGGTCTCGGGTACGTCACCGCACGGGAGTTGGCGCGCAAGGGGGCGCGGGTGGTGCTCGCCTGCCGGAGCGAGGTGCGCGGGAACGAGGCGGTGGGGCGGCTGCTTGCCGAAGTGCCGGACGCCATCGCCGAGTTCTGGCCGCTGGACCTCGGAGACCTGGGCTCCGTACGGGAGTTCGTGGACGAGCTCCCGTACGAGCGCCTCGATCTCCTCGTCAACAACGCGGGCGTGATGGCGATGCCGTACGGGACGACGGCGGACGGGTTCGAGACGCAGTTCGGGGTCAACCACCTCGGGCACTTCGCGCTCACCGGGCTGCTCTTCCCGAGGCTGCTCGGTACGCCCGGCGCCCGGATCGTGAACCTCTCCAGCGGTGCTCACCTCCTCGGCAACATCGACATTCACGACCTCAACAGTCAACGGAACTACCGGCGTTGGACCGCGTACGGACGTTCCAAGACGGCCAACCTGCTCTTCACGCACGAGCTGGCGCGCAGGCTGGCCGCGACCGGCTCCGGTGTCGTGGCCGCCGCCGCGCACCCCGGGTACGCCGCCACCAACCTCCAGACCGCCGCGCCGAAGATGCAGGGCCGCAAGGGCGCCGAGCGGATGATGGAGATCGGCAACCGCTTCTTCGCCCAGTCCGCCGAGGCGGGCGCCCTGCCCACCCTGTACGCGGCCGCCGCACCGGACGTACGGCCCGACGCGTTCATCGGCCCCCGGATCCTGGGCTGGCGCGGCTCGCCCGCCACGTCGTGGCGCGCTTCCTGGACCCTCGACGACCGCGCGGGGGAACGCCTTTGGGCCGCCTCCGAGCAGCTCACCGGGGTGACGTACGAGGGCCTGAAGTCATGAACGTGAGCGGCGCCCCGGCAGGTTGAGGCCGGGGCGCCGCTCACAAGCAGCATCAGTCGGGTGGTCAGGTGGGTCAGGCGGCGGTACGCACCTCGTACGCCGTCACCGCCACCGTCTCGTCGTCCAGGCAGCGGCCCGTCTCCAGGTCGAAGCGCTGCTTCAGGAGCGGCGAGGCGACATACGGGCGGCCCTGGTGGGTGCCGGTCAGGCCGCGGGAGAGGACCGCCGCGCCGCCGAACGGGTCACGGTTGTCGATGGCGTACAGGGCGCCCGCGCGGTCGCGGAAGACGGCGGCCTGCCGGCCGTCGGGCAGCAGGGCCGCCACTCCACGGCCCGGCAGCAGGAGGCTCAGGTCGCAGACCGTGAACCAGCTGTCGTCGCCGTCGGCGCTGTTGTCGAGGCGGAGTTGGATCTTCAGGTCGGTCGTCTCGGGTGCCAGGGTCATCGCTGGGCACTTCCTTCCAGGACGTCGTCGGCGGGGCGCAGGCCGATGGACAGCAGCGGCAGGTCGGGCTTGATCTGGTCGCGCTCGGGGACGAAGCCGACGACCGGGTCCGGGGTGTCCGGCGCGTTCACGAAGGACACGAACCGGGCGAGCTTCTCGGGGTCGTTGATGGTGTCGGCCCACTCGTCGCGGTAGTGGGCGACATGCGCGGTCATCAGCGACTCCAGCTCCTCGCAGATGCCGAGGGAGTCCTCCACGACCACGTCCCGTACGTGGTCCAGGCCGCCGGGGAGCCGCTCCAGCCAGGTCGACGTGCGCTCAAGACGGTCGGCGGTGCGGATGTAGAACATCAGGAACCGGTCGATCAGCCTGATCAGTTCGGCGTCGTTCAGATCCTGGGCCAGCAGGTCCGCGTGGCGCGGGGTCGCGCCGCCGTTGCCGCCGACGTACAGGTTCCAGCCGCCCGAGGTGGCGATGATGCCGAAGTCCTTGGACTGGGCCTCGGCGCACTCGCGGGCGCAGCCCGACACCGCAGACTTGAGCTTGTGCGGCGACCTGAGCCCCCGGTAGCGCAGCTCCAGGTCGATCGCCATCCGGACGGAGTCCTGGACGCCGTAACGGCACCAGGTCTGGCCGACACAGGACTTCACCGTGCGCAGCGACTTGCCGTAGGCGTGGCCCGACTCGAAGCCGGCGTCCACCAACCGCGTCCAGATCAGCGGGAGTTGCTCGACGCGCGCGCCGAACATGTCGATCCGCTGACCGCCGGTGATCTTCGTGTAGAGGCCGAAGTCGCGGGCGATCTCCCCGATGACGATCAGACCCTCAGGGGTGATCTCACCGCCGGGGATGCGCGGGACGACGGAGTACGAGCCGTTCTTCTGGAGGTTGGCGAGGAAGTGGTCGTTGGTCTCCTGCAGCGCCGCCTGCTCGCCGTCGAGGACGTAGCCGCTCGCACCGATGGTCGGGGCGAGGGAGGCGATGATCGAGGCGACGGCCGGCTTGCAGACGTCGCAGCCGTCACCGCCCCTGGCGTGGTCGCGGCCGTAACGGTCCAGCAGGTCCTGGTAGGTGTTGATACGCAGGGCGAGGACGATCTCGTACAGCTCCTCGCGGGTCTGCGCGAAGCAGCCGCACAGGCCCTTGTCGACGACGACACCGCTCGCCTCCAGCTCGGCGGTGACGAGCTGGCCGAGGACCTTGACGCAACTCCCGCACGTCGTACCGGCCTTGGTGCACTTCTTCACCTCGGGCACGGATGTGCAGCTGTGCTCGGTGACCGCGCCCCGGATCGTGCCCTTGGTGACGTTGTTGCAGGAGCAGATGATCGCGGTGTCCGGCAGCGCCGTCGGGCCGAGCTGGACCGGGCCGCCCGCGCCGGCCGGGAGCACCAGGGACTCGGGGGAGACCGGCGGAACCGTACCGGTGAACGCGCGCAGCGTGCCGTAGGCCTCCGCGTCGCCGACGAGGATGCCGCCGAGCAGCGTGCCGTCGCGGCCGATGACGAGCTTCTTGTAGATACCCGAGCGGGAGTCGGAGTAGACGACGTCGAGGCAGTCCTCGGCGGTGCCGTGCGCGTCGCCGAACGACGCCACGTCGACACCGAGCAGCTTCAGCTTGGTGGAGAGGTCGGCGCCCGTGAACGACAACTGCTCCGCCTCGTCGGCGGCGATGGTCGCGGCGGCCGTCTCGGCCTGCTCGTAACCGGGGGCGACCAGGCCGTACACCCGGCCGTCGGCGGCGAGCGCGCACTCGCCGATCGCGAAGACATGCGGGTCGCTGACCGTACGGCACTGCTCGTCGACCGTGATGCCGCCGCGCTCACCGACGGACAGGCCGCAGTCCCGGGCGAGTTGGTCCCTCGGCCGGACACCGGCGCTGAACACCACCAGGTCGGTGGCGAGTTCGCTGCCGTCGGACAGCTTCATCCCGGTGACCGCGCCGTCCTCGCCGACGACGATCTCCTGCGTGCCCACGCCCGTGTGGACGGACAGGCCCATGTCCTCGATGGTGCGCAGCAGCGCCGCGCCGCCGCCGTCGTCGACCTGCACCGGCATCAGCCGCGGCGCGAACTCGACGATGTGGGAGGTGAGTCCGAGGCCCTTCAGCGCGCCGGCCGCCTCGAGTCCGAGCAGACCACCGCCGACCACGGCACCCGTCGTACGGGTACTGGCGTACTCCTCGATGGCGAGGAGGTCGTCGATGGTGCGGTAGACGAAGCAGCCCTTGGCGTCCTTGCCCGGGACCGGCGGTACGAAGGGGTAGGAGCCGGTGGCCAGGACCAGGATGTCGTAGTCGACGACCAGACCCGAGCGGGCGGTCACCCGCTTCGCCTCGCGGTCGATGGTCTCGGCGGGGTCACCGATGTGCAGCTCGATGCCCTCCTTCTCGATGAACGCCAGGTCGGTCATCGAGAGGTCCTCGGGCGTCTTGCCCGAGAAGTACGAGGTCAGCGCCACGCGGTCGTACGCCGGACGCGGTTCCTCGCACAGTACGACCACCCGGTGGGCGGCGGTCAGGCCGCGCTCGGCGAGCGCTTCGAGGAAGCGCTGGCCGACCATGCCGTGGCCGACGAGGACGATTGTGGGGGTGGCCCCATCAGTGGCGGTCATGAGGAGCCTCCATCGTTGGTGAGCAGGTGGAGCAAGGGGCCGCCGTCGGTGGGGAGCGGCTCTGCTCCCTCCCAGGCGCGCGCGAGGGCGCCGACGGTGCCGAGTTCGCCGACGAGCACCCCGCCTACCAGCCGGTCGTCACGGACGACGACCTTGCGGTACGTGCCCCGGGTGGCGTCGGCGAGCTGGATGACGTCGTCGCCGGGGCGGGGGGTCGGCTCGCCGAACGCGGCGAGATCGAAGGGGTTGCCGGTGTCGGCGGTGAAGTCGGTGAGGGTGAGCCGGGTGAGGGCACGGGTGCCGGTGTACCGGGCGGCGGTGCCACCCGAAGCGCCGGCCTCACTCGAAACGCTCGACGCGCCTGCCTCGCCCGCGATCAACTCAGCCAGTACTTCGGCCTGTTCGAGGGCCGGGGTGGCCAGACCGTAGATCGTTCCCTGGTGCTGGGCGCAGTCCCCGAGGGCCCGGATGTGCGGGTCGGAGGTGCGCAGTTCGTCGTCGACGAGGATGCCCTTGTGCACGGCGAGCCCCGCGTCGCGCGCGAGCCCCACCCGGGGGTGGACACCGCAGGCCAGGACGACGAGGTCGGCGTCGAGGGCGTAGTGGTCGGCCAGTTCGACCGAGCGGACCCTGCCGCCCACACAGCGCACGTTGCGCACCCGGCACTCGGTGTGCACCTCGACGTCCAGCTCCTCGAGGTGCCGCAGCACCAACTCCGAGGCGCCAGGGTCGAGCTGACGTTCCATCAGGCGCTCGGCCTGCTGGGCGAGGACGACCTGCGCGCCGCGTACGGCGAGGGCGCGGGCGGCGGAGACACCGAGGAGCCCGCCGCCGATGACGACGGCCCGCACCCCCGGACGTACGGCCTCGGACAGACCGAGGCAGTCGTCCATCGTGCGGAACGCGTGGACGCCTTCCGGGAGTTCGTGGTCCGGGGTGAACAGCCCGCGCAGGGGCGGGAGTACGGGGTTGGAGCCCGTCGCCAGCACCAGCGTTTCGTACGCGATCGACGACCCGTCGGAGCAGTGCACGATCCGCTCGGCCCGGTCGACGTGCTCGGCGCGGGCCCGGACCAGCCGGTCCGGCGTCGGCAGGGCGATCACCTCGGGGGCGTACCGCCCGGCGAGGACCTCGGCGAGCAGCACCCTGTTGTACGGGCGGTGCTCCTCCTCGCCGACGAGCACGACGTCCGAGGCGGACAGGCCGAGCTCGCCGAGCCGCCGGGCGAGCCGTACGCCCGCGAGCCCGGCGCCGATCACCACCACACGCGCATTCGAGGTCATGTACCGCAGCGTGCGTTGCCGGTGTTACCCGGCAGCATCACGTCTGTTTCCCGGGGGACACGCTTCCCTCAGCGGGGGCGGGGGAGGGGTGTGAGGGTTCGGCGGGCGCGCGAAAGGCGGCTGTGAGGTGCGGGAACCATACGGCAGACAGGGCCTCCACCGCTACGGCCGAAAACCATCCGCTGTCCTGGCCGTCAGAGACGCGACCTAAGCTCGCGATCATGCCTGACATATCGCTGCCCCTGGTCGCCGCCCTCTGTCTCGCCGCGCTCGCGGCCGGCTGGATCGACGCCGTCGTGGGCGGCGGCGGCCTGCTGATGATGCCCGTACTGCTGCTGGGGCTGCCGGACACGTCGTCGGCGGCGCAGTACGCGCTCGGCACCAACAAGGCCATGGCGATCGTCGGCACCACGGGCGCGGCCGTGACGTACGCACGCAAGGCGCCGGTGGACGTACGCCTCGCGGTACGCATCGGACTGGCGGCGGTCGCCGGATCGACGGCCGGGGCGTTCGTCGCGGCCGGCATGAGCACGGACACCCTGAAGCCGGTCATCATGGTCGTCCTGCTCGGCGTCGGCGCCTTCGTGATCTTCCGGCCCGCCTTCGGTACGGCCCCGGCGACCACCCCGGTCTCCGCGCGCCGCGTCCTCGCCGCGATCGGACTCGCCGGCCTCGGCATCGGCTTCTACGACGGTCTCATCGGCCCCGGCACGGGCACGTTCCTCGTCCTCGCGCTCACCGCGCTGCTCCACCTCGACCTGGTGACCGCGTCGGCCACCGCCAAGATCGTCAACTGCTGCACCAACGCGGGCGCCCTCGCGATCTTCGCCTGGCAGGGCACGGTGTACTGGCAACTGGGCGCGCTGCTGGCCGCGTTCAACCTGGTCGGCGGGATGGTGGGGGCGCATACGGCGCTGAAGAAGGGGAGCGGGTTCGTGCGGGTGGTGCTGCTGGTGGTGGTGTTCACGCTGGTGGCGAATCTGGCGTACCAGCAGTGGCTGGCGTAGCGGCGCTCGGCGGGCGCGGGGTGCCGCCGGTGAGGTGGGCGAAGACGACGACGTTGCCGGTGTATCCCGTACGGGGTGAGTAGGGGCCGCCGCAGGTGATGACCCGCAGCTCGGGGCGGGACGCGGCGCCGTACACCTTCTCGTCCGGGAAGTGGTCCTTGGCGTAGACCTCGACGGCGTCGACGGTGAAGCGAGCGGTGCTTCCGTCGACGCGCTCGACCTCGATCGCGCCGCCCTTCTCCACGGCGCCGAGGCGGTAGAAGACCGAGGGACCGTCGGCGTTGTCGACGTGCCCGGCGACGATCGCGGTGCCCGTCTCCCCGGGTACCGTGCCGGCCTCGTACCAGCCGGCGAGGTCCTCGCGCTCGGCGGGCGGTACCTCCAGGCTGCCGGTGGCGGTGAGGCCGAGGCCCATCAGCGGGGCGTTCACACCGATGGCGGGGATGCGGATCCGGAGGGGCGGGGAGGGCGGGAGCGCGGGGGACTCCGGTACGGCCGGCCGGGGGTCGGCGGGCCGCGTACGGGCCTGAGCGGCGGACGGCTGCGGCGGGGCGTGTGTCTCACGGCCGCCGCGCACCAGCCAGGCGCCTGAGCAGAGGGCGACGACGGTGACGACGGCTATGACGAGGTTGGTGAATCGACGCACTGTGACCCTCCCGGATGCCCGTGCCGGGGCACATCCCTGCGCCCGTGGCTGTGCCCTGGTCCCCTATTTCTCCCTGATGTTCTGCTGCCCTGGCCCCCCTCCGGGCCGCGAGGGGCCTCGGACCCGGAGGGAGGGGGACACGCGGTACCGCAGACGGACGGCGGAGGGTGTCCGTCAGATCCTGTCGCCTCTCGCCCGGCGATGCAGGAGCCAGGTACCGCCCGCGGCGGCGACGGCGAGAGCCGCCACGCCGGCCGCGGTCTGCACGGGGTCGGGACCGAGCGCGCCACCGACCCCCGTCTTCACACTCCCCCTGGGCTGTACGGGAACGGCCATGGGCATACGGGTGGAGGTGAGCGTGACGACAAGATCCCCACTGACCTCCCGTCCGCCCCCCTGCCGGTCACACCGGGCGACGATCTCGTACGTCCCCGGCTGCGCGCCCGGCGGCACCCGGAACTGCCCGACGGCGACCTCCTTGTGCGTACCGGGCGCGAGAACGAAGGCCCCGGCGCCCACCGCGCTGGCATCACCGGCGGCGGTACCGCCCGCTCCGCAGGCCGTCGTGTTGACGGTGACCTGAGTACCGGGGGTGACGGTCTTCGGGTACACCTCCAGGGCGCCACCGCTGCCGATGCCGCCGGTAGCGCCGTACGCGGGCGCGGCGACGACCGTCGCCGGTCCCACGAGGGCGACGGCGAGCGCTGTACCGGTCAGCAGACGGGAGGCGGTGCGTCGCATCGGCCTGGCTCCTCCGAGAGCTCGCGAACGGGGTGGTCTGCTTCCGAGGTAAGTGGCAGTGGCGCGGACGCGCTTCCTGAAGGGCCGTCAGAAATAGGGTGTTCGGCTGGCCCGGGACGGCCGGAAACGGTGCGCGCGTCGGCGTTTCGGCAGGTCATCGCCGTACTGGGGAAGTGTCGTGAAAGAGAACCGGATGGGCGCGGGCGGGGGGTGTGAACGGGTGACCCGGAGGGGGTGCGGACAGACGGCTTGACCTCAAGAAAACTTGAGGTACGAGGCTGTAGCGCATGCAGACACTGACTGAACCCGTTGAACCCGTTGAACCCGTTGAACCCGTTGAACCTGTCGAACCGTTCAAATCTCTCGAACCTGTACGTGTCACTGTCGTCGTCGGCAGTAACCGGGAAGGCCGCTTCGGCCCGGTCGTGGCCGCCTGGATCCTGAACCGGCTGGGGGCCCGCGACGACCTCGTGGCGGAGGTCGTGGACGTCGCGGAAACGGCGCTCCCGACGACGTTCGCGGCCGACGCGGCCACGAGGGCAGAACTGTCGGCGATCACCCCGAAACTGTCGGCCGCCGACGCGTTCATCGTCCTGACCCCCGAGTACAACCACTCCTACCCGGCCGCCCTCAAGAACCTCATCGACTGGCACTACACGGAGTGGCAGGCCAAACCGGTCGCCTTCGTCTCGTACGGCGGCCTCTCCGGAGGTCTTCGCGCGGTCGAACATCTCCGCCAGGTCTTCGCGGAACTCCACGCGACGACGGTCCGGGACACGGTGTCCTTCCACAACGCGGGCGCGTCCTTCGACGACGAGGGACAACTGAGGGACCCGTCGGGACCGGACGCGGCGGCGAAGACGATGCTGGACCAAGTGGTGTGGTGGGGACGGACGTTGAGGGAGGGGCGGGCGGCGCGGCCGTACGGGGGGTAGTGGCCGTTCGCCGTGCGAAGCGCACGCATCGGCGGGCCCCGGGATTCCGGGGCCCGCCCCGAGCTGTCCACCATCACCGAGGCTACGAACGGCACCTGCCCCCACGTCAGGCGCCAACTCCGGCCACAGGGCCACAACGAGCGCGCAACGGGTGGGCGGCGGCACCGCGACTCGACGCGGATCGTCCCTACCATCCGGTGTGGAGGGGGTACGGCTGCGTGCCCCCAGGTCAGGGGTACATCAGGGGGACACCGTGCCGTCAACCACTTCGTCGCCCAAACTCAGACGATCCGCCGCCGCCTTCGCTGTCTGCGCGGCCCTGGCCGCAACCTCTGGGTGCACGGTTCCCATTGACGCCGTCGCGGGCATCTCGGTGACCGACGACGGTCATCTGGTCGGCGTCATGATGGTCTGCGGACATCACATCGACGGCGCGACTCTCTACGTGGACAGCGATGACGTCGACAAGGAGGTGACGGTCGGTTCATGGACAGCAGCCCGCCCCCTGAAGGCAGGCCTCACCACCTGGACCCTGGACGCCCCGACCGCCGGCTGGACGGCGACCACACCTCTCAAACCGCTTACAGCCAAGACCAGTTACGACCTGTACGGCTGGACGAAGGACAGCTCGTGGTCGTCGGGCAACGTCTCCTTCACCCTGACGGACCGGGACCGGCTGGCACCGGGAACGGTCCGCTATCAGGGCTACGAATCTGCAGAGACCGTTTCGGTGGCGGAGTTCAGGGCGAGGGCGTGCGAGGACGATTGACGCGGGCGGTCGCCGATGACGCCGGTTCTGTCTTCGCGTGACCGTCCCTTCCGCGTCGAACGCGCCCTCACCGAACGCGCCCCCTCCTTCACGCGCCCCGGACAACCCCCTGCGGCAAGATGGCCCTCATGAGCATCGTAAAGATCAACGTCCTCACGGTCCCCGAAGAGCAGCGCGAGACGTTGGAGAAGCGGTTCGCGGCGCGGGCCGGTGCTGTTGAGGGGTCGGACGGATTCGAGTGGTTCGAGCTGCTTCGGCCTGTCGAGGGCACCGACACCTACCTGGTGTACACGCGGTGGCGCAGTGAGGAGGACTTCCAGGCCTGGATGGCGGGCCCGATGCAGTCCGCGCACCGTCCCGCGTCCCCCGGCGGGGAGCGGCCCAAGCCCGCTGCCTCCGCGTCGACGCTCTGGTCCTTCGAAGTGGTCCAGCAGACCGCCCCGAAGCAGGACTGAGCCCGTACCTCCGAAACTCCGGCGCGCCGAGCCGCGGTTGCCGTACTCGGCGCGCCGTGACGGACGGTCGGGTCAGGGCTTCCGCCCCAGCCCCCCGTGCTGACCGATGGCCGGCGCCGCCACCCCGGACGCGCTCGGCTCCGGCCTCCACAGCGGTACCGAGACCACCCCGGGCGTCACCAGTTCGAGCCCCTCGAAGTACGCCTCGATCTGGTCCACCGGCCGCAGGAAATACGGCACCGCGCCCGTCTCGTTGTAGGCGTCCTGCGCCTGCTCGTAGGCGGGGTCCGTGCCCCGGGAGCCCTCGTTCAGGGAGAGGTAGCTGCCCGACGGGAGGCCCGCCAGCAGGTCGCGGACGATGCCGCGCGCCGTGTCGTGGTCCGCCACATGGCCCAGGATGCCGCTCAGGATCAGGGCCGTCGGGCGGGTGAGGTCCAGCGTCTTCGCCGCCGCCGCCAGGATGCGGTCCGTGTCGTACAGCTCGGCGTCGACGTAGTCCGTCGCGCCCTCGGGGGTCGACGTCAGGAGCGCTCGGGCGTGGGTCAGGACCAGCGGGTCGTGGTCCACGTACACGATGCGCGCGTCGGGGGCGACCGACTGGGCCACCTCGTGGGTGTTGTCCACCGTCGGCAGGCCCGTGCCGACGTCCAGGAACTGGCGGATGCCCGCCTCTCCGGCCAGGTGGCGGATCGTACGGCCCAGGAACGCGCGGCTGCTGCGCGCGATCGTGACGATGCCGGGGAAGACGGCCGTGTAGGCGTCGCCGGCGGCCTCGTCCACGGGGTAGTTGTCCTTGCCGCCCAGCCAGTAGTTCCAGATGCGGGCCGAGTGCGGTACCGAGGTATCGATTCTCTGTGCGGGCTCGGACATGCTGGCATCGTCTCCTCGGTCGCAGCGGACGCGTTTGTGCAAGGTTCAACTTAACGCCCAAGGCCAACGATACGTGTCCCGCTATGCGCAGTCAGCAGACAAACCGGTGGCCACCCCGCGAACTTCCCGGGATGGCCACCAACCGCACACCTTCTGATCAACTTCCCGGCTCAGCCCTCCGGCTCGGCCCTCCAGCTCGGCTCTCCGGCTCAGCTCTCTCGGCCCTTCGCTGAGCCCACTTGCTCAGCCCACCGACACCGCACTCCACGCGGCCGCCACAGCCGCGTACTCCGTGCTGCTCGCCCCGTACAGGTCACGCGCCGCGTTCAGCGTGGCCGTGCGCGCGCCCGCGTAGTTCGTCGACGACGTCATGTACGTGGTCAGCGCCTTGTACCAGACCGCGCCGAGCTTGGCCCGGCCGATGCCGGTGACCGTGGAGCCGTTGCACGTGGGGGAGCTGTAGCTGACGCCGTTCAGTGTCTTGGCGCCGCTGCCCTCCGCCAGCAGGTACGCGAAGTGGTTCGCGACGCCCGAGGAGTAGTGGACGTCGAGGTTCCCCACGGCCGAACTCCAGCAGTTGGCCGACTTGGTGTCCTTCGACGGCTGGTCCATGTAGCGGAGCGCCGTCTTGCCGAAGCCCGACCTGACGACCTTCTCGCCGATCAAGTAGTCCCCGGGGTCGGCGGAGTTGGCGGCGTTGAACTCCACCAGCGTCCCGAAGATGTCCGACGTCGCCTCGTTGAGGCCGCCCGACTCGCCCGTGTACGCCAGTTTGGCCGTCGACGACGTCACACCGTGCGTCATCTCGTGCCCGGCCACGTCCAGCGAGACCAGCGGGCCGAAGATCGACCCGTCACCGTCGCCGTACGTCATGCAGAAGCAAGTGTCGTCCCAGAACGCGTTGTTGTAGTTCTTGCCGTAGTGCACGCGGTTGTACGAGCCGACCCCGTTGCCCTTGATCCCGTTGCGCCCGAACGTGTCCTTGTAGTAGTCCCAGGTCTCGTCGGTGCCGTACTGCGCGTCCACCGCCGCCGAGGCCCGGTCCGCCGTCGCGCCCGTGCCCCAGTGGTTGTCGGTGTCCGTGAAGAGCGTGGCGGGGGCGCGGACGATGCAGATGCCGAAGACGCACAGGTCGGTGCCGTTCTCGGCGTCGCCCGTATACGTGTTGCCGCGCGTCGGGTCCTTCAGCTGGTACGCCGATCCGGACGCCGTCGTCTGCAACGGAACCGTGCCGCCGTAAAGGGACTTGCCGTCGCCCGTCGCCGTCTCGATGCTGTCCCAGGCGTCGATCTGGGCGCCGGTCCGGGCGTCGGTCACCACGGTACGGGCGACCGGGTTGCCGACCGAGTCCAGCGCCGCCGTGTTCGTCTGCCAGGCGAGCTTCGGGGCGCCGTGCAGGGCGTCAACCACCAGCAGGGGCTTGGTAGTTACCTTCTTCAGCGCCTCGCCGACGTTCGCTGCGCGCAGCGCCGACGCCGCCAGGTCGGCGGCCTTCGGGGCGGACACCGACGGGCTGATCGTGGACAGGGATATCAAGCGGGTCGTGGCGCGGCTCGCGCTGCGGTAGGTGCCGTTCGGTGCCAGGTGAACGACGAAGTCGCCGCCCAGTACCGGGAGTTGGCGGTACGTGCGGTCGTAACGGACGTGCTGGCTGCCGTCCTTGTCGATGACGACGTCCCGAACTGTGGTGCCCTGTGCCGAGGTCAGGCCCAGGTGAGCGGCCTGGTCCACGAGTGCCGTGACGGCGTTCTTGACCGCCGTGGCCCTGGTCGGCCGGTCGGCCGCGTCGGCGGTGGGGGAGAGCGCGGCGGCCAGCAGGGCGGCGGTGGTTGCTGCTACGCCGGCCGCGGCAAGACGAGAAGTCATCGGTCTCCTTGGGGTGAAGACGGCAAGGATCGCTCAGGTCGCTCAGGTTTACGGGTTCATGACATGGCGTGTCCATAGCGCAGGCATGTTCACCTCGACTTGTGGCGAGAATCGTTTCCCCATCGACACGAGTCATCAGCGTGAGTCATCGACACCAGTCATCCCGCGAAGCCCGACCCGTCGGCCTGCCCCCCAGCCCGCCCCTGCCCTGGCCCCCACTGGCCACCTCATGAATGAGAGACCCACAGTGAGACTCCCGTTCTTCGTCTACGGCACCCTCCGCCCCGGCGAGATCAACCACGACCGGTATCTGCGTGGCCGAATCCGGTCCGAGGAGCCGGCGCGGCTCGCGGACGCAGTGCTGTACGACGGGCCCGGATACCCGTACGCCGTAGTGGAACCCGACGGGGTCGTGCACGGCGAGCTGGTCACCGCGCTGCCGGAGGTGTACGACGAACTGCTCCCCGCACTCGACGAGTTGGAGGAGTGCGTCCCGGGCGACCCGCGCGGCCGGTATGAGCGGGTGGCGCGTCAGGTGACCCTCGATGCCGACGGGACCGCCGTACTCGCCTGGGTGTACATCGCCGGGCCTGCCGTCGCCGCCCGACTGCGGGCGCACGGCGGGCTCATCGACGGCGGGGACTGGCGCGCGCGCCGCTGACTGCCGGTGTGGATCCTGTGAATTTCCTGTGCGGTGTCAACACGATGACGTTGTCATGTTCCTCACAGAGGCAACATCCTGTAAAGCGTTAGCTTTCAAATGAATCTGGTGATGATTGGGCCATGAGTGACCGGAAAGCAGCTCCCCCCACCGGTTCCCGACGGCCTTTATGCGGCACCAGGGTTCAATTACCCGCGTTTTCCGACCTGGTGAGCCTTGTCCGAGCCCCCGCCGCGCTCAGTGTCCCCGGTGACATCCTGGCGGGCGCGACTGCGGCGGGCCGACCCCTCGGCCCCCGGACCGCCGGTGCGATGGCTTCCTCAGTCTGCCTCTACTGGGCCGGCATGGCCCTCAACGACTACGCCGACGCCGCCATCGACTCGGTCGAGAGACCCGCCCGTCCCGTGCCCTCCGGCCGGATACCGCGCCGGACCGCGCTGGCCGTCGCCACCGGTCTGACCGGCGTCGGCCTGGGCCTCGCCGCGCTGTCGGGCGGCCGGCGCGGACTCGGTGTGGCCCTGCCGCTGACGGCGCTCATATGGGCGTACGACCTGAAGTTGAAGTCGACTCCGGCCGGTCCGGCGGCGATGGCGGGCGCGCGTGCGCTCGACGTGCTGGCGGGTGCGGTCGCGGGCGGCGGCAACCCCCCGTGGCACGGGCCCGGAGGGGGCGGCGGGGCCGGCGCGCTCTCTCGCGGTGCGGCGCCCGCCCTCCTCGTCGGGGTGCACACCTATACGCTCACCGCCCTCAGCCGCCACGAGATCTCCGGCGCGCCCGCGCGGCTGCCCGCCACGACGCTGGCCGTGTCGTCGGCCACGGCGCTGTCGACGGTGCTGCCCACCCTGCTCCCCGCCGGGCTGTCGTCCAGACGTCCCCTGCCCCGCGACGCCGTCGCCCGAACTGCCGTCGCCTCAGCCGGAGTTATCGCCTACCTGGGGACGTACGGCCGGGCCCAGATGCGTGCCGTACGCGATCCACGCGCGAGTTCCGTACGGCGTGCGGTGGGGGCGGGCATCCTCGCCATGGTCCCCCTCCAGGCGGCGCTCACGGCGCGTGCGGGAGCGCCCGGCGCCGCCGCGCTCCTGGGTGCTCTGCACCCGGTGGGCCAGCGCCTCGCGAGGCGGGTGTCCCCGACATGACCCATGCCACTCATCAGGTCAAGAGCTGTGTGACGAAGGGTGGCGGGCCATGGGCCTGAGGTTCGGCTACGGCACCAACGGGTTCTCCCACCACCGCCTCTCCGACGTCCTCGGCATCCTCGCCGACCTGGGCTACGACGGCGTCGCCCTCACCCTCGACCACAACCACCTCGACCCCTTCGCCGACGACCTGCCCCGCCAAGTCGCCCGCGTGAGCGAGCAGTTGGCACGACTCGGGCTGACCGTCACGGTCGAGACCGGGGCGCCCTACTTCCTCGACCCCTGGCGCAAGCACCAGCCGACGCTGATGAGCGGCGAACCGGAACACCGAGTCGACCTGCTGCGGCGCGCCGTACGCGTCGCCGCCGAACTCGGTTCTCCCACCGTCCAGTGGTGCAGCGGACCGGCTCCGGACGACGTGCCGGAGGCGGAGGCCTGGCGGCGGCTGGCCGCGGGCATCGGGGCGGCGCTGGAGACGGCGGAGGCGTACGGGGTCGCGCTGGCCTTCGAACCCGAGCCGCACATGTTCGTCGACACCGTCGCGAAGTGTCTGAGGCTGCGCGAACTCCTCGGCGGCCACGAGCTGTTGGGTGTCACCCTGGACATCGGACACGCCCACTGCGTGGAGGCGCCGTCACTGCTCGACTGCGTTGCCCTGGCCGCGCCGCACCTCCTGAACGTCCAGATCGAGGACATGGTCCGCGGTGTCCACCGGCATCTGGAGTTCGGCGCGGGGGAGATCGACTTCCCACCGGTGCTCGCGGCACTGACCGACCTCGGACATCGAGGCCTGGTGTCCGTCGAGATCCAGGGCGGCGCCCTGGACGCCCCCGACATCGCCCGCAGCTCCCTGGAATTCCTGCGCAGAGCCGAGGCGCGGAGCCTGCTCTCCTCCTGACCCGTAATTTCCCCCACATCCCGTCATGTGCTCGCGAGTATTTCGCGACCCGTTTTTGCCGGCAATTCCCGCTCTCCCGGCTCCCTTTTCTTCTCCCACCTCCCCTCAGGGAACCCCTATGCCGCCTTCCGACCGTGCCACCCTTCCCACTCCCCTTCCCCTCACCCCCGAAGCCCGCGCCTGGCTCGACACCGCGCTGGCAAAGATCGCCGCTGACCCCGCCACCATCCGCACCCTCTTCCCCGCCGTGCGCCGCCACTGCGGTCGCGCCCCGCTGCCCGACGGCCGGACCGTCGACGAGGCCGCCCGCGCCCTGCTCCTGGCCGCGCTGCCCCTGCGCGACCAGCCCCTCGTCGACGAGGTGTCAGCGCTGCACCGCTACGGCGACCCCGCCGAACAGCGGGCCGTGCTGCGGGCGTTGCCCCAGATCGACCTGGGCGGGACCGGCCGGTTCCTGGACCTCGTACGACAGACCCTGCGCGGCAACGACATCACCCTGATCGAGGCCGCCCTCGGCCCGTACGCGGCGGCCCACCTCCCGGCGGACGAATACCGCCAGGCCGTTCTGAAATGCGTCTTCTGCGAGATCCCGCTCGCCCACGTCGCCGGACTCGACGACCGGGCGGACGCCGAACTCGTCCGCATGCTCAGCGACTTCGCCCGCGAGCGGACGGCCGCCGGACGCCCCGTCCCCGAGGACATCGCCCCTCTCGTGAACCGTGTGCGCCCCTTCACCACCACCCCCGGAGCCGAGTGACATGCGCATCTTCGACCCTCACATCCACATGACCTCCCGCACCACCGACGACTACGAGGCGATGTACGCGGCCGGGGTACGGGCAGTCGTCGAGCCCGCCTTCTGGCTCGGGCAGCCGCGCACCTCGCCCGACACCTTCTACGACTACTTCGACTCGCTGCTCGGCTGGGAGCCCTACCGGGCAGCCCAGTTCGGCATCCAGCACTTCTGCACGATCGCCCTCAACCCGAAGGAGGCGAACGACCCGCGCTGCCTCCCCGTCCTCGAGGAACTGTCCCGCTACCTCGCCAAGGACCGGGTCGTCGCCGTCGGTGAGATCGGCTACGACTCGATGACCAAGGAGGAGGACGAGGTTCTGGCCCGGCAGCTCCAACTCGCCGTGGAACACGGCCTGCCCGCCCTCGTCCACACCCCGCACCGCGACAAGGCCGTCGGGACCAGGCGGACCCTGGACGTCGTACGGGAGTCGGGCATCGCCCCCGAACTCGTCGTCCTGGACCACCTGAACGAGCTGACGGTCAGCATGGTCCTCGACAGCGGCTGCTGGGCCGGCTTCTCCGTCTACCCGAAGACGAAGATGAGCGAGGACCGCATGGTCCGCATCCTCCGGGAGCACGGCCTCGACCGCGTCCTCGTCAACTCGGCGGCGGACTGGGGTAGTTCGGACCCACTGAAGACCCGCAAGACCGGTGACGCGATGCTCGCCGACGGCTTCACGGACGACGACGTCGACCGCGTCCTGTGGCGCAACCCGGTCACCTTCTACGGCCAGAGCGGACGCCTCGACCTGGATGAGCCGAAGTCCGACGAGACCTCGTCGTTCGAGGGCAACTCCATCCGGCGCGGGGGAGAGTGACCAGCCTGTGCGCTTCCGCCACCCCGACGGCACCCCCGTCCACCTCGCGTACTGCAGCAACGTCCACCAGGCCGAGGACCTCGCGGGGGTCATCGCCCAGCTCGCCGCGCACGCCGAGCCCGTACGCAAACGGCTCGGCGTCGGCCGGCTCGGCATCGGCCTCTGGCTGGCCCGCACCGCCGTCACCGAACTCGCCGCGGACAAAGGGGCGTTGACGACCCTCAAGGCCGAACTCGCGGCGCGGGGCCTGGAGACCGTCACCCTCAACGCCTTCCCCTACGAGGGCTTCCACCGCGAGGTCGTCAAGAAGGACGTCTACCTTCCCGACTGGGCCGACCCGGCCCGCCTCGCCTACACCCTCGACTGCGCCCGCGTCCTCGCCGCCCTCCTCCCCGACGACGTCCGACGCGGCAGCGTCTCCACGCTCCCGCTCGGCTGGCGCACCCCATGGCCGGCCGAGCGAGCAGACACGGCCCGCCGAGCCCTCGATCAACTGGCGGCGGGAATCGGCGAGTTGGAGTCGGACACCGGCCGACGCATCCGGGTCGGCTTCGAGCCGGAACCGGGGTGCGTCGTGGAGACCACCACTCAGGCGGTACGGGAGTTCGCCGACGTGGACCGCGACCGCCTCGGCGTCTGCCTGGACGCCTGCCATCTCGCCGTCCAGTTCGAGGAACCCGGAGAGGCCCTCGGGCGGCTCGCCGACGCCGGGCTGCCCATCGTCAAGCTGCAGGCGTCCTGCGCGGTCGAGGCCCCCGACCCGACCGACCCGCGAGCCCGCGCCGCCCTGCGTGAACTGGCCGAACGCCGGTTCCTGCACCAGACCCGAACGGTCGAGGCGGGCACAGTGGTCGGCGTCGACGACCTGCCGGACGCCCTGGACGGCGACGCGCTTCCGGCGGCCTCCGGCAGCCCCTGGCGCACGCACTTCCACGCTCCGCTGCACGCCCAGCCCGAACCGCCCCTGCGGACCACCGCCGACCAGCTCACCAGCGTCCTCGCCGGACTTCTCGGCGGCCCGAGCGCCGTCTGTGACCACATCGAGGTCGAGACCTACACCTGGTCCGTCCTGCCCCGCCCACCCGCCGACCTCGCCGACGGTATCGCCGCCGAACTCGCCTGGGCCCGCGACCGGTTGACCGGCCTCGGCCTCAAAGAGGACCACTCATGACCGGCATCGAGGAACCACTCATGACCGAAACACCGAACACCAACCGACTCGTCGTCCTGGACATCGTCGGCCTCACCCCCACCCTCCTGCGCCACATGCCCGCCGTGGCCGCCCTCGGCGACCGAGGGTTCAAGGCCCGCCTGGGCACCACGCTCCCCGCCGTCACCTGCACCGCCCAGTCCACCTTCCTCACCGGCGAACTCCCCTCCACACACGGCGCGGTGGCCAACGGCTGGTACTTCCGCGACCTCGGTGAGGTATTCCTCTGGCGGCAGCACAACGCACTCGTCGGCGGCGAGAAGATCTGGGACACGGCCCGAAAGCACGCGCCCGGCTACACCGTCGCCAACATCTGCTGGTGGTACGCCATGGGGGCCGACGTCGACTGGACGGTGACCCCGCGCCCGATCTACTACTCCGACGGCCGCAAGGAACCCGACTTCTACACCTCGCCGCCCTCCCTGCACGACGAACTCACCGAACGGCTGGGCCCTTTCCCCCTGTTCACCTATTGGGGCCCGAACGCCGGCATGCCCTCCACCCAGTGGATCCTGGGCGCCGCCCGCCAGATCTTCGACGAACACAACCCCGATCTGACCTTGGTCTACATCCCGCAGATGGACTACGAACCCCAGCGCTCCGGCCCGGAGTCAGAGGCGTCCGTCCGCGCGGCCCGCGAACTCGACGACACCTTGCGCCCGTTGATCGCCCACTTCCTCGACGCCGGCGCCACGGTGGTGGCGCTGAGCGAGTACGGCATCACCCCGGTCTCCCGCCCCGTGGACATCAACCGGACCCTGCGCCAGGCCGGGTTGCTGGAGGTGTACACCCAGGACGGCATGGAGTACCTCGACCCGTGGACGTCCCGCGCCTTCGCCGTCGCCGACCATCAGGTGGCGCACGTCTACGTACGGAACCCGGACGACGTACGCGAAGTCGCCAAGATCCTCGGTGAACTCGACGGTGTGGACCAGGTGTTGGGCCCCGTCGGCAAGGCGGAGCAGGGGCTGGACCACGAGCGCTCGGGAGAGCTGGTCGTGGTGGCGGACGCCGACGCCTGGTTCACGTACTACTACTGGCTCGACGACGACCGGGCCCCCGACTTCGCCCGCCAGGTCGAAATCCACCGCAAGCCCGGCTACGACCCCGCCGAACTCCTGTGGGACGACACCGACTCGATGGTGAAACTCCGCGCGGCCGGTCAAGTCGCCCGCAAGAAGCTCGGGTTCCGCTACCGCCTGCAGACGGTCCCGCTGGACCCCTCGGCCGTCCGCGGCAGCCACGGCCGCCTCCCGAGCGACCCGGCCCACGGCCCCGTACTGCTGTGTTCCGCACCGGAACACAGCAGCGAGGCCATCACCGCCACGGACGTCAAGGGCCTGCTCCTGAAACTCGCCGGCCTCCCCACGACCCCACCCCCGGACCACGTCTGACCCGCGACCACGCCACAGCCGCCTGCCGCGCACGGGACGCCCCGCGCGCGGCAGGGACACCGCTGATCCCGTGAGTGACCACGGGGCCGTACACCAGCCGCCCGGCCCCCTGCCCCAGCCCACCGGCCACACGGACCGCCCGGCTTCCCCC
>NZ_LGDW01000236.1 GCF_001280005.1 Streptomyces sp. NRRL WC-3618 | reverse complement strand
GGGTGGGGCGGTGCGGTTCGTGGACGGGTATGCGCCGGCGGCCACGAACTCGGTGGGTGGTGGGGTCGGGGCCGGGCCGGCCGCTGTGGGCGGACATGCCGGCACGTCCGTTTCGGCGGTGGGCGGCTGCGGGTGTCAGAGGGGGTGCGCCGCAGCCGCCGTACCTGCGTTCCTGGAGTCAGCCGACGGGGCGGCCGTACGCCTTCAGGGTGCGCAGCGCCTCGATCGTCACCATCGGGCGGGCCTCCAGGGCAGTGCCCGGTGCCCACGCGCGCCACCGGATGGGCCAGCCGCCGTCCTCGCGCTGTTCGCTCGCGAGGAAGTCCAGGGAGCGTGCCATCTCCTCGTCCGTGAACCACGCGCGCGCGAGTGAGCCCGGTGTCCTCGCGTAGTCGTACGGGAAGTGGTGCTCGCCCGGGGCGTAGCCGGGCGCCACCGGGGAGGCGTCGAGGCGTTCCGGGTCGAGTGCCACGAGCCGGTGCTCGCGCACCAGGCGGCCCAGCCGGTCGGCCGCCGCCTCCGCGCGTGAGCGGTCGGGAACCGAGTCCAGGAAGGCCACGGCGGCCTCGACCTCGTACGGATGGGACTTCTCCAGGGAATCGACCGCCTGCCAGCAGAAGTCCGTGGCCCGGAACAGCCAGGCGTGCCACACCTCGTTGCGGTGCAGCAGGCCCACCACCGGGCCGGTGGAGAGCAGCTCGCTGGGCGGGTCGTCCACGATCGGCACGAAGGGCGCCGCCGGATAGCCGCGCTGGCTGGGATGGATCGCCGGCAGTGCGCCGTCCGCGGTGGAGACGGACGTCAGATAGCGGCACACGCGCTCCACCCGCTGGCCGCCGCAGCGCCTGATGGCGTCCAGGACACGCAGCGCGTGTCCGACGTGCAGGGGCTGGCTGACGGGGCCGCGCAGATCGGGTTCCAGCGCGTGACCGTATCCGCCGTCCTCGTTGCGATAGGCCTCCAGCGCGGTCTCGACCGGGTCTGCGCCTCCGTTCAGGAAGTGGTACGCGAAGCGGCGCTGCTCCAGCACGCGCGCGGTGAGCCACACGAAGTGCTCGGCACGGAAGAGCGGGGAACGCGCCGGGGGCGTCTGGGGGAGTGGGGGTGCTCCTGTTTCGGCCATGTGTCAGACCGTAGGGCGCAAAGCGCCCACGTTCAGCGGACCCGGCGTGGGCCCACCCTCAGGGGCGGGATACTGAAGTCATGCGGTTGACGGTCTTCTGGCAGCGGATGGCGGAACACTTCGGTTCGGGGTACGCCGACACCTTCGCGCGTGATCACGTGCTGACGGAACTGGGCGGCCGGACCGTGCACGAGGCCCTGGACGCCGGCTGGGAGGCGAAGGACGTGTGGCGTGTGGTGTGCGCGGCGATGAACGTTCCGGCGGAGAACCGGTGAAATCGCACTGAGACGGCTTCGGTCGGCCGTAAAGACCGCAGGGTGGTGACCGGTTGTCGGTGGTGTGGGCGAGACTTGCACCGTGGCATCCACAGACGAGACCGGGCAGCTCGGACAGCAGACGTCCCCGTTCGGCGCGCAGCCGCCCACACCCCCGGCCGGGCAGGGCGCCGGGCAGGGCGCGGGCATGCCCCGCTGGCTGCCGCGCGCCATGATCCTGGCGCTTGCCCTCGTCGGCCTGTTCCAACTGGGCAGTTGGGCCTTTCACCAGCTCACAGGCCTGTTGATCAACATCCTCATCGCATTCTTCGCCGCCCTCGCGATCGAACCCGCGGTGAGCCGCATGGCGTCGCGGGGTATCCGCCGGGGACTGGCCACCTTCCTGGTCTTCATCGGCCTGGTCATCGCGATCGCCGGATTCGTCACCCTGCTCGGTTCCATGCTCGCGGGCCAGATCGTCAAGATCGTCGAGGACTTCCCGAACTATCTCGACTCTGTCATCAGCTGGGTCAACGCGCACTTCCACACCGATCTGAAGCGGGTGGACGTCCAGGAGGGCCTGCTGCGTTCCGACTGGCTGCGCAGTTACGTCCGGAACAGCGCCACCGGTGTCCTGGACGTCTCCGCCCAGGTGCTGGGCGGCCTCTTCCAGCTGCTGATGATCACACTGTTCGCGTTCTACTTCGCCGCCGACGGGCCGAGACTGCGCCGCGCGTTGTGCTCCGTGCTGCCGCCAGCCCGGCAGGTCGAGGTGCTGCGCGCGTGGGAGATCGCCGTCGACAAGACCGGCGGCTATCTGTACTCGCGCGGCCTGATGGCGTTCATCTCGGGGGTCGCGCACTACGTGCTGCTGGAGATCCTGAACGTGCCGTACGCGCCCGTGCTCGCCGTCTGGGTGGGACTGGTGTCGCAGTTCATCCCGACCATCGGTACCTATCTCGCGGGCGCCCTGCCGATGCTGATCGCCTTCACGGTCGATCCCTGGTATGCGCTGTGGGTGCTGGGCTTCGTCGTGCTCTACCAGCAGTTCGAGAACTATGTGCTGCAGCCCAAGCTGACCGCCAAGACCGTCGACATCCACCCCGCGGTCGCCTTCGGATCGGTCATCGCCGGCACCGCGCTCCTCGGCGCCGTCGGCGCACTGATCGCCATCCCGGCGATCGCCACGCTCCAGGCCTTCCTGGGGGCGTACGTGAAGCGCTACGACGTCACGGACGACCCTCGTGTCCAGGGACACCGAGGTCGGGGTACGGGCGTTCTCGCGCGGCTGCGGGGTCTGCTGGTGGGGCGGCGTGGCGCCGGCACCGACGACTCGGCGCCCTCCGCGGAGGATCCGGAACCGGGGTCGGGGTCGTCATCCGGGGAAGGCTCCACGCCGGCGTGAGCCGAGTCCGGGCCGTGGCGCCGCCGATGGGCGCCAGGTAGCCGTCCGACCGCGTGGCAGAGGTGCTCCGCACCCGTTCCGTCCGGTCGAGAGCGCCCCGGGTGAGGTGTCCCTGAGGGTGTCGAACCCGACATCCCGGCCATTGGCGTACCGCGGAAACCCAGTCTCCGACGTGCCGGGTGTCGCGCTTGACACAAAAATCGAACATCCATTCTGATAGAGGTTCCGGTGAGGCTCGCAGCGGGCATTTCGTCATGTTTTTCATGGAGATGCGCCCGAGTTATCCACAGGCCGGACGGGCGTCAGGGCGCATTGTCAGTGGCAGGCGTTAGCGTCTTTGACGTGAAGCGATCGACTCAAGCAAATCGGGTGGAACCCATGGCAGGAACCGACCGCGAGAAGGCGCTCGACGCCGCGCTCGCGCAGATTGAACGACAGTTCGGCAAGGGCGCGGTGATGCGCCTGGGCGAGCGGCCGAATGAGCCCATCGAGGTCATCCCCACCGGGTCGACCGCGCTCGACGTCGCCCTCGGCGTCGGCGGCCTGCCGCGCGGCCGAGTGGTGGAGGTGTACGGCCCGGAATCCTCCGGCAAGACGACCCTGACCCTGCACGCGGTGGCGAACGCGCAGAAGGCCGGCGGCCAGGTGGCCTTCATCGACGCGGAGCACGCCCTCGACCCCGAGTACGCGAAGAAGCTCGGCGTCGACATCGACAACCTGATCCTTTCGCAGCCGGACAACGGCGAACAGGCGCTGGAGATCGTGGACATGCTGGTCCGCTCCGGTGCCCTCGACCTCATCGTCATCGACTCCGTCGCCGCGCTCGTCCCGCGCGCGGAGATCGAGGGCGAGATGGGCGACAGCCACGTCGGCCTTCAGGCCCGTCTGATGAGCCAGGCGCTGCGGAAGATCACCAGCGCGCTCAACCAGTCGAAGACCACCGCGATCTTCATCAACCAGCTCCGCGAGAAGATCGGCGTGATGTTCGGCTCGCCCGAGACCACGACCGGTGGCCGGGCGCTGAAGTTCTACGCCTCGGTGCGGCTCGACATCCGGCGCATCGAGACCCTGAAGGACGGTACCGACGCGGTCGGCAACCGCACCCGCGTCAAGGTCGTCAAGAACAAGGTCGCGCCGCCCTTCAAGCAGGCGGAGTTCGACATCCTCTACGGGCACGGCATCAGCCGCGAGGGCGGTCTGATCGACATGGGCGTGGAGCACGGCTTCGTCCGCAAGGCCGGCGCCTGGTACACGTACGAGGGCGACCAGCTCGGCCAGGGCAAGGAGAACGCGCGCAACTTCCTGAAGGACAACCCCGACCTCGCCAACGAGATCGAGAAGAAGATCCTCGAGAAGCTGGGGGTCGGTGTGCGGCCGGAGAAGCCCACCGAGGAGCCGGGCGCGGACGCGGCGGTCACGGTCGGCTCGGACGAGGCCGCGAAGACGGTCCCCGCGCCGGCGGCCAAGACGGCCAAGGCCAGGGCCACGGCGGTCAAGAGCTAGCCGGTGACCCGACGAACCGACTGGGCCGAGTACGCAGACCCCGGTGCCTCGGAAGACCGAGGCGGCGGGGGCGTTGCCGGGGACGGCGACAGCGCCTACGAGGAGGCCGGGCCATACGGGGGTGGCCGCGGAGTCCACGAGGGCGCCGGGTGGTACGAGGGAGACGGTGATGTCGGCGCCGGAGCGCGTCGCGGTGAGGGTCTGCCGGGGGGCGGCCGACGCCGGGGCGACGGGTTTCCGGCAGGGAGAAGGCGTCGTGGCGCTGGTGCCCCGAGTGGTGAGGGCGGCCCGTACAGCGAGGGCGGCTCACGCGGTGAGGGCTCGCGTGGCGGGCGTGGACGACATCGGCAGCGCGGCTTCGGTGAGGCTGGCGGCGACCCACAGGACGGAGGTTCCGTCTCCTCGTCGAGGGCCGAGAGCGCGGAACCGCCGGGTGACCCGGCTGAGCGGGCGCGGGCGATCTGCCTGCGCCTGCTCACCGGGACTCCGCGTACGCGCAAGCAGCTCGCGGATGCCCTGCGCAAGCGCGAGATCCCGGACGAGGTGGCCGAGGGGGTGCTGTCGCGGTTCGAGGAGGTCGGACTGATCAACGACAGCGCGTTCGCGGACGCCTGGGTCGAGTCCCGTCACCACGGGCGGGGACTGGCCCGGCGGGCGCTCGTACAGGAACTGCGTACCAAGGGCGTGGACCCGACGCTCATTGACGAGGCCGTCGGGCAGCTCGACTCCGAGCAGGAGGAGACGACCGCGCGTGAACTCGTCGCGCGCAAACTGCGTGCGACCCGCGGCCTCGACCGCGACAAGCGGCTGCGGCGCCTGGCGGGCATGCTCGCCCGCAAGGGCTACTCCCCGGGCATGGCCCTGCGGGTGGTCCGGCAGGCACTGGAGGAGGAGGGCGAGGAGGGTGAGGCCACGGAGTTCCTCGTCGACGACGAGTACTGAGCCTGCTGCGCCGAGGTCCGGCCGTCCCGAGAGGCAGTCACGTGCTCGGGAGGTCCACGTCCCCGGCCCTGAACACGGTGGACGCGCGGGGGCGCCGACCGCGTTCAGGGCCAGGCGGACGGAACGACGACCTCGCGTCCTCAGTACGCCTGCGACGCTCACTACGCCTGTGACGTCACCGGAAGCCCGGCCGCCCGCCAGGCCTGGAACCCGCCGACCAGGTCGGTCGCCCGGCGTAGCCCCAACCGGTGCAGGGACACGGCCGCGAGGCTCGACGCGTAACCCTCGTTGCAGATCACCACGATCCGCAGGTCGTGACCGGTCGCCTGGGGCGCGCGATGGCTGCCCCGGGGATCCAGACGCCACTCGAGTTCGTTGCGCTCGACCACGAGCGCGCCGGGAATCAGGCCGTCGCGCTCCCGCAGAGCCGCGTACCGGATGTCCACCAGCAGCGCCTCACCGGCCTGTGCGGCCTCGTACGCCTCGTGTGTCTCCACGCGCGCGTAGGTGTCGCGGACGCGGTCCAGCAACTCGTCGATGCCGATCGGCTGTTCGCTCACTGTCGGTCACCTACTGCCAGTCCTGCGGGCGCTCGACGTGCTCCAGCCGCAGCACCTGTCCCGTACGGCTGTAGCGGCGGATCTGGGGCAGCGGCGGATAGTAGGCGTGAACCGAGATCGCGTGCTGGTCGCGGGACTCGTTGAGCACCTCGTGCACATGGTGGCGGCCGAAGCTCCGGCCCTGGCCGGCTGCCAGTAGCCGCTCCCGGTCGACGTCCTCGGTGAGTTCGAGGGTCTTCCAGCCGTCGGTGGGCAGCCGGGCGGCGAGCGAGTGCTCCTTGAGCTCACCGGCCGCGGTGAGGAAGGCGCCGACCGAGTCGGCGTGGTCGTGCCAGCCGGTACCGGTGCCGGGCGGCCACCCGATCAGCCAGGCCTCGCTGCCGCCGGGGCCCTCAAGACGCACCCAGGTGCGGCCCTCGGGGTCGAGCGGCAGAGCGGCGACCAGCTCGTCGTCGGCGGCCGTACGGCGTACGAAGTCGAGAAGCTCCGCCTGTGTCGGGGTCTTGGGCGCACCGGAGACCTGAGCGGGGGCGGATACGGAAGGTGACACGGACACGGGTACCGTCCAGGTGACGTTCGCGGGGAGCGCGCGCGGCGCGGATGAGCGGCGGGCGCGGGGTTCAAGGTTGCGAATTCAGCGGGACGGGCGACACACGCAGCCCGCATAGCGGACGAGGTCCATATGGACCCTCCGCCACAGGCGCACATCGGTGTCGGCTTCGGTCACGTTCCGGAGTACAGCATGGCGGTACGAAGCGGTCAACTCCGCCTCACGATGTGGACGCGCGACGACGAGAGGGGCGCGTGGCGCCGACGGAGAGCAGCCGTCAGCGCGTGCCCGCCGCGGCTTCCGTGTTCGCCGTCGCGTCCGACGTGTCCGCCTCGCCTGTCTCCTCGGCCTTGTCGTTCGCCCTGTCCCGCACGGGCCCGCCCAGCGTCGCCTCGGCCGCCGCGTACAGGTCGGCCGGGCGTACCCCTCTCAACGCCGTGACCAGGTGCCCGTCCGGGCGGATCAGCAGCACGGTGTGGGCGGCCGCGCCCGGATAGCTCTCGGTGACCAGCAGCTCGGCGGGATGCGGCAGCGCGGCCACCGCGGCCGCCAGTCGGGGCATGATCCCGGCGCTCACCCAGTGCTTGCGCTCCCACACACCCGTACCCGGCGCGATCAGCACCACCAGCAGCGCACCGTGGCCCAGCCGTTCCCGCAGCCGCACGAAGGAACCATCCTCCGCGGTGACACGGACGTCCGTCACCTGTGAGCCGGGCGGGGTGTCCACCGAGACCTCCGCCTCGATGTGCTGGGGCGCCAGCGGAGAATGGGCGTATGTCCCGGGCTCGCCCAGGACGCCGCGCCCCAGGTGACCGTCCGTGAGCAGCCCGTCGTGTCCGCGGGCCGACCCGGGGACGTACGACCGCAGCCCGCCACCGCCGCGCAGCAGGGGGAGTGCCTGGTCGGCGGCGCGCAGCCGGGCGGAGACGGCCGCGCGGCGCTCGGTCTGGTAGCTGTCCAGCAGCGCCTCGTGCGGGCCGTGGTGCCAGGCCAGGGCCAGTTTCCAGGCGAGGTTGTCGGCGTCCCGCAGCCCCTCGTCCAGGCCCTGGGTGCCGAGCGTGCCGAGCAGGTGAGCGGCGTCCCCGGCGAGGAAGACCCGGCCCGCCCGCCAGCGCCGGGCGAGCCGGTGGTGGACGATGTGGACGCCCGTGTCGAGGAGGTCGTACGGCGGTGTGGAGCCGCCGCTCCAGCCCGCGAGAGTCTCCCGGACGCGGTTCACGAGGAGCTCGGGCGTGACCAGGTCCTTGCCGGGCGGCATCAGCCAGTCCAGGCGCCACACACCGTCGGGAAGCGGGCGGGCGGTGATCTCCCCGGCCGAGGGCCCGGATGTCCGCCACGGCGGCATCCGGTGCAACAACGCCTCGCCGGGCCAAGGAAGTTCCGTACGCAGCGCGGCAACGGCGTGTCGTTCCACGGCGGTACGTCCGGGGAAGCGGATGTCCTGGAGTTTGCGCACCGTGGAGCGCGGGCCGTCGCAGCCGACGAGGTAACTGCCGCGCCACCAGGTGCCGGCCGGGCCGCGGGTGTGGGCCGTCACTCCGGACGGCTCCTGCTCGACGGAGTCGAGGCGGCTGTTGACGGCAACCTTGACGAGCCGCTCGCGCGCGATCGCGGTGCGCAGGGCGCCGGTCAGGACGTGCTGGGCGACGTGCAGGGGTGCGTCGGATGCGGCGACGGGCTCCGGTGCGAGCCCCGACGGGGGTGCGTCCGCGGGCCCGTCCGACTCCTCGCCGCCGAAGGAGATCTGACGCATCACCTGCTTGCGCCGCATCGACCGCCATCCGGCCCAGTGGAGACCGGCGTCGGCGATCGGCACTCCGGTCAGCCGCTCCAGGAGCGCGGCGGTGTCCTCGCGCAGCACGACCGTGCGCGCGGGGCGCTGGTCGTCCTTGCCCGGCCCCTCGTCGAGGACGACCGAGGGGACCTCCTGACGCGCCAGCGCAAGCGCCAGCGTGAGCCCGACCGGCCCCGCTCCGACGATGATCACCGGGTCCATGGCGCGGCGCCCCCTGCCCAGAGCGACGTCTTCATCGACACAAGTGAACAGGAAGTTGGAGCGGGGTGCACGATCACAGAACGTATGCAACAGATTGCGAGTGCTTGCGTCAAGTGACGGAGGGCAGTGGCGATCACGCCGCTGCCCTCCGTGCGGTGCACGATGACTGACTGAACGTCAGATCGCGCCTGTGGCGCCGCCAGCTCCGGTTCCCGCAGTGCCTCCGATCGACGCGTCGTTCGGGTCGAGTACCACGCCGGTGCTCTTCTTGCCGCGCCTGAGGCGCTGCTCCAGCCAGCTCGCGAAGGTCGTGAGAGCGAAGTTGATCGCGATGAAGATCAGAGCGACGATCGTGAAGCTGGCGATGATGTTGGCGCCGTAGTAAGAGCTCATCGGGCTCACCGCGGCGATCAGGTCGGGGAACGTGAGGACGCCGCCGCCGAGAGCGGTGTCCTTCACGATCACGACCATCTGGCTGACGATCGTCGGCAGCATGGCGGTAACCGCCTGCGGCAACAGGATCGTCCGCATGACCTGGCTCTTGCGCAGACCGATCGCCATGGCGGCTTCGGACTGGCCCTTGGGCAGTGACAGGATGCCCGCCCGGACGATCTCCGCGAGGACCGCCGCGTTGTACAGCACCAAGCCCGTGACAACCGCGTAAAGTGGCACGTCGTCCGAGCTGATGTCCGTGTACTCGGAGTACAACGCGACCCCGAAGATCATCAGGATCAGCACCGGGATGGCACGGAAGAACTCCACGACCGCGGCGGCCGGCATTCGTACCCACACGTGATCGGAGAGCCGTGCGATACCGAAGACGGCCCCCAGCGGCAGCGCGATGACCATGGCGAGTGCCGCAGCCTTCAGCGTGTTCTGAAGTCCGGGCCAGATATACGTGGACCAGGCCTCCGTTCCGGCGAGGAAGGGTTTCCACTTCTCCCACTCCAACTGCTGCTTGTCCTGGAGAGCGTTGAACACCCACCACAGCACCGCCGCGAGGGCGATCAAGAAGACGACGGTGACAAAGACGTTGCGCCGCTTGGCACGGGGCCCCTGGGCGTCGTAGAGAACGGAGCTCATCGCTTCACCGCCACCTTCTTGCCCACCCAACCCATGATCAGGCCGGTCGGCAGCGTCAGACACACGAAACCGAACGCGAAGACCGCGGAGATCAGGATCAGTTGGGCCTCGTTCTCGATCATCTTCTTCATCAGCAGGGCTGCCTCGCCGACGCCGATCGCCGCGGCCACCGTCGTGTTCTTGGTGAGGGCAATCAGGACGTTCGCCAGCGGGCCGACCACCGACCGGAACGCCTGGGGAAGCACCACCAGGGTCAGCACCTGGGTGAAGTTCAGGCCGATGGCACGCGCCGCCTCCGCCTGGCCGACCGGCACCGTGTTGATGCCGGAGCGCAGGGCCTCACACACGAAGGCCGAGGTGTAGAGGATCAGACCCAGCACGGCGAGCCGGAAGTTCTGGGTCTCGAAGTTGTTCGGCGCCCCCATAGTGACGCTGAGTGTCTGGCTCAAGCCCAGTGAGGTGAACAGGATGATCACGGTCAGCGGGATGTTCCGCACAATATTCACGTAGGCGGTGCCGAAGCCGCGCATCAGTGGCACCGGACCGACGCGCATGGCGGCCAATATGGTTCCCCACACGAGCGAACCGACGGCCGAGAGAAGGGTGAGCTGGACAGTCACCCAGAAGGCACCCAGCAGGTCGTAACCTTCAAGAAAGTCGAACACGATCTCCCGCGCTTCCGCGTGTCGAGAGCCCCGGTGCGCCGGCCTGAGGACCGGCGCACCCCGTCAGGCGCTGATTCAGCTCTTGATGTCGCCGATCTTCGGCGCGGGCTCGTTCTTGTAGCCGGCGGGGCCGAGGTTCGCGTCAACGGCCTTCTGCCAGGAACCGTCGGAGACCATCTTCTCCAGGGCGGTGTTGATCTTCGCCTTCAGATCGCTGCCCTTCTTGACGCCGATGCCGTAGTTCTCGTTGGTCATCTTGAAGTGACCGAGCTTGAACTTCCCCTTGAAGGCGTCCTGTGCGGCGTAGCCGGCGAGGATCGAGTCGTCGGTGGTCAGCGCGTCGATGGCCTTGTTCTGCAGACCGGACAGACAGGCCGAGTACGTCGGGTACTCCTGCAGCTGGGCCTTGGGCGCCAACTTGTCATGGACGTTCTGCGCCGAGGTCGAGCCGACCACCGAGCACAGCTTCTTGCTGTTGAGGTCCGCCGGCGACTTGATCGTGTCGTCGTCGGAACGGATCAGGACGTCCTGGTGGGCCAGCAGGTACGGGCCGGCGAAGTCGACCTTCGCCAGACGCTTGTCGTTGATCGAGTACGAGGCGGCGATGAAGTCGACGTCGCCGCGCTGCAGCATGGTCTCGCGGTCGGCGCTCTTCGACTCCTTCCACTCGATCTGGTCCTCGCTGTAGCCGAGCTGCTTGGCGATGTATTTGGCGACATCGACGTCGAAGCCCGTGTAGCCCTGCGGGGTCTTCTGGCCGATGCCGGGCTGGTCGAACTTGATGCCTACGGTGATCTTCTTGCCGTCACCAGAGCCGCCGGAGCTGTCCTTGTCGCTGGAGCCGCACGCGGTGGCGGTGAGGGCGAGGACGAGGGCGGCGGCGGATGCCGCGGTGACCTTGCGGAGCTTCATGGTGAACATCCTTTGGCTGATGGAGTGGCGCGGGCCGTCGGTGCCGTGCAGGCCTGACGGGCGAGGCATGCCAGAGACGCGCGGGTCGTCAGTGGTGCAGGATCTTGGACAAAAAGTCCTTCGCGCGGTCGCTGCGCGGGTTGCTGAAGAACTGGTCCGGCACAGCCTCTTCGACGATGCGGCCGTCCGCCATGAACACCACTCGATTGGCGGCCGAACGGGCGAAGCCCATCTCGTGGGTGACGACGATCATGGTCATGCCCTCGCGGGCGAGTTGCTGCATGACCTCCAGGACCTCGTTGATCATCTCCGGGTCGAGGGCCGACGTCGGCTCGTCGAAGAGCATGACCTTGGGGTCCATGGCCAGGGCTCGCGCGATGGCGACGCGCTGCTGCTGGCCGCCGGAGAGCTGCGCGGGGTACTTGTCCGCCTGAGTGGCGACGCCCACCCGGTCGAGCAGGGCGCGGGCCTTCTCCTCGGCCGTCTTCTTGTCGGCCTTGCGGACCTTGAGCTGGCCCAGCATCACGTTCTCCAGCACCGTCTTGTGCGCGAAGAGATTGAAGGACTGGAAGACCATGCCGACATCGGCGCGCAGCCGGGCCAGCGCCTTGCCCTCCTGGGGCAGCGGCTTGCCGTCGATCGAGATGTCTCCCGAATCGATGGTCTCCAGGCGGTTGATTGCGCGGCAGAGGGTGGACTTACCGGACCCGGAGGGTCCGATGACCACGACCACTTCGCCGCGGGTGATGGTCAGGTCGATGTCCTGGAGAACATGCAACGCGCCAAAATGCTTGTTGACGTTCTTCAGGACAACCAGATCGCCGGTCGCAGCCACGTTGTCCTTGGCCACCGATACTTCCGTCATCGCTTACTGGCTCCGTCCACCTCGGTTTCGGAGGACAGTAGTGACCCCGTCGGACCAGCGTCATTACATCTGAGGGGAACTTGAGGATAACGATCCGATGTCAGGTCGACAAACTTTCGAGCACCATCCGAAAGTGCGTACCGGCTGGATAACGGAAGCGATCCGCAACCGGAATCACGCACGCGCGCGTGGGGGTCCACATGGTGTACTCCGCTGGTGCACCACATGCGATGCACCCATGTGGTGTACAAGTCGAACCGGTACGACCGGTGAACAGAGGTCGACGAAACCGACGAAACCGAAAGGGGTCGCGATGAGACTGCTCCTCGTCGAGGACGACAACCATGTCGCCGCCGCGCTCTCCGCGGTGCTGGCGCGGCACGGTTTCGCCGTCACCCACGCCCGTAGCGGCGAGGAAGCCCTTCAGGCCCTCGTCCCGGAGGGCAACGGCTTCGGGGTGGTGCTGCTCGACCTGGGCCTGCCCGACCAGGACGGCTACGAGGTGTGCGGCAAGATCCGCAAGCGCACCAACACCCCCGTGATCATGGTCACCGCGCGCTCCGACATCCGCTCCCGCATCCACGGCCTCAACCTCGGCGCCGACGACTACGTGGTGAAGCCGTACGACACCGGCGAGCTGCTCGCCCGGATCCACGCCGTCAGCCGGCGCAACGTGCATGAGGACAGCGCCGATGCCGGTGAGGACACGCTGCACCTGGGGTCCTTGCGGCTCGAACTGTCCACCCGGCAGGTCCTCGTGGAGGATTCGGTTGTCCAGCTGACCCGCAAGGAGTTCGATCTGCTCGCCCTCCTCGCGCAGCGTCCCGGAGTGGTGTTCCGCCGCGAACAGATCATCAGCGAGGTCTGGCGCACCAGTTGGGAGGGGACCGGCCGCACTCTGGAAGTGCATGTCGCGTCCCTGCGCTCCAAGTTGCACATGCCGACGCTGATCGAGACCGTCCGCGGCGTGGGCTACCGGCTCGTCGCCCCGACGCAGTAGCGGGTACGGGTGCGCACACGTCTCCTTCCGCTGCTCATCGTCCTGATGGCCGCCGTCCTGCTCGCGCTCGGCATCCCACTCGCCGTCAGCGTGGCCGGCGTCCAGCAACAGACGGTCGTCGTCGACCGGATCGACGACACCGCCCGCTTCGCGGCGCTCGCCCAGTTCGTCACCGACCGGCCCACCGGGTCCCGCGTCAAGGACGCCGTCACCGACGAGCGCGGCGAGACCCTCCAACGCGAACTCGAGAGCTACTACGACGTCTACGGCATCCGTGCCGGGGTCTTCTACCGCAACGACGCACCCATGGCCAACGCGCCGACGGACTGGTATCTGCCGGAAACGGGCGAGGTGCGCGAAGCGTTCGCCGAAGCGCTCCTCTCGCGCCGCAGCCACGACCCGAAACAGGTCTGGCCCTGGCAGCGGGACCGGCTCATCGTCGCGTCACCCGTCATCCGGGACGGCGACGTCGTGGCCGTCGTGGTCACCGACTCGCCCACCGGGCAGATGCGTTCGCGGACGCTGCACGGCTGGCTCATCGTCGGCGCCGGCGAGATCGCCGCGATGCTGCTCGCCGTAGGGGCCGCGCTGCGCCTCACCGGCTGGGTGCTCAAGCCCGTACGCGTCCTCGACGCCACCACGCACCACATCGCGACCGGCAGCCTGAAGTCCCGGGTCGCGGTGGCCGGCGGGCCGCCGGAACTCAGACGGCTGGCCCGGTCGTTCAATGAAATGGCGGACAACGTCGAGGACGTGCTGGAGCAGCAGCGTGCCTTCGTCGCCGACGCCTCGCACCAGCTGCGCAACCCGCTCTCCGCGCTGCTGCTGCGCATCGAACTGCTCGCACTCGAACTGCCGGAGGGAAACGAGGAGATCGCGTCGGTCCGCACCGAGGGCAAGCGCCTGGCCGAGGTCCTGGACGACCTCCTCGACCTGGCGCTGGCCGAGCACGCCGAGGCGGACCTCGTACTCACCGATATCGGCGCGCTGACGGCCGAGCGCGTCGCCGCCTGGGCCCCGCTCGCCGAAGCCAAGGGGGTGCGTCTGGTCGGCGAGTGCCCGGCCACCACCGCGTGGGCCGACCCGGTCACGCTGTCCAGCGCCCTGGACGCGGTGATCGACAACGCGGTGAAGTTCACGCCCGAGGACGAGTGCGTACGCGTGTCGGTCGCGTCGAACGGCGAGACCTCGATGGTCGTCGTCACCGACGGCGGCCCGGGCCTCACCGACGAGGAACTCGTCCGGATCGGCGACAGGTTCTGGCGCAGCGGTCGGCATCAGAACGTCAAGGGCTCGGGCCTCGGCCTGTCCATCTCCCGGGTCCTGCTGGCGGCGGGCGGCGGCACGATCTCGTACGGCCATCACGAGCCGCACGGTCTGAAGGTGACGGTGCGGGTGCCGAGGTCGGGCCCGGCGTCCTGAGGGGCCGCGTGCGTGACTACGGGCCCTACGGCTTGACCGAGCGGTAGTAGCGCCGGGCGCCGTCGTGCAGGGTCAGCGGGTCGGTGTAGATGGCGGTCCGCAGGTCCACGAGCTGCGCCGAGTGGACGTGGGCGCCGATGCGGTCCCGGCTGTTGATCACCGACCGGGTCAGCCACTCGGTGAGCCGCGGGTCCACGTCCTCACGTGTCATGAGCAGGTTGGACACCGCGAGGGTCGCCACGGTCGAGCCGTCCTGGATGGACGGGTAGGCCGACTCGGGCATGTTCGTGGCCCGGTAGTAGCGGGATGCTCCGCCCTGTTCGTGCAGTTTGGTGACCAGGTCGGCGTCGATCGGGACGAAGCGGAAGGGGAAGGTCTTCGCCAGCTGCACCAGACCGTTCGTGGGCAGCCCGCCCGACCAGAAAAAGGCGTCGATCTGGCCCCGCTGGAGCCGCCCGGGTCCGGTGCTGATGCCGTCGGCGAAGGGCGTGATGTCCTTGGTGGGGTCGAGGCCGGCGGCGGTGAGCATCTTGTCGGCGATCAGCCGTACGCCCGAACTCTCCGGCCCTATGGAGACGCGCTTGCCCCGCAGATCCCCCACGCTGCTGATCTTCGAATCACGCGGCACGACGAGTTGCATGTAGTCGTCGTACAGACGCGCGACCCCGCGCAGTCTGTCGGCCCCGGGCAGCCGTTGCAGTTTGTACGTCTCCACGGCGTCGGCCGCCGCGATGGTGAAGTCCGCCTTGCCCGTCGCCACCCGCCTGACGTTCTCCTGGGACCCCTGGCTGGTCAGCATCCGTACGTCCAGGTTCGGCATGTCCTTCGCGAAGGCCGAACCGAGCCCCGATCCGTACTGCTGGTAGACGCCGGCGGGTGTCCCGGTACTGAACGTGATCGTCCCGCCCGGTGGTGCCTCCTCCAGCGGCAGCAGCCACCACAGCAGCAGCCCGAAGACCACGAAACCGGCGGCCGAGCCCATGAGGGCGTGTCGCCTGCGGATCCGGAACACCTTGAGCATGGGCGAGATCCTGCCAGTACGGGACCCGTGCTGGCCAGGAAAAAAGGGGGAGCGGGCGCCTGCGGTACGACGATCGCAGCTGTCCCCGTGGAGCCGTCGCGAGATAGCTAGAGTCACCGCATGCGCCCCGGTACCTCCGCTTCCGCCACTCCGTCCGCCGCCGCCTCGCCCGCCGGCCTCGTCCGGGAATTCCATTTGGCCTTCGGACTCGACACCCGCAGTACGCCTGGCGAGGTCTCCCCGCAGCTCGCGGCGCACCGGGGCGAGCTGCTCGTGGAGGAGGCGGCGGAGGTCGCCGAGGTCGCGGTCACGGGTCCGCTGGACCGGCTGGCGCACGAACTGGCGGACGTCGTGTACGTCGCGTACGGCACGGCCCTGGTCCACGGCATCGACCTCGACGCGGTGATCGCGGAGATCCACCGCGCCAACATGACGAAGTTGGGCCCCGACGGCCTGGTCGCCCGCAGGGCCGACGGCAAGGTGCTCAAGGGCGACCACTACCGCGCCCCCGACGTCGGCGCCGTCCTGCGCGGCCAGGGGTGGCAGGCGGGCGAGCGGTAACCCGTACGGCCCCGCGTCGCGCACCGCCTACCCTTGTCGCATGAGCAGCAGTGACCGGAGTCAGGCCGTGGACGTCAAGACATACGAAGTGCGCACCTACGGGTGCCAGATGAACGTCCATGATTCCGAGCGATTGTCCGGACTGCTCGAAAACGCCGGTTATGTGCGCGCGCCCGAGGGTGCCGACGGTGACGCGGACGTCGTCGTCTTCAACACCTGCGCCGTGCGCGAGAACGCCGACAACAAGCTGTACGGCAACCTCGGCCGGCTCGCCCCGATGAAGACGAAGCGCCCCGGGATGCAGATCGCCGTGGGCGGCTGCCTCGCTCAGAAGGACCGCGACACCATCGTGAAGCGGGCGCCCTGGGTGGACGTCGTCTTCGGCACGCACAACATCGGCAAGCTGCCCGTCCTGCTGGAACGCGCGCGCGTGCAGGAAGAGGCGCAGGTCGAGATCGCCGAGTCGCTGGAGGCGTTCCCGTCGACGCTGCCGACGCGCCGCGAGAGCGCGTACGCGGCCTGGGTGTCGATCTCCGTCGGCTGCAACAACACGTGCACCTTCTGCATCGTCCCGGCTCTGCGCGGCAAGGAGAAGGACCGCCGTACCGGCGACATCCTCGCCGAGATCGAGGCGCTGGTCGGCGAGGGCGTCTCCGAGATCACCCTGCTCGGGCAGAACGTCAACGCGTACGGCTCCGACATCGGCGACCGGGAGGCATTCAGCAAGCTGCTGCGGGCCTGCGGCAAGATCGACGGCCTGGAGCGCGTCCGCTTCACCTCTCCGCACCCACGCGACTTCACCGACGACGTCATCGCCGCCATGGCCGAGACACCGAACGTGATGCCGCAGCTCCACATGCCCATGCAGTCCGGCTCGGACACCATCCTGAAGGCGATGCGCCGCTCGTACCGCCAGGAGCGTTACCTGGGGATCATCGAGAAGGTGCGCGCGGCCATCCCGCACGCGGCGATCACCAGCGACATCATCGTGGGCTTCCCCGGGGAGACCGAGGAGGACTTCGAGCAGACGATGCACGCGGTGCGCGAGGCGCGGTTCGCGCAGGCGTTCACCTTCCAGTACTCCAAGCGGCCCGGCACGCCGGCCGCCACCATGGAGAACCAGATCCCCAAGGAGGTCGTCCAGGCGCGTTACCTGCGTCTCGCCGCCCTCCAGGAGGAGATCTCCTGGGGCGAGAACAAGAAGCAGATCGGCCGCACAGTGGAGCTGATGGTCGCCGAGGGCGAGGGCCGCAAGGACGGCGCCACCCACCGCCTCTCCGGCCGCGCCCCCGACAACCGCCTGGTCCACTTCACCAAACCGGACACCGCGGTGCGCCCCGGTGACGTGGTCACGGTCGAGATCACGTACGCCGCCCCGCACCACCTCCTCGCCGAGGGCGCCGTGCTCGGCGTGCGTCCCACGCGCGCGGGTGACGCCTGGGAGAAGCGCAACACCGCGGAGGCCGCGAAGACCGCGGGCGTGATGCTCGGACTGCCGAAGATCGGCGTTCCCGCACCGCTTCCGGTGGCTGCGGGCAGCGGCTGCGACTGACGTCCTGGCGGCTACGCTCCCGATCATGCTTGTCGCCGCCGCCGTCTGCCCCTGCCCGCCGCTCCTCGTGCCCGAGGTGGCCGCGGGCGCCGCACCCGAACTGGAGGCGGCGCGCGCCGCCTGTACGGACGCGCTGGGCGTGCTCGCGGCCTCCCGCCCCGACCGGCTGCTGGTCGTCGGCCCCGCCGGACAGGGTGGGCGCGGACCGCACCCGGAGGGCGCACGGGGCTCGTTCCGGGGTTTCGGGGTGGACCTCGACGTACGCCTGGGCACCGGAGACGGTGGAGCGGCGGAACGGGACCTTCCGCCGTCGCTGGCCGTCGCCGCGTGGCTGCTGGAGCGGACCGGCTGGTCCCACGCGCCCGTGGAGGGTCTCGGCGTGGGGGAACCCCTGGCCCCCGAGCGCTGCGTCGCGGTCGGCAGGGAGATCGGCGGGCGGGCGGAGCGGGTCGCGCTGCTGGTGATGGGCGACGCCAGCGCGTGTCGCACGCTCAAGGCGCCGGGCTACCTGGACGAGCGGGCGGCGGGGTTCGACGAGGAGGTCGGCCGGGCGCTGGGGGCGGCGGACGTGGCGGCGCTCCAGGCGCTGGACGCGGAACTGGCGTACGAGCTGAAGGCCTCGGGCCGGGCGCCCTGGCAGGTCCTCGCGGGCGCGGCCGAGGGCGCCGACCTCGGAGGCGCGCTGCTGTATGAGGAGGCGCCGTACGGCGTGGGGTACGTGGTCGCGGCCTGGTCGTAGCCGTGGTGCCGCCGTCGGCGCCGTGACACGGCGGACGGCCGGGAGCCTGTGCTCCGCAGCCGTCCGTCGATGTGCCGCGCTGTTGCCCGCGCCCGTCAGGAAGCCGGTGGCGGCCCGTCCGGCGGTGGCGTGAATGTGTCGTCCCGCGTGGCACCATCCTGGTGCGCGAGCCGGTCCACGGCGCCCTTCGCCTTGTCGGTGCCCGTATGGATCTTGTCGCTGTACTTGCCCCTGGTCTTCTCGTCGACCACCTTCGCGGCCTTGTCGAGACCCCGGTCGATCTGGCCCTCGTGCTCGTGCGCGAAGTGCGCGACCTTCCCTTTGGCCGGGGCGAGCTTTGCCTTCAGACTGTCCAGCAGACCCATTTTTCGCCTTCCCTCGCGGGCGGTTACTTGCGGGCGCCCTCACCGGCCTCGCTGTCGGCGGCCTCCTCGGCGGACTGCTGCTTGGGGATCTCGACGCCCTCTGCGGCGGGCACGGCCACGGCTTCCGTCTTCTCCGCCGTGATCTCCGTCTCGGCACCGCTGTCGGCCTCGGGCGAACCCTTCGCCGCTTCCGTCTCCTCCGCCACGGGCTCGTCCGTCACGGTGACGGACTGCTCGTCGGCGGTCGACGTCTCCTCCGTGGTCTTCGACCGTCCGAGAAGCCATGCAAAAACGCCCATATCCACTCCATACGTTACTCGTGCGGGCGAAATCCCGCGTAGCCCGGTGCGTCCGTTTGCGTCGCCCCCGTCGCCGCCTCCCGAATCGGGCGGCGCGAACCTCGCAACTGGCAACGACCCCGGGCCCTCGCCGTCACGTAACTCGTTCGAGGAGGGGTTCCGGGTTTGCGAGACTGGGGCGGTGAGCAGCGCACCCTCCACCCCCCGAGTCATCGCCGTCGTCGGCCCCACCGCAGCCGGAAAGTCCGATCTGGGCGTCTTTCTGGCTCAGCGTCTCGGAGGAGAAGTCGTCAACGCCGACTCGATGCAGCTCTACCGGGGGATGGATATCGGCACCGCCAAGTTGACGCCCGAGGAGCGCGGCGGCATCCCGCACCACCTCCTGGACATCTGGGACGTGACCGTCGCGGCGAGCGTCGCCGAATACCAGCGCCTCGCGCGCGAGCGGATCGACGCGCTGCTCGCCGAGGGGCGCTGGCCGGTCCTGGTCGGCGGCTCCGGTCTGTACGTCCGTGGAGCCGTCGACAACCTCCAGTTCCCCGGCACCGATCCCGAGGTCAGGGCCCGCCTCGAAGAGGAGCTCGGCCTGCGCGGCTCCGGGGCCCTGCACGCCCGGCTGGCCGTCGCCGACCCCGAGGCCGCGCAGGCGATCCTGCCCAGCAACGGCCGCCGTATCGTCCGGGCCCTGGAGGTCATCGAGATCACCGGTAAGCCCTTCACCGCCAACCTTCCGGGCCACGACTCCGTGTACGACACCGTGCAGATCGGCGTCGACGTGTCCCGCCCCGAGCTGGACGAGCGCATCGCCCGCCGGGTCGACCGGATGTGGGCGGCGGGGCTCGTGGACGAGGTGCGCGCGCTGGAGGCGCACGGCCTGCGCGAGGGGCTCACGGCATCGCGCGCGCTGGGCTACCAGCAGGTGCTCGCCGTCCTTGCCGGGGAGTGCGGTGAGGACGACGCGCGCGCCGAGACCGTACGCGCCACCAAGCGCTTCGCGCGCCGTCAGGATTCGTGGTTCAGGCGCGACCCCCGGGTGCACTGGTTGAGCGGGGCTGCGGCGGATCTCACAGAACTTCCGCACCTCGCACTGGCGTTGGTCGAACGACCGGTCACAGCCTGATCACGTCATGGCATCGGGACGCTCAGGCCGTCATCCAGGCATCCGGCGCCGTGCCATCATCGAGCTTCGATCGACCAAGTGGAGTCCGAGTTGGGAGGGCGCGTGGCGATGGAGGCCGGCCCTCGCGACACCGCACAAGGCGCGGGACCCGTCACCGGTGACGGTGGCGAAGCGGAACAGGGCGAGGACAGTCTGAGCCCGGACGGGCCAGACGAGACGCACGGTGGCGTGACCGCCGACGGTCCCGACCCGGAGGAGATGTTTCTCGAGCCCGAGGTCGAGGTGGAGCTCCGACCGCAGCGTCGGCTGCGTATCTGGCAGCTCGCCCCGATCGTGGTCCTGGGCGCGCTCGGCTCCCTGATGTTCGCCTTCCCGCTCGCGTTCGACTTCGGCGACAGCGGAGCCGTCATCGCCATGCTGGGGCTGCTCATCTGCTCCTGCGCCGCCGGGTGGGGCATGATGGCCGCCCGCCGGGTCGGCTACACGGCACCAGGGCTCGGCGAGGATCGCCGACGGGACTGGCGCGTCGTACTGGCATACGTCGTGACGGTGGCCGTCGTCATCGCGCTCGCCGTCCTGAGAGTGGCCCGGCTGCGCTAGGGCCGACGCCGTACGATCGGGGAATGAGCACGCGGATCGCCTTCCTCAAGGGCCACGGGACCGAGAACGACTTTGTGATCGTCCCCGACCCCGAGAACGTCATCGACCTCCCCCCGACCACTGTCGCCGCCCTGTGCGACCGGCGTGCGGGCATCGGGGGTGACGGGCTGCTGCACGTCGTGCGGTCCGCCGCGCATCCCGAGGCCAGGGGCATGGCGGCCGAGGCGGAGTGGTTCATGGACTACCGCAACGGCGACGGCTCGATCGCGGAGATGTGCGGCAACGGGGTGCGGGTCTTCGCGCGCTACCTCCAGCGGGCCGGACAGGTGACCGAGGGGGACATCACCGTCGCCACCCGTGGGGGCGTGAAGCGCGTGCACCTCGCCAAGGACGGTGACGTCACCGTCGGGATGGGCAGGGCGCTCCTTCCCGAAGGGGAGGTCACTGTGCGCGTCGACGAGCGCAGCTGGCCCGCGCGGAACGTGAACATGGGCAACCCGCACGCGGTCGCCTTCGTGGACGATCTCGCGCACGCGGGGAACCTGTTCGCCCCGCCGCCGTTCAGTCCGGCCGGCGTCTATCCGGACGGTGTCAACGTCGAGTTCGTCGTCGACAGGGGCCCGCGACACGTCGCGCTGCGCGTCCATGAGCGCGGGGCCGGTGAGACCCGATCGTGCGGCACGGGCGCGTGTGCCGTCGCCGTGGCCGCCGCCAGGCGTGACGGCGCCGATCCGGCCGTGACCGGGGTACCGGTGACGTACACGGTCGATGTGCCCGGCGGGCGCCTGGTGATCACCGAGAGGGCCGACGGTGAGATCGAGATGACGGGGCCCGCAGTGATCGTCGCCGAGGGCGAGATCGACGCGGAGTGGCTGGAATCCGCGCGGGGCTGACGTGATCGATGGCTGGATACCGCAGCCTGGAGGTCCGATCGAGTGCGGAAACGTATCCGTTGGGCCTAGCCTGGCTTGAGAACAGAGCTGATCGCGTACTGGCTGGCTCGAATACACAGACCACCGAACCGTCGCTCGAATGGGTGATCCGTTTCACGCTCGACGGGAGGTGGTCAGCCGCGCGTGATGGGCTCGGTAGCATCAAGCACCGGCCCGGACGGGGGAACAACGCCATCCCCTGAGCCGTCGTCCGCCATGGGGCATCCCGTCCGCCGGTCCAGGTAGCCGGAGGTGCCCATGAGTGCGGAGGCCACGAATCCCGCGAGCCCAGGTGCTGTGACGTCCTCGCCCGAGCTCGGGGCCTCGCCAGAACAGGACGGGCCCCCGTCGCCCCGCAGGCGGACCCGCCCCCGGATCGACCTGCGCCGACTGGGCAGAGCGGCGTTCCTCGGCTCCGCGACCCGCGACCGGTTGCCCGACGCCATCGGCCATGTCGTCGAGGCGCACCGCGCCCACCACCCCGACGCCGACCTCGAACCGCTGCGCCGCGCCTACGTCCTGGCCGAGTCCTCGCACCGCGGTCAGATGCGCAAGAGCGGCGAGCCCTACATCACGCACCCGCTCGCGGTGACCCTGATCCTCGCCGAACTCGGCGCGGAGACCACGACCTTGACGGCGTCTCTGCTCCACGACACCGTCGAGGACACCGATGTGACGCTGGATCAGGTCGGCGAGGAGTTCGGCGCCGAGGTCCGCTACATCGTCGACGGCGTCACCAAGCTGGAGAAGGTCGACTACGGGACCGCCGCCGAGCCCGAGACCTTCCGCAAGATGCTGGTCGCCACCGGGAACGACGTCCGCGTGATGTCGATCAAACTCGCCGACCGCCTGCACAACATGCGCACGCTGGGCGTGATGCGCCCCGAGAAGCAGGAACGCATCGCCAAGGTGACCCGGGACGTGCTCATCCCGCTCGCCGAACGGCTCGGTGTCCAGGCGCTCAAGACCGAACTGGAAGACCTGGTCTTCGCGATCCTGCACCCCGAGGAGTACCAGCACACCCGGGAGCTGATCGTCGACAACGCGTCCCGCGCGGACGACCCGCTCGCCGAGATCGCCGACGAGGTACGCGGGGTCCTGCGGGACTCGGGGATCCAGGCCGAAGTCCTCATCCGGCCACGGCACTTCGTGTCCCTGCACCGGGCGTCGCGCAAACGCGGCCGGCTGCGCGGCTCCGACTTCGGGCGGGTCCTGGTGCTCGTCAACGAGGACGCCGACTGCTACGGCGTACTGGGCGAGCTCCACACCTGTATGACGCCCGTCGTCTCGGAGTTCAAGGACTTCATCGCCGTTCCCAAGTTCAACCTCTACCAGTCGCTGCACACCGCCGTCGCCCGTGCGGACGGCCAGGTCGCCGAAGTCCTCATCCGTACCCACCAGATGCACAAGGCCGCGGAGGCCGGTGTCATCGCGCTCGGCAATCCCTACGCTCCTCCTTCGGAGGAGCAGTCCGACGGCGACAGCGACAGGGCGCGGGCCGAACCCGACGGCGAGCGCATCGACCCCACCCGGCCCGGCTGGCTGTCCCGTCTCCTCGACTGGCAGGAGGCCGCGCCCGACCCCGACACCTTCTGGTCGACTCTGCGCGAGGACCTGGCCCAGGACCGTGAGATCACCGTCTTCCGGGCCGACGGGGGCTCGTTGGGGCTTCCGGAGGGCGCGAGTTGCGTGGACGCGGCGTACGCGCAGTACGGCGAGGACGCGCACGCGTGCATCGGCGCGCGGGTCAACGGCCGGCTGGCGACGCTGAGCACCGTTCTGCGGGACGGCGACACGGTCCAGCTCCTCATGGGGCAGGACCCGGCCTCCGAGCCCTCCAGGCAGTGGCTGGAGCACGCACACACGCCCGTCGCCAGGATCGCCATCCAGCGCTGGCTGGCCGCCCACCCGACACACGACGATCCGGTGCCCGAGCCCGACTCCTCCGGTGACCCCTCCGAGGCCGAGGCCGCCCGCGCGGCAGCCGAGGCCCGCCCCGCCCAGGACGGCTCGGACGCGTCCCCGGCCGCCGCGACCGCCGTCGTCGACCAGCCCGGCGCGACGGTACGACTCGCCGGTTGCTGTACGCCCGTACCGCCCGACGAGGTCACCGGCTTCGCCGTGCGCGGGGGAGTGGTGACCGTGCACCGGGTGGAGTGCACCGGGGTGGCGCACATGAAGAGCACGGGGCGCGCGGAGGTCGGCGTGCACTGGGGCGACACCACCGAGGCACGCGTCACCCTGGTCGCCGAATCGTTCGGACGGCCCCATCTGCTGGCCGACCTCACCGAGGCCATCGCCCTGGAGGGCGTCGCGATCGTCTCGGCGACCGTCGAACCGCCCAGCCAGCAGCGCGTACGTCACACCTACACGCTCCAACTCCCCGACGCCGCGCACCTTCCGGCACTCATGCGGGCCATGCGCAACGTGCCGGGCGTGTACGACGTGAGCCGGGCGCAGCATCACGTGGCGGTTCCCTGAGGCACCCGTTCGGGTGGGCCTGGTGCGAGTCGCCGCCGTCCGGCGGGCGAGCGCTGGTAGCGGTGGTGCATGCTGCTCAACCCCCGCACCCGGTTCACGTCGGCGCTGCTCGCCTCCGCCGTCTCCGTCTGCCTCGTCGCCGCGAGCGCCCCCGCGGCCCCCTTGGGCGTCGGCGACCGCCTCTTCCCGCACCTGGGCAACCCCGGGTACGACGTGGCGTCGTACGACCTGGCCTTCAGCTACCCCGGCACCAACTCCAAGCCGCTGTCCGCCGTCACCACCATCGACGCCTGGACCACCACCGCACTCGAACAGATCAACCTCGACTTCTCCCACGGCACCGTCGGGTCGGTCGAGGTCGACGGTGAGCCGGCGTCGTTCACCAGTGCGGGCGAGGACCTGGTGGTGACGCCCCCGGAACCGCTGCCCGCCGGGAGCTGGATGCGCATCACCGTGCGGCACACCAGCGACCCCGTGTCCGCGCCCGGCCGTGACGGCGGCTGGGTGCGCACCGACGACGGGCTCGCGATGGCCAACCAGGCCGATGTCGCGCACCTGGTGTTTCCGTGCAACGACCACCCGTCCGACAAGGCGATGTTCACCATCAGGGTCACCGCCCCGAACGGCTATACGGCGGTGGCCAACGGTCTGCCCACCGGCGCCGACCGGGTCGGCGGGGCCACGACCTGGACGTACCGCACCCAGCACCCCATGGCCACCGAACTGGCCCAGGTGTCCATCGGCCGCTCCACCGTGGTCCACCGCGCCGGGCCGCACGGGCTGCCGGTCCGCGATGTGGTGCCCACCAAGGACCGCGCGGTGCTGGAGCCGTGGCTGAAGAAGACGCCCGCGCAGATCGAGTGGCTGGAGAGCAAGGTCGGCCGCTATCCGTTCGAGACGTACGGGCTGCTCATGGCGGAGGCATCGACCGGCTTCGAACTGGAGACACAAACCCTCTCTCTCTTCGAGAGAGGTCTGTTCACCGAGCCCGCGTACCCCGAGTGGTACGTCGACTCGATCATGGTGCACGAACTGTCCCACCAGTGGTTCGGCGACAGCGTCAGCCCCCGCACATGGTCCGACCTGTGGCTCAACGAAGGACACGCCACCTGGTACGAGGCCCTGTACGCGGAGGAGAAGGCCGGCCGGAAGCTGGTGGACCGGATGAAGGCCGCGTACGGCGCCTCCGACCGCTGGCGGGCCTCCGGGGGACCGCCGGCCGCTCCCAAGCCGCCCAAGCCCGGCCAGAAGATCGGCATCTTCCGCCCGAACGTCTACGACGGCGCCGCCCTCGCCCTCTTCGCCCTGCGCCAGGAGATCGGCCGCCCGGCGTTCGAACGGCTGGAGAAGGCCTGGGTCGGCCTCCACCAGGACGGCGTCGCGGGTACCGCCGACTTCGAGCGCCTCGCCTCGGACATCGCCGGGCGGGACCTGGGCGCGTTCTTCCAGGCCTGGCTGTACGGGCAGAAGACGCCGCCGATGCCCGGGCACCCGGACTGGAAGCCCGTCGCGCCCACGGCATAGCCCCGCGAAATAACACCGTGACGAGACGGGGCGTGCCGTGCGACCATCTTCAGGTCGGCGGCGCTGCCCCCGGCCCACCAGACGGCTTCCGGGAATCTCCCGGGACGCTCGTGCGTTGTGACCTGTGACGGGGCTCGCTCCGTCACCGCACACGAACCCCATCGACGTAAGGACCCAATGACCTCCTCTTCTTCCCCTTCCCAGGACACTGAGCGCCTCGCGCACACCTACCCCGAAGGTCTTCGGGCCGATGCCCTGATGGAAGAGGACGTCGCCTGGAGCCACGAGATCGACGGAGAGCGGGACGGCGACCAGTTCGACCGCTCCGAGCGCGCGGCCCTGCGCCGCGTGGCGGGCCTCTCCACCGAGCTCGAGGACGTCACCGAGGTCGAGTACCGCCAGCTCCGCCTGGAGCGGGTCGTGCTCGTCGGCGTGTGGACCACGGGGACCATTCGGGACGCGGACAACTCCCTCGCCGAACTCGCCGCTCTCGCGGAGACCGCGGGCGCGCTGGTGCTCGACGGCGTCGTCCAGCGCCGTGACAAGCCCGACGCGGCCACCTACATCGGCTCCGGCAAGGCCAACGAGCTGCGGGACATCGTCATCGAAACGGGCGCGGACACCGTCATCTGCGACGGTGAGCTGAGCCCGGGCCAGCTGATCCACCTCGAAGACGTCGTCAAGGTCAAGGTCATCGACCGTACGGCCCTGATCCTCGACATCTTCGCCCAGCACGCCAAGTCCCGAGAGGGCAAGGCACAGGTCGCGCTCGCGCAGATGCAGTACATGCTGCCGAGGCTCCGCGGCTGGGGTCAGTCGCTGTCCCGTCAGATGGGCGGTGGCAAGGGCGGTGGCCTCGCCACCCGTGGTCCCGGTGAGACCAAGATCGAGACGGACCGGCGCCGGATCCGCGAGAAGATGGCGAAGATGCGCCGGGAGATCGCGGAGATGAAGACCGGCCGCGAGATCAAGCGCCAGGAGCGCCGCCGCAACAAGGTGCCCTCGGTCGCCATCGCCGGTTACACCAACGCCGGCAAGTCCTCGCTGCTCAACCGCCTCACGGGTGCGGGCGTGCTGGTCGAGAACTCCCTGTTCGCGACCCTCGACCCGACCGTGCGCCGGGCCGAGACCCCGAGCGGACGGCTGCACACGCTGACCGACACGGTCGGTTTTGTACGGCACCTGCCGCACCACCTGGTCGAGGCGTTCCGCTCCACGATGGAGGAGGTCGGCGACGCCGACCTGATCCTGCACGTGGTGGACGGTTCGCATCCGGACCCGGAGGAGCAGCTGGCCGCCGTGCGCGAGGTGATCAGGGACGTCGGCGCCACCGGCGTACCCGAGATCGTCGTGATCAACAAGGCGGACGCGGCGGACCCGCTGACGCTCCAGCGACTGATGCGGATGGAGACGCGTTCCATCGCGGTGTCCGCCCGCACCGGTCAGGGCATCGACGAACTGCTCGCGCTGATCGACAACGAGCTGCCCCGGCCCTCGGTCGAGATCGAGGCACTCGTGCCGTACACCCACGGCAAGCTGGTCGCCCGTGCCCACACCGAGGGCGAGGTGATCTCCGAGGAGCACACCGCGGAGGGCACGCTGCTCAAGGCGCGTGTGCACGAGGAACTGGCGGCGGAACTGGCGCCGTACGTGCCGTCGGCAGCGGCGCTCTAGGCTCCGCCGGGCGGGTGCGTTTTCGGCTGCGGGTTCGTTGTGGCTGGTCGCGCAGTTCCCCGCGCCCGTTGTAAGTCCCCCCATTGCCTTCGGCATGGGGGGACTTACAGCGTTACTGGGCGGCGAACTTCCCGCTCATCTCCTCGTACACGCCCTTGGCCACCTTGCCCAGGCGCGGGCCCGCCAGCCAGCCTGCCTTCACCGGGCCGATCGAGGTGTTGGAGACCAGGGCCGGCTCGCCGTCCGAGCCGGTGGCGACCCAGCCGCCGCCTGAGGAACCGCCGGTCATGGTGCATCCGATCCGGTACATCGTCGGGTCGGACCTGACGATCGACAGCCGGCCCGGCGCGTCCTGGCACTGGTACATCGTCTCGCCGTCGAACGGAGCCGCCGCCGGATACCCGGTCGCCGTGATGCTCTCCACCCGCGACACGGCAGGCGCGGCGAAGTCCACCGGCAGGGCCGAACCGACCGTCTCCTCCAGCGACTTGCCGCTGCCGCCCTTCTCCGGCGTCACATGCATGACCGCGAAGTCGTACGGAGCTCCGTCACCGCCCGTCGAACCGCCCTGTGCGATCCACTGGTCCGAGGTCCGCACCCAGTCGGCCCACCAGACGCCGTAGGGAGCGATCTCCGCGCGGGGAGTGTTCTCCACCTCGGCGCTCGACCTGCCCGCGTTGTTGTACGACGGGACGAAGGCGAGGTTGCGGTACCAGCCGCCCTTCTTTCCGGCGTGCACACAGTGGCCCGCGGTCCAGACGAGGTTCGACTTCCCGGGGTGGGCGGGGTCCGCCACCACCGTCGCCGAGCAGACCATCGTGCCCTGGGGGCCGTCGAAGAACACCTTGCCCGCCTCGGGCGCGTTGGCGTGGTAGGCGGGTGGCACGGCCCTGGCTTTCACCGCCCTCGGCGTCGGGTCGGTCACGCCCTGGTCGTCCGACAGGTCGTCTCCGTCGACGCTCTTCTGCGGGTCGTCGGCGCCCCGCATCCGGTCCGTGTCCCAGAGGCCCTCGATGATCGGGTTGACGTAGTCCTCGGCCTCGCGCAGCCAGTCGTCCTTGTCCCAGTTCTTCCAGGCGCCGTTCTTCCACTTGTCGATGTCGATCCCGTGCTCTTTGAGCTTGTCCTTGAGCCCGTCCGGGATCGTGATCTTTCCGGCCCCGTCGTCGGTCGCGGAGGAGGAGGGCTGTCCGCTCGCGTCGGAGTTTCCGGAGCCGGAGCCGGAGCCACAGGCCGTGGCGGTGAGCGCGAGCGCTATGGCGAGGCCGACGGCGGCCCGGACGGGGGAGGGTTTGCGGCGCGCTCCCCTGCCTCGGCGGGCGACGAAGGGTGGGCGAATGGGTCGCATGATCTGACTCCCCCTGGCTGGTCGAACCGTGTGCTGTCCCCGCACGGCACCACACATTATGCGGTCGCCGCCGGGACCCACCGGCGGAACGGCAACGGTTTCGCTACGGGCTCCGCGGTCTCATGACCGGCCCGTGGACCGTTCATGTGACGCCTTGTCATCACTGTTTCGGGAGTGCTGTTTTCCGTCGTGCTGACGCGACGGCGCCCTCGCCGCAAGGATCTTGAACCGACCCGTGACTCCTGTGGCGCGCCGGGTGTTGGTAACGGGAGGGGTGTATCGGCGAGTTGGTGGTTGGCGGGTCGGCGGAGCAGTGGGGAGTCGGGAAATTGGGGTTGCGGGAGTCCATGGAGACGGGGGAGTGCACGGGAGAGCGGGAGGAATCCCGGGCGTCCACCGAAACGGAAGCGGAGATCGACGCGCGCGCGAGCTCGCGCCGGGCGCAGGAGGGGATTCTGCGGCGCCAGTCGGCGCGTGAATCGGCGGCGCGCACCTACGCGCGCGCCCTGCCGATCGTTCCCGTACGGGCACGCGGGATGACGATCGAGGGCGCCGACGGCCGCCGCTATCTCGACTGCCTCTCGGGCGCGGGGACACTGGCCCTCGGGCACAACCACCCCGTCGTGCTGGAGGCGATCCGCAAGGTCCTCGACTCGGGGGCGCCGCTGCACGTCCTCGACCTGGCGACCCCCGTCAAGGACGCCTTCATCACCGAGCTGTTCCGTACCCTTCCGCCCGGGCTCGCCGACCGCGCGCGCGTGCAGTTCTGCGGGCCGGCCGGGACGGACGCGGTGGAGGCCGCCTTCAAGCTCGTGCGCGCCGCGACCGGCCGCGCCGGCATGCTCGCCTTCACGGGCGCCTATCACGGGATGACCGCCGGTTCGCTCGGTGCCTCCGGTCACGCGACCGACGTCCGGGTCACCCGGCTGCCCTTCCCCCATGACTACCGCTGCCCCTTCGGGATGGGCGGCGAGCGGGGCGCCGAACTCGCCGCCCGCTGGACCGAGTCCCTTCTCGACGACACCAAGTCGGGTGTGCCGCTGCCGGCCGGGATGATCCTCGAACCCGTCCAGGGCGAAGGCGGGGTGATTCCCGCGCCGGACGCCTGGCTGCGGCGCATGCGGCGGATCACCGAGTCCCGCTCGATCCCGCTGATCGCCGACGAGATCCAGACGGGAGTGGGCCGCACCGGCATGTTCTGGGCGGTGGAGCACAGCGGGGTCACCCCCGATGTGATGGTCATGTCCAAGGCGATCGGAGGCAGCCTGCCGCTGGCGGTCGTGGTCTACCGCGACGACCTCGACGTCTGGGAACCCGGCGCCCACGCGGGCACCTTCCGCGGCAACCAGCTCGCCATGGCGGCCGGCACGGCCACCCTGACGTATGTCCGCGAGCACGGCCTCGCCGACCGCGCTGCCACCCTGGGGGCCTGCATGCTCGCCCAACTCCGGCAGCTGGCAGCGGAGTTCCCGATGATCGGCGATGTGCGCGGCCGGGGCCTGATGATCGGGGTCGAACTGGTCGAACCGGGGGATGAGCGGGGCGCGGGGGGCGCTCCGGATGTCGCCTACGGTGATCCAGGCACCGATCCGGAGATCTTTCCCGGGCCTGTCGGCGGTGGGCCGCGTCCCGCAGCGCCCGAACTGGCAGCCTCCGTACAGCGAGAGTGCCTGCGCCGGGGGCTGATCGTCGAACTCGGCGGGCGTCGGGCGAGCGTCGTCCGACTGCTGCCTCCGCTGACCATCAGCGACGAACAGGCCGCCGCGGTGGTCGACCGGCTGGCCGACGCCGTAGCGGCGGTCGCCCGCGGCCACACCGACTCCGGCAGCCCGCACGCCACCCCCTCCGAGCGAGCGGGGTAGTCCAGGCCCCCTGTCCGCCCGTACCACCCCGGCTCACCCCCGCACGTGCACTCGAACAACCTCACGAGGAACCGTCTTGAACAGCACCCCCGTACCCGAAGGCCGTTCCCACCCCACCCCCGCGCGAGATGCCGGGTCCGGGAGGGAAACGGTGCCCCGGCAGAAGGGGGCGTCCGGCGGGGCCGAGCGGTCGCGCGGTGCCACGGCCGACCTCCTCGAACACCTCGACCCCCACACCGCGGCCCAGGCCGCCGCCACCGAGAACCTGCTGCGCTGCTGGGTACGGGAGAACGACCTCACCGCCCCCGGAGACGGCACCCTCCGTATCCCCCTCCCCACCAGCGGCACCGCCCTGCTGGCCCCGGTCCACTACTGGTCCCCGACCGGCTGGCACCGTTTCGGCCTCCCCCACCTGGCCGACGCCCCCTCGGGAGCCCCGGCCGCCGACGCGGTCACCGTCGCGACCCTGCTCGCGAGGGAGGCGTACGCCGGACCGAAGCCGGCCGGAACGGACACCGACGCGGGGTCCGGGGCGCCCTCGGCCGACGCGGACGGCACCCCGGCAGCGCCCGACGGGCAGGCCTCGCCAACGCCCGTTCCCTCCGTCCTGCCCCGCGACGCCGTCGACCTGGTCGCACGGGTGGCCGACTCCGTGCGCCGGACCGCCACCTTCATCAGCGACCGTCGTGCCCAGCCGGCCGACGGCCCCGACCTGTTCCTCACCGCCGAGCAGGCGCTGCTGCTCGGCCACCCCCTGCATCCGACCCCGAAGAGCCGCGAAGGGCTCGCCGAGGCCGAAGCCCGGCTCTACTCCCCGGAACTGCGCGGCTCCTTCCCGCTGCACTGGCTGGCGGTGGCCCCCTCCGTGCTCGCCACGGACTCCGCCTGGACCGAACGCGGCCGTCCCATCCGCGCCGAACAGCTCACCGCGCAGCTCATCGGCACCGCCGTGCCGCTCCCCGACGGCTACGCGGCCCTCCCGCTCCACCCCTGGCAGATCCGCGAGACCCGGCACCGCCCCCAGATCGCAGCCCTGTTCGAAGCCGGTCTGCTCCGCGACCTGTGCACCCACGGCTCCCCCTGGCACCCCACCTCCTCCGTACGCACCGTCCACCGCTCGGGCGCCCCCGCGATGCTGAAGCTCTCGCTGGGACTGCGCATCACCAACTCCCGGCGTGAGAACCTCCGCAAGGAACTCCACCGAGGTGTCGAGGTGCACCGGCTGCTGCGCGGCGGACTGGCCAAGCAGTGGCAGACCACGCACCCGGCCTTCGACATCGTCCGCGACCCGGCCTGGCTCGCCGTCGACGACCCGGACGGCCACCCCGTCCCCGGCCTCGACGTGATGATCCGGCACAACCCGTTCCATCCGGCGGACGACGTCTCCTGCATCGCCGGACTCGTCTCACCTCGCCCCCGCGCCCACCTGGGCGGCACGGCCGACCCGCGACCGGAGGGCCCGGTCCTGCGGTCCCGGCTGGCCGAGGTCGTCACACGGCTCGCCGGACGGACCGGCCGCCCGCGCGGAGCCGTCGCCGCCGAGTGGTTCCTGCGGTACCTGGAGCACGTCGTACGGCCCGTGCTCTGGCTGGACAGCGAGGCAGGCATCGCCCTGGAGGCGCACCAGCAGAACACCCTGCTCCTGCTGGACGGCGACGGCTGGCCCCGGGGAGGCCGCTACCGCGACAACCAGGGGTACTACTTCCGAGAGTCCCGGCGTGCCGAACTCGACGCCCGGCTGCCCGGCATCGGCGAACAGAGCGACACGTTCGTCTCCGACGAGGTCACCGACGAACGCTTCGCCTACTACCTCGGCATCAACAACGTACTGGGCCTCATCGGCGCGTTCGGCTCACAGCGCCTCGCCGACGAGCAGCTTCTGCTCGCCGCCTTCCGGCGCTTCCTCAAAGACGTCGCCTCGGGTCCCGCCCGACTGCGTACGTCCCTGCCCGGCTCGCTGCTCGACTCACCCGTCCTGCGCTGCAAGGCCAATCTGCTCACCCGGCTGCACGGTCTCGACGAGCTCGTCGGGCCGGTCGACACCCAGTCCGTCTACGTCACCATCGCCAACCCCCTTCATCCATGACACCTCCGGCGCCCCGACCGCACCAACTCCCTTTCACCCCGAGGAACGCGACACACCCCATCTCCTGAGAGGAGCGTCCCGTGCCACCCGCCGACGCGAGCACCGACGCCCGTACCGCCCCGATCGCCGAGAGCTACGCCGAATTCCCCACCGGCGGCGACAGCGAGGACACGTTGGAGCTGCGCCTGCCCGACGAGTTCGTCGCGCTGTTCGCCGGCGGCAGCGGGGCGGCGGACACCGTCGCCCCGGCGACCGACGACGATCTCCTCGACCGCATCGGGGACTGGGGGCCGACCCGCACGCCCGCGGGCTCGTTCCACCTCGTCCCCGTACGGGTCGAGCGCGACCTGTCCCTGATCGGCCGCTGGATAAACGACCCCACCGTCGCCACCTTCTGGGAGCTCGCCGGCACCGAATGCGTGACCGAGGCCCATCTGCGGTCCCAGCTCGACGGTGACGGACGCAGCGTCCCTTGTCTCGGCATGCTGGAGGGCACCCCCATGAGCTACTGGGAGATCTACCGCGCCGACCTCGACCCACTGGCCCGGCACTACCCCGCACGCCCCCACGACACCGGAGTGCACCTCCTGCTCGGCGGTGTCGCCGATCGCGGGCGCGGACTGGGCAGCATCCTGCTCAGAGCCGTCGCCGACCTCGTACTCGACAACCGTCCGTCCTGTACCCGCGTCGTCGCGGAACCGGATCTGCGCAACATTCCCTCCGTCTCGGCCTTTCTGAGCGCCGGTTTCCGGTTCTCCGCCGAGGTGGACCTGCCCGCCAAACGGGCCGCCCTCATGGTCCGGGACCGGGGCCTGCGCGATGTGCTGTAAACCCCCCGCGCCCCACCTGACCCCACCGTGCGCTCCCGTCTTGATCGCCCGATTGTCAGTGGCGCCCCGTAGGGTGGTCGGGCTATGACGAAGCCCTCACTCCCCGAACTCCTGCACGCTGCCGTCACCGCTGTCGGCGGCACGGAGCGCCCCGGCCAGGTGACCATGGCCGAAGCCGTCGCAGAGGCGATCGACGACGGTTCCCATCTGCTGATCCAGGCAGGTACCGGCACCGGAAAGTCGCTCGGTTACCTCGTACCCGCGCTCGCGCACGGCGAGCGGGTCGTGGTCGCGACCGCGACGCTCGCGCTGCAGCGCCAGCTCGTGGAGCGCGACCTGCCGCGCACGGTCGACGCGCTGCATCCGGTCCTGCGCCGCCGCCCCGAGTTCGCGATGCTCAAGGGGAGATCGAACTACCTGTGCCTGCACCGCCTCCACGAAGGCGTGCCGCAGGAGGAGGACGAAGGTCTCTTCGACCAGTTCGAGGCGGCCGCCCCCACCAGCAAGCTGGGCCAGGACCTGATGCGCCTGCGCGACTGGTCGGACGAGACCGAGACCGGCGACCGCGACGGCCTCACCCCCGGCGTCTCCGACCGGGCCTGGGCACAGGTCTCCGTCTCCTCCCGCGAGTGCCTGGGCGCCTCGAAGTGCGCGTACGGCGCCGAGTGCTTCGCCGAGATGGCCCGCGAGCGCGCCAAACTCGCCGAGGTGATCGTCACGAACCACGCGCTGCTCGCGATCGACGCCATCGAGGGCGCGCCCGTCCTGCCCCAGCACGAAGTGCTGATCGTCGACGAGGCGCACGAACTGGTCTCACGGGTCACCGGAGTGGCCACCGGCGAGCTCACCCCCGGCCAGGTCAACCGTGCCGTGCGCCGGGCGGCGAAGCTCGTCAACGAGAAGGCCGCCGACCAGCTCCAGACGGCGGCCGAGGGCTTCGAGCGGGTGATGGAGCTGGCCCTGCCGGGCCGCCTCGAGGAGGTCCCGGAAGACCTCGGGTACGCGCTGATGGCACTGAGGGACGCCGCCCGTACGGTGATCTCCGCGATCGGTGCGACCCGCGACAAGTCGGTCCAGGACGAGGACGCGGTCCGCAAGCAGGCGCTGGCCTCGGTGGAGTCCGTGCACGACGTCGCGGAGCGGATCGCGAACGGCTCCGAGTGGGACGTCGTCTGGTACGAGCGGCACGACCGCTTCGGTGCCTCACTGCGCGTCGCCCCCATGTCGGTGTCGGGCCTCCTCAGGGAGAAACTCTTCACGGACCGCTCCGTGGTCCTGACCTCGGCGACGCTCAAGCTGGGCGGCGACTTCAACGGCGTCGGGGCCTCCCTGGGCCTCGCACCCGAGGGCACGACGGGCGATGACCTTCCGCAGTGGAAGGGCGTCGACGTCGGCTCGCCCTTCGAATACCCCAAGCAGGGCATCCTGTACGTCGCCAAGCACCTGTCGCGCCCCGCGCGTGACGGCGACCGCGGCGACATGCTCGACGAGCTCACGGAGCTGATCCAGGCGGCGGGTGGCCGGACCCTCGGCCTGTTCTCGTCGATGCGGGCGGCCCAGCTCGCCGCGGAGGAACTGCGTTCCCGTATCCCCGAGTTCCCGATCCTCCTCCAGGGCGAGGAGACGCTCGGCGAGCTGATCAAGAACTTCGCGGCCGACCCGAAGACCTGTCTGTTCGGCACGCTGTCGCTCTGGCAGGGCGTCGACGTGCCGGGCGCCAGCTGCCAGCTGGTCGTCATGGACAAGATCCCGTTCCCGCGCCCGGACGACCCCTTGATGAGCGCGCGCCAGAAAGCCGTAGAGGACGCCGGAGGCAACGGCTTCATGGCCGTCGCGGCCACCCACGCGGCGCTGCTCATGGCTCAGGGCGCCGGCCGTCTCGTACGGGCGACGGGGGACCGCGGTGTGGTCGCCGTACTGGACCAGCGGCTGGCCACGGCCCGCTACGGCAGCTATCTGAAGGCCTCCCTGCCGGACTTCTGGTACACCACGGACGGCGGTGTTGTCCGGCGCTCGCTGGCCGCGATCGACGCCACGGCACGACAGGCGGAGGACGCGTCGGCGGCCGAGGAAGCCGAGCGGGCGGCGGAAGCGTAGACGCCAATGTGCGGGCCACCGACTTCAGTCGGTGGCCCGCACATTGGCGCACCCGAACACGGGACAAAGCAGGGCCCCGGAACCGGCGCAGTGGTTCCGGGGCCCGGTCAGGGGCGCGGGCCGTACGGCCCGCCTCCCGCAGCTCTCACACGCGGCGGAGAACAGCCACCACCTTGCCGAGGATCGTCGCCTCGTCGCCGGGGATCGGCTGGTACGCGGAGTTGTGCGGGAGGAGCCAGACATGGCCGTCCTCGCGCTTGAAGCGCTTGACCGTGGCCTCGCCCTCCAGCATCGCGGCCACGATGTCGCCGTTCTCGGCCACCGGCTGGCGGCGGACCGTCACCCAGTCGCCGTCACAGATCGCGGCCTCGATCATCGAGTCACCGACGACCTTCAGGACGAAGAGCTCTCCGTCACCCACCAGTTGGCGGGGGAGCGGGAACACGTCCTCGACCGATTCCTCGGCGAGGATGGGACCGCCGGCGGCGATACGGCCCACAAGCGGGACGTACGACGCGGCGGGCTTGCCCGCGGTGTCCGTGGGCTGCACGGAAGCCCCTTGGTCGGAACCGCGTACTTCATAGGCGCGCGGGCGATGCGGATCGCGCCGCAGGAATCCCTTGCGCTCCAGGGCCATGAGCTGGTGTGCGACCGATGAAGTACTGGAGAGGCCGACTGCCTGCCCGATCTCGCGCATCGACGGCGGGTAACCGCGTCGTTGCACGGAGTCCCTGATGACCTCGATCACGCGCCGTTGTCGGTCTGTGAGTCCCGAGCTGTCCGCTCGGATTCCTGGAGGTCGTCCAGGGAGGGACCGCTTGTGTCCCTCAGGATTCGTGGCTTCGTTCATCGCATGCACCGGCTCGAGTCGGCCCTGGGAGCGGTCCTGGGCGGTGATGGTGGCACTGTCTGCGGTGGTGGTCACGTCGGCCCCTCTCGATGGTCTCCCGTGCAGTGCAACGGTAGTTGCTTTCGAAAGGTTGCGCCAAACACACGTTCGAGTGAAAAATTGCGGTTGGCCTGCCGCGATCAGATTTCTGGGTGTATGGCTCATGCTGTGCCGGGTGGGCGCAGGGGGTGAAGGGGTTGATTGTCGTACCCTTCACCGCCGGAGTGGAGACCTCGTGGGCCGGTGCTCAAGTCTGCCATCCGGAACCCCGCCAGCCGGGAATCGACCCCCCTCGCGCGCGGTTCTCACCGTATCTCCGCATGTTCCCTGGGGGTATGGCCGTGCGGCACATGCCAATACCGGTGCGACACGCGTGTGCGTGCGGATGTACGGGCCAATCCCCACATCTAGTGGTTGGATTACGGCGGTAGCCCAGAAGTTGTGGTCCCCCGGGTCTTCGACCCCTCGGGCATCACCTATGCTGGGGGCTGCTTCGAGGGGCTCAAGGGCCCTTACGAGGCTATTGAGTCTGCTGTGAGGGAGGGTTGGAGATCATGCACTGCCCCTTCTGCAGGCACCCCGACAGCCGCGTCGTCGACAGTCGTACGACCGACGACGGCACGTCGATCCGCAGGCGCCGCCAGTGTCCTGACTGCTCCCGTCGGTTCACGACCGTCGAGACGTGCTCGCTCATGGTGGTCAAGCGGTCCGGAGTCACCGAGCCCTTCAGTCGCACGAAGGTCATCAATGGCGTGCGCAAGGCATGTCAGGGACGGCCCGTCACCGAAGACGCGCTCGCCCAACTCGGCCAGCGGGTCGAGGAAGCGGTGCGCGCCACCGGCAGCGCCGAGCTGACCACCCACGACGTGGGGCTGGCCATGCTCGGTCCGTTGCAGGAACTCGACCTTGTCGCCTACCTGCGATTCGCGTCCGTCTACCGGGCGTTCGACTCGCTGGACGACTTCGAGGCCGCCATCGCGGAGCTCAGGGAAGCATCGCGCCGCCCCGCCGTGGACGACGAAGACCCGGATGTGGGGCGCCAGGAAGACGATCGCGGGTCCGGGGGGACTGCTCAGGTCCCCGTGCCCGCCAACGCCGCCGACTGACCGGCGGGCCGGTCCCGGACAGCGCGTTCGGACCCGGCCCCGGAACGACGGCGAGCCGAAGACCTGCTGCGGGCGGCATCAAGAGGGTGCCCGCAGCGCCAGGAACAACACCGTGTCATGGGAACAACGTGACACTTCTGGGCGTTTTGCCCGATACAGGGAGGCGGCATGACAGAGACGGCGAGCGGTCCGGCACGGAGTTCCCGCGCAAAGGGGACGAAGGTGGCCAAGGGCCTGCGCATCGAGCGGATCCACACCACCCCCGGCGTGCACCCGTACGACGAGGTCGAGTGGGCGAGCCGTGACGTCGTCATGACCAACTGGCGCGACGGCTCGATCAACTTCGAGCAGCGTGGCGTCGAGTTCCCCGACTTCTGGTCGGTGAACGCGGTCAACATCGTCACCAGCAAGTACTTCCGCGGTGCTGTCGGCACCCCGCAGCGCGAGGTGAGCCTCAAGCAGCTCATCGACCGCATCGTGAAGACGTACACGAAGGCGGGCGAGGACTATAAGTACTTCGCCTCCCCGGCCGACGCCGAGATCTTCGAGCACGAGCTGGCGTACGCCCTGCTGCACCAGATCTTCAGCTTCAACAGCCCGGTCTGGTTCAACGTCGGGACCCCGCAGCCCCAGCAGGTCTCGGCCTGCTTCATCCTGTCCGTCGACGACTCCATGGAGTCGATCCTCGACTGGTACAAGGAAGAGGGCATGATCTTCAAGGGCGGCTCGGGCGCCGGCCTGAACCTGTCCCGGATCCGTTCCTCCAAGGAACTGCTCTCCTCGGGCGGCAACGCCTCCGGCCCGGTCTCCTTCATGCGCGGCGCAGACGCGTCGGCCGGAACGATCAAGTCGGGCGGCGCCACCCGCCGCGCGGCCAAGATGGTCATCCTCGACGTCGACCACCCCGACATCGAGGACTTCATCGAGACCAAGGTGAAGGAAGAGGAGAAGATCCGCGCCCTGCGTGACGCGGGCTTCGACATGGACCTGGGCGGCGACGACATCACGTCCGTCCAGTACCAGAACGCCAACAACTCCGTCCGCGTGAACGACACGTTCATGAAGGCGGTCGAGGCGGGCGGCAAGTTCGGGCTCACCTCCCGGATGACCGGCGAGGTCATCGAGGAGGTCGACGCCAAGGCGCTCTTCCGCAAGATGGCGGTGGCGGCCTGGGCCTGTGCCGACCCGGGCATCCAGTACGACGACACGATCAACCGCTGGCACACGTGCCCGGAGTCCGGCCGTATCAACGGCTCGAACCCGTGCAGCGAGTACATGCACCTGGACAACACGTCCTGCAACCTCGCCTCGCTGAACCTGATGAAGTTCCTCAAGGACGACGGCAAGGGCCGCCAGTCCTTCGAGATCGACCGCTTCGCGAAGGTCGTCGAGCTCGTCATCACCGCGATGGACATCTCCATCTGCTTCGCCGACTTCCCCACCCAGAAGATCGGCGAGAACACGCGCGCGTTCCGCCAGCTCGGCATCGGCTACGCCAACCTCGGCGCCCTGCTGATGGCGACCGGTCACGCGTACGACTCCCAGGGCGGCCGCGCCCTGGCCGGCGCCATCACCTCCCTGATGACCGGCACCTCGTACCGCCGCTCCGCCGAACTCGCCGCGGTCGTCGGCCCGTACGACGGCTACGCCCGCAACGCGCAGCCGCACCTGCGGGTCATGAAGCAGCACGCCGACGAGAACGACAAGGCTGTCCGCATGGACGACCTGGACACCCCGATCTGGGCCGCCGCCACGGAGGCCTGGCAGGACGTCGTCCGTATCGGCGAGAAGAACGGCTTCCGTAACGCGCAGGCGTCCGTCATCGCCCCGACCGGCACCATCGGTCTCGCGATGTCCTGCGACACCACGGGTCTTGAGCCCGACCTCGCGCTGGTCAAGTTCAAGAAGCTCGTCGGCGGCGGCTCGATGCAGATCGTCAACGGCACGGTCCCGCAGGCCCTGCGCCGCCTGGGCTACCAGGAGGAGCAGATCGAGGCGGTCGTCGCCCACATCGCCGAGCACGGCCATGTGATCGACGCCCCGGGCCTCAAGCACGAGCACTACGAGGTGTTCGACTGCGCCATGGGCGAGCGGACCATCTCCGCGATGGGCCACGTCCGGATGATGGCCGCGATCCAGCCCTGGATCTCCGGCGCCCTGTCCAAGACGGTCAACATGCCGGAGTCGGCGACCGTCGAGGAGGTCGAGGAGATCTACTTCGAGGCCTGGAAGATGGGCGTCAAGGCGCTCGCGATCTACCGCGACAACTGCAAGGTCGGCCAGCCGCTCTCCGTCAAGAAGAAGGAGGACGAGAAGGCCGCGGTGACCGAGAAGACCGAGGCGACGATCCGTGAGGCCGTCGAGAAGGTCGTCGAGTACCGCCCGGTCCGCAAGCGCCTCCCCAAGGGCCGTCCCGGTATCACCACGTCCTTCACGGTCGGCGGCGCCGAGGGCTACATGACCGCCAACTCCTACCCGGACGACGGTCTCGGCGAGGTCTTCCTGAAGATGTCCAAGCAGGGTTCCACCCTCGCGGGCATGATGGACGCCTTCTCGATCGCCATCTCGGTGGGTCTGCAGTACGGCGTGCCGCTGGAGACGTACGTCTCGAAGTTCACGAACATGCGCTTCGAGCCGGCCGGTATGACGGACGACCCCGATGTCCGTATGGCCCAGTCGATCGTCGACTACATCTTCCGCCGCCTCGCGCTGGACTTCCTCCCCTTCGAGACGCGTTCCGCCCTCGGCATCCACTCCGCCGACGAGCGCCAGCGTCACCTGGAGACGGGGTCCTACGAGCCGACCGACGAAGAGGTCGACATCGAGGGCCTGGCGCAGTCGGCGCCCCGCACCCAGGAACTGAAGGCCGTCGCGGCCCCGAAGGCGGTCGTCGCGGAGGTGCCGGAGCCCGCGCTGCAGCAGGTCCACACCAGTGCCGAACTGGTCGAGATGCAGTTGGGCATCCAGGCGGACGCCCCGCTGTGCTTCTCCTGCGGTACGAAGATGCAGCGGGCCGGGTCCTGCTACATCTGCGAGGGATGCGGGTCGACCAGCGGTTGCAGCTGACCTCGACGGACGCTCCCTGACCGGTGAGTGAAGGAGGAGGGGCGCCGGCCATGTGCCGGTGCCCCTCCTTCGTCGTGTCGTGGGCCGCGTAACCTCCGCCCATGGACGACACGTTGCGACGCCACGACGGTGACATCGGTGAACTCTCCGCGGCTGCCCGGGCCGCCGCGCTCGAGGCGCTGGTCGCGGATCTCCGTTCCCCGGATCCCGTGGTCCGTGACGAGGGGGCGTACGGCGCGGCTGTCCGCTGGATACCCGGCCTCGACGCGGCGGAGCGAGGGTGGTTCGGGGATCGTATGGCCGGGCTGTTCGACGATCCCGGTGTTCAGGCGCGCGCGTTCGCCCCGCTTGTCCTCGCCCGGATCGTCGACGCGGGGGACTGGCGGCAGGAGTGGTGGGAGGCGTTCGCCGGGTGGTATCCCGGCGAGACCGATCTGCGCGGGTACGACCCTGTGCTGGGCTGGGTGCATGCCGCCGCGCACGGGGCTGATCTGCTCGGGGCCCTCGCGCGGCGCCCGCAGCAGGAACCCGCGCCGCTGTTCGAACTGGCCGTCGCGCGGCTGCTGGCCGGCACCGAGCAGGTCTTCGACGCCCAGGAGGACGACCGGATCGCTCGTGCGCTGGCCCGGATCCTGTGCCGGCCCGGGCTGAGTGCCGACGAGTCGGTGGGATGGCTGGAAGCCGTCGCTGCGGCGTTCCGGACGGGGGAGCCGGGGCCGGTTCCCCCGTGGGCCTCCAACACCATGCGCACACTGCGCACGCTGTACCTACTGGTTGACCGCGGACTGCTGACGCCGACAGGGGACGGCCCGCCTAGTACGGTCACCCATCGGGAGGCCGTACTCGACGCGCTGGCCGCCACCCTCGCGATCGTCACCCCCGGCCTGCCTTCCCTTTCGGGGAGGGATCAGCTCTGACGTGAGCGGCCCATCTCCCTGGTGAACGTCGAGGGGTCCTCCTCGAAGCCCTGGACGCCGGAGTGGAAGTCCCACGACCCACTCTCGTCGCGGACGAACTCTCCGACCGTGGCCGCCGTGGACCCCAGAACGCCGCCGAAGTCGTCCTCGGCGAGGACGGTGTAGCCCTCGCGGATGCGCAGGCCCGGTCCCCGGACACCGACGAACGTCCGGTGCGTGGAACGCTGTTGGATGATGACGCCGACTACGACGCGCGCGTACTCGGCGGCCAGCCGGTCGAACTCCAGCGTCATGACCTCGTCCCAGCCGAAGCCCTTGCCGTCCTTGCTGTCCCGGTTGAGGGTGATCGTGCCGTCCGGGGAGCGGCTGTCGAAATGCACCACGTAGGCGGGATCGCCGTACGGATCGGTCGCCGGGTAGGTCGCGGCGACGATGTCGAGATCGGTGGGCGGCTCGCCCGTCGGACTCGGGTCCCACTTCAGTGAGACTTCGACCTTGCGGATCCCCTTGTTGAGGGCCTTCACCAGACTTCCCTTCCCCGTTCGCCGTGTGCTCGCTCCAACTGCCGGTACAGCACAGCTGGTTGTCCATCGTGCCACGCGCGCGGGGGCGCTCGCGCGGTCGCACTCCGCCGGAGCGTGACCGGCGCCACGCTCCGAGCCCTTACGATGGCGCGGTGCTGGTCAAGTGGATTCGCTGCACCGTGGTGGACCGCCGCGGTTTCGAACGGGGGCAGCGAAAGTGGGCGGGACTTCTGGGGGAGCCGGGATTCCGGGGGCAGGGCGGGGGCTGGAGCCGGGGGCGTCCCGGCGTGGCACACGTCTTCGCTTTCTGGGAGAGCCGCGCCTTCTACGACTCCTTCATGGCCCGGTCCCATGACCGGCTCGCCACCGCTCAGTCGGGCACCTTCAAGGACCAGCAGGTCAAGCTCTTCGACCACCGTTTCGACGTGAAGACCGGCTTCGAGCCGCGCTTCACGGACTCCGACCTGGTAAGGGTGGCGTACTGCCGTGTCCACGAGGAGCGTGCCGAGCACTTCGCGCTGATGCAGGAGAAGGTCTGGAATCCGGCGATGGCGGGTTCGCCCGGCATGGTGCGCGGGCTGTTCGGCGAGGCGCCGGGGCACGAGTTCCTGATCATGTCGATGTGGCGGTCGGCCGCCGAGCACGGCAAGTACCGGGCCGAGCGGGTGGAGCGGCTGGCGCTGCGGGCGCAACTGGAGGCGGATGTCGCGGCTCTCGCCGGTGACATAGTCGAGCTGGAACCCACCTGGACAGTCTGAGATCGGCCCGCTTGGACAGCCCGAGATCGGAACGCTGTGTGCTCCGGCGCGCACGACATGTGCGACATACGCCGTATAGAGGCCGCGCGAGTGCCCGGTCGGCGCCGACCCGATCTAGGGTTTTGGCATGGTAAGACCACGGCGCATCGTCCTTGTCCGGCACGGCGAGTCAATGGGCAATGCCGATGACACCGTCTACGAGCGCGAGCCGGACCACGCCCTCGCCCTCACCGAACGCGGCTGGCGACAGGCGGAGGAGACGGGCAAGCGCCTGCGCGAGGTGTTCGGGCAGGAGCAGGTCAGCGTGTACGTCTCCCCCTACCGTCGTACGCACGAGACCCTGCGCGCGTTCAGCCTGAACCCCGACCACATACGTGTGCGAGAGGAGCCCCGCCTCCGCGAGCAGGACTGGGGCAACTGGCAGGACCGGGACGACGTACGGCTGCAGAAGGCATACCGGGACGCGTACGGGCACTTCTTCTACCGCTTCGCCCAGGGGGAGTCCGGGGCCGATGTGTACGACCGGGTCGGTGGCTTCCTGGAGAGCCTGTACCGCAGCTTCGAGGCTCCCGACCATCCGCCGAACGTGCTGCTGGTGACCCACGGGCTGGCCATGCGGCTGTTCTGCATGCGCTGGTTCCACTGGACGGTCGCGGAGTTCGAGTCGCTGTCCAATCCCGGGAACGCGGAGATGCGGATGCTCGTTCTCGGGAGTGACGGCAGGTACACCCTTGACCGGCCGTTCGAGCGTTGGCGTGAGCCGGAATCGTATGGAGTCACCGGATAGAGTGACAGGGCGATGACTGCTGATTCCTCTTCCCACGAGCGCCTGGAGCGCGCCCTGGCAAGCCTCCGCGGGCTTGCGGTGGGGGATGCGCTGGGGTCGCAGTTCTTCGTGCCCGTGAATCACCCCCTGCTCAAGCTCCGCGAGCTGCCGCCCGGCCCCTGGCAGTGGACGGACGACACGGAGATGGCGTGTTCCGTGGTGGCCGTGCTGGCCGCGCACCACCGCGTCGACCAGGACGCCCTGGCCCGCTCCTTCGCGCAGCACCACGACTTCGACCGCGGGTACGGCCCCGCGGTGAACCGGCTCCTGCGGCTGGTCCGGGAGGGCGGCGACTGGCGCGAACTGGCGTCCACCCTGTTCAACGGCCAGGGGTCGTGGGGCAACGGCGCGGCCATGCGCATCGCCCCTCTGGGCGCCTGGTACGCGGACGACCCCGAGCAGGCCACCCATCAGGCGGAGATCTCCGCCTATCCCACGCACCAGCACCGCGAGGCCGTCGTCGGCGCCATGGCGGTCGCCGCGGGCGCCGCCCTGGTGGCCGCCACGGGCGGCCCGCCGAGCCCCGGTGAGCTTCTCGACGGTGTGATCGCGCTCGTCCCGAGAAGTGCCGTGTCCGTCGGGCTGCGGCGCGCCCGAGACATGCTCGACTACGCCGACGCCGGGACCGTCGCGGCCGTACTGGGCTGTGGCCGGCGTACGTCGGCGCACGACACGGTGCCGTTCGCGCTCTGGTCGGCGGCGCGTGCCCTGGGTGACTACGAACAGGCGTTCTGGGCGACGGCCCAGGTGGGCGGCGACGTGGACACGAACTGCGCCATCGTGGGCGGCGTACTCGCCGCGGGAAAGGCCGGGACACCGCCGACGGCGTGGCTGCAACGGACGGAAGAACTGCCGGAGTGGGCGCCCTCGGGGGCGTAGCGCGCGCGGTGAGCCACCGGAGCAGCCGTCGAGGTACGCGCGCGTGGAGAGGGCGTACGTCGGCGGGGCCGCCGCGAACGCCGTCGGTACAGGTCGCCGGGGAGTGGAGCCAGCGGCCGGATCTCGCCCATGCGCGGCCCTCCGGGGGCGCGGGGTGGTGAGTGGCGTCAGCTGTCGAATGCACGCGCACGCGGCCGCTGTATGCGGTCCCGGAGTTCTACGTGAGGTGTAGCGCCGCCTTGGCGGACGAGGTTCCGTCGGGGCTGTGCTTGCGGGCCGGGGGTGCCCGGGGGAGTGGCGCCGACCGTGGCTTGCGTGTCGGCCGCTGTATGTGGCGGTGCGGCGTTCGCGGTGACATGGCCGCCGGCGGGTGCGGACCCGGGGCGCCGGGGAAGTGACGTCAGCCGTGGCCTGCGTGGTTCCGCGAAGCAGGGATGCGTCGCTCAGGGCGTCGGAGGGACGCACCCCTGACTCGTGGGGCCGTCAGCAGCGTCTGTGGGTCCGCTGCCGGGAGATCAGCCGCCCGCCGGACCCGCGGTGCTCGCCGTGCCTGCCAGGGCCTCCAGGTCGCTCTTGCGGACGCGGATCACGAAGCAGGCGGTGGCGAGGGCCACCAGGGCCATCGCGGCGGCCGGGATGAAGGCCGTGGCGATGCCGTGGGCGAGCACCTCGTGGCTCCAAGGGGCGGGGAGTTGCTTGGTCCTGGCGAACTCCGCCTTCTGCTCCGGCGTGGCCACGGCGAGGAACTTGGACACCTGTTCCACCGCCTCGTTACGGCTGGCCGCGCTGAACACCGTCGTCAGGATGGAGAGACCGAGCGAACCACCCACCTGCTGCGTGGTGTTGAGCAGCCCGGACGCGGCGCCCGCCTCGTGCGGGGCGACCCCGGAGACCGCCGTCAGGGTCAGTGTCACGAAGTTCAGGCCCATGCCGAAGCCGAACACCAGCATCGGGCCGAGCACCCCGCCGACGTAGGAGCTGTCGGGGGTGATGAACGTCTGCCAGGCGAGCCCGAGCGTGACCAGCGTCGATCCGGTCACCATGAACGGTTTGGGCCCGAAGATCGGCAGGAAACGCTGCGACAGGCCCGCGCCAATGGCGATCGCGAAGGTCACCGGCAGGAAGGCGAGGCCCGCCTCGATCGGCGTGTACAGCAGGACGTTCTGGACGAACAGAACGATGAAGAAGAACATGCCGAACATCGCGGCGGCCAGGCTCAGCATGATCACGTACGTGCCCGAGCGGTTGCGGTCGGCGAACATCTTCAGCGGGGTGATCGGCTCCGCGGCGCGCATCTCCACGAAGACGAAGGTGGCCAGCAGGACCATCGCCGTGCCGAAGGCCGCCAGGGTCAGGCTGTCCCGCCAGCCGTCCTCCGCCGCGCGGATGAAGCCGTACACGAGGGACGCCATGCCCAGTGTCGAGGTCAGCGCGCCCATGAGGTCGAAGCGGCCCGGATGACGTGCGGACTCGCCGATGTACACCGGCGTGAGCACGGCGATCAGAATGCCGATCGGTACGTTGACGAAGAGCACCCAGCGCCAGTTGAGCCACTCCGTGAGCATGCCGCCGGCGAGCAGGCCGACGGCGCCGCCGCCGGCCGAGACGGCGGCGAAGACCCCGAACGCCCGGTTCCGCGCCGGGCCTTCGGCGAACGTCGTGGTGATGAGCGCCAGCGCTGTGGGCGAGGCGATCGCGCCACCCACGCCCTGCAGGGCCCGCGCGGCCAGCAACTGCCAAGGCTCCTGGGCGAGTCCGCCCAGCAAGGAGGCGGCGATGAACAGCAGGATGCCGGTCATGAACACGCGGCGGCGGCCGAGGATGTCACCGGCCCGGCCGCCGAGCAGCAGCAGGCCGCCGAAGGTGAGGGTGTACGCGCTGACCACCCACGTGAGGTCGGTGGTGCTGAACTCGAGGGCGCCTTGAATGTGTGGCAGGGCGATATTCACAATCGTCGCGTCGAGTACCACCATGAGTTGGCAGGCCGCGATGACGGTGAGTGCTATGCCGGGATGCCCCTCCCGGCGGGCCGCACCTGGTTTCTGGTCCTTCATCAGCGAAGAGGTAGTCACTATGGGTCCCCCATAAGAGCACTAGTGAACGCTTGCGTTCACTGTCGCGTCAAACGGTAGTGAGTCCCCGACAGTGAACGCAAGCGTTCACTGAACTCGTTTGTCGGCTCGCATGGCGGTCGCCCGGGTAATCTCGGCGATTCACCGCGTCGGTGATCATGGCAATTCCGACAATCCTGATAATCCTCGCACTCGTCGCTCCCCCTTGCTCGCTGGAGACACTCAGATGGTTACTTCGCGCTGGACGGCCGCATCCGCTCGGCCGGCCTCCCCCCGCCGGCGCGGCGCCGTGCTCGAAGCGGCGATCCTCGATGCCGCGCTGGAACAACTCAGTACCGTCGGCTGGAACGGGCTCACGATGGAGGGTGTCGCCGCCGGAGCGCAGACCGGCAAGGCCGCGGTCTACCGGCGCTGGCCCTCGAAGGAGGACCTCGTCGCGGACGCGCTCCAGGCCGGGCTGCCGCGCTTCGACCGGGCGCCCGACCTCGGGAACGTTCGGGACGACCTTGTCGAGCTGTGCCGGCAGGTGCGGGCGGCGATGTTCTCGCGCCCCGGATTCGCGCTGCGCTCGGTGATTCACGAATGCGACAGCCCGCAGGTGGAACGCTTTCAGAGCCTGATCTTCGGAGGGGTCGTCGAGCCGACGGTCAGGCTCCTGGGGGAGATCATCGACCGGGGAATCGAGCGGGGGGAGACGCGTCCCGACGCTGCGAACGGCTACGTGTTCGACGCCATTCCGGCGATGATGATGTACCGCACGAAGGTGTGCGCGAGCGAATGGGGGGAGCGGGACATCGAGGAGATGGTCGACCAGCTGATGGTTCCGCTGCTCCGGGCGGCAAGAGCCTGAAGTCGCTTGCGGGAACCGGGGTGTCGAGCGGGGTTCCGGGCGGCGTAGGCTAAGACCGCCATGCCGTACGAAGCACCCACCCACACCGTCGAGCGCTCCCTGCGCGCCACGACCGGAGCGAAGGTCATCGCCGGCGTCGACGAGGTCGGGCGGGGCGCGTGGGCCGGTCCCGTCACCGTCTGCGCGGCGGTCACCGGTCTCCGGCGGCCCCCCGAGGGACTCACCGACTCCAAGCTCCTCGCGGTCAAGCGGCGTACCCAACTCGCGGAAGTGCTGCGGGAATGGGTCACGTCGTACGCGTTGGGACACGCCTCTCCGGAGGAGATTGACGACCTGGGGATGACGGCGGCACTGCGGCTCGCCGCGGAGCGCGCCCTGGATGCCTTGCCGGTCCGCCCCGACGCGGTCATCCTCGACGGGAAGCACGACTATCTCGGGTCGCCGTGGCAGGTCCGCACGGTGATCAAGGGTGACCAGTCGTGCGTGGCGGTCGCGGCGGCGTCCGTGATCGCCAAGGTTCAGCGCGACAAAATGATGGCCGAACTGGGTATCGACCATGGAGACTTCGGTTTTGCGGCCAACGCCGGGTACCCGTCGCCCGTGCACAAGGCCGCGCTGGAGGAGCGGGGGCCCACCCCGTACCACCGGCTGTCGTGGGCGTATCTTGATGCGCTGCCCCAGTGGCGGCACCTCAAGAAGGCGCGCAGCTGGGCGACCGGGAACGTTCCGGAGATCGAGGGCCAGCTCGGCTTCGACTTCTGACGGTTCCGTCCGCACCCATGTGCCACCCGCCGACGCGAGTCGCACCGGCGTTTGATAAATATCAGGTCATGCCTCTCATTCCCGAGGAGCCTCAGATTCACGAGAGTGCCCAGGGTCCCCGCGCGGTTCCGGCCAGTGGCCGTACCGCGCAGACCCCTCGTCCCGTACCCGGTCCCCGCCCTGCGGCTTCGCCGCGTCCCGGCCGTCCGGGGCCCTTCCGGCCCACGGCGCCGGCCCAGCGCGCACCGCACGACGCGCCTGCGGCCGTGGCCTCGACCGCGGGCGCGGTCAAGCCCGGGCCGTCCGCGGCTCCGGCCGCTCCTGTCCCTTCCGCCCCTCCTGCGCCTGCCTCCAAAGCCTCGGCGACCCCGCAGGTCCAGCTGATCCCGGCTTCGGCCGAGGGCGCGCTGGACGCTGCCGAGGAAGCCGTCGACCTGCTCCTGGAGTCGGGACGCGCCCCCGGCGAGGTGCTGGTGGTCACCACCGGTGATCCGCATCCGTGGGCCGCGCACGAGCTGTCCTTCGGCGAGGCGCCGTACTGGGCGCAGCACGACGCGGGCGACGACGTCTTCTACGCCGACGCCGCCGCTCTGAGCCGTGCCGCCTCCCGTCCCGTGGTCGTCGTCGCCGCCAACGGCGGTGCCGACGCGACCGCTGCGGCTCTTCCCCTGGCCCTCGGCCGAGCCGGCGCCCTGATGATCGTCTGCGGTGACCCGCAGCAGATCAACTCGGTGCTGGGCACGAGGGTCTGAGCCCGTTCCGGTTCGTCCGAGCGGCCCCGGGAACCGTCCCGGGGGCGACCGGTCCAGCGACACCGGACCGGTTCAGGGCGGGCCGCTGAAGCGGTAACGCACGGTGGGCGCTTCGGCGTTCCCTCACACGGGCACGTCGTGGCGGTGAAAGCACGCGTGCGCGTGCTGCCGTCGTGCGCGTCGGTTGCCGTCCGGCACGTAGTCGTGCGCCCGCGCGCGGGTTGTCCCTGTCGTACGTCGACCGGCGGGCGCCGTTGTCCGCGGTGACGTTCTGTGTACGACGGTCAGCGGGCTGCCGCGCGGCGCAGGATGTCGGAGGCGGCGCCTCCGGTGCGGGGCATCGGCAGTGACGGTGGTGCCTCGGACATGGCGAAGGGCTCCGGCTGCGAATCCGTGTTCGGGCGGCGCCCACCGCGGCCCTCGCCGAGTACCTGCCAGCCGTCACGGGTCAGTGTGATGTACGCGCCGCAGCGCAGCCCGTGCAGTGTGCAGGCGTCACGCAGTCCCCACATCCACGCGCCGTCCTCCTGCGTCCAACGGGTGTCGCCGTCACGGCAGTAGAGCAGGACGGCCGTGCGCACCGGTGTACGACGACGCAGGTCGTGGGGGATGACCCGGCGCAGCTGCGCGAGCAGCGAGTTGCGGAACATCCATCCGTCGGCCGGAGCTGAGCGTCGGGTGAACGAGGCACTCGCCAGCAGCCGCTCGTCCGGATCGAGGACGGCGACGATCGCGGTCGCGGGCCCTGGGCGGTGCCGGGCGTGCAGGCCGCTGACGACATCGCGAGGATTGCGCAGCAGGGGAATCCCGGCTGCGGCCCACTCCGCAGGTTCGAGCATGCGGGTTGCTGAGTTGGTGGAAGCGGCGGACAGGTCGGCAGACGTCGACATGGATGTCGCGGGGGATGGAGCGAATCCGAAGGTCACGGTCCTCCCTTCGGCTACGCGCCCACACTGGCGGGCGGGAGATCGGACTTGGGGGAGCGCACACCGCGGCGGAGCCCTGCCGGACCACGGACAGGCCGTGCGGGGAGCGGACTCCAATTCTTGCTGGCGAACTGGGTTGCGGCAACGAGCAAATGGGGCCACCGACCGGCTTCTGGTGATCTGTGGATTATATCCCTGCCAGGTGTGTCATTTGTAGATGCCTGGGGCGGCCTGGAACATCCCGTTAGTCCTCTTGTTCGGCTTGGTTCATGTTCCCGTCATCAGTCCTGTGGGGCGACGACCAGTGGTAACACCGCCCGCGTGCCGACGCGGGCGCTCGGCCGTCGGCCGCTGCTGCCGGGCAGGCGGCCCAATGGGTGTCCCGTGGAGCTCTGTTAACCGGCCGGAATACGTCCCTTCGCGTCACTGCGGCTGACCGGTTGACGAGTCCCGCGACCCGTCGTGCGTGTTTCGTCCCGGTCGGGACGGTCGGGCGATTGGGCCGTTGCCGGTGCTGTGGGGTTGCATGGGGGCATGAGCAACCAGGAGCTGCGTGCCGAAGCCGACGCCATCCTCGCCGAGCTGGTCGGTGCCCCGGGAGGGCCGGCGCGGTTGCGGGAGGACCAGTGGCAGGCGGTGGCGGCCCTGGTGGAGGAGCGCCGGCGTGCGCTGGTGGTGCAGCGCACCGGTTGGGGCAAGTCGGCGGTGTACTTCGTCGCCACGGCCCTGCTGCGCAGGCGGGGCTCCGGCCCGACGGTGATCATCTCGCCGCTGCTGGCGCTGATGCGCAACCAGGTCGAGTCGGCGGCGCGGGCCGGGATCCGGGCACGCACCATCAACTCGGCCAACCCGGAGGAGTGGGACACCATCTACGGGGAGGTCGAGCGCGGTGAGACCGACGTTCTCCTCGTCAGTCCGGAACGCCTCAATTCCGTGGATTTCCGTGATCAGGTGTTGCCCAGACTCGCGGCCACGACCGGCCTCCTGGTGGTCGACGAGGCGCACTGCATCTCCGACTGGGGCCATGACTTCCGACCCGACTACCGGAGGCTGCGCACCATGCTGGCGGAGTTGCCGGCCGGGGTGCCCGTACTGGCCACGACGGCGACCGCGAACGCGCGGGTGACGGCGGACGTGGCCGAGCAGCTGGGCACGGGCGCGGGGGACGCCCTCGTGCTGCGGGGACCGCTCGACCGGGAGAGTCTGCGGCTGGGGGTGCTGACCCTGCCGGACGCGGCGCATCGGCTGGCGTGGCTGGGGGAGCGGCTGGGGGATCTGCCGGGTTCGGGGATCATCTACACGCTGACGGTGGCGGCGGCGGAGGAGGTCGCGGCCTCCTTGCGGCAGCGGGGTTATCCGGTGGCCTCGTACACGGGGAAGACGGAGAACGCCGACCGGTTGCAGGCGGAGGAGGACCTGCTGGCGAACCGGGTGAAGGCTCTGGTGGCGACGTCGGCGCTCGGGATGGGCTTCGACAAGCCGGACCTGGGATTCGTGGTGCATCTGGGATCCCCCTCGTCCCCGATCGCCTACTACCAGCAGGTGGGGCGCGCGGGGCGTGGTGTGGATCATGCGGATGTGCTGCTGCTGCCCGGGCGGGAGGACGAGGCGATCTGGGCGTACTTCGCATCGGTGGGCTTCCCTCCTGAGGAGCAGGTGCGGCGCACGCTGACGGTTCTCGAGGAGGCGGGGCGCCCGCTGTCGCTGCCGGCGCTGGAACCACTGGTGGATCTTCGCCGCTCACGGCTGGAGACGATGCTGAAGGTCCTGGACGTGGACGGGGCCGTCAAGCGCGTGAAGGGGGGCTGGACCGCGACAGGGCAGCCGTGGGCGTACGACGCCGAGCGCTACGCCTGGGTCGCCAAACAGCGGGCCTCCGAGCAGCAGGCCATGCGGGACTACGTGGCGACCGACGGGTGCCGGATGGAGTTCCTGCAGAGGCAGCTCGATGACGAGAAGGCGGTCCCGTGCGGTCGCTGCGACACCTGCGCCGGGCCCTGGTTCGACCCCGCCGTTTCGCCGGGTGCCCTCGCCGCGGCGACCGGCGAGCTCGACCGTCCGGGGGTGGAGGTCGAGCCGCGCCGGATGTGGCCGTCGGGTATGCCAGCGGTGGGGGTCGACGTCAAAGGCCGTATTCCCGTGGGCCAGCAGGCGGCCACCGGGCGCGCGCTGGGCCGCCTCTCGGACATCGGCTGGGGCAACCGCCTGCGGCCGCTGCTGTCGGCGCAGGCCCCGGACGGGCCGGTTCCCGACGACGTGCTGGCCGCCGTGGTGACGGTGGTGACCGACTGGGCCCGCTCGCCGGGCGGCTGGGCCGGCGGCTCCCCCGACGCGATGGCGCGACCGGTGGGGATCGTCGCCATGCCCTCCCGCACTCGCCCTCAGCTGATCGCCTCCCTGGCCGGGGGCCTGGCCCGGGTCGGCAGACTCCCGCTGCTGGGCAGCCTCGCCTACACCGCGCAGGCCGACGAGCACGCGGCACACCGCAGCAACTCGGCCCAGCGACTGCGCGCCCTGGCCGCCTCGTTCACCGTGCCCGACGATCTTGCCGCCGCCCTGGCCGCCACCCCCGGCCCGGTCCTGCTCGTCGACGACTACACGGACTCCGGCTGGACCCTGGCCGTAGGAGCCCGCCTGCTGCGCCAGAACGGCGCCGACCAGGTGCTCCCGCTCACTCTGGCCCTGGCCGGCTGAGGGAGCTTGCCCTGGCCGGGTGGGGGAGCTTGCCCTGGCGGCGGTGGGGGCCGCACGGCTCGCCGTATCCGCCGGAAAAGGGCGGCTTTCGGGCGCGGCCCGTGCTCGCGCAGGCCGCCGGAGACCGCCGCTGCGCTGAGGCCGCCGTGGCTGTCGTCGGCTGCGATGCGCAACACCCGGTCGTCGAGGTCCCAGGGCGGCGGGAGCGGCGGTGTTCTCCCACCGGAGCTGCTTTTGACGTGCCCCTGGCGGGAGTTATCCACAGGCTCAAGCGGAATCTGGAAATCCGCGAGATCGTCACGGCATGACGAATCACGGCGAAACGCATCAGGTCACCCTCCGAACCCCGGCCGAACTGGCCGACGCCCTGCCCTATTTGCTCGGCTACCACCCCGAGGACAGCATCGTCCTGGTCGCGCTGCACGACAGGGAGGGCCGCGGCCGGTTCGGGGGCCGCGCCCGGCTCGGAATTCCCGCGAACCCGGACGACTGGCCCGCCGTCGCACAGCAACTGACGCGCGGTCTGGTGACCGGCAGCGAGCGCAGAGGTGCACGGCCCGAGAGCATGGTGGTGTACCTCTGCCAGGAACCGGCGCAGGGCGAAGCGCGGCATCAGGTGCGGGAACGGCTGCGCCCGCTCGCCCAGTTGCTGCGCACCGAGTGCGGTCGTCTCGACGTTCCCGTGGTCGAGGCGCTGTGCATCGCCGACAACCGCTTCTGGTCCTACTGCTGTGTGACGCCCGACTGCTGTCCGGACGACGGGGTGCCCATGGGCCTGCCAGGAACCTCGGTGCTGGCTGCCGCCGCGACCTATGCCGGCCTGCAAGTGCGGGGCACACTGAGCGAGTTGCGGGCCAGGTTCCATCCCTGGGAGACCGCTGCGGCGCTGGAACAGGAACGCGCGCTGGATACCGCGAACGCCCGCCTGGTCCCACGAATCCTCGACACGGCGAGCCGCGCGGCCGTGGCCGACGAGACCCTGCGACAGGCACACCGGATGAGGAACCGATTCGCCGACGCGCCCACCGTGTCCGGCACGCTTCTGGCGGACCTCCGCGACGACGAACTGCTCACACACAGCGAGGCCGCCACGCTGATTCTGGGCCTGCAGGATCGTACGACCCGCGATCGGGCGGCGGAGTGGATGGAGGGCGACGAGGCGGCACCCGCCCTGCGTCTCTGGAGGGCACTCGCCCGCCGCTGCGTCGGGCCGTACCGCGAGCACGCCGCGGCACCGCTGACGCTCGCCGGCTGGGTCGCCTGGTCGACCGGTGACGATCTGGAGGCCAGGGAAGCCCTGGCCATGGCGCTCGGCGCGGACCCGGATTACCTGTTCGCCCGACTGCTGCACCAGGCCTGCAACGAGGGCTTGGACCCGGAGTCGATCCGTCGCTGTCTGCGCGCGGAGCGCGGCGGCCGAGCACACGTGGACGCCGGACGGCCCCGGACGACGCCACCCATCGAGCGGACGGGGACGGGTGACGCGGGCGAGGACACGGGCTTGGACTGGGATGAGGACCCGGAAGGGTTCGAGGCCATGGAACGGTTCGGAGGAACGGGCGGGGCCGATCGCGCGCAGGTGATCGACAGCGACGGCCGGATCGACGGCACCGAACGCGCCACGCCGTCCGACGTCGCGGGTCCCCCGTCCTGCTCGACATCGGTCAGTGGCGCCACCCGGGCGCTGGGGTCGGCTACGAGGCGTCGACGTCGGGTGGGCCCGACAGACGGAGCCGAGAACCGCCCCCGCGCCGGAGGGACGGGCGGCACTCGTCCCCAGATCTCGGGCAGGCCCGTCGTACGTCGGCGTAGCGCCGACACGGAAGGAGCTGCTCTTCGCCGCGGCCGGACGAAGGGGAACGATGCGTGAACAGGGGCGGGGCAGTTCACGGGCGCCCGGGCGGGACGCGGGCGCCGGGCGGGTGGATCGACAGGGGCGGGACAGCCGACGGGGGTGCGTACGACGAGGGGACGGGCGGCCCACGGCTGTGCGGCGGCGGGACACCTGAGCAGCGACCGGCCGGTGACGGGACGGCTGCCTGGCGCCCGGCCGGTCGGGCGCCGGTGGACGGCCGGTCCGGCCACGGTGGAACACGACATCGGCGATTGAGCAGCGTCAGTACCTCCCACGTACAACTGACCGATGCCAGGACGGCTCACGGACACCTCATCGCCCCGACCGCAGTGGACAGCCGGTGCGGTCGTCCCGGCACTGGCCGGACGCATGCTCCGCCTCACCGCCATTCGGTCGGCTTGTCCCGCCGAAGGCGTGACTCGGGGAAGCCCTGGTCCGTTCACCTGAGTGGCGGAAACCCTGGACGGGCCGAGCCGCCGCATCACCCCCGTCCCGCCGAAGTCCCCCGTCAGGCGCAGAGCGCGCCCTCGGCGCCCCGAGAGCAGAAGAAGCCGCCCATGCATCCGCCGCCCCCGCCCGCGGCCGCCGACGACGACCGGCGGGCCGCAAGCTCACTCACGCCGCCCGTGCGAGGAGGTGGCGGCGCAGTGCCCGGCAGCGCAGGGGACCCACGCGGCTCGCAACGTTTCCTGGGCAGCGGGCCCCCTTCCGCACCCCTGCCGAGGGGCGCGCCGTCTCCCCCTTCACGAACACCGTCCGCGGCAGCACCTGCGGCCCGCCGTCCCGCCCAACTGCCCCCGACCCACACCACCCTGATCTGCGTCGCCCTCCCCGGGCTCGCGATCTCCACGGACCAGGGGCAGCTCACCGGACGCGGGCTGGAGGGCTTCTATCGGGGAGGCAGGCGTGTGCTCGCCCGGTGCCAGGTTCGGGTGGCCGGACGCGAACCGCTCCCGGTACAGGCTCGGATGACCGCCGCCGACCGCGCCCGATTCGTGGGGACGTTACGTGCGTCGCCGGACGGCGGGCCGGACCCCGATGTGGTCGTCGAGCGTATCCGGCACGCGGACGGCACAGAGCGGATCACCCTGTACAGCTCGGCGCCGCGCCCACTGCGCCTGCCGGTCGAGGTGTCACTCGGTACCGACCTGGCGGACCTGGGCACCATCGCCTCCGGCACCGCAGGCCCCGAACTGCCCGCCAGCGTCCACGCCTCCGGGCTGCGCTGGTCCTGTGCCACCGGCGGCGCCGCCGTCACGGCGGACCCGCCACCCGCCGACGCGCTGGCCTCCGCCGGCCTGCTGCGCTGGGAACTCGAACTGCCTCCTGGCGGCTCCATGACCCTGGAGCTGCGCATACGACAGGACGGGGCGGGACCCGTCCGAGCCGTGGGTCGCGCGGCGACCAGCCCTCTCGCGTCGGCACGGGCCCACGGCGACGATCCACGCGTCGCAGTGCTCCTCAGGACCAGCATCGACGACTTGCAGGCCCTGCTCCTGCGAGACCCGGCGCATCCCTCCGACACCCATCTCGCGGCAGGGGCGCCGTGGCGCTGCGGCATGGCCCCGGCTGAGGCCCTCGCCGCCGCCCGCATGACCCTGCCCCTGGGCACCGGGCTCGCGGCGGGCACGCTGCGAACCCTCGCCCGCACCCAGCTCCCGGGGCCGGGCCCGAGATCCGGCATGCTCCCCGGCCCCCGCAGGGACGCCGGCCCACACCTGCCACCGGGCTGCACGGGTACGGAGGCCACACTGCTCTTCCCCGTGCTCCTCGCCGAGGCCCGTCGCTGGGGGCTCCCGGAACAGACGACGGAGGAACTGCTGCCGACCGCCGAGCGCTGTCTGACCTGGCTACGCGCGACCGTGGGCGACGGCACCTACCTGCCCGATCCGCAACCGGGCGGCCCGCTGCGCTGCGAGACGCAGGCCCACGCACACCGCGCCGCCCTGCTTGGCGCCGACCTCCTCGACGCGTACGGCCGACCGGGCGGAGCCGGGCTGCGGCAATGGGCCCAGGGGTTGCGCACCGCGTTCCGGTCCGACTTCTGGCTCGACGACCGGAGCGGTGGCAGACCCACTGCTGCCCGCACTCCGGACGGGCGTACTGTGCCGCACTTCGGTGCGATCGCCGCCCATCTCCTCGACACCGGTCTGCTGGGTGCGGGCGAGCCGGCCCCCGGGCTGCTCGACAAGGTGCAGACCGAACAGCTCGCCCGGCTGTTCGGCGGCCCGGCCATGGACTCCGGCTGGGGACTGCGCGGCCTGGGCGTCAAGGAGGCGGGGTACAACCCGTTCGGCCACCGGAGCGGTGCGGTGCGGGTCCAGGAGACCGCGGTGGCCGTCGCGGGCCTGGCCACCGCCGGGTACGAGAAGGAGGCGAGTGCGCTGCTGCGCGGCCTCCTCGCGGCAGCCGAGGCGTTCCAGTACCGGTTGCCGGAGATGTACGCGGGAGAGCAGCGCACGGACACCGGCGCTCCGCTGCCCCACCCGGCGGCCTGCCGGCCGTCGGCGACCGCCGCGGCCTCGGGGGTGCTGCTGCTCGCCGCCCTGGCCGGCATCCGTCCGGACGCCCCGGCGAGCACGGTCATGCTCCGACCGGTACGCAGCGTGCCCCTGGGCGAGATCAGCCTGACCGGGCTGCGGATGGCGGGTGCGCCCTTCTCCGTACGGGTCGGCCGTCTCGGCGTCGCCATGGTCGAGGAGGCTGCCGCAGGACTGCAATTGGGAGCGTGACCTCGTCGACAGGTCCCGGGAGACGATCGGAAGCGGCCGGTGGCACGCGTGCCCGACCAGCGTGGATCAGCCATGGGCGCGACCGGAGAGAGGAGTGTTTATCGTCAGGCAGACGACTATGATCGCGCCATGCCCTACGACCCGTCAGCCTTCCCGCCCTTCGCCGTCACCGTGGACCTGGTCGTGCTGACCGTGCGTCGTCATGCCCTGTGCGCGCTGGCGGTACGCAGGGGTGAGCCGCCCTTCCAGGGCCGCTGGGCGCTCCCCGGTGGCTTCGTGCGGGCCGACGAGAACCTGTCGCAGGCCGCAGCGCGGGAACTGGCCGAGGAGACCGGCCTGCACGCCCACGACCCGATTGCCCCGGCGCAGGACAACGGGGCTCACCTGGAACAACTCGCCACCTACGGTGACCCCGAGCGCGACCCCCGGATGCGGGTGGTCAGCGTCGCCCATCTCGCGCTAGCCCCCGACCTGCCCGCTCCCCGGGCGGGCGGCGACGCCAACAGCGCGCGCTGGGCACCCGTCGAGGAACTGCTGCAGCAGGGCGGCTACGGCCGCGACGGTGAACAGGCGGCACCACTGGCCTTCGACCACGCGCAGATCCTGTCGGACGGGGTGGAGCGCGCCCGCTCCAAGATCGAGTACTCGTCGCTGGCCACGGCGTTCTGCCCGACCGAGTTCACCGTCGGCGAGTTGCGCCGGGTGTACGAGGCGGTGTGGGGCGTCGCCCTCGACCCGCGCAACTTCCACCGCAAGGTCACGGGCACCCCGGGCTTCCTCGTCCCCACTGGAGGCACCACCACCCGGCAGGGCGGTCGCCCGGCCCAGCTCTTCCGAGCCGGAGGCGCCACCCTGCTCAACCCTCCGATGCTGCGTCCCGAGGTCTGACACCGCCCCCGCTGGGACAACGCCTGTCTTTCAGTGGGCCCGCCACACCCGATAAAACGGACATAACGCGCTATCTTGCTACGGGTGATCCAGGCCTTCGGACTGACCAGCAACCCTCGCAAGGAGCTTCCCCCCGCCGTCGACGATGTCTCCTTCGAGGCACGCGCGGGCTGCGTCACCACGCTCCTCGGCACCCCGGGCGCCGGCAAGACAACGGTGCTCAGGCTCATGCTCGAACTCCAACAGGGCCGCGGACTCACCTACTTCAGAGGCCGCCCTCTGCACCGCATCGCCCATCCGTCACGGGAGGTCGGTGTCCTTCTGGGTGATGTACCGGGGCACCCCGCGCGCACCGTCCGAGGCCAACTCCGCATGCTGTGCGCGGCCGCAGGCGTCCCGGTCCGCCGAGCCGACGAAGTCCTCGAGGTGGTCGGCATGGTCAGCCTGCGCGGCGAACGCCTGGGCACCCTGGCGCGTGGCATGGACCGCCGGCTCGGCCTGGCCTGCGCCCTGCTGGCGGACCCGCACACCCTTGTGCTCGACGGCCTCACCGACGGGCTGTCCGTCCGTGAACGCCACTGGCTGCACGGCCTGCTGCGCGCCCACGCCGCCCAGGGCGGCACCGTCCTGTGCACCACCACCGATCCCAAGGAGGCGGCTCGCACCGCCGACCGGATCATCACCCTGGAAGGGGGACGACTCGTCGCCGACCAGGCGGTCGCCGACTTCTCCCGCACCCGGCTGCGCCCACGTGTCGTCGTCCGCAGCCCGCACGCCACCCGTCTCGCGGCACTGCTGGCCAAAGAGGCCCGAACGACGCAGCGCTCCGTGGAGGTCGTGCAGGAGGCCGACAACCGGCTTTCCGTGTACGGCAGTACCTGCCCGGACATCGGCGAGACCGCGTTCCGGCACGGCATCCTCGTACACCAACTCGCCGACGAAGTCGGTGACATGGGGCCCGGCGCCGCCTCGGCCCGCCGAGAGGTGCAGCCGCCCGGGACACCCGGCGAGGGGTCGGTGGCCGATGGGGCCACGCCCGAGGACGCTGATGTGCGCGAGGGTTCTGCAACCTCGGCGTCAACCGAGGCAGCCCTGGCGGCCAGTCCCCCCGCGCCGATCGGGATCCCCAGCGGCCTGCCGACGGCCGCCCGGGGTTCAGAGCCGACCGCCGATCGCACGTCGGCGACATCCGCGCTCGCGAGCCCCCAGGGCGCCCGACCGCGCCCCTCGGACGCCCTCACCTCCGACAGCCTGCCTCCGCTTCCACCGCCCATCTCCGTCCGCCCCGCTCCGAGTCCACTGCGTCCTCTCCGCTACGAGCTGCGTCGCGCCGGCGGTGTCGGCACCGGGTTTCTGGCCGGGGCCGTCGTGCTCGTCACGTCCGCGCTCGTCGCCGTACTCCTGGCCCGCATCGGTCACACTCCACAGCACCGTCTGCTGGCCGCCTGGCCGCAGGAGCTGCCGCTGCCGCCCGCGGCACTCGGCGCCGGACTGCTCGGCGCCATCGCCTTCGGAGACGAGTTCCGCCATCCCGCCCTGGCCGTGGACCGCGGCACCGTGCCCCGCCGGCTGGGACTGCTCGCCGCCAAGCTGTTCGTCGCCGCGACCACCGGGCTGCTGCTCGCCTTCCTCACCGTGGGCTGCGACGCCGAAGTCCTCTACCTCGTCTACGGACCGGAGCTCGCGAAGGTTCCCGCGGACTGGCTCGCACTGACCGCGAGCTGGACCGGCCTCGTGATCGGCTGTGCGTGGGCCGGGGTGCTGGCCGCGGGCATCTTCCGGTCCACCACAGCCGGGCTGGCGGCGGTGGTCGCGGTACCGGTCCTCGTGGTGCCCCTCGTACAGCAGACATTGGGGGGCCCGTCCGTGCGCAGCGCGGCCGGGTTCTCCGTGCGGCTGCGGGAACTGTTCCTGGCGCAGTGGCCGTTCGGGGGCGAGCGGTATCTGGCCGCCGGAGCGCGCGTGATCGCCCAACCCGTGGGTGGCGCGCTGGCGTTGTCACTGGCTGCTCTGCTGTGTGCGTATCTGCTCACGACTCTGCGCAGCCGGGTCCGATGACGATCGTCCGTACCCTTCCAGTCCTGCCCTGCGCACAACTCCCCGGAGAACGCCCGTTTCTTTCCGATAAGGCGTCAATTGCGACGAGGTGAGCGATCACCCTTTCGTGTGCTTTTCACCAAAGACCTCAAGGGAGTTGAAGGCGGAGCCGACAAAGGATCCGTGAGTACCCTTGCGCACACCATGATGACCGCCGCCCGCTCCGCAGACTCCGGTCTCGTCGGCCCGGGCGGGCTCGACCGCTACCCCTACGCCGAGGCCCCCGGCGCCGGCCGCGTGGGAGTCCCTTCCTGGGACGCCGCGGACCCGGAGCTGGGCCGCGTAGGCCGCCGCACCGCGGGCAGCCGCGGTCGCGGGCTGCACGGTCAACTCGTCCAGCAACTGGGCCAGATGATCGTCTCCGGCGACCTGGGCGCGGACCGTCCCCTCGTGCCCGAGGAGATCGGCCAGCGTTTCGAGGTCTCCCGCACCGTCGTCCGTGAGTCGCTCCGCGTCCTGGAGGCCAAGGGCCTGGTGAGCGCCCGGCCGAACGTGGGCACGCGCGTGCGTCCCGTCAGCGACTGGAACCTCCTCGACCCCGACATCATCGAGTGGCGGGCCTTCGGGCCGCAGCGCGACGACCAGCGCCGCGAGCTCAGCGAGCTGCGCTGGACGATCGAGCCGCTCGCCGCTCGCCTGGCAGCCGGGCACGGACGCGAGGAGGTTCAGCAGAGGCTCGTCGACATGGTCGAGATCATGGGCCACGCCATGAGTCAGGGTGACGCGCTGACTTTCTCCCGCGCCGACGCCGAGTACCACTCGCTGCTCATCCAGCTCGCCGGCAACCGCATGCTCGAGCACCTTTCCGGGATCGTGTCCGCCGCCCTCCAGGTATCCGGTGGTCCGATCACCGGTTGTGACCGGCCCACTGAGGCATCCTTGGCGCACCACGCCCGCATCGTCGACGCTCTCGGGGCGGGCGACGGCGCGGCGGCGGAGGCGGCCATGCGGCAGCTTCTCATCGTGCACCCCGAGGTGGAGCGCGTGGTCCCGGCCCCGCGCGAGCACTGACCGCGCGCCGAGGGCGGCGCCATCGGGGGCTCTGTCACTCCCCGGATGCATCGTTCGCTCGCGAACTGTCACTGCCGGGCCCTGCCGGATCCCGAGAGGACTCGGTGGGGTCCGGCGGTGAGACCGGGCGATCACGCGGTGAGCAGCGGTGGGACGGAGAGGCTGCGAACCTCTTCACGTGTCTGCCCTGGCCGTGAAAATAGTTGCCGGCGCGGGCGCGGAGCAGTCGGGATGGCCTGGTCGTGACCAGGGCTGACCGCCTTTAGTCATGTCTGATCGCTTTTGAGTGCTTACGGGGTGTGACTCGGGCCACGCAGATTGGGCGTAACGCTCGCGGAAGCAGCGCGATGACCTAAGAGGTGACAGCCGCGGAAGGAATACGGACGCCGTTCTAGGCGCTGTGCATCTTCCCGGCCCTTTGCCCGCGCCGTCGGCCCATCCCCAGTCGGCGGTCGTCGGCCCCTGTCTGTAGTGGACGGGGCCGGAAGCCGTTTTCCAACGTTCCGAGAGGTTGTTCGTGTCGGCCAGCACATCCCGTACGCTCCCGCCCGAGATCGCCGAGTCCGTCTCTGTCATGGCGCTCATCGAGCGGGGAAAGGCCGAGGGGCAGATCGCCGGCGACGACGTGCGTCGGGCCTTCGAAGCTGACCAGATTCCGGCCACTCAGTGGAAGAACGTACTGCGCAGCCTCAACCAGATCCTCGAGGAAGAGGGTGTGACGCTGATGGTCAGTGCCGCGGAGCCCAAGCGCACCCGAAAGAGCGTCGCAGCGAAGAGTCCCGCCAAGCGCACCGCCACCAAGACGGTCGCGGCGAAGACGGTGACCACGAAGAAGGCCACCGCCACCGCCACCCCGGCGGCGCCCGTCGCCGAGTCCTCCGCCGAGGACGACGCACCCGTGAAGAAGACCGCCGCCAAGAAGACGACGACCGCGAAGAAGACGGTCGCGAAGAAGACGGTTGCGAAGAAGACCGTCGCCAAGAAGACGACCGCGGGCAAGGACGACGCCGAAGGCATCGAGGACGAGGTCCTCGAGGACGTCAAGCCCGGCGAAGAGGAAGAGGAGGGGGCCGAGAACAAGGGCTTCGTCCTCTCCGACGACGACGAGGACGACGCGCCGGCCCAGCAGGTCGCCGTGGCCGGTGCCACCGCCGACCCGGTCAAGGACTACCTCAAGCAGATCGGCAAGGTCCCGCTGCTCAACGCCGAGCAGGAGGTCGAGCTCGCCAAGCGCATCGAGGCGGGTCTGTTCGCCGAGGACAAGCTGGCGAACGCCGACAAGCTGGCCCCGAAGCTCAAGCGCGAGCTGGAGATCATCGCCGAGGACGGCCGCCGCGCCAAGAACCACCTCCTGGAGGCCAACCTCCGTCTGGTGGTCTCCCTGGCCAAGCGTTACACCGGCCGCGGCATGCTCTTCCTGGACCTGATCCAGGAGGGCAACCTCGGTCTGATCCGCGCGGTCGAGAAGTTCGACTACACCAAGGGCTACAAGTTCTCGACCTACGCCACCTGGTGGATCCGTCAGGCGATCACCCGGGCCATGGCCGACCAGGCCCGCACCATCCGTATCCCGGTGCACATGGTCGAGGTCATCAACAAGCTCGCGCGCGTGCAGCGCCAGATGCTCCAGGACCTGGGCCGCGAGCCCACCCCGGAGGAGCTGGCCAAGGAACTCGACATGACCCCGGAGAAGGTCATCGAGGTCCAGAAGTACGGCCGCGAGCCGATCTCCCTCCACACCCCCCTGGGTGAGGACGGCGACAGCGAGTTCGGTGACCTCATCGAGGACTCCGAGGCGGTCGTCCCGGCCGACGCGGTCAGCTTCACGCTCCTTCAGGAGCAGCTGCACTCGGTCCTCGACACCCTCTCCGAGCGCGAGGCGGGCGTCGTCTCGATGCGCTTCGGTCTCACCGACGGTCAGCCGAAGACCCTCGACGAGATCGGCAAGGTGTACGGCGTCACCCGCGAGCGCATCCGCCAGATCGAGTCCAAGACCATGTCGAAGCTGCGTCACCCGTCGCGTTCACAGGTGCTGCGCGACTACCTCGACTAGGTCGCGGTCGTACGACACGGAAGGCCCGGCTCCCTCAGGGGACCGGGCCTTCGTGCTGAGCGACGGCGGGTTTTGGCACCGGCGTGCGGGAGTGCGGCCCGGCGTGCGCGGCGTGAGGTGCTCCAGTCGGCGGCGTCCCTCTTTCGTGGCCCGCGCGTGCGGGGCGGAGCCTGTTGGATCACTCTGGGTTTCTCGTGACCACCCCAGAGTGAGGAGCGCGCATGCGTCACCCCTTTGTCCGGGCCCTGTCCCGGGCGCTGACCCGGTCGCTGGTGTCGGCGGCCGCGGCAGCCGTGATACCGCTGGCGTCCGCCACCCCTGTGGCTGCCGAGGGCGTCGTCGTCGGTGGATTCCCGGTCGAAGTGTCCGAAGGCCCGTGGGCGGTGGCGCTGTCCAGCCGCGACCGGTTCGGGGGTACCCGGGCGGGTGAGTTCTGCGGCGGCGTGGCCGTCGGCCCGACCGCCGTGCTGACTGCGGCCCACTGCATGGGTGAGGACGTCCTGGGAGCGCCACCCCATCGCGCTCAGGACCTGAAGGTCATCACGGGGCGCACCGACCTGACGTCGCCCCAGGGCAAGGAGATCGCCGTCCGCGACACCTGGGTCAATCCCGGCTACGACCAGATCAGCAACGCCGGGGACTTCGCCGTGCTCACCCTCGCGGAGGCCCTCCCGCAGAGCTCGGTCATCGGGATGGCGGCTGCCGGTGACCCGGCCTACCAACCCGGTACGAGCGCGACGGTCTACGGCTGGGGCGATGTCACGGGCGGCGGCGACTACGCGCGCGGTCTGCGGGCCGCACGCGTGCACGTGCTGTCCGACGCGCTCTGTGAGCGCGCCTATCCCGGCAGTGCCGACGGGACGTACCGAGCCGACAGCATGCTGTGCGCCGGTGAGGCAGCCGGGGGCCCGGACGCCTGCCAGGGGGACAGTGGAGGGCCGCTGGTCGCCCAGGGGCGGCTGGTCGGGCTCGTGTCCTGGGGGAGCGGCTGCGGGCGGCCCGGCAGCCCGGGCGTTTATACGCGCCTCTCGAGCGTCGTACGCACGATGGGGTGGGATGTGCCCGCTGCTACCGGGAACGGCGGCTGAGGGGCCGTGGGTAGCTTCCTGAGGGGTTTTACGAGGGGGCGGGCCCGGTAGTGGCGCCCGACGGCTCGTGAACGGTCTGTGAAGCGGGCGGCCACTCCTGAGTGCAGGAGTGGCCGCCCGAATCAACCGGCCTGTGCCGGGGTTGGCTCGTCGTCGAAGCGCGGTATCAGCGGTCTTCTTCGGTGGAGCTGGCCGGAACGGTCGTCAGTCGCTCCGTCTCGTCCTGTATCTCAGCGGCGATCTTCTTGAGTTCCGGCTCGAACTTGCGACCGTGGTGGGCGCAGAAGAGCAGTTCTCCGCCGCTCGCCAAGACAACGCGAAGGTATGCCTGGGCGCCGCAGCGGTCGCAGCGATCCGCGGCCGTCAGCGGGCTCGCGGGGGTCAGAACAGTAGTCACGTCGCCTCTTCTCTAGCTCGACGAGCTGTCGTACCAGGGTCAACATCCAACCAGGCCGAAAACGTTCCCGCTCGAGGCTCTTCCTCGAAAAAATCTTTTCGAGACGGCTGTGTGCTGCCGGTTGGCGGCGAATGTGCCGTATTGCGTGTCTATGTGTCTGTACGGGTTCGCGCTGTCTGTCGTCTGTAGGGGTGTCGGTCCTCCCGGCTGGGTTGCCGGTTGTTCTTGAGGACGTGCCCGGAGCCTAAATGGTTCATGCCTGGAAGGGAACGTGATATGTACTTCACTCCTTCGAGGGATCGAACAAGTATGCGACCCTGGTTTAGTCTGAGTTTCAGACGAGGGTGGCGTTACATCGGCTCTACCAGGCCTCGGTACCCTCTGAGCGGCGACCGAAGCCGGGTCCTTACCCACCAGGACCACAACTGAAATTCAGCGAGGAGCGAACCGCGTGACCGCCGATAAGTCCGTGCCGTCCACAGCGCTGCTGGCAGGAGCAGACCGGGACGGTTCCAACTACACCGCGCGGCACCTGCTCGTCCTCGAGGGGCTCGAGGCAGTGCGCAAGCGTCCGGGCATGTACATCGGGTCGACCGACAGTCGTGGCCTGATGCACTGCCTCTGGGAGATCATCGACAACTCCGTGGACGAGGCCCTTGGGGGCTACTGCGACCACATCGACGTCATCCTGCACGATGACGGCTCCGTAGAGGTGCGGGACAACGGCCGCGGCATCCCGGTGGATGTCGAGCCCAAGACCGGCCTTTCCGGGGTCGAGGTCGTCATGACCAAGCTGCACGCCGGCGGCAAGTTCGGCGGTGGCTCGTACGCCGCTTCCGGCGGCCTGCACGGCGTGGGCGCGTCCGTGGTGAACGCCCTCTCGGCCCGCCTGGACGTCGAGGTCGACCGCGTGGGGAGTACTCACGCGATCAGCTTCCGGCGCGGCGTGCCCGGCTCCTTCGCCGCCGTCGGTCCGGACGCCACGTTCGAGACGGGGGGCCTGCGCAAGACCAAGCGGATCCCCAAAACGCGCACCGGTACGCGCGTGCGGTACTGGGCCGACCGCCAGATCTTCCTCAAGGACGCCAAGCTGTCCTTGGAGAACCTCCATCAGCGTGCCCGGCAGACCGCCTTCCTGGTGCCCGGCCTCACCATCGTCGTGCGTGACGAGTTCGGGCTCGGCGAGGGCGGCAGCAAGGGCGAGGAGTCGTTCCGCTTCGACGGCGGCATCAGTGAGTTCTGCGAGTACCTGGCGACCGACAAGCCGGTCTGCGACGTCCTCCGTTTCTCCGGACAGGGCGTCTTCAAAGAGACGGTTCCGGTCCTGGACGACCACGGCCAGATGACACCCACCGAGGTCACGCGCGAGCTGGCTGTCGACGTGGCTCTGCGCTGGGGGACGGGCTATGACACGAACCTCAAGTCGTTTGTGAACATCATCGCCACGCCCAAGGGTGGCACCCACGTCGCGGGCTTCGAACAGGCTGTCGCGAAGACGATGAACGAGGTGCTGCGCACCAAGAAGCTGCTGCGCGTGGCCGAGGACGACATCGTCAAGGACGACGCCCTTGAGGGCCTCACCGCGGTCGTCACGGTGCGTCTCGCCGAACCGCAGTTCGAGGGGCAGACCAAGGAGGTGCTCGGTACGTCGGCTGCCCGGCGCATCGTGACAAATGTGGTGTCCAAGGAGCTCAAGGACTTCCTGACCACCACCAAGCGGGACGCCGCCGCCCAGGCCCGGGTCGTCATGGAGAAGGCTGTGGCCGCCGCGCGCACGCGCATCGCGGCTCGTCAGCACAAGGACGCGCAGCGCCGGAAGACGGCTCTGGAGTCCTCCTCGCTGCCCGCCAAGCTCGCCGACTGCCGCAGCGACGACGTCGAGCGCAGCGAACTGTTCATCGTGGAGGGCGACTCCGCGCTCGGTACGGCAAAGCTCGCCCGGAACTCGGAGTTCCAGGCCCTGCTGCCGATCCGGGGCAAGATCCTCAACGTCCAGAAGTCGTCCGTGACCGACATGCTGAAGAACGCCGAGTGCGGCGCGATCATCCAGGTCATAGGGGCCGGGTCCGGTCGAACGTTCGATATCGACGCGGCCCGCTACGGCAAGATCATCATGATGACCGACGCCGACGTCGACGGCTCGCACATCCGCACTCTGCTCCTGACGCTGTTCCACCGCTACATGCGGCCCATGGTCGAAGCGGGCCGGGTGTTCGCCGCCGTGCCGCCGTTGCACCGCGTCGAGCTCATCCAGCCGAAGAAGGGCCAGGACAAGTACGTCTACACGTACTCGGACCGTGAACTGCGCGAGAAGCTACTGGAGTTCCAGAGCAAGGGTGTCCGCTACAAGGACTCGATCCAGCGCTACAAGGGCCTCGGTGAGATGGACGCCGACCAGCTGGCCGAGACCACGATGGATCCACGCCATCGCACGCTGCGCCGGATCAACCTGTCCGACCTGGAGTCGGCCGAGCAGGTCTTCGACCTTCTGATGGGCAACGACGTCGCTCCTCGCAAGGAATTCATCTCCAGCTCGGCGGCGACGCTGGACAGGTCTCGAATCGACGCGTGATGCGTCCGGGGTCGGGGCGGCGCTCGTACGTGCCGCCCCGACCCCGTTTCTCCACCCTGGGGTGGACGCCGGGCCCGCTGCGAATCCACCCTCGGTCCACCCCTGCTCCGATCCTGTGACGTGCCGTTTTCCGTAGCGTCGAAGGCGTCGACAGCACTCGCTGCCGGCCTCTCCCCTTCTTCGTCCACGGAGGCCTGATGTCCGGGCTCGTTGATGCCTTGCTGATCGTCGCCGTCGTCGCCCTGGTGGTCGTACGACAGTTCCGCACACGTCGGATAGACGCGGGCCGGCGCTGGGGGGTCGTGCCCGTGGTCCTGGCGGTCGTGGCAGTGCGTGAGCCCGGCCTGATCGACGTCCACCACCGTGCGGCGTCGATCAGCCTGCTCGCGGCCGAACTGTTCATCGGCCTTGCCACCGGAGCCGGCTGGGCCTGGACCACCCGCGTCTGGGCGGAGCCGGACGGCGAGGTGTGGAGCCGGAGCACCAAGGCGAGCGTCGCCGTGTGGATCACAGGGATCGGCCTCCGCGTCGGCCTCTTCGCCGTGGGCGCGGCGCTCGGCGTCCACCAGGACACCTCGGCCCTGCTCCTCGCTCTCGCGGCGACCCTGCTGGTCCGCGCCGGAATCCTGCACTGGCGAACGAACTCCCTGCGTATGACATCCCCGCACCCGGATTCGCTCCACCCGGCGTCCACTCCCTCGGCGCACCGGCAGGCCACGGCTTACGGTGACGGCGTGCGGCTGTGGAAGGAGCGCGTGTGACGAAGAACGACTGGTTGCGCTGGCCAACCAGGGAGGCGCTCGGCCGCGAGGGAATCTCACGCAACCGCCGTCGGCTCGCCTGGGTCACCCGGCTGCTCGTCCTCGGCATGCTGCTGTGGGGAGCCGTCAGCAGCGAGCCGCCCCGGGGCTGGGACTCGGCTCTGGCCGTCGGGGGAGTCCTGTGTGCCGCACTGCTCGCCTGGGCGCTCTACCGGACCACGTTTCAGCACCGACTGTGGCCCTCTGCGGCGCTCCTGCTTCTGCTCCAAGGTCTCGCGGTCGCAGGTCAGGCCGCGGGGTTCCGGGTACCGGCACTCGTCCTGTGGTGCGGGTGCGCGATCACGGCTCTGGAAAGAATGCCCCTGTCAGCCGCACTGCCCATGAGCGTGGTGGCCCTCGGTTCGTACGCGGTGGTCGATGACGACCCCTTGCTCACCACGACCGTCACCAGCGTCGGTCTCGCACTCGCCGGATACGTCCTGCGGCTCGACGCCGAAGCGCGCGGCAACGCCCAGCGGCTCCTCGCCCAGGAGCGAGCCGCACGCGCGGCCGAAGCGGAGTCGGGGGCGCTCGCGGAGCGCGCCCGGATCGCGCGGGAGATCCACGACGTACTCGCGCACAGCCTCTCGGCGCAACTGGTGCACCTGGAGGCGGCCCGCCTGCTGATCGAACGGGGCGCCGACCGGGACCGGATACTCGAACGGGTGGTCGCGGCGCGGGGAATGGCCCGCGACGGTCTGGCTGAGACGAGACAGGCCCTGTCCGCGCTGAGGGGCGAGATGTCCCCGCTGGAGGACTATCTGAGCGAGATCGTCGGCGCGACGGACGACGGGGGCGTCACCATTACGGGTGAGCGCAGACCGTTGTCGGCGGAGGCGTCCCAGGCCGTACGCCGGGTGGCCCAGGAGGCGCTGACCAACGTCCGCAAGCATGCTCCGGGCGCCAAGGTCCAGGTGCGGCTGGACTACAGCGAACACCAAGTGACGCTGGACGTAAGGGACTCGGGCGGGTCGGTGGGCGAACTCACCGGGATGGGCGGCGGGTACGGTCTGCTGGGCATGCGGGAGCGCGCCGAGCTGCTGGGCGGTTCGCTGGACGCGGGGCCGGACGAGAAGGGGTTCGTGGTGACGCTGAGGGTGCCGACATGACGGCGGAGGCCGGGCGGGAGCCTGCGCGGGTCGTGGTGGCGGACGATCAGACCGTCGTACGTGAAGGCATCGTGATGCTGCTCGGCCTGCTGCCCGGGATCGAGGTGGTCGGAGCGGCTGGGGACGGGGACGAGGCAGTGCGGCTCGTCGCCGAACTCGCACCGGACGTGGTGCTGATGGACCTGCGTATGCCGCGTTGTGACGGTGTCGAGGCGACCCGCCGGATCAGGGCGGAGTGCCCCGACACTCAGGTCGTGGTGCTCACGACGTTCGCGGATGACGAGTCGTTGTTCCGCGCGCTGCGGGCAGGCGCGCGCGGATACCTGACCAAGGACGCGGGCGGCGACGGCATCGTCAGAGCGGTGCACAGCGTGCTGTCCGGGGACGCGGGGCTGGCGCCGAGTATCCAACGGCGGCTCCTGGAGCGGCTGACGGAGTCCGAGAAGAAGCCGGCTCCGCCCGCCGAGCCGCCCGACGGGCTCACCACGAGGGAGGCAGAGGTACTGATGCTGATCGCGGACGGCCTCAGCAACCAGGAGATCGCGTTCAAGTTGCATGTCTCCACGGCGACTGTGAAGACCCACATCAACAACCTCTTCGCGAAGACGGGAATCAAGGACCGTGCGCAGGCGGTGCGTTACGCCTATGGGAAGGGGTTGGTGCGGCCTCCCACGGGGTGAGTCACCTAATGGGGTGACAGCGTGGCGAAGAAGAGTCAGGGATCTTCCTGTTCTGTCCATGCTTGGGCATGCAGTCAAGCACCGGTCGTCCTCGCAGGCGCGGGGGCGGTCCTGAGAGTTCGGCCGAGACCCGTGAAGGTCATGCCGCCGCCCCCGCCCATGCGGAGGCGGGCGGGGACACGCGGTTCGACGACCCCTGGTACGACGCGCTCGCCTCTGGCTGGGGCGAGTTGGACGGCACGGGTGCGCCCGCTCCCGTTGTCCCGCCTATGCGCCGGGAGCAGGAGGGCCGGGGCGGTGGCGCGGCCGACGTCTATCTGGAGGTGCAGCGCAGCGCGGCCTTCCAGGAGGTTCGCCGCCGGTACCGCAGGTTCGTGATCCCCGGCGTCGCGGTCTTCTTCTCCTGGTACGTGGGCTATGTGGTGACCGCGACCACGGCGCCCGGATTCATGGCGCGGCCCGTGGTGGGCGCGGTGAACGTGGCGATGGTGGCGGGACTTGGACAGTTCCTCACGACGTTCCTGTTCACCTGGGCGTACGCGCGGCACGCGCGGTTGCGCAGGGACCGGGCGGCGCTTGATCTGCGCTGGGACACCCAGGAACTGACGCGTGGCCTCCGAGGCGGTGGATCGTGACCGGCAACCATCAGATGCTGGCGCTGGTGCTGTTCAGCGCTTTCGTCGCCGTCACCCTGGGCATCACCACCTGGGTGAGCCGGCACCGCCAGGGTTCCGCCGAGGAGTTCTATGCGGGCGGTCGCCTCTTCTCCCCCATGGAGAATGGTTTTGCCATCGCGGGCGACTACATGTCGGCCGCGTCCTTCCTCGGTATCTCCGGCCTCATCGCGCTCTTCGGCTATGACGGACTGCTGTACTCGGTGGGCTTCCTGGTGGCCTGGCTCGTCGTGCTGTTCCTGGTCGCCGAACTGGTGCGCAACTGCGGACGGTTCACGCTGGCCGACGTCATCGCGGCGCGGATGCGGGAGCGGCCGGTGCGCATCGCGGCGGGAACTTCCTCGGTCACCGTGTCCGTTCTGTATTTGGTGGCGCAAATGGTGGGCGCGGGCAGCCTGGTCGCGCTGCTGCTGGGCGGGACGAGCGAGGCGGCGCAGTCCTGGACGGTGATCGCGGTCGGTGCGCTCATGGTGATCTATGTGTCGTTGGGAGGGATGCGAGCCACTACCTGGATCCAGATCGTCAAGGCGGTCCTGCTGATGGGCGGGACGATCGCACTCACCGTGCTGGTGCTGGTGCGGTTCCACGGCGACTTCAACCAGTTGCTGCGCACGGCGGCCGAGCGCAGTGGTCACGGGGCCGCGTTTCTCGCCCCCGGGCTGAGGTACGGCGGCGACTGGACCTCACGTTTCGACTTCATCAGCCTGGGACTCGCCCTCGTACTGGGCACGGCCGGGCTGCCGCACATCCTCTCCCGCTTCTACACCGTGCCGACCGCTCGGGCCGCGCGCCGGTCGGTCGTCTGGTCGATCGGGCTCATCGGCGGCTTCTATCTGATGACGATCGTCCTCGGCTTCGGCGCGGCAGCGATCGTCGGTCCGCAGGCGGTCCGTGGCTCGAACGCGGCCGGGAACACGGCGGTCCCGCTGCTGGCCCTCGACCTGGGCGGCGGCGCGGACTCCACAGGCGGAACGGTTCTGTTCGCGATCGTCGCCGCCATCGCCTTCGCAACGATCCTTGCCGTGGTCGCAGGCATCACGCTCGCGTCCTCGGCGTCCGTCGCCCACGACCTGTACGCGTCGCTGCGTCGCCCGCGTGCCAAGCAGCGCAGCGAGGTGGCCGTGGCGCGCACCGCGGCGGTCGGCATCGGTGTGGTCGCGATCTGCCTCGGCCTGCTGGCCCGAGACCTCAACGTCGCCTTCCTGGTGGGCCTCGCCTTCGCTGTCGCGGCGTCCGCGAATCTGCCGGTGCTGCTCTACTCGCTGTTCTGGGGCGGTTTCACCACCCGGGGCGCGGTGTGGTCGGTGTACGGGGGGCTGGTTCCGTCGCTGGTCCTCGTGCTGCTGTCGCCCGTGGTGTCCGGCAGCCCCGAATCGCTGTTCCCGGCAGTGGACTTCCAGTATTTCCCCCTGCAGAACCCGGGTCTCGTCTCGATCCCGCTGGGATTCCTCGCCGGCTGGCTCGGCACGGTCACCTCGGCGGAGGACCCGGACGAGGCCAAGCACGCGGAGACCGAGGTGCGGTCGCTCACCGGAGCGGGAGCCGTCTAGTCAGGCGGTGACTGCGCAGTCGTACGACCCTGAGAGCCAGGGAAGGCGCTCAGGGGGCCACCCACACGTACCGGTGTTCGGGACGCCCGGTGTCGCCGTACTTGAGGGAGAGGCGGAGCCGGCCTGCCTGTTCCAGGTGGCGGAGATAGCGCTGGGCCGTGGAGCGGCTCAACCCTGTCTCGGCGGCCACCTCGTGAGCCGAGAGCGCGTGTCCGGCACGGTGGAGCACCCCGCAGATGAGGTCCGTGGTCGGTTCGGAGTGGCCGCTCGGGAGGCCGGCGGGCGACGGTGCCGGCGGGGTGCGCAAGGCGCCGAAGATTCGGTCGACCTGCTCCTGGCCGGTGTGGTCCCGGTCGCCTACGTGGTCGACGGTGCGGCGCAGGGCGGCGTAGGAGTCCAGGCGGGTGCGCAGCGCGGCGAAGGTGAACGGCTTGACCAGGTAGTGCAGCGCGCCCAAACGCATCGCGGCCTGCACGGTCACCACGTCGCTCGCCGCCGTGATCATGATGACATCGGTGCAGTGGCCCTGATCCCGCATGTGGTGGACGAGCTCGAGCCCCGTCTGGTCGGGCATGTAGTGGTCGAGCAGGACAAGGTCGATGGTGCCCTGCTGCACGACGGCCAGGGCGTGGGCGGCACTGTGCGCACGGGCGGCGACTCTGAATCCGGGAACCCGTTCCACGTATTTGGCATTGATCTCCGCGACACGGAGGTCGTCGTCCACCACCAGGACGTCAATCATCGGGCCTCTCCCTCAGGGCCGACGAGCACAACAGACTCTTGCAAGCAGAAGAATGACTTGCGTCCAGAGGACTGATGTTGTGGCATACGCCAAGTCTTCCGCCATCGAACTACGGCGCGCGAGCAAGATCTTCACAACTCCGTGAGGTCCGCCCGTCCCTCAGGTCCGGGTCGCCCAGACATAACGGTGCTCCGGGCGGCCCGCGTCGCCGTATTTGAGGGTCAGTCTGGCCCGTCCCGTACGCTCCAGGAGCTTCAGGTAGCGCTGGGCGGTCTGGCGGCTCACCCCCGTCCGCTCGGCGATCTCCTGGGCCGACAGGGGCCCTTCGGCGTTCACCAGCGCGCGGCGCACGAGCTCCGCGGTGGTGGGGGAGTGCCCCTTGGGCAGTTCGGGCTCGGGTCCGGAGGACAGGGCGCCGAAGATCCGGTCCACCTCGGCCTGTTCGGCCTCGCCACCGCCGTCGAGGGTGCGGCGCAGCTCCGCGTACGCCTCCAGCTTGGAGCGCAGCCCCGCGAAGGCGAACGGCTTGACCAGATACTGCAGCGCCCCCTGCCGCATCGCCGCCTGCACGGTCGACACGTCCCGGGCCGCCGTCACCATGATCACGTCGGTCTCGCGGCCGCGCCGACGCATCTCCTGGACGACCGAGAGGCCCGTGTCGTCGGGCAGGTAGTGGTCCATGAGCACGAGGTCCAGCTGGGGCAGCGCCTCCAACTGCCGCAGCGCCTCGGCCGCGCTGTGAGCCTCTCCCGCGACATGGAAACCGGGCACCTTCTCCACGTAGGCGGCGTTGACGCGCGCCACGCGGATGTCGTCGTCCACGACCAGTACCTCGATCATCTCGACTCCTCCTCGGTGGCGACAGCGGTGGCGCCGGTGTCCGCGGTGGCGGCCCGCTCCAGTGGCGGTTGTGTGTCCGGGACACGCGTGTGCTCCGCCTCCGGGACGTGCCCGGGGTGTGGTTCCGGCACCGGGCCCGGCTCTGCGAGTGCCTCCGGCAGTACGACCGTGAACTCGGCGCCCCCGCCCTCGGCATCGGCCACGCGCGCGCTGCCACCCTGCCGCTCCGCGAGCCGGCGTACCAGAGGGAGACCGATTCCGCGCTTGCCGTGCGCCGGGGGCTTCTTCGTGGACCACCCCTCGGTGAAGATCAACTCGTGCTGTTCCGCCGGGATTCCGGGCCCCGTGTCGCGCACTCTGAGGATCGCGGTACGGCCCTCCGCGCGCAGTTCGACCTCCACGCGCGCGTGCGCGGTGCCGGCGACGGCGTCCAGCGCGTTGTCGACCAGGTTGCCGACGACGGTGACCAGGCCCCTGGGATCGACCAGCCGGTCCGGGAGCAGCGTCCGGTCCGAGACCAGCAGGGCGACGCCGCGCTCCGCCGCCACGGTGGCCTTGCCGACCAGCAGAGCGGCGAGCAGCGGATCGCGGATCTTCTCGGCGACCTGCTCCGCGGTGGCTCTGTGGTCGCCGACCACCTCGCCGACGAACTCCACGGCGTCGTCGAACATCTCCAGTTCGAGCAGCCCCAGAAGAGTGTGCATGCGGTTGGCGTGCTCGTGGTCCTGGGCCCGCAGGGCGTCCAGCAGACCGTGTGTGGAGTCGAGTTCGCGGCCGAGTTGCTCCAGTTCGGTCCGGTCGCGCAGGGTGGCGACGGCGCCCCCGTCGTCGGTGGGCATGCGGTTGGCGACCAGCACACGCTGTCCGCGCACGGTGAGCAGGTCGGTTCCGGTCACGCGGCCTGCCAGGACGTCGGTCGTCCGGCCGGCACCGAGTGCCTCGTCCAGCGAGCGGCCGACAGCCTCCTCGCCGATGCCCAGGAGGCGCTGTGCCTCGTCGTTGAGGAGCCGGACGCGGCCCGCGCGGTCCAGAGCGACGACGCCCTCGCGGATGCCGTGCAGTACGGCTTCGCGCTCCGCGAGGAGCGCCGCGATGTCCGAGAAGGCGAGGTCGCGGGTCTGCCGTTGAACCCGCCGGGAGATCAGCCACGCGGCCAGGGCGCCCACGGCCATGGCGCCGCCCGCGTAGGCGAGCAGGCCCGGAATCGCGTGGAACAGCCGGGCTCGGACGCTGTCGTACTCGATGCCGACCGAGACCGCCCCGACGACCCTGCCGTCGGTGTCACGCAGCGGCACCTTGCCTCGGGCAGAGCGCCCCAGGGTGCCGCTGTCGATCTCCATGACCTCCTTGCCCGCCAGGGCCTGGCGCGGGTCGGTGGAGACGACCCGGCCGATCTCCTTCGGATCCGTGTGCGACCAGCGCACGCCCCGCGTATCCATCACCACGACGTACTCGGCCCCGCTGGCCTTCCGGATCCGCTCCGTCTCGGCCTGTACCGGGCCGTCGACCGACGGCTTGCTGCCCTGCAGGTCCTCGGCGATCTGCGGCTGGGCCGCGGTGGTCTGCGCGATGGCGAGCGCCCGGCGCATCGCCTCGTCGTCCAGCTGATCGCTGAGCGGTGCGAGGAACAATCCGGTCGCGAGCACGGCCACTCCTGCGGCGATGCCCACCTGCATCAGCAGCACCTGCGAGAACATCCGCCGCGGCAGACCGAGGCGCAGGCGGCGTACGCGGGGAGTGGGGCTCATACCCATGACGGTACGGGGGAGAGCGGCCCGTGCCGTAGTGGGGTGTGACGTGGATCCCTTGATCAATATGCACGAGCCGTGGACCCGCGTGTACGGATGCTTGACGCAGTGGACTGCGTGCGGACTGCGGGCCGTACGGGACGACACTGTGCGGTCAGCGTGTCGGAGCCGTCGATTCCAGTTCCCGTACCGCCACCACGTCCATCCGCGCCGGTGAACCCAATGTTGATCCGCAGCTCTCCGGGCGAGGTGGAAGCGAGGCGCCTTGGGCCACCGCGACACTCCACAGGCGCCCGTCCGTGTGAGCGACGGTCACCTCCCAGCGCGGCGCCGAGCCGTCCGTCCGAACGACGCTCAGCACGTCCGTCGAGTATTCGCGCGCCATGTTGCGGACGGCCAGTTCCGCGGCCTGTCCGGGCCGCTCCCAGGCGGAGCTGCCGCGGCAGCCCTCCACCACGAGACGCCCTACGCGCACACCCTGGAGGATCTCCTTGACGTGCGGGGCCTGGGCGCGGCCGTACGCGTATCCGTACGGCAGGACGAGCAGCGTGGGGGAGAAGCGGTGTCCCCCGAGGTGCGTGACCTCCCAGGCGCCCTCGACCCCGGAGGCGGTCAGCTCGGCGGCGAGGGGGCGGCCGAGCAGCGCACAGCAGCGGTCGCGCTTGCCGTTGGTGCAGACGAGAGCGAGAGGGTGCCCGGTGTGGGGCCGCCCCCGGAGCCCGGTGTCGAAGGTGTGTGGGGCGCCCTTGCCGAGCGCGGCGAAGTCGAGGTCGAGCAACTGAGCAGGGTCGCGGGTCGTTGCGCTGTGCAGCCAGACGTTTCCGGGCGTGGTGTGGGCCGCGTACACCTGCCGTGCGGCAGGTGGCCCGACGTCGGCGTGGCGGCCGGGGCGGCGGATCAGGGCGATCCGTACGCCGGTGCCCTCCGCGGCTTTCTCCAGCGCGCGGCCGAGAGCGGGATCCAAATGGCTCATGATGAGTGCCTGGGCACCCCACGGGCCAGGCTGCTCGATCAGCAGCCACGTCCTCGCGGTCGCCGCGGTTCCCGCGATGGGCTCGTCGAGGTCCCGGGAGACGCTTGCGCACCTACTCACAGAGGTAAGCCTAACCTGACTTACGGCGAAGCGACTTCCAGCTGTGCGGAACAGGTGGCTTTGGCAGCGTCCGGCTACTCCGGCAGCGATTGCGGAGGGCGCTCACCCACATAAGTTCCGGACGGGCGCATCCGCAGGGGACGTTCGCTGTACTCCTCCAGGGCGTGCGCGATCCAACCCGCCGTGCGGGCGACGGCGAAGATCGTCTCGCCGGCCGACGCTCCCATGCCGCTGGCGACAGTGAACACGGCCAGGGCGAGGTCCACGTTGGCGTGCAGTGGCGTGTGGCGGGCGGTGGTGGTCACGACGTCGTGGGCCGCGGCGAGGGCGGGAGCGGCCTGTGGCATCTCCTTCAGGAGGGCGAAGAGGGCACGCGCGCGTGGATCCTCGCCGGGGTAGAGCCGGTGGCCGAGACCTGGGACGCGGCGGCCCGCGCGCAGCTCGTCCGCGACCACCGGAGCAGCGTCGCCCTCGTCGAGTACGTCGAGGAGCATCCTGTGCGCCAGGCCGCTGGCGGCGCCGTGGAGCGGGCCCTCGAGGACGCCGAGCCCGGCCGAGACGGCCGCGTAGGGGTGTGCGCGGGCGGACGCGGCGACGCGTACGGCGAGGGTCGAGGCGGCCAGGTCGTGGTCGACGAGGAGACCGAGTGCCGTGTCCAGGGCGCGCAGTGAGGCCTCGTCGGGGATCCGGACGGTGAGCCGCGCCCAGAGGCGCTGGGCCAGTGGGCCCTCGTCGCGGTGGTGGGGCGAGTGCGTCGGCAGGGCGGCGACGAGGGTGGGGATGAGGGTGCGGGCGGTGCCCAGGACGGTGTCCTCGGAGAGGTCGAAGCGGAGCGGATCGGCGGTGGCCGCGGCGATGGCGGCGACGCGGAGCCGGTCCACCGGGTCGCTGTGCTCCGGCAGCGCGTTCACCGAGCGGCGGGCGGCGGCGACGGAGGCCTTGGGCGCGGTGAACGTGACTCCGGGCCGCAGGGTGCCGGTCCACAGCCATTCGGCGACTTCTTCGTAGGAGTGGCGCGCGGCCAGCTCGGTGGCGTCGACACCTCGGAAGTAGTACCGGTCCTTGTCGATGAGGGTGAGCCGGGTCCGCACGGACAGGTCCCTGTCGGAGCTCGAACTCCCGCTGCTCTCTCGCTTGTTGCGGCGGGCGAGCGCCTCCACCTCGGGGGCGTCGAAGGTGCTGCCGCGGCCCCCGGGATCGCGTCGACTGCTGAGCTGACCGCGACTCACGTACGCGTACACGGTCTCGGGCTTCACGCCGAGCAGCTCGGCGGTCTCCCTGGTGCTCAGTCGACGGCTCGTGTGGTCGGGGGCGGGCTCTTGATCGCGCATGAAAGTCACCGTATCCACATGGACTGCATATTGATCCAATCAATATTGACATCGATTCAGTCAATCATGGACAGTCGAATCAAGTTCAGGGAGGAAAACATGCCGATCAACCGGGCGGCTACAGCCGCAACCACCGCTGTCGACGTACCGCGTGGTCTCGCGGGCGTCGTCGTCACCGACACCCGAATTGGTGACGTCAGAGGGCGCGAGGGTTTTTACCACTACCGCCAGTACTCCGCCGTCGAGCTCGCGCAGACCCGGAGCTTCGAGGATGTCTGGCATCTCCTCGTTCACGGGGACCTGCCGGACGCGGACCGTCTCGCCGCCTTCACTGAGCAGACTGCGGCGCTGCGACGGCTGCCCGACGAGGTGCGGGCCGCGCTGCCGACGATCGCGGCGGCGAGCGGCCGGTCCGGACCGCTTGCCGGAATGCGCACAGCCCTGTCGCTGCTCGGTGCGGCCAAGGGTTTCCGTCCCGTGTACGACATTGACGCCGATCAACGGTGCGCGGACGCGCTGGCCGCCTCGGCGGCCGTACCGACCGTATTGACGGCGCTGTACCGGCTGGACAGGGGTCTTGACCCGGTGGAGCCGAGGGAGGACCTCCCGTACGCGGCCAACTACCTGTACATGTTGACCGGGTTGGAGTCGGACCCCCCGCACGCCAGGGCGATCGAGCAATACTTGATCTCGACCATTGATCACGGATTCAACGCATCAACGTTCACGGCACGCGTCATCGCGTCGACGGGTGCGGATGTGGCGGCGTGTCTGGTGGGAGCCGTGGGAGCACTGTCCGGCCCGTTGCACGGCGGCGCCCCGAGCCGCGCGCTGGACACCCTGGACGCGATCGGGACGACGGACCGCATCGACCCCTGGATCCGCGAACGCGTGCTCGCCGGTGACCGCATCATGGGCTTCGGTCACCCGGTCTACCGCACGGAGGATCCCCGTTCCCGCATGCTCCGGGGTATCGCCGAGCGGTTCGGCGGCCCCCTGGTCGAGCTTGCGGTCGAGGTCGAACGCCGGGTGGAGGCGATCCTGGCCGAACTGAAGCCGGGCCGCGAACTGCACACGAACGTCGAGTTCTACGCGGGTGTGGTCATGGAACTGTGCGGTCTGCCGCGCGAGATGTTCACGCCGACGTTCGCGGCGGCGCGGGTGGTGGGCTGGAGCGCCAACATCCTGGAGCAGGCGGAGGATTCGAAGATCATTCGACCGGCGGCGCGGTATGTGGGGCCTGTGCCGCCGGTGCCGGTCCCGTTGGCGGTCTGACGGCGGTCTGACGGCGGCCCCGAGGCGGTCCGCTGTCCGTTGGCGTCCCGGGTGGGCGCGTGCACAAGGAATCGAGAGTCGCACACTCCGTCGCCACGCCTTCAGGCGCCACACCCGTCGCGTGCCCTGCCCCGGCCGCCAACAACCGCTTACTCAGCGACGATTCCCCCGGCTCGTATCCTGGGGCGGCATTCGTTCCTCGTACATGCGCGAGGCCGTGAGCCGGTGTGCGCGTCGGCGTGAGAGAGGTCGCAGAGTGAATCAGCCGAGTCCGAGCCAGAGCCCTCGGCAGATCCCCGTCATCGTCCTCGCCGGCTTCCTCGGTTCCGGCAAGACAACCCTCCTCAACCACCTCCTCCACCGCAGTGGTGGCAGCCGTATCGGGGCCATCGTCAATGACTTCGGGGCCATCGAGATCGACGCGATGGCCGTGGCGGGGGCGCTGGGTGACTCCACGGTGTCACTGGGCAACGGCTGTCTGTGCTGTGCTGTTGATGCGAGCGAACTTGATGTCTATCTTGATCGACTCACTCAACCCTCGGCCCGGATCGACGTCATCGTCATCGAGGCCAGTGGGCTCGCCGAACCGCAGGAACTCGTACGGATGATTCTCGCCAGCGAGAATTCCCGGGTCGTGTACGGGGGTCTCGTCGAGGTCGTGGACGCCGTCGAGTTCGACGACACGCGCGTGAAGCACCCCGAGATCGACCGGCATCTGGCCCTCGCCGATCTCGTCGTGGTCAACAAGGTGGGCCGGGTCGCCGACGGCGGTGAGCACGTCCTGGAGACGGTTCGCGGGCTGGTCGACCGCGCGGCTGTCGTGCCTGCCGACTACGGGCGCGTCGACCCCGAGTTCCTCTTCGACTGCCGGCCGAGCGAGGAGCGCATCGGGCAGTTGACCTTCGACGACCTGAACGATCACGATCAGGACGAAGACGATCACGAGGACGGCGAGGGAGACCATTCCGGGCATCTGCACGCCGCCTACGACAGCCTCTCCTTCACCTCATCGACCCCCCTCCATCCGCGCCTGCTGATGGACTTCCTCGACAGTCGGCCCGAAGGGCTCTACCGCATCAAGGGGTACGTCGACTTCGGGCCGTACGACCCGCGCAACCGGTACGCCGTGCATGCCGTCGGGCGGTTCCTGCGGTTCTACCCGGAGCCCTGGGCCGAGGGCGAGGAGCGTCTCAGCCGGCTCGTCCTCATCGGGTCGGGCATCCGACTGCCCGACCTCGACAAGGACCTGGAGGCCTGCATGGACGACGCCCCACACGCCGACGAGCACAGCATGTGGGGCGTCCTCAGGTACGTACAGGAGCGGAGCCCGGCGGATTCCGAAGAAGCCGCCGAGCTCGAAGCGGACTGATCTACACCGGGCCCGCCACCACGCTCACCGTCTTCGGCAGGGACACGCCCGAGCCGTCGCGGCGCGGATCCATCTCGGGAAGCTCCGCAGGGATGCCGTTCTTCTGGGACGCGCGTGCCGGTGCGGGGCCCGCCCAGCCCAGGGACAGACAGTCCTCGCCCTTCAGGAACCGCTGGCAGCGCACACCGCCGGTGGCGCGACCCTTGCGCGGGTACTGGTCGAACGGGGTCAGCTTCGCCGTCGTCTGCACGGAGTCGTCCAGCGTGCCCCGCGAGCCCGCGACCGTGAAGACGACCGCGTCCACAGCCGGGTCCACCGCCGTGAACGAGATGACCTTGGCACCGTCCGTGAGCTTGATGCCGGCCATACCGCCTGCCGGGCGGCCCTGGGGGCGCACATGGGAGGCCTGGAAGCGCAGCAACTGGGCGTCATCCGTGATGAAGACGAGGTCCTCCTCGCCGGTGCGCAGCTCGGCGGCGCCCACGATCCGGTCGCCGTCCCTCAGCGTGATGACCTCCAGCTCCTCCTTGTTGGCAGGGTAGTCGGGGACCACCCGCTTCACGACGCCCTGCTCCGTGCCGATCGCGAGACCCGGGGACGACTCGTCGAGCGTCGTCAGACAGACCACCGTCTCCCCGTCCTCCAGGGAGAGGAACTCGGAAAGCGGGGCGCCGCCCGAGAGGTTGGGCGCCGCCATCGTGTCGGGAAGCCGGGGAAGGTCGATGACGTTGATACGCAGCAGCCGGCCTGCCGAGGTCACCGCGCCCACCTCGCCCCGAGCCGTCGCCGGGACCGCGGAGACGATCAGGTCGTGCTTGGCGCGCCGACCGTCCTCGTCCGCCGGGAACGGCTCGCCGTTCGCCGTACGCGCCAGCAGGTCCGTCGAGGACAGCAGGACCCGGCACGGATCGTCGGCCACCTGGAGCGGGACGCCGGCCGCGGGGGCGGCGCCGGCCGACTCCAGCAGGACCGTACGCCGCTCGGTGCCGAACTTCTTGGCCACCGCGGCGAGTTCGGTCGAGACCAGCTTGCGCAGCTCCGCGTCCGACTCCAGGATCCGGGTCAGCTCCGCGATCTCGGCGGCCAACCGGTCCTTCTCGGACTCCAGCTCGATACGGTCGAACCGGGTCAGCCGGCGCAGCGGGGTGTCCAGGATGTACTGCGTCTGGATCTCCGAGAGGGCGAACCGCTCCATCAGGCGTTCCTTCGCCTGCGCGGAGTTGTCGCTGGAGCGGATCAGCCGGATGACCTCGTCGATGTCGACGAGCGCGGTGAGTAGGCCCTCGACCAGATGCAGCCGGTCACGGCGCTTGCCGCGGCGGAACTCCGAGCGACGCCGTACGACCTCGAAGCGGTGGTCGAGATAGACCTCCAGGAGCTCCTTGAGGCCCAGGGTGAGGGGCTGGCCGTCCACCAGAGCCACGTTGTTGATGCCGAAGGACTCCTCCATCGGCGTCAGCTTGTAGAGCTGCTCCAGGACGGCTTCCGGCACGAAGCCGTTCTTGATCTCGATGACCAGGCGCAGACCGTGGCTGCGGTCAGTGAGGTCCTTGACGTCGGCGATGCCCTGGAGCTTCTTCGAGCCGACCAGGTCCTTGATCTTGGCGATCACCTTCTCCGGGCCGACCGTGAAGGGCAGTTCGGTGACGACCAGGCCCATGCGGCGCGCCGTCACGTTCTCCACCGACACCGTGGCACGGATCTTGAACGTGCCGCGGCCCGTCTCGTACGCGTCCCTGATCCCGGCGAGGCCGACGATCCGGCCGCCCGTGGGCAGGTCGGGGCCCGGGACGTGCCGCATCAGGGTGTCCAGGTCGGCGGCCGGGTAGCGGATCAGGTGACGGGCGGCCGAGATGACCTCGCCGAGGTTGTGCGGAGGCATGTTGGTGGCCATACCGACGGCGATGCCCGACGCGCCGTTCACCAGCAGGTTCGGGAAGGCGGCGGGCAGCGCCACCGGTTCCTGTTCCTGACCGTCGTAGTTTGGCGCGAAGTCGACCGTGTCCTCTTCGATCGACTCCGTCATCAGGGACGTCGCGTCGGCCATCCGGGCCTCGGTGTACCGCATGGCGGCCGGCGGGTCGTCGTTGCCCAGCGAACCGAAGTTGCCGTGGCCGTCGACCAGCGGCACGCGCATGGAGAACGGCTGGGCCAGGCGCACCAGGGCGTCGTAGATCGACGAGTCGCCGTGCGGGTGGAGCTTACCCATGACCTCGCCGACGACGCGGGCGCACTTCACGTAGCCGCGGTCGGGGCGCAGGCCCATCTCGTTCATCTGGTAGACGATGCGGCGGTGTACGGGCTTGAGGCCGTCGCGGGCGTCGGGCAGGGCTCGGGAGTAGATGACCGAGTACGCGTACTCGAGGAAGGAGCCCTGCATCTCGTCGACGACGTCGATGTCGAGGATCCGCTCCTCGAAGTCATCGGGCGGCGGGGTCTTCGTGCTGCGGCGGGCCATCGCTGCCGGCTCCTTCTGTTTCCTGGTCGTTCGCTTACACGGCGCTTAGATCGGTGACGTGAACGGCTTCTGATGCGGACCATTGTGGACTGCCGCACTGACAACGCGGACCAAGGGCCGTCCCTGGGGCGGTGTTGGGCGGTGGAGGACGATGCTGAAACGTACCGCCTGCCACCCCGTGAATCTCGCTGTCGGCGTACGTCCGCCGGGAACTTCGCCAGCACTCCACACGCTTGCATACAGTGGCAGGACCGGCAGGAAAACAGCGGTTGCATCAACCGCATCCGCGATCGAAGGGACGTACATGCCCATGGGTCACACGGCCACAGCCGAGGCAGGCTCCGGCGGCCTGAAAGCGACTGAGCACCGCCTCGCGAACGGGCTGCGCGTGGTGCTCTCCGAGGACCACCTGACCCCGGTCGCCGCGGTGTGCCTCTGGTACGACGTCGGATCACGCCATGAGGTCAAGGGGCGTACAGGTCTGGCTCACCTCTTCGAGCACCTGATGTTCCAGGGCTCGGGCCAGGTGAAGGGCAACGGCCACTTCGAACTGGTCCAGGGCGCGGGCGGCTCGCTCAACGGCACCACCAGCTTCGAGCGCACCAACTACTTCGAGACCATGCCCACCCATCAGCTGGAGCTCGCCCTCTGGCTGGAGGCGGACCGCATGGGCTCGCTGCTCGCGGCCCTCGACGACGAGTCCATGGAGAACCAGCGGGACGTCGTCAAGAACGAGCGCCGGCAGCGCTACGACAACGTCCCCTACGGCACGGCGTTCGAGAAGCTGACCGCCCTCGCCTACCCGGAGGGCCACCCCTACCACCACACGCCGATCGGCTCTATGGCGGACCTGGACGCGGCGACGCTGGAGGACGCGCGCGCGTTCTTCCGCACGTACTACGCGCCCAACAACGCCGTTCTGTCGGTCGTCGGGGACATCGACCCCGAGGAGACGCTCGCTTGGGTCGAGAAGTACTTCGGGTCCATCGCCGGGCATGACGGCAAGCCCGCGCCGCGCTCCGGGGCACTTCCCGACGTCATCGGCGAGGAACTGCGCGAGGTCGTCGTGGAGGAGGTCCCCTCGCGCGCGTTGATGGCCGCCTACCGCCTCCCGGAGGACGGCACGCGTGCGTGCGACGCGGCCGACCTGGCGCTCACCGTCCTCGGCGGCGGCGAGTCCTCCCGCCTCTACAACAGGCTCGTACGACGGGACCGCACCGCGGTGGCGGCCGGGTTCGGCCTGCTGCGGCTGGCCGGAGCGCCCTCCCTGGGGTGGCTGGACGTGAAGACGTCCGCGGACGTCGAGGTGCCGGTCATCGAGGCCGCCGTCGACGAGGAGCTCGCCCGGTTCGCCGCAGAGGGCCCCACGGCCGAGGAAATGGAGCGCGCCCAGGCCCAGTTGGAGCGCGAATGGCTGGACCGGCTCGGTACGGTCGCGGGCCGCGCCGACGAACTGTGCCGCTTCGCGGTGCTGTTCGGCGACCCGCAGCTCGCGTTGACCGCCGTGCAGCGCGTGCTCGAGGTGACCGCCAAGGAGGTCCAGCAGGCCGCCCAGGAGCGGCTGCGCCCCGACAACCGCGCGGTGCTCGTCTACGAGCCGATCCCCGGAGAGATCGCCGAGGACGCGGATCCCCCCGAGGACCCCGAGGCCGAGGCCACGGTCGAAGCCGGCGACGAGAACGAGGAGGCGGCCAAGTGACCGAGCTCGCCACGATGGAGTTCCACCCCCAGCCCCAGGCGGGCGAGGCCAAGCCCTGGGCCTTCCCGGCCCCCGGCCGGGACACGCTCGGCAACGGTCTGACCATCCTGCGGTGCCACCGCCCCGGCCAGCAGGTCGTCGCCGTCGAGGTGCTCGTCGACGCCCCCCTGGAGGCCGAGCCGGCCGGACTCGACGGAGTGGCCACGATCATGGCCCGGGCCTTCTCCGAAGGCACCGACAAGCACTCCGCCGAGGAGTTCGCCGCCGAACTGGAGCGCTGCGGCGCCACCCTCGACGCGCACGCCGACCACCCCGGTGTCCGCCTCAGTCTCGAAGTCCCCGTGTCGCGGCTCCCCAAGGCGCTCGGTCTGCTGGCCGACGCCCTCAGGGCGCCCGCCTTCACGGACAGCGAGATCGAGCGGCTGGTGCGCAACCGCCTCGACGAGATCCCGCACGAGACGGCCAACCCTGCCCGCCGCTCCGCCAAGCAGCTGTACAAGGAGCTGTTCCCGGCTGCCTCGCGCATGTCACGGCCGCGCCAGGGCACCGAGGACACGGTCGAGAAGATCGACTCGGCCGCCGTACGGGCCTTCTACGACAGGCACGTCCGCCCCGCCACGGCCACCGCCGTGGTCGTCGGCGACCTCACCGACGTCGACCTGGACGCGCTCCTGGGCGAAACCCTGGGAGCCTGGACGGGCACAGCGGCCGAGCCGCGGCCGGTGCCGCCGGTGACCGCCGACGACACCGGCCGGGTCGTCATCGTGGACCGACCGGGCGCCGTGCAGACCCAGCTGCTCATCGGCCGTATCGGCGCCGACCGGCACGACCGTGTCTGGGCCGCCCAGGTCCTCGGCACGTACTGCCTCGGCGGCACCCTCACCTCCCGTCTGGACCGTGTCCTGCGCGAGGAGAAGGGCTACACCTACGGTGTGCGGGCGTTCGGCCAGGTCCTGCGCTCGGCGCCGGACGGCACCGGTGCCGCGCTGCTCGCCATCAGCGGCTCCTTCGACACCCCGAACACCGGTCCCGCTCTGGAGGACCTCTGGAAGGTGCTGCGCACCCTCGCGGCCGAGGGGCTCACCGACGCCGAGCGTGATGTCGCGGTGCAGAACCTGGTCGGCGTCGCGCCGCTCAAGTACGAGACCGCGGCGGCCGTGGCGAGCACGCTGGCCGACCAGGTCGAGCAGCACCTGCCCGACGACTACCAGGCGACGCTGTACCGCCAGCTCGCGGCGACCGGCACGGTGGAAGCCACCGCGGCGGCCGTCAACGCCTTCCCCGTGGACCGGCTGGTGACGGTCCTCGTCGGCGACGCGGCGACGATCGAGGAGCCCGTCCGGGCCCTCGGTATCGGCGAAGTGAGCGTCGTACCCGCCGAGTAGGGGCACCGGCGTGATGGGCAGGGGCCCGGTGACAGAAGTGTCGCCGGGCCCCTGTTTGTCCATGTTGATAGGTAAGTTGCCCGTATTGATGGAGAGGTTGACGGTCTGCACTGTGGCATGTGCGACAAAACCCTTGATTGGTTTGTTGATTGCGAGGGGTCCCGCTTAGCGTCTGTCCGGCTGTTCGTCACGCAGTGCGCCGCAGCCGCGGCACCGGGCAGTCATCGCCGAGTCCCCGTACGGCGCGAGCCAGGGGAGCCGGGGACCCACATTGTGCAGTCCCTGGGGTGAATCGGACGCCCGCGCGTGCCGCGAGGGGGCCCGTAGGAGACCTTCCTGCTCCGAACCCGTCAGCTAACCCGGTAGGCGAGAAGGAAGGAAAGGACCAGCCACTACATGGCGTTCACTCGCGCCACCGGGAAGCACCGTCGTCCCAGCCGTCCCAGTCTTGTCACCCGTACGACCGCTCGCGCCGCAGGCGTCGCGGCCCTCGCGACCACCGGCGTCGTGGGTGCCCTCGCCGCCCCGGCGCTCGCCGCGGAGTCCGCCGCCGAGCAGACCGGCCTCACCCCGGTGATCTCCATCGGCGAGTCGCTCGCCGCGCAGATAGACGCCCAGGCTGCCGCCCAGGAGCAGGCCGCAGAGAAGGCCGCCGCCGAGGAGAGGGCCGTGGCCGCCGCGAAGAAGGAGGCGGAGGAGCGGGTCAAGGAGGCACGCGAGGCTCAGGCCCGTGCCGCCCGTGAGGCCGAGCGCAAGCGTCTCAACAGCTATGTCGCCCCGATCTCCGGCTCGTACATCTCCACGGGATACCAGGCGGGGGGCGGTATCTGGTCCTCCGGCAGCCATACCGGCATCGACTTCCACGCCGCGTCCGGCACCCCCGTTCACGCGGTGGGCTCCGGCACTGTCGTCGAGGCCGGCTGGGGCGGTTCCTACGGCAACAACGTCGTGATCAAGATGATTGATGGCACGTACACTCAGTACGGTCATCTGTCGTCGATCAACGTCTCCGTCGGCCAGACGGTCACTCCGGGCCAGGAGCTCGGCCTCTCCGGGGCCACTGGCAACGTCACCGGTGCGCATCTCCACTTCGAGGCCCGCACGACCGCGGAGTACGGCTCGGACATCGACCCCGTCGCCTACCTCCGCTCGCACGGCGTGAACGTCTGACGTCCTCGCGCACCACTTTGTCGTGGCCCCGGCTGTCCCAGCCGGGGTTTTCGGCGTTTCGGTGGGTTGTGTGTCCAAAAAATATCCATGGATTCCGGCCTGCCGTCGGAAATTCCGCTTCTCTGCAATAGAGTCACTGAACACACGTCAATCGTCGACGTTTCACGGGGATTAAAGCGGAGGTCGGACATGCGTATTCCGGCGCACTCGGTATGCACGGCGATCCGGGACGACATCGTCGCCGGTGTCTACGAGCGCGGCAGCCGGCTCACCGAGGAACTGCTCGCCCGCCGGTACGGCGTCTCGCGCGTCCCCGTCCGCGAGGCCCTGCGCACCCTGGAGGCCGAGGGCTTCGTGGTGACCCGGCGGCACGCGGGCGCGTGCGTCGCGGAACCCACCGAGCAGGAGGCCTCCGACCTGCTGGAGATGCGCATGCTCCTGGAGCCGCTGGGCGCCTCCCGGGCCGCCCAACGGCGCACCGAGGCCCACCTCAAGGTGCTGCGCGGCCTGGTCAGGCTGGGCCAGGAGCGGGCCAGGAGGGGCAACAGCGAGGATCTGCGCTCCCTGGGGGGCTGGTTCCACGAGACGCTCACCCAGTCCTCCGGAAGCCATGCCCTGGCCTCCACGCTCACCCAGCTGCGGCACAAGATCGCCTGGATGTACGCGGTGGAGTCGCCCGCCGACCCCGTCGAGTCCTGGGCGGAGCACGGGGCGATCGTGGACGCGGTGGCGCGCGGTGACAGTGAGCGGGCGCGGGCGATCACGGCGCTGCACACCGAGCGGGCGACCGTCGTGCACCGGCTGCGCTTTCCCGGCGGCGGAGACCGCCAGGATCGTGTGAGGACTTCGCAACACGCCGTAAACATGACGGGCCTACGTCATTAACACGGGCGCCGTATACAAAGAGGGTTGAATTCGCGGGGGACTATTTCCGCTGCCCTTGGCCGGGAATTGCGAAGGGCCCACCCGATATTCGGGCGGGCCCTTCGCCGTGTGCGGATGGTGCTTTTGAAGTGGCGTCCGCCGCCACCGTCAATCGAGGACCCCGCGGGGTTCCTCAGACCGTTTCGGGAAGTTCCTCGAGTCCCTCGGCCACCAGCTTCGCCAGGCGGTCGAGCGCCGCGTCGGCGCCCTCCGCTTCGGACGCGAGGACGATCTCCTCGCCGCCCTGGGCGCCCAGGCCGAGGACCGCCAGCATGGAGGCCGCGTTGACGGGGTTGCCGTCGGCCTTGGCGATCGTCATGGGGACGCCGGCGGCCGTGGCCGCACGGACGAAGATGGAGGCGGGGCGGGCGTGGAGGCCCTCCGCCCAGCCGACGTTGACGCGGCGCTCAGCCATGTGATGCTGCCCTTCACTGTCTCAGGTTGTCTAGACCATTGTTCCATAGCGTGAAGCGTGCCGGAAGGCGGGCCGAAACCCGTCCCGGAACCGCGTTCGAACCCCGGCCTGGGCCCGACTTCGGTCCCCACAGCCTGCCCTGCGACGTTGTCGGACGCGAGCCGTACTCTGGGGCGCATGCAGAACTCGTCGGACCGGCACGAGTACCCCGCCCACTGGGAGGCGGACGTCGTGCTGCGTGACGGCGGAACCGCCCGCATCCGGCCCATCACGGCGGACGACGCCGACCGGCTGGTCAGCTTCTACGAGCAGGTTTCGGACGAGTCGAAGTACTACCGCTTCTTCGCGCCGTATCCACGCCTGTCCGCAAAGGACGTCCACCGCTTCACCCACCACGACTTCGTGGACCGGGTGGGGCTCGCGGCCACGGTCGGCGGCGAGTTCATCGCCACCGTACGCTATGACCGGATTGATGCCGACGGACTGCCCGCCTCCGCTCCCGCCAACGAGGCCGAGGTCGCTTTCCTGGTGCAGGACGCGCACCAGGGCCGAGGTGTCGCGTCCGCCCTCCTCGAACACATCGGGGCCGTCGCCCGCGAGCGCGGCATCCGCCGCTTCGCCGCCGAGGTGCTGCCGGCCAACACCAAGATGATCAAGGTGTTCACGGACGCCGGGTACACCCAGAAGCGCAGCTTCGAGGACGGTGTCGTACGCCTGGAGTTCGACCTGGAGCCCACCGACCGCTCGCTCGCCGTCCAACGCGCGCGTGAGCAGCGGGCCGAGGCGCGCTCCGTACGGCGACTGCTCGCCCCGGGCGCAGTGGCTGTCGTCGGCGTCGGCCGCGCCCCCGGCGGCGTCGGCCGCAGCGTCCTCGACCACATCAGGGACGCCGGTTTCACCGGTGACCTGTACGCCGTCAACAGCGCGTTCCCGGAGGACCAGAAGGACATCGACGGATGCCCGGCCCGCCGATCGGTGCGCGACATCGAGGGCCCCGTCGACCTCGTGGTCGTCGCCGTCCCGGCCGCGTACGTCCCCGATGTCGTCACCGAGTGCGGTGAGCACGGCGTGCAGGGCCTCGTCGTGCTCTCCGCCGGGTACGCGGAGAGCGGCCCCGAGGGACGGGAGCGGCAGCGTGAACTCGTACGGCACGCGCGCACGTACGGGATGCGCATCATCGGCCCCAACGCCTTCGGCGTCATCAACACGGCTCCGGACGTCCGGCTGAACGCGTCACTCGCGCCCGAGATGCCGAGGCCCGGGCGGATCGGCCTGTTCGCACAGTCCGGGGCCGTCGGGATCGCGCTGTTGTCCCGGCTGCACCGGCGCGGGGGAGGCGTCACCGGGGTCACCGGCGTGTCGACCTTCGTCTCGTCCGGCAACCGGGCCGACGTGTCCGGCAACGACGTACTCCAGTACTGGTACGACGACCCGGACACCGACGTCGTCCTCATGTACCTCGAATCCATCGGCAACCCGCGCAAGTTCACGCGCCTCGCGCGGCGCACGGCGGCGGCGAAGCCGCTGGTGGTCGTGCAGGGGGCGCGGCACAGTGGCGCCGCTCCCCAGGGGCATGCCGTACAGGCGACGCGGCTGTCCCACGCGACGGTGTCGGAGCTGCTGCGGCAGGCCGGGGTGATCCGGGTGGACACGATCACCGAACTGGTCGACGCGGGGCTGCTGCTGGCCCGGCAGCCACTGCCCGCCGGGCCGCGGGTGGCGATCCTCGGGAACTCGGAGTCGCTGGGACTGCTGACGTACGACGCGTGTCTGTCCGAGGGGCTGATGCCGCTGCCCCCGCTGGATCTGACGACGGGGGCGTCGCCCGAGGACTTCCACCGGGCGTTGGCCCAGGCGCTGGCGGGCGATACGTGCGACGCGGTCGTCGTCACCGCGATCCCCACCGTCGGGGAGGCCTCCGCCCGGGACGCCGCGTTGGCCGAGGCGCTCCGGTCGGCCGCGGCGGAGGTACCGGGGAAACCGGTGCTGGTGGTCCACGTGGAGCTGGGCGGGCTGGCGGAGGCGCTGTCGGCCGCGACCAGCACGGCACCACAGGCGGGTTCACCCGCATCCGGCACCACGGGCGGTGCGCACCCGTTCCGCCCCGCGGAACGCCCGCCCACGGCAGTGGCGAAACAGCCACCCGCAGGCCCGCCCCAGCCCTCGTCCTCGCCCGCCCCCGACTCCTGCTCACGTCTCATCCCCGCCTACCCCGCCGCAGAGCGGGCCGTGCGGGCCCTCGGGGAAGCCGTGAAGTACGCGCAGTGGCGGCGGGAGGCCGCCGAGCCCGGAAAGGTGCCCGAGTCCATCGACGCGGACATCGACGAGAAGCGTGCCGCCGACCTGATCGGCGGGCTCCTCGCGCGTGGACAGGGACTCACCCTCGGTACGGAGGAGACGCGCGAGCTCCTCGGGACGTACGGCATCCCGGTGCGTGGCGCCCTGGCCGCCCCGAGCCCCGACGACGCCGTGGCCGCCGCGCGGACCATCGGTTACCCCGTCGCCCTCAAGGCCACCGCCCCGCACCTGCGACACCGCGCCGACCTGGGCGGCGTACGCCTGGACCTCGCGGACGAGGAGCAACTGCGGCGGGCGTACGCCGAACTGACCGGCCTCTTCGGGAACCCGGACCAGGTGCGGCCCGTCGTCCAGGGGATGGCACCGCGGGGCGTCGACACCGTCGTACGGGCGGTGATCGACCCGGCGGCCGGCGCGGTGCTCTCCTTCGGGCTCGCCGGGCCCGCCTCGCAGCTGCTCGGGGACATCGCGCACCGGCTGATACCGGTCACCGACCGTGACGCGGCCGCACTGATCCGGTCGATCCGGACGGCACCGATCCTCTTCGGCTGGCGCGGCTCCGCACCGGTCGACAGCGGTGCGCTGGAAGAGCTGCTGCTCAGGGTGTCGCGGCTCGTCGACGACCACCCCGAGGTCATCGCGGTGTCCCTGGAACCGGTGGTCGTCGCGCAGCAGGGCCTGAGCGTCCTCGGGGCGTCGGTGCGGCTGGCGCCGCCGCCCGTCCGTGACGACCTGGGTCCCAGGACACTTCCTGTGTACTGAGCGGTGCCTCGCAGTCAGTGGGCCCCCGTAGGATGGGCACATGGCCAAGACCAGTACGTCGACCCAGGGGCTGCGAGCGGCGATCGAGCGCAGCGGCTACTACCCGGCCCTCGTGGCCGAGGCGGTGGAGGCCGCGATCGGCGGCGACTCCATCCGGTCGTACCTGGTCCACCAGGAGACGACATTCGACGCGAACGAGGTGCGTCGGCACGTGACCGTGCTCGTCCTCACGGGCAACCGTTTCATCGTCAGCCACACCGACGAGCAGGCCGAGGACACCACGTCCCCGACGCCGTACGCCACCACGTCCACGGAGTCCGTGAAGCTCGGCCGGATCTCGTCCGTGGTCGTCAGCCGGGTCGTCGCCAACCCGGAGTCGTACACGCCGGGCACGCTGCCCCGCGAGGTCGTCCTGACCATCGGCTGGGGCGCCGTCGCCCGCATCGACCTGGAGCCGGCCGCCTGCGGGGACCCCAACTGCGAGGCGGACCACGGCTACACGGGCAGCTCGACGGCGGACGACCTGAGCCTGCGCGTCAGCGAGGCGGGTGACGGCCCGGAGACGGTCCGCCAGGCCCTCGTCTTCGCCCAGGCACTCTCGGAAGCGACCGCGGACGTCACCCGCTGATGTCCCACCCGATCACCTGGGACCACCCGGAGCCGCTGGCCGTATCTTCCGCACCCGTCCCGCACTACGGCACGGGCTCGCTCGCCGACCTGCTGCCCACGCTGGCCGCCGGCATGGACGTACCGGGCATGTCCCCGGCGATCCCCGAGCTGACGCCCGCCGACCGGAACTGTGTGTTCCTGATCGACGGGCTGGGCTGGGAGCAGTTGCGGGCCCACCCCGACGAAGCCCCTTTCATGAGCTCGCTCATGAGCAGCTCGCGCGGTGACACGGGCCGGCCGATCACCACCGGCTACCCGGCGACCACCGCCACCTCACTCGCCTCCGTCGGCACCGGGCTGCCGCCGGGCGCGCACGGCCTGCCCGGCTATACGGTGCGCGATCCGGCCACCGGCGAGCTGATGAACCAGCTGCGCTGGCAGCCGTGGACGGACCCGCGCGCGTGGCAGCCGTACCCCACGGTCTTCCAACTGGCCCACAAGGCGGGTGTGCACACGGCCCAGGTCTCCTCGCCGACCTTCGAGAACACCCCGCTGACGAAGATCGCACTCAGCGGCGGCACGTTCCGGGGGAAGCTCACCGGCGAGGACCGCATGGACCTCGCGGCCGAACAACTGGCCGCCGGTGACCGCTCGTTGGTCTACACGTACTACGCGGAGGTGGACGGCAAGGGCCACCGCTTCGGCGTCGACTCGGACGCCTGGCGCGGTCAGCTCATGTACGTCGACCGGCTCGTCCAGCGGCTGGCGGAACAACTCCCGCCACGCGCCGCGCTGTACGTCACCGCCGACCACGGCATGATCGACATCCCGTTCGACGAACAGCACCGCATCGACTTCGACGAGGACTGGGAACTGCGCGCCGGCGTCGCCCTGTTGGGCGGCGAGGGCCGGGCGCGGCATGTGTACGCGGTGCCGGGTGCCGAGGCCGACGTACTGACCTGCTGGCGCGAGGTGCTCGGCGAGCAGTTCTGGGTGGCCTCACGGGACGAGGCGATCACGGCGGGCTGGTTCGGGCCGACGGTCGACGAGCGGGTGTACGGGCGGATCGGCGACGTGGTCGCGGCGGCCCGGGACGACGTCCTGATCGTCGCCTCCGAGCGGGAGCCGAGGGAGTCGGCGATGGTCGGCAACCACGGTTCGATGACCCCTGCGGAACAGCTCGTCCCGCTCCTGCAAGTACGCTCCTGAGGCCCGTCCGCGCCCAGCGGTACCTCCGGCCCTCCTCCAGTCCTCCGTGTTCCCGCGTGTCGCGTCTACCTCGCCGAAAGGTGCTCAACTGCCCATGCCCGAGTTGGTGTTTTTCTCCGGCACTATGGATTGCGGGAAAAGTACTTTGGCGCTCCAGATCGGACATAACCGGTCAGCCAGGGGGCTTCAAGGTGTGATCTTCACACGGGATGACCGGGCGGGCGAAGGGAAGCTGTCCTCGCGGCTGGGCCTGGTCACGGAGGCTGTCGAGGTCGCCGAGGGGATGGACCTGTGCGGGTATCTGGTCGCTCAGTTGTCCCAAGGCGGCAAGGTCGACTATGTGATCGTCGACGAGGCGCAGTTCCTCTCGCCGGAGCAGATCGACCAGTTGGCCCGGGTCGTGGACGACCTCGGGCTCGACGTCTTTGCCTTCGGCATCACCACGGACTTCCGCACCAAGCTTTTTCCCGGCTCGCAGCGGCTGATCGAACTGGCCGACCGGATCGAGGCGCTCCAGGTGGAGGCCCTGTGCTGGTGCGGCGCTCGGGCCACGCACAACGCCCGTACGGTGGGCGGGAAGATGGTGGTCGAGGGCGCTCAGGTGGTCGTCGGCGACGTCAACCGGCCGGCGGAGGAGATCGGTTACGAGGTCCTTTGCCGCCGCCACCACCTCCGCCGCATGACCAGTGCCTCAGCCCACGCCGGCGCGCTGTCCCCCGACGTCCTGCCGGTCACCTCGGCTTGAATCGGACGTTCCGCGGGGCGGACGTCGACCCTGCGCTGTGAGGGGGCGCGGGATCAGGGACGACGCCACTGGTCGTCCGGCAGGTGAGAGCCGGCCATCGGACCCATACGAAGCATGCCCCCGTCCACGGCCCAGGAAGCGCCTGTCACATACGAGGCCTCGTCACCGGTGAGGAAGGCGACGACGGCGGCGACCTCCCGGGCGTCCCCGGGACGGCCGAGGGGGACTCCCGGCCGTGAGATCCGACGGACGTCCTCGTCCTCCTGGCCGGTCATCGGTGTGGCGATCTCCCCGGGGGCGACCGCGTTCACCGTGATGCCGTGTTCGGCGAGTTCCAGGGCCATCACCTGGGTGAGCAGGCCAAGCCCTCCCTTGGCCGCGCAGTAGGGGGCGGCTCCCACCCGCGGCTGGTGCTCGTGCACGGAGGTGATGTTGACGATCCGGCCACCGGTGCCCTGGGCGATCATGCGCCGCGCCGCGAGCTGCGAGCACAGGAACGGTCCGGCGAGATCAACGTCGATCACCTGACGGAAGGTGTCGAGGGTGATGTCCAGGAACGGTGTGGCGGTGCCGGTTCCGGCGTTGTTGACCAGGACGTCGAGGCGCCCCAGTTCCCCGGCGAGGCCATCGATCACACCGGCCGCCTCCGGCAGCTCGGTCAGATCGAGCCGGGCGACGACGGCTCGCCGTCCGTGCCCGCGTACCTCCTCGGCGGTCTCCTCGGCCCCCGCCTTGTCGGTGTGCCAGGTGATCCCGACGTCCGTCCCCCGTGCGGCGAGGGCCACCGCGACGGCTCTGCCGATCCCGGAGTCGGCTCCGGTGACCACGGCGGCTCGGCGCGGGTGCCCCGGAAGATGTGTGTCGGTCATGGCGATGGCCTCCTCGGCGTCGGTGGGCCGTGCTGCGGCGCCGCGCTCTGCGGCTGCTCTGCCGTCCTCCCGGGCATGTCGGCGGGATCAGTCGTTTTCGACCTCCCGCGCTCCGGGACGGTCCGGCAGATGGACGGGCCGGTGGGAGTCGGTTCCCGGACCGCCGGCCAGGACGCCGTCCTCGGCGGCGCGCCCGAGGACGGCGTCGGGCGTGAGGGTGCGCTCGACCAGTGCTCGGGCCGTGTCGGTCGGACGGGTGGCGATACCGGCACTGTAGGAGAGCAGGGCGTCGGCGGCTTCGGCCAGGGACATCGAACCGGCGGCGGCGAGCATGCCGGCCGCGGTGTCCAGGGCGGCCTTGCGGGAGAGAGCGGCCTGGGTACGGGTGACGATCTCGTGGGGTTCCAGCGGGGTGGACGTCCAGTGCATCAGGGACACCGCGGTGACCCGGGCGAACGCCTGGATCATCCGCAGTTCGCCGTCCGACAGGGCGAGCGGGGGTTCCGTGAGCAGGTTGAGGGCGCCGATCGTGTGGTGGCCCACCCGGATCGGCAGTGCGTGCGCGCCCGCGAAACCGGCCCGCGCCGCCAGTTCGACGAACAGCGGCCAGCGCTCCGAGCACGCCTCCAGGCGCGGCGCGTACACCGGCGTTCCGCTCCTGAACGCGTCCACACAAGGGCCTTGCTCGCTCTGCGCCTGGAAGACCTCGGTGAGTTCGGCCCTCCGGTCGGACACGGCCATGGGCCTCAGGCCTCCCCGGGCGGTGGAGAGCATGACGCCCGCGGAGTCCGCCGAGGACAGCCGCAGGCTGTGGTCCACGAGGTGGTGGAGCAGCACGGTCGGGTCCGTTGAAGGGGAGAAGGTGTCGGTGAGATGCACGAACGCCTCCGTGATCTCGAGTTCGCGTGTCATGCCGTCACCGTCTTCCCGTCGTCCTGCTCGGAGAATGGCGCCGCTCGCCGTGGCCTTGCCGGGCGTGTCAGTCACGTAGGGTCTCCCTTCCCGCGATGACGTCGCGGGCGGCCTCGGTCACCGTCTGTCCCCGCGTGAAAGCGTGGGCGCGCAACCGGGCCAGTGCCTGCCGCGGGTCCAGCTCGAGGAACACCATGAGCATCCCGGTCGCCTGGTGGACCTCCTCCCGGTCGTTCTCGGCGGCGGCCATCCACCGGCCCGGTTCGCCGCCGTCCGGTAGCCGGTCGAGCAGGAGGAAGGCGTCCGTGATGGCGTCCGCCGCGGGAAGGGCCAGCGACCGGTCGCGGTCGCTGAGCGCGCCCGGCGTACGCCGGTAGAGGTCGAGGGTGCCCAGGGCCATGATCCCGCCGGGACTCAAGGGCAGGGAGAACACGGCGCGGACATCGAGCGCCACGGCCTGCTCGGCGAACACCGGCCAGCGCGCGGCGTCCGGGCGGACGGCGAGGTCGGCGGCCAGCACCGGGGACACGAGCTCCAGGGCGGAGCGGCACGGGCCGTCGCCCAGCGAGTACTGCGCCTCGGCCAGCCGGCCCGCCGTCTCGTCGCTCGACCACCACAGCGCCCGGGTGTCCTCGTCGCCGGACAGTGACACGGAGGCTCCGCTGATGTCCATGAGGTCCACGCATGCCCGGCACAGCTTCGCCGCGGCGTTCCCGCCGCCGCCGGGGCGGGCGTCGTCCGCTGCCGTGGCCAACCTCCGCAGCAGTTCGTGAACCTCGTCCGGGCGGTCGTCGGCCTGGTCGGCATCCGGTCCGGGAGGCGGGGTCGGCGGTACGTCGCCCGGGTCACCACCCTCGTCAGGCAAGCCGCCCATCAGCGTCACCTCCGCAGGTGCTCCTTACACATACAGTCTCGCACCGGGCGCTCAGGGCGGCGCTGTCGCCGGCCCGGCCGGAACATGTTCGAGCCGGCACTCCCCGCCGCTGACCCCTTCATCCTGCTCGACCGGCCACCGGACGGGCGGTGGCCGGAGGCGGCGCCCGGCGACAGTGGGTTATCACCCGAATGGCCCTGTCCCCGAGCGCCGCGTCGGGCTCTCCGGCAGGCTGAGGTCACCCTGCGGGTTGTTCCCAGGCGCGGGACGGCGCAGTCACCGCCGTCCTCGATACCTGCGTCCCGCTCTCCCCCTGCTCATGAGGAGATCACGATGGGCCCTACCACGACGCGGACTTGGGAGCACGCAGTCGTCACCGGAGGCGCGGGCTTCGTCGGCTCCCACCTGTGTTCGGCCCTGATCGAGGCGGGCACCGCCGTCACCTGCGTCGACGACTTCAGCACGGGACGGCCCGAGAACGTGGCCCACCTGGCGGGCCGGTCCGGCTTCACGCTCCACGAGGCGAACGTCTCACAGCCCTTCAGCGTGCCGCGGCCCCCCGACCTGGTCCTCCACCTCGCCTCTCCGGCCTCACCCGCCGACTACCTCCGGCTGCCCCTGCACACACTGGAAGCGGGCAGCCTCGGTACCCGCAACGCGCTGGAGCTCGCCCACCGCAGCGGAGCCCGCTTCCTCCTCGCCTCCACCTCCGAGGTCTACGGCGATCCGCAGGAGCACCCGCAGAGCGAGCGCTACTGGGGCCATGTCAATCCCGTCGGTCCGAGAAGCGTCTACGACGAGGCGAAGCGTTTCGGCGAGGCATTCACCACGGCTCACGGCACGACGCTCGGCACCGACACCTGTGTCGTGCGGCTGTTCAACACCTACGGTCCGCGCATGCGGGGTTACGACGGCCGCGCCGTGCCGACCTTCATCCGCCAGGCCCTGGCCGGCACACCGCTGACGGTCACGGGCGACGGCGCGCAGACCCGGTCGCTCTGCTACGTCGACGACACCGTCTCGGGGATCCTCAAGGCTGCCGCGCACGGCATGCCGGGGCCCGTGAACCTCGGCAACCCCGACGAGCTCACCATGCTGGAACTGGCCCGGCGGATCATCGGACTGACCGGTTCCACCTCGGAGATCACCTTCGTGGAGCGTCCCACGGACGACCCCACCGTGCGCTGCCCCGACATCACGCTGGCCCGCGACAAGCTGCAGTGGGAACCGCTCGTGACGGCCGACGAAGGGCTGCTTCGCACCATCGCCTGGTTCCGCGGCCACCCGGACGACTGACCTCCGCCGCGAGCCTCGCCGTCCGGCGCCCGCCCGGGTGCCGACACCCCTTACGTCCCACAGCCGAAAGGGCGGTCCGCCATGCGCATTCTCGGCATCAACGCGCTCTTCCACGATCCCGCCGCCGCCCTCGTCATCGACGGCCGTACCGTCGCCGCCGCCGAGGAGGAACGGTTCTCACGCCGCAAGCACGGCAAACGGCCCCTCCCGTTCTCCGCCTGGGAGCTCCCCGTGCAGGCCGCGGCGTGGTGCCTGGGCCGCGCCGGGCTGCGCCCGCAGGACCTGGACGCCGTCGCCTACTCCTACGATCCGGCCCTGGCCCTCCCCGCCAAGAGCCTGGGCCTGCACGACCCGTGGGACCACCTGCGCCAGACGTACGCCCGCGAGGCACCGGGCTTCCTGGCCACGGCGCTTCCCGGGCTCGACCCGGCCCTCGTCCGCTTCGTACCCCACCACATGGCGCACGCCGCCTCGGGCGCTTTCGCCGCCGACGGTGCGGACACCAGCTCCGTATTGGTCCTCGACGGGCGCGGTGAGCGCGCCTCCCACCTGGCTGCGCGCCGGACCGGCAGTCGGCTGGAACCGCTGTACGCGCAGGACCTCCCGCACTCCCTCGGGCTCGTGTACGAGGAACTCACCGCTCACCTGGGCTTCCTGAGATCCTCCGACGAGTTCAAGGTGATGGCCCTCGCCTCCCACGGCACCCCGCGCGTGCTCGCCGAACTGAGGCGGTACGTGTACCCGACCGGCGACGGCGGTTTCCACGCCACCGGCGTCCCCTGGCACGAGTTCTGCCCGCCGCGCGGCGCCGACGAGCCGTGGACCGCCGCCCACGCGGACGTCGCGGCGAGCGCCCAGGCCGTACTGGAGGAAACGCTCCTCGACCTCACGCGCTGGCTGCACGGGCGCACCCATGACGATGTCCTCACCCTGGCCGGAGGCGTCGCCCTCAACTGCGTGGCCAATTCCCGAATCGCCCGGGACGGTCCCTTCGCGCGTGTCTGGGTGCAACCCGCGGCCGGCGACGCCGGAACGGCCCTCGGCTCCGCGCTGCTCCTCGCCGCCGGAGCGGGGGACGAGTGGGCCGTGACTGGTCCGACGCGGAGCTCGGCGCCTGGCTGAAGACGGCCGGCGTGCCCTTCGACCGGCCGCCGGACATCGCGGCGACCGTGGCCGACGCCCTCGCCGACAACGCCATCGTCGCCTGGTTCCAGGGCCGTTCCGAGTACGGGCCGCGCGCCCTGGGACACCGGTCCCTGCTGGCGCATCCCGGGCACGCGGGAAACCTGGAGCGGCTCAACGACGTCAAGGGGCGCGAACAGTTCCGGCCCGTGGCCCCCATGGTGCTCGCCGAGCGGGCGTCCGAGATCTTCGACGGCCCGATGCCCAGCCCGTACATGCTCTTCGTCCATCACGTGGCCCCCGAGTGGCTGGAGCGGATCCCAGCCGTCGTGCACGTCGACGGGACGGCCCGTATCCAGACCGTGGACGCGCGGCGGGAACCGCTGGTGGCACGCGTGCTCACCGAGTTCGAGCGCCGCACGGGACTGCCGGTGGTGGTCAACACCAGCCTGAACACAGCGGGCAGGCCCATGGTGGACGACCCCCGGGACGCGCTGGAGTGCTTCGGCTCGTCCCCCGTGGACCTGCTCGCCATCGGACCGTACGCCGTTCGCCGGGGTCGGCTGTTCCGCACCGGGGAGGAAGCGTGAGCGCGACGACGCGGCCACCGGATCCCGAAACCTACGCCGTGGTCGTTCCCACCCTGGGCAGACCCAGCCTCCGGGGCTGCCTGGAGGCCCTCGCCGCCGCCACGGCCGACGGCACCGGACCGGCGGCGGTCGTCCTCGTCCACGACCGCCCGGGCCCCGGCGCCGTGACCCCCGCCCTGGACGTGCCGCCGACCCTGCTCCCGGTGACCACCATCGTGTCCGGCGCCGGCCGGGGCCCCGCCGCCGCCCGCAACGCCGGGGCCCGGTCGGTGGGCCAGGTGCCGTGGATCGTCTTCCTGGACGACGATGTGGTGCCCGGGCCCACCTGGGGCCGTGACCTGCTCCACGACCTCGCCACGGCGCCCCGCGCCACGGCAGCCCTCACTGCGCGCATCGACGTGCCCCTGCCCTCCGGGCGCCGCCCCACGGACTGGGAGCGCAACACCGCGGGCCTGGCCACCGCCCGCTGGATCACCGCCGACATGGCCTTCCGGCGCGAGGCGCTGGAGGCCGCCGACGGATTCGACGAACGCTTCCCCCGGGCCTTCCGGGAGGACGCCGACCTGGCCCTGCGCCTCCTCGACGGCGGTTGGACCCTGGCCGCCGGCACACGCCGCACCACGCATCCGGTGCGGCCCGCCGACCGCTGGGTGTCCGTGCGCGTCCAGGCGGGCAACGCCGACGACGTACTGATGAGGCGCCTGCACGGATCCGGTTGGTGGCAGCGGGCCGCGGCCCCGCGCGGGCGGCTGCGGCGCCACCTCGCCGTCACCGCGGCGGCCGTCACCGCCGTCGGCTGCGCGCTGTCGGGCAGGACCGGCGCCGCCGGGGTCTGCGCGGCCGCATGGCTGGCCGGCACCGCCGAGTTCGCGGCGGCGCGGATCACGCCCGGGCCCAGGACCCGTACCGAGATCGCCACCATGGTCATGACCAGCGTCCTCATCCCGCCCGTCGCCACCTGGTACTGGCTGCGGGGCCACGCCGCGCACCGGGCCGCCCGCCCCCTCGGGCCCGCGCGCCCGCCGCTGACGGACGCGGCGGATTCCGGGCGGACACCGCGCGAGCAGGCGCGGACATGAGGACCCCGTCCACCGGACGCCGCCGCGCCCGGCCCGCCGAAGGGCCCTGGGTGTGGGGCGCTCCCCGCCCGGCTCCGGGGCTTCCCGGCCCGCCGGAAGCGGCCGAGCCGCTGCCGGAGGCGGTCCTCTTCGACCGTGACGGAACCCTCGTCGTCGACGTCCCCTACAACGGCGACCCGGACCGGGTGGCTCCCATGCCGTCCGCCCGCGCGGCGATCGCGGCACTGCGCGACCGGGGAATCCCGGTCGGCGTCGTCAGCAACCAGTCGGGCGTCGCCCGCGGCCTGCTGACGCGGGACCAGGTGCACTCCGTACGCCTGCGCGTCGACGCGATGCTCGGCCCGTTCGCGGTGTGGGCGGTGTGCCCGCACGGCCCCGACGGCGGCTGCGGCTGCCGCAAGCCGGCTCCGGGCCTGGTCCTCGCCGCCTGCGACCGGCTCGGCGCGGCCCCCGGACGCACCGTCGTCGTCGGCGACATCGGCGCCGACGTACGGGCCGCCGAGGCGGCCGGCGCCCGGGGTGTCCTCGTGCCGACCCCCGTGACGCGTCCCGACGAGGTCGCCGCCGCCCGGGAGACGGCGACCGACCTCCTCGCGGCCGTCCGCCTCATCCTGTCGTCCGACGGGCCGGTACGGGCGAGCGGATCCCTGCGATGAGCGCCCCGCGCAGCCTGGTCGTACGCCTCGACAGCGCCGGCGACGTCCTGCTGGCCGGGCCCGCCGTACGCGCGGTGGCGGCCGGCTCGTCCCACACCACCCTGCTCTGCGGCCCGCAGGGCGTCCCGGCGGCCCGGCTGGCGGGCCGGCACGGACTCGACCTCGGCGGCGCCACAGCCGACCTGCACGAGCTGGCGGGCGTCCTCGCGGGCGCCGGCGTCGTCGTGACCGGCAACACCGGCCCGATGCACCTGGCCTGCTCCGTGGGCATACCGGTGGTCTGCGCCTTCGCTCCCGTGGTGCCGGCCGAACGCTGGCGCCCGTACCGGGTTCCCCACGTCCTGCTCGGCGACCAGGCGGCCACCTGCGCCGACAGCAGGGCCCGCGACTGCCCGGTGGCCGGACACCCCTGTCTGGACGGCATCGGCGACGGTGAAGTGCTGACCGCCGTGGCCGCGCTCCTGGCTCCCGCGCCCGTGAACGGCAGTCCGGCCGGGACGGCGGCCGACCGCGAGAGAGACAGAGGAGCAACCGTATGAACATCCTGCTGTGGCACGTCCACGGTTCGTGGACCACCGCGTTCGTCCAAGGGCCCCACACCTACCTGGTCCCCGTCACGCCGGACCGCGGGCCCGACGGACTGGGGCGGGCCCGGACCTTCGCCTGGCCGGTGTCCGTCCGCGAGGTCGGCCCCGCCGAACTGGCGGACACCGCCGTGGACCTCGTCGTACTGCAGCGGCCCCACGAAGCGGAACTCGCCGAACGCTGGCTCCGGCGCCGTCCCGGCCGGGACGTACCGGCCGTGTATCTGGAACACAACGCACCGGACGGCAACGTGCCCACCACCCGCCACCCCTGCGCCGACCGCACCGATCTGACGCTGGTGCACGTCACGCACTTCAACCGGCTGTTCTGGGACAACGGCACCACCCGCACCGAGGTCGTCGAGCACGGCATCGTCGACCCGGGGCACCTCTACACGGGTACGCTGCCCCGCGCCGCGGTCGTCGTCAACGAACCGGTCCGCCGGGGCCGTCACACCGGCACGGACCTGCTGCCGGCGCTGGCGCGCGCCGCGCCCCTGGACGTCTTCGGCATGCGCACCGAAGGACTCGCCGAACACCTGGGCCTGCCCCCCGACCGATGCCGCTCGTACGAACTGCCGCAGCGGGACCTGCACGCGGCGATGGCGCGGCGCCGCCTCTACCTGCACCCCGTGCGCTGGACCTCCCTGGGGCTGTCCCTCCTGGAGGCCATGCACCTGGGCATGCCGGTCGTGGCGCTGGCCACCACGGAAGCCGCGGAGGCGGTGGCGCCCGGCACCGGTGTCCTGTCCACCCGGCCCGAGGTGCTGGCCCGCGCGGCCCGCCACTACCTCGACGAACCACAGGCCGCCGCCGAGGACGGCGCACGCGCGCGGCAGGCCGCTCTCGAACGCTACGGCCTCAAACGCTTCCTGGACGACTGGGAGCGCCTGATATCGGAGGTACGGTCATGACATCGTCCCCCCTGCGGTCGACCGTCCTGGCCGGCCGACGCCGGCGGCCGTTGTCACTCGCCCTGGTGTCCGAGCACGCGAGCCCGCTCGCCGCCCTGGGCGGAGTGGACGCCGGGGGACAGAACGTGCACGTGGCCTGTCTGGCCGGTGCCCTCGCCGACCGGGGCCACCGCGTGACGGTCTACACCCGGCGCGATGCCCGGGATCTCCCCGAACGCGTCGTCATGCGCCCCGGCGTCACGGTGCACCACGTCCCGGCCGGGCCGGCCGAGTACCTCCCCAAGGACGAACTACTGCCCTACATGCGGGAGTTCGGCCAATACCTCACCCACCTCTGGCTGTACGGCCAGCGCCCCGACCTGATCCATTCGCACTTCTGGATGTCGGGCCTCGCCTCCCTCGCGGCCGCACGCGAGCTGCGGCTGCCGATGCTGCACACCTACCACGCGCTCGGAACGGTCAAGAAGAGGCACCAGGGAGGTGCCGACACGAGCCCGCCGACACGCATCGGCCTGGAACGGGAGATCGGCCTCGGCTGCGACCGGGTGGTGGCCACCTGCCGGGACGAGGTCGCCGAGCTCGAACGGATGGGCGTCCCCGGTGGCAGGGCCGACATCGTCCCGTGCGGAGTGGACACCGAGAGGTTCCGGCCGGACGGCGCGGTCACCGCACGCGCGACCAACCACCGCTACCGGCTGCTCCAGGTCGGCCGCCTGGTGCCGCGCAAGGGCGCCGCCGTCTCCGTGGCCGCGCTCGCGCGCCTGCCCGAGGCGGAGCTCGTGATCGCGGGCGGCCCCGGGCCCGGCCTCCTGAACGGTGATCCCGAGGTACGCCGCCTGCGGGAGCTCGCCCGCGCGGCCGGGGTCGGCGACCGGGTGCGCTTCCTCGGCGCGGTCCCCTGCGTGGACGTGCCCGCCCTGATGCGCGGCGCCGACGTCGTCCTGTGCCCCGCGGACTACGAGCCGTTCGGCATCGTGCCGCTGGAGGCCATGGCCTGCGGTCGGCCCGTCGTCGCGAGCGCCGTCGGAGGTCAGCTGGACACCGTCGTCGACCGGGAGACCGGGCGGCTGGTGGCGCCCGGAGATCCCCGCGCCCTGGCGGACGCCGTGGCCGGGCTGCTGGCCGACCCCGGTCTGCGCGAGGCCTACGGCGCGGCAGGCCGGCGGCGCGTGACGAGAAGGTACGGCTGGCCCCACGTAGCCGCCGCCACCGAGCGTTCCTACCGTTCGGCGCTGGCCCGGCGCCTGACCGCCGCCGGGGCGACGTGAGCCCGTCGGCGCACGCCCGGCGCGCCGCCACCGACCTCCGCCGCCCCTCCGGCCCCGCCGGACCGGCGGCCCGTTCCGCGCAGCCCCGAGACCCGAAGGAGGTGGGGCGTGGACCGCTCCCGCGAGCGGCCGGCCCGACGCCATGAGCCAGAACCCCCTGCACGAGGCAGCGCACCAGCACTGCCAGTCGCTCCAGCACGCCCTCCAACGCCTGCGCGTCCATGGCCTCGGCCAACTCGCCCACTGGGGCGAGCGGCTCGCCGTGGTACTGCCCGCCGGGGGCCGGCTGCTGGCCGCCGGAAACGGCGGCAGCGCCGCCCAGGCGCAACACCTGACCGCTGAACTGGTCGGGCGCTACCGCGAGGAACGCGCCGCCTACTCGGCCATATCCCTGCACGCCGAGACGTCCAGCCTGACGGCCATCGGCAACGACTACGGATTCGAGCACGTCTTCGCCCGCCAAGTGGCGGCGCACGGCCGCCACGGCGACGTCCTGCTCCTGCTCTCCACCTCCGGACGCAGCACCAACCTGCTCTCCGCCGCGATGACGGCCCGCGCGGCCGGTGTGGAGGTCTGGGCCCTGACCGGCGCCTCCCCGAATCCGCTCGCGGAGGCGGCCGACCAGGCACTGTGCGTCGACGCCGAGACCACCGCGACCGTCCAGGAGACCCACCTGGTGGCCGTGCACCTGGTGTGCGAGTACTTCGACGCCGCGCTCGCCGCGACCACTTCCGCCGCGACCGGCCCCGCCACCGTCCGGACCGCCGGGAGCAAGGCGCCCCGGCCGGGGGTCTCCGTCCTCGGGAGGACGCCGTGAACGCCACCGGACCGCTGGTCGTGGTCGGCGACGCCCTGCTCGACCGTGACGTACGGGGAGTCGTGGACCGGCTGGCGCCCGACGCCCCGGTGCCCGTCGTCGACGTCACCGCCGACGTCTCCCGCCCCGGCGGCGCCGGACTTGCCGCCGGCCTGGCCGCCCGGACCGGCCGAGACGTCGTCCTGGTCACGGCGCTCGGCGAGGACGAGGCCAGCCACACGGTGCGCGAGGCGCTGCGCGGGCGGGTCCGGCTGGTGGAACTCCCGCTGCGCGGAACGCTCCCGGTCAAGGTCCGGGTACTGGCCGGTGGCCGGCCCCTCGTCAGGGTGGACCGTGGCGGCGGCGAGGTCGGCCCGGCCCCCTCGGCCGTCCGCGAAGCCCTCGCCGGGGCGCACGCCGTCCTCGTCGCCGACTACGGCAGGGGCACCGCCGACGCCGTACGGCCGCTGCTGGCCGACGCGGCCCGACGGACGCCGCTGGTGTGGGATCCGCACCCGCGCGGCGGCCCTCCCGTCCCCGGAGCCCGCCTGGTGACCCCGAACGAGGCCGAGGCCGCCGCGCTGGCCCCGGGCGACGGGCACTCACTCGCCGAACAGGCCCGTCGCGGCGCCGAGCTGGCGGAACGCTGGCACGCGGTGTCGGTCGCCGTGACCCTGGGAGACCGTGGCGCTCTGCTCACCCGCCCCGGCTCCGCGGCGCCGATGCTCGTGCCGGTGCCCTACCCCGCCACGGGAGATCCGTGCGGCGCCGGGGACTGCTTCGCCGCCCTCGCCGCCGTCGCGTTCGCGGAGGGTGCCCTGCCCGAGGAAGCGGTGCAACGGGCGGTGGCGGGCGCCGCCGCCTTCGTCGCGGCCGGCGGCGCGGCCGACCCCGGCATCTGGCGGACCGGCGGACCGGACGGGCGCGCGGGCTCCGCCGCGGGCGACGCGTTCGAACTCGCCGCGCGCGTGAGGGTCGGCGGCGGCACCGTCGTCGCCACCGGAGGCTGCTTCGACCTGCTGCACGCCGGCCACGTGGGCCTCCTCGACAGCGCACGACGTATCGGCGACTGCCTGATCGTCTGTGTGAACTCGGACGCCTCGCTGCGGCGTCTGAAGGGGCCGGGCCGCCCGCTCAACCCCCTGGAGGACCGTATGAGAGTGCTGGCGGCACTCGGCAGTGTCGACGCCGTGGTGGCCTTCGAGGAGGACACCCCGCAGAACCTGCTGCGCGCGCTGCGGCCCGACGTGTGGGTCAAGGGCGGCGACTACTCGGCCGAAGCGCTGCCGGAGGCAGGGGTACTGCGCGGCTGGGGAGGCCAGACCGTCGTCCTGCCGTACCTCGACGGCCGGTCCACCACCGGCCTCGCCGACCGTGCGGCGCGCGCCGCCGCCGGCGCCCGTACCGCCCCCTGAGCCGCAGTGCACGTCCGGCTGCGGTCAGGCCGCCGTCCCCAGGCCGGCGCGGAGCGGCACGGCGACCTCCGGTACCCGGCCGCGCGCGACCCGGCGAACACCGTGGCCGCGGAGCAGGTAGCCCGCCGCCACGGCCGCGGTCACGACCAGTCCGCCCGCCACCAGAGCGGCGCGCACGCCGGCCAGCTCCATCATCAGTCCCAGCAAGGGCGGCGCCGCGAGCCCCCACACGGTGCGGATGCTGGACCACGCCCCCAGGACGCGGCCGCGCATAGGGGGCGGCGGGTCGGTCTGCAGCACCGTGGACTGCGCGGTGTCCCCGACGGACTCCGCCATGGCCATCGGAAGGACGAGGACGAGGAGCACGGCCAGGGAGGGCGACAGGCCGGCCAGGACCTGGAGCAGCGCCCCGGCGACTGTGAGGACTCCCACCAGCCGTACGCCGGGCCTGCGCAGCCGCGCGCCCAGGACGGCGCCGATGATGCCGCCCACGGCGAGGACCAGGGACACCTGGCTGAAGGCCGCCGCGTCCCCCGCCAGTGGCCCGGTGACCAGGACGACCAGCGTGAGCGAGTAGTTGCGGCCGAACAGCGCGCCGATCCCGTTGAGCGCGGCCAGCGCGACGAGCCGGGGACGGCGCATGAAGAAGGCCAGACCCTCGCGAGCACCGCAGCCGCCCTCGCCGGCCGGCCCTGACGGCGCCTTCCCGGCGGGGGCCGGGGCACGAACCGCTGCCCCGGGGTCCGCGGGCCTCAGGAACGGGATCACGCAGGCGACGAAGAGGAAGGAGACCCCGTTCGCCACATAGGCCACCGACGTACCGAGGAGGCCGACGGCCACCCCGGCGAGCGCGGCGCCGACGAGCCGCCCGGCACTGTGGACGAGCGAGCCGATTCCGATCGCCGAGGGCAGGTCGTCGGCCGGCACGAGTTCGTTGCCCAGCAGGGCGCAGGCGGGCCCGTCGACGGTGGCGATCAGGCCGGTGACGGCCGCGAGGACCAGCAGCACCGGCAGGTCGAGCCGGCCGAGGACGACCAGGACCGCCGTCACGAGGGCCACCACGCCCAGGAGCGCCTGCCCCACGGCGGCGGTGAGCCTGCGCGGCCAGCGGTCGACGACCGCACCGCCCAGCAGGCCGAACAGCAGGCCGGGGGCCGCCTGTACGGAGACCGACAGTCCGGTCGCGGCGGCCGATCCGGTGATCTGGAGCACGAGCAGGTTCTGCACCGTGAGCTGCATCCACGTACCGATGTTGGACATGAAGTTGGCGACGGCCCACCACCGCATGCTGCGGTGACGCAGTGAACGCCACGGCGAGCGGGAAGGCGCGGCGGCGACGGCCGGAGGCAGGACGGAAGAGGAGACGGACGCAGACACAGAAGACATACCCGGGGGACGCGAGGACGGCGGACAGGCGGGGAAAGGGCGTTCCACACGTCGGCGCGACGGCGCCCGACGAAAGGGGGAATCGGTCCCGGACCATGCTGACAGACCTTCCCGAGCCGCCTGCGTGACCGGTCTCTCCCGCCGGCTCCGCCGCAGCCCACGGCCCTTGTCCCGCCCGGCCTCGGGGCCCGGCGGTGGCTTTGCTCACAGCCGGACGCCCGAACCTCCGCGCGGGACGTCGTGCCGCTCCCCGGACGGGCTGGGACGCCCGGGTGCCGCCCTGCGGCCTAACCCGGCGTGCCTCAGACGCTCCCGTTGGTGACAGTGGAGACGGAATGCCCGCACGGGGCACAACGCCCGGGCGGGCCGGAGACGGTAGACGGAAGGCATGCGGATGAGTGGCGCGTCGTACACGGATCTGAGCGGGAAGCAGGCGTTGGTCACCGGCGGGGCCCGCGGCCTGGGAGCCGCCATCTCCCGCCGGCTGGCCGCCGCTGGGGCCTCCGTCGTCGTGGCGGACGTACGCCACGACCTGGCCAAGGAACTGTGCGAGGACCTCACGGCCCAGGGCGGGCGGGCCCGCTCCGTGAGCCTGGACGTGTGCGACCCGGGGGCGGTCGCCGATGTCTTCGAGGACGTCGACGAGGCCGGCCAGCGGGTGGACATCCTCGTCAACAACGCCGCGGTGGACGTCTCGAAGTCGGCCGAACACCTCACCGCGGACGAGGTCTCCCGGGTGGTGACGACCAACCTGCTCGGACCGATGTACCTATGCCTGGAGGCGTACCGCCGCATGGTGGGCCAGGGCGGCGGCCACATCGTCAACATTCTCTCGACCGCGGCCAACCGGACCTGGACCGAGGCCGGACCCTACGCGGCGAGCAAATCGGGCCTGCGGGCGTTCACGCACACCCTCTTCAAGGAGGCCCAGCGCGACTGCGAGGGCATCGGCGTGACGGGGATCATCGCCGGCGGAATGGAGACCGCCTTCATCATGGAACGGTTCCCCGACGCCGACACCTCGATGCTGCAGAGCCCGGAGGTCGTCGCCGACACGGTGCTGTACGCGTTGTCCGTTCCGGTCGGCAGCGCCCTCGCGGAGCTGGTCGTCGTACCACGCAGGGAACCGTCCTGGCCCTGACCGGTGCCCGGGGCCGACGAGGCCCGTCCGGGCGAGAACCGCGCGAGTTTCGTCCCAGGAGGTTCCGTGAGCGAAGACGGCCCCGCCACCCCCTCGCGCACCCAGGGCCCTCCTGAGTCCGGCACCCGTCCCCAGGTACTGGACCTGCGCGCCCGGGGACTCGGTGACCTGCTGACGGTGGTGCCGTGCCCGCGGGCGCTGCGGCGGAACATGCCGGCCCACGACATCGTGCCGGCCGCTCCCGGCCGCCTTGCCGCCGCCGTCGCGGTGCGGCCGACGTGCTGCTCGGTCCCGCCCCGGACACCGCTCCCGCGCCAGGCTGAAACGTCGGCAACCGGACGCCCCCGTCGCGCCGCTGTCGAACTGCCGCCGCGCGCGGTCACCGCTCCCGGCGTCGGTGAAGGCCGCAGGGGTGGCAGCCGTGGCGGGCGAGGCGGATGCCGGCCGCCTGCTGGCGCAGTACCCGGGACGCGACGTCCCGGCGCAGCGCGCCGACCGCCGCTGCCGACGCCTCTGCCGAAGGCGGCGGCGGTGTGTGGCCGGAGGGGACCGCCCCGGGCAGGACGGGAGCGCCGATGGCCACCAGGTACACGGAGTGGCTGGCCGCGTACGCGTGGACGACGCGGAAGGCCCGGTTGCGGTCGTGCGGTCGACGGGGCCCGTGTTCGTAGTCGAAGAAGATCATTGTCGTGGTGGCCGGAAGAGTGCCGAGGACGTACCGCAAGGACAGCTCGGAGCGGTCGGCGGCCCACGTACGGCGCGCGTGGCAGATGGTGAGGACGGCCGAGGAGCCCCACACGGCCAGATGGATGCTGTAGGGCTTTCGCATGTGCCGACCCGTTTCACAGGGGGTGGCAGCCCTCGGCAGTCACAAGCTCACTGCCGGGCGCGTGGCAGGTGCCGCGCAAAGATCCGGCCTCCGAAGCCCGGCACCATGTGCGTGCCCTCCGCCGCCGCCGGCGCGGGCGGCGTGGCTCCAGGAGCAGAACCACGGCTGGTTCCTTGCTTACCAGGCTCCCACAGCTCGCCGTGCGAGCCCCGTGCCGACGGAGCGGGCGGCCGGAGACGGTCCGGGATGGCGGACCGTCCCAGGCGGGAGCCGTCGGAAACGAAATGGGAGCGCCGGCCGCGTGCGGGTACTCGGCGGCTGCACGGCGGTGAACAGCACCGCCCCACTCCACGGAGGGATGTTTTCCATGACTCAGCATGTCCGCGACGTCATGACGGCCGACCTGACGACCGTCGAACCGCAGACGTCAGTGCAGGCGGTGGCCCGGATGATGCGTGACGAGGGCATCGGTGCCGTGCTGGTCACCGAGGGTGACCGGCTGCGCGGGCTGGTCAGCGACCGTGACCTGGTGGTGCGCGCGCTGGCCGAAGGCGGCGACCCGGACCGTACGACGGTGGCCCAGGCGTGCAGCGAGGACCTGGTCACGGTCGGCCCCGACGACGACCTTGCCGCCGCGGTGCACGTGATGCGCGAGCATTCCGTCCGCCGCGTGCCGGTAGTCGATCAGGAGAGTCACCCCGTGGGCATCGTCTCCATCGGCGACCTGGCCATGGAACGCGATCCCGACTCGGCCCTCGGCGACATCAGCGCCGCGCGTTCCAACCAGTGAAGGGACTCCCTCTGGCAGAGCTGCCGCCGGGCACGAGCGAGGGCGGAGCGGAGTCACCTGTCGCCTCACGGCATGACCACCAGCACGGTCGGCCCAAGGCCAAGCGGCCATAGCCGGCCCAGAACTGAGAGGAGGATGCGTCATGACCAGCCCTGATCCCGAGCCGTCACAGACGCCAGGACTCGAACCCGGCGGCGGGGTGCCACCCGGTGAGACCCCACCCGCCGAGGCAGGTGGCACGTCCGGCATCTCCCATCCGCAGACCGAGCTGCGCAAGGGCTGGGGTGCGATGCCGCTCGTCCTCATCACGGTGGTGGTGGCGCTGGTGGCGATCGGGCTGATCGCCATGGTGGTCGCTTTGATCGCCTAGCGTCACCGGGCAGCCACCACATCGGGCGCACACCCACGGGAGCCGCGCCGGACATCCGGCGCGGCTCCCTCGTACGGTCGATACGATGAAGGTCACAATAACGTATCGGGCATTTCGTGCTTCAACCTTCACCTGAAGCGCACAAGTTGGCTAAGTTGACCTCCGACACATTCTCAAACCTGCTGTCGCACCTGACAGTTGGCTGAGAGGACGTACCACGGAAGGAGCTCGTCCCGCATGGCGCCGGAACGAACCCGAGATGATGGGCCGAGCCGTGAAGAGGTCCAGCAGCGGATCAACAGCCTCTACGACCAGGCTGAGAGCTTCACCGGGACCTTCAACGCCACCCGTGCGATGAGGCTCGGGATACGCAAGCGGATCAACCCGGCGCCCGACACCGCGCGCAGGCGCTCCGATCCCGCCCTCGACGAGGTCGCCCGTCCGTGGTTCGACGTGGGGCGCGCCCAGCTGGGCCCGACCATGCCGGCGGTACTGCCCGCGGACCGCAGACCGGCCCGCGCGCCGGAGGCCCGCCCCGCGCGGCCCGCCGCTCCTCCCGCCGAGCCGGCCGCCCGTCCCGTGCCGGAGTTGACCGGCGGACCTGTGGCCGCACTGCCCGCGGGGCCGACGGCCACGCTGCGGCCCGTGCCCATGGCCGCGCTGTCGGCCGCACCGGTCGCCGAACCGACCGCCGCGCCCATGGCCGTTCTGCCGGCCGTGCCCGCGCCACGGCAGGCAGCTCCGCGGGAACTGAACGCCCTTTCGACTGAGCCCAGTTGGTTCCCGTCGCCTTCCCAGGGCACCGCTGCCTTCCCGGCGGCGGGCCCCCTGCCCGCCGAGGACAACTGGCGCCTCCCCGACCCGGTGGCCCAGAATCGCCCCCAGCCCGCCGAGCAGTGGCAGCTGCCCCAGTCGGTGGGCCGGAGCGCGGACCCGTCCCTGGACGCGGGCACGCCCCTCTACGCGGGCACGCTCCGCGACGGGGACTACGCCCTCGTCACCGAACTCCCCCTCGTCACCGAACCGTTCCCCGTCGCCGACCCGTTCCCCGTGACGGAGACGCCCGCGCCCTACGTCACAGACACCTCGTACGGAACGCACACGCCGCCGCACGGCACGCAGACGTCCTACGGCACGGGTACCCACTACTTCGGCACCGATGCGTACCCGGCCGTGGTGACCGGCGGGAGCATCGGCAACGGCATCGCGTTCGTCGTGGAGTCCGGTGCGAAGGCCGCGAAGGCGGTCGCCTTCGCCCGCGCGCAGATCGGCAGACCGTGTGTCTGGGGCGCGGCCGGCCCGGGGTCGTACGACAACTCCGGTCTCATCCAGGCCGCTTGGAAGGCCGCCGGAGTCGCACTCCCGCGTGCCGTGCACGAGCAGGCGAGCGCCGGCATGGCGATCAACGTCGCCGACATCCTCCCCGGTGACCTGGTGTTCTTCCACGGCGAGCTGGGCCATGTCGGTCACGTGGGCATCTTCGTCGGCGACGGAATGATGATGCACGCGCCGAGCCCGGGGGCGCGGGTGCGCGAGGACTCGATCTTCGCTGCCGGCGAGGCGGCGATCCACAGCGTCCTGCGACCCGCGTAGAGGCCCTCCAGGGGGGCCGTCAGCGGCCCCCCTGGATCAGCGAGAACACCGCCCCTTCCAGGTCCGCCACCGTCGCCACGCGGCCGTGTGGGGTGTCGTGCGGGGGCTTGACGACATGGCCGCCCAGGTCCACCAGCCGCACGGTCGCCGCGTCCGTGTCGGAGACCTCGAAGTACGTCATCCAGTGCGGTCCTCGGCCGCGGGGCAGGAAGTTGCCCACACCGTGGATTCCGGCGACGGGGCGGCCCTCGAGGTGCAGTGTCACGTAGTCGAAGTTCGCCGACACCACGGGCTCCTCCTCGTAGCCGAAGAGGGTCTTGTAGAACTTGGCGACGCTCGACGAGTCGCGGGTCACCAGCTCGTTCCAGGCGGGGGTGCCGGGGACACCGGTGATGCCCGTGCCCAGGTGGGCGACGGTCTGCCAGATGCCGAACACCGCCCCCATCGGGTCGGAGGCGATCGCCAGCCGGCCGGCGTCCGCCGCGTCCAGGGGGCCCACCCCCACGGTGCCGCCGGAGTGCCGGATCATCTCCGCGGTGAGGTCCACGTCGTCCGAGGCGAGGTACGGCGTCCAGGCCACCGGGAGGTGGCGGTCCGGTGGCAGCTGACCGATGCCGGCCACCTCCTGGCCGTCCAGCAGGGCCCGTACGTACCAGCCGAGTTGCTGGGGCCCCAGCTCGAACTCCCAGCCGAACAACTCCCCGTAGAAATCCTGGGTCGCCGTCACTCCGTGCACCATCAGACTCACCCAGCAGGGTGTACCGGGCGCGTGCCGGGCGTGTGTCTCGCTGCTCCGGCCGGCCGACTCCCGTGCCTCGGTCATCGTCACTCTCTCCTCGACCCCTCGCGGTGGCCGTGTCACTTCCGCTGTCCGCCCCGTCGGCGGATTTGACGCACGCCGTCGTGGGGCGTGCTCCGTTGCGTACGTCAGAACGTGCCCGTGCTGCCGGTCTGGCGTGCACGAACGCTCCGTACCGATGCTCGCACCACGCGCGGTACCGCGCGTCCGGGCCGAGCCGCCTCCGGGCGTCCTCGTCCCGAGGGTGCCCGAACCGCCGCTTCCCGGATGTCTCCGCGCGATTGCCGCACAGTGCCCATCAGTCGTACAGCATGTGTCCGATCCCGTACGCCACGTGATCGAACCTGTCGGGCGGGAGAGTAGCCCGAGCGGGCCGCCGCGGCCACCCCGTGCGCAAGGATGGAGCCATGAACGCCATCATCTCCGCACCCGAACTAGTGAACGAGTTGGCCGGTTCCCGCCTGCCGGTCCTGCTCGACATCCGCTGGCAGCTCAGCGTCGTCACAGCGGACGGCGCGGCGCCTTTCGACGGGCGTGCCGAGTACGCGGCCGGGCACCTCCCGGGCGCCGTCTTCGTCGACCTGGACCGGGAACTCGCCTCGGCGGCGGGACCGGCCGGCCGGCATCCGCTGCCCGACCTCGAAGTGTTCGGCGCCGCCATGCGCCGCGCGGGCGTCTCGTCCGGCGTCCCGGTCGTCGTGTACGACGGCGGACAGGGCTGGGCGGCGGCCCGCGCCTGGTGGTTGCTGCGCTGGACGGGTCACCCGGACGTGCGGGTCCTCGACGGCGGGTTGCCGTCCTGGGAGGGGGCGCTCGACACGGACGTACCCGCGCCCGCCGAGGGCGACTTCACGCCGGTGCCGGGAGCGGTGGAACTGCTCGACGCGGACGGTGCCGCCGCGCTGGCCCGCTCCGGGCTGCTGCTCGACGCGCGCGCGGGGGAGCGCTACCGGGGCGAGGTCGAGCCCATCGACCGGGTCGGCGGACACATCCCGGGCGCCGTCTCGGCGCCCACGAACGAGAACGTGGGGGCGGACGGACGCTTCCTGCCGGCGGACGACCTGACGGCCCGTTTCAAGACCGTGGGCGCCACGGACGCCACCGCGGTGGGCGTGTACTGCGGATCGGGCGTCTCGGGCGCCCACGAGGTCCTGGCCCTGGCGGTCGCGGGGATCCCGGCCGCGCTGTACGTCGGCTCGTGGTCGGAGTGGTCGGGGGATCCGACGCGGCCGGTGGCCGTGGGACCCGATCCGCAGTAACCCGGTAGCTCAACAGTTCGGTCGACAGTCAGGGCGTTCGGCCGAATGAGGGGCGTGGGCAGGGGTGGGGGCCGCATCCGTCGGATGCGGCCCCCAGCCACTCGTACGAGCAGGCCGTACGAGTGACTACTCCTTGCTCTTCCGGCGTGTGCCGAACACGATCTCGTCCCAGCTCGGTACCGCCGCTCTACGGCCGGGACGGACACCGTCCGCCTCGGCCTGGCGGTCGGTGGCGCCGACCAGACGGTCGCGGTGGGCGCCGACCGAGCGGGGCATGAGCACGTCCGCGTACGCGGAGCCGGCCGACGCGGCGGGAGCCGGAGGCTCCTCCACCTCGGGTTCGGGTGCCGGGTCCTCCGGGGCTTCGGTGGAGGAGGGTCGTTCCGGCACGACCATGTCGCCGCGGAAACTCGGTACCGCTTCCAGGAGGCTGGTCAGCGAGTCACGCTCGCCGGCGCTCTCCTCGGTGAGCTCGGACGACGGCGCGGGCAGGGCCGGACGGTCCAGCGGGCGGTCGCGCGGCAGCCGGGCGATACGCGGTACGAACGGGAAACTGGGCTCGGGCGCCGCGAGGTCGTCCGACTCGCCGATCAGCGAGCGGGCCTCCTCGTCGACGGCCTGGACGAGCCGCCGGGGCGGGTCGTACGTCCAGCTCGCCGAGTGGGGTTCGCCGGCCACCAGGTAGACCAGCAGGACTTCCCAGGTGCCGTCGTCGCGGCGCCAGGAGTCCCACTGGACGGTGTCCTTGTCGGCGCCACGGATCAACAGCCGCTCCTGCACGGCTTCGCCGAGCTGTGGGCCGGCGTTCTCGCCGGGCCGACGGACCGGAGTCTTCCGGGCCCGCTCGGCCATGAAGGCTCGCTCGGCCAGCACGGGGCCCTCGAAGCGGCGTACGCGATCGACGGGGATCCCGGCGAGCTGCGCCACTTCCTCCGCGGACGCACCTGCACGTATGCGTGCCTGAATGTCGCGGGGGCGGAGATGGCTCTCCACCTCGATCTCGATCTGGCCGAGGCGGGGACGGTCGCCGCGGACGGCGGCGCGCAGACGCTCATCGATCGGAAGCGTGTACTCCGTGCTGTCCGCAGCCTTCAACACCAGCCGTGTGCCGTCGTTAGAGACGGCCACGACACGCAGTTCGGGCATGGGGACCTCCCGGGTGGTGCCTGCCGACGTCACGTGCGTCGCTGCTTCCGCTAGTCGAGTGTGGCCTGCCCGGGTGCAGCCTGCCACAACCTTGCCGAGTTGCCCGGCGTGTCGGGCAGGGGCCCGAGAACGCCGTTATGCCACGGTTATCTATTCGCAACGCTAAGTGACAAACTCCGTCACCCTGTGCAACGAGCTCCCTCTTGGCGATCCTGGAAGGCCCCGGACGCCCAGGCGGGAGACCGGACCCAGGGCTCGCAACAGTACTCCATTTGGGCCACGTGCGTGGATTGGCACGCCACCCAATTCCTGCCGGGGAGTGCGAGTTGGCCGTTCTCCCGCCGGTTCCGTGACCTCGGACGCAGCGAGGTTCGCGTAAACGTCGGAAACGGAACCAATTGCTTCGCTACGCGCCGAGAATCCGCCGCAAGTAGTCATTCTGGAACAGGCGTTCCGGGTCGAGCCGGTCCCGCAGGGCGGTGAACTCACCGAAGCGCGGGTAGACGCCGGCGAAGTACTCCGCGTCCCGTGTGTGCACCTTGCCCCAGTGCGGCCGTCCCTCGTGCGCCGTGAAGATGCGCTCGGCGGCGGTGAAGTACCCCTGGTAGGGCGTCCCGCGGAACATGTGGACGGCGATGTAGGCACTGTCACGGCCCGAGGCCGTGGAGAGCGCGATGTCGTCCGCGGGGGCCGTCCGCACCTCCACGGGGAAACTGATCCGCATGTCCGACCGGTCGACCATCGCCTTGAGTTCGCGCAGCGTCGGCACCAGGGCCTCGCGCGAAACGGCGTACTCCATCTCCACGAAGCGCACCCGGCGCGGGGATGTGTAGACCTTGTACGGGATGTCGGTGTACGTCCGCGCGGACAGGGCCTTGCTGGAGATCCGGGCGATCGTCGGGATCGTGGCGGGCACCGTGCGGCCGACCAACTGCGCCACCTGGAAGACGCCGTTGGAGAGGAACTCGTCCTCGATCCAGCCGCTGATCGGGCTGACCGGCTTCTCGGGGCCCGCGCTGCGGTTGTTGCGCTTGGTGTTGGTGTTGCCGGTGTGCGGGAACCAGTAGAACTCGAAGTGCTCGTTCTCGGCCCAGAGTTCGTCGAACGTGCTGGTGACCTTGTCGAAGGTCATCGGCTCCTCGCGGGCGGTGAGCAGGAAGAGGGGCTCCACGGCGAACGTGATCGCGGTGATGATCCCCAGGGCGCCGATGCCCACCCGGGCCGCCGCGAAGACGTCGCTGTTCTCCTTCTCGGAACAGACGAGCACCGAACCGTCCGCCGTCACCAGCTCGAGCCCTCTGATCTGAGCGGCTATCGAACCCGACTCGCGGCCGGTGCCGTGCGTGCCCGTGCTGGTGGCACCCGAGACCGTCTGCTCCATGATGTCGCCCATGTTCGTGAGCGACAGGCCCTCGCGCGCGAGAGCCATGTTGAGTCTCTTGAGCGGAGTCCCCGCCTCTACCGTGACCATCATGTTCGCGCGGTCAATATTGCGGATTCCGGTCAACAGTTGAGGGCGTATCAACACCCCGTCGGTGGCGGCCGTCGCCGTGAAGGAGTGCCCGGTACCGACGGCCTTCACCTTCAGGCCGTCCGCGGCTGCCGTCCGCACGGCCTCCGCCAGCTCCTCCACGGAAGCGGGCGTGACCTCTCGGACGGGCCGGGCGGTGACGTTGCCCGCCCAGTTACGCCACGTGCCGCTCTTGCCGCTCGCTGTGCTGCTCAACGGTGCCTCCCCGACGCGGAGCCGGTCTCTTCAGCCGGCGGAACCCGAGGAAACCGACCGCGACCGCGACGGCCCCGGACGCCACCGGAACCCCGTACCCGGCGCTCGCGCCGGCGGCGTCGATCACCCAGCCGGACACGGAGGAGCCGAGCGCGACGCCGACCGCGAGCCCGGTGGTCACCCAGGTCATGCCCTCGGTCAGTTGCGCGCGTGGTACGTGCCGTTCGATGAGGGACATGGTCGTGATCATCGTGGGAGCGATGGACAGACCCGCAACGAACAGCGCCACGGCCAGAAACGGCAAGTTTCCGACCAGTAGGAACGGGATCATACTCACGGCCATCGCACATATGCCCAGTAGCCACCGGCGTTCCGGGGCTCCCGGGAGGCGCAGCAGCCCGAACACGGCTCCCGCCATGCAGGAGCCCGCCGCGTAGAGAGCCAGCACAACACTCGCGGCGCCCTTGTGCCCCTGTTCCTCGGCGAAGGCGACGGTGACCACGTCGACGGCCCCGAAGATCGCACCGGTGGCCGTGAAGGTGACCACGAGGACCTGGAGACCGGGGGCGCGCAGCGCCGAGCCGCTCCTGCCCTGCGCGCGCGGATGCGGCTTCGGCTCGGTCCCGCGCTGGGACGTCAGCCAGAAGACGCCGACCGCCAGGAAGCAGGCGGCGAGCAACGGCCCCGCCTCCGGGAACCACACCGTCGACAGTCCGATCGAGACGATCGGCCCGACGATGAAGCACACCTCGTCCATCACGGACTCGAAGGAGTACGCGGCGTGCAGCTGAGGGGTGTCCCGGTAGAGGGCCGCCCAGCGTGCCCGGGTCATCGCGCCGACGCTCGGGACGCAGCCGATGCCGGCGCTGCACACGAACAGCACCCAGTCCGGCCACTCGAAGTGCGCGGCGAGCAACAGCCCGGCCGAGGCCAGCAGCGCGCAGAGCGTCGCGGGACGCAGGGCGCGGCGCTGCCCGTACCGGTCGACCAGGCGCGAGACCTGCGGGCCCGCCACCGCGGCGGCGAGGGCGATGGTCGCGGAGAGGGCGCCGGCGAGCCCGTAGCGGCCGGTGAGCTGGGAGACCATCGTGACCACGCCGATGCCCATCATCGACATGGGCATCCGGCCGAGGAACCCCGCGGCGGTGAAGCGCCCGGAGCCGGGGGCGGCGAACAGGGCGCGGTAGGGGCTGGGCACGGCGGTCTCCGGTCGATCCGGTAAGGCGTGACGGACACGCGAGTAAGGCGTGAAGGAAGCCAACACAGCTTACGGGTCGGCGAACCCGGCGCACCTGCGGGGACGGGCCGGGATTCCCGCTGTCAGAGGGGGGTGGCAGGATCGGAACCATGCGAGATGCGCTCGACGCCACCCCCTACGACGCCCTGCTCCTGCTCTCCTTCGGCGGTCCCGAGGGCCCGGACGACGTGGTTCCGTTCCTGGAGAACGTGACACGAGGGCGGGGCATCCCCAAGGAACGCCTCAAGGAAGTCGGACAGCACTACTTCCTGTTCGGCGGGGTCAGCCCGATCAACGACCAGAACCGCGCCCTCCTGGACGCCCTGCGCAAGGACTTCGCGGACCACGGTCTGGACCTGCCGGTCTACTGGGGCAACCGCAACTGGGGCCCGTATCTGACCGACACCCTGCGCGAGATGGTCCAGGACGGCAGACGCCGCGTCCTCGTCCTCGCCACCAGCGCGTACGCCTCGTACTCGGGCTGCCGCCAGTACCGCGAGAACCTCGCGGACTCCCTGGCCGCCCTGGAGAGCGAGGGCCTCGACCTGCCCCAGGTCGACAAGCTGCGGCACTACTTCAACCACCCGGGCTTCCTGGAGCCCATGATCGAGGGCGTGCTCACCTCCCTCGCCGACCTCCCCGACGACGTCAGGGACGGCGCGCACCTCGCCTTCTCGACCCACTCCATCCCGACCGCGTCCGCCGACACCTCCGGGCCGGTCGAGGACCACGGGGACGGCGGGGCGTACGTGAAGCAGCACCTGGACACCGCACAGCTGATCGCGGACGCGGTGCGGGAGCGGACCGGCGTCGACCACCCCTGGCGGCTCGTCTACCAGTCGCGGTCCGGAGCCCCGCACATCCCGTGGCTGGAGCCCGACATCTGCGACCACCTGGAGGAGCTGCACGGCGCCGGTGCCCCGGCCGTCGTGATCGCGCCGATCGGGTTCGTGTCGGACCACATGGAGGTCCTGTACGACCTCGACACGGAGGCCAAGGCGAAGGCGCGGGAACTGGGCCTGCCCATGCGCCGCTCCGCGACCGTGGGCGCCGATCCGCGCTTCGCCGCCGCGATCCGTGAACTCGTCCTGGAGCGCGCCGCCGCCGAGAGCGGGCAGGACATCACACCGTGCGCCCTGGGCGCGCTCGGCGCGACCCGCGACCTCTGCCCTGTGGGCTGCTGCCCGTCCCGTGCCCCCAAGCCCGCAGCCGCGGGCGCCGACAGCCCCTACGCGTGAGGACTCCTGTGAGCGACCCCCTGCTGCCCGAACTGCTCGAGCTCGCCCAGGAGGCGGCACGCCGAGCGGGAGAGCTGCTGCGGGACGGCCGGCCGGCCGATCTCGCGGTCGCCGCCACCAAGTCCAGCCCCATCGACGTCGTCACGGAGATGGACATCGCGGCGGAGAAGCTGATCACCGACGTGATCTCCGCCCGCCGCCCGGACGACGGATTCCTCGGCGAGGAAGGCGCCTCCAGCGAGGGCAGCAGCGGTATCCGCTGGGTCATCGACCCGCTCGACGGCACGGTCAACTACCTGTACGGGCTGCCTACTTGGTCCGTCTCCATCGCGGCCGAGCGGGACGGCGAGCGGATCGTCGGGGTGGTCGCGGCGCCGATGCGCGGCGAGACGTACCACGCGGTGCTCGGCGGGGGAGCCTGGGCCACCGGGGCCTGGGAGGGCGACCGCCGGCTCGCCGTCCGCCCGGCGCCGCCCCTGGACCAGGCCCTGGTGTCCACGGGCTTCAACTACGTCGCCGAGGTCAAGGCCCACCAGGCCGAGGTGGTCCGGCAGCTGATCCCGCTGCTGCGTGACATCCGGCGCGGCGGCTCGGCTGCGGTCGACCTGTGCGATGTGGCGGCGGGCCGCCTCGACGGTTACTACGAGCGGGGTCTCAACGCCTGGGACGTCGCCGCGGGTGACCTGATCGCGCGAGAGGCGGGCGCGCGGACAGGTGGACGCCCCGGAGAGCGCCCGTCACGCGATCTGACGGTCGCGGGCGCCCCCGGTGTCTTCGAACCCCTCCAGCGCCTCCTGGAGGACTTCGGCGCCTGGCACGACTGACCGACGGCACACCGGAGGCGCCTGGAGGCGGACGAGGCAAAAAAAGGGGGAGCCCCGGCACTGGATCGATACCGGGGTCCCCTTTTTTCATTCTGCCGGCTGATCAGACGCTTGCCGCGCCGACCTCCACACCGTGTTCGGCGGCGAGGCGGCGCAGGTCGTCGAGCTCGGCCTGTTCCACCTCGACGAGGAAGTCGTCGCCGTCGTCACGAGCCCGCGTCAGGTCGGTCTCGGTCGCCCTTATGCGCTGCAGAAGTCCTGCGGTGAATGCGTCCATGCTGCGCCCCCTCGTCCTGGGTCGTGGGTCGATGGCACGGGGGTGTGCCGTCCGGAGGGGCGATCACGTCTCCAACTGGGTGCCCAGCGCTGCCCTGCTGGGCGGCGACGGTGCCGGACACCCACGCCCGCTCTGCGGAAGCGGTTCGGTGTACCACTAGGTGTCATGGCACACGCAGAGCGTGATCGCGGGGTGTAAAACCGTCCTCCCCCCGCTTCGTTCGAGGGAAACCTCAACCCGCCGAGAATTCTTCCCACCGCCGTCGGCAGGGTCGGTGCGGTGATCGCCGGGGGGCCTCTTACAACCGGTTTACGGGCGAAAGCGGCAGGATGGTGGCCTGACCACACGAACAGTTTTCCGCCAACGTGCCGGCCGGCCCGCGGGCGACCCCGAGGAAGGACAAACGACGTGCGCGTACTCGTCGTCGAGGACGAGCAACTGCTCGCCGATGCGGTGGCCACCGGACTGCGCCGGGAGGCCATGGCCGTCGACGTCGTGTACGACGGTGCGGCGGCTTTGGAGCGCATCGGCGTCAACGACTACGACGTGGTCGTTCTCGACCGGGACCTCCCGCTGGTGCACGGCGACGACGTCTGCCGCAAGATCGTCGAACTCGGCATGCCCACGCGCGTGCTGATGCTCACCGCTTCCGGGGACGTCAGTGACCGGGTCGAGGGGCTGGAGATCGGCGCCGACGACTACCTTCCCAAGCCCTTCGCCTTCAGCGAGCTGACGGCACGCGTGCGTGCCCTCGGCCGGCGTACGAGTCTGCCGCTGCCGCCCGTCCTGGAGCGCGCCGGCATCAAACTCGACCCGAACCGCCGCGAGGTCTTCCGCGACGGCAAGGAAGTCCAGCTCGCGCCCAAGGAGTTCGCCGTCCTGGAGGTGCTGCTGCGCAGCGAGGGCGCGGTCGTCTCCGCCGAGCAGCTTCTGGAGAAGGCCTGGGACGAGAACACCGACCCGTTCACCAATGTCGTACGGGTGACCGTGATGACCCTGCGCCGCAAGCTCGGTGAGCCGCCGGTGATCGTCACCGTGCCCGGCTCCGGCTACCGGATCTGATCAGCCGTGGCAACGACACCCGCGCCTCCCCAGGCACCCCCGAAACCCACCTGGGACCCCCGTCGGCCACAGGCGCAGTTCCCGTTGCTGCGCCCGACCATCCGCATACGTCTCACGCTGCTGTACGGGGGGATGTTCCTGATCGCAGGCATCCTGCTGCTGTCGATCATCTACCTGTTCGCGGCGAACGCGCTGAACGTGGGCAGCAACCTGCCCTTCAAGATCATCGCTGGTCAGGTCGGCAGCGACACGTGTAATTTCCCGCCCTCGCCCACCGCGACCGAGCTCAACAGCGCCATGAACAAATGCGTCAACGTGCAGCGCCAGCACGCCCTGGACAACCTGCTCAGCCGTTCGCTGATCACGCTGCTGGGCCTCGCCGTGATCGCCTTCGCCTTCGGCTACGCCATGGCCGGTCGCGTCCTGACACCGCTCGGCCGGATCACCCGCACCGCCCGTGCGGTGGCCGGTTCGGACCTGTCCCGCCGGATCGAGCTGGACGGCCCCGACGATGAGCTGAAGGAACTGGCGGACACTCTCGACGACATGCTGGAGCGGCTGCAGCGGGCCTTCACCGCTCAGCAGAGGTTCGTCGGCAACGCCTCGCACGAGCTGAGAACGCCGCTGGCGATCAACCGCACGCTCCTGGAGGTGCACCTCTCGGATCCGGGGGCGCCGTCGGAGCTGCAGCAACTGGGCAAGACGCTGCTGGCGACCAATGAGCGCAGCGAGCAGCTCGTCGAGGGGCTGCTGCTGCTCGCCCGCAGTGACAACCAGATCGTCGAGCGCAAACCGGTCGACCTGGCCGAGGTGGCCACCCAGGCCGTCGATCAGACGCACGCCGAGGCGGAGGCCAAGGGGGTCGTGTTCCGGGGGAAGCGCGATCCCGCGGTCGTCCAGGGCAACGGCGTGCTGCTGGAGCGGATCGCGCTGAACCTCGTACAGAACGCCGTGCGGTACAACGTGCCGGAGGACGGCTGGGTCGAGGTGACCACCGAGGTCCAGCACGGACAGGCGGTGCTGGTCGTCTCGAACACGGGTCCCGTGGTCCCGGCGTACGAGGTCGACAACCTCTTCGAGCCCTTCAGGCGGCTGCGTACGGAACGAACGGGCAGTGACAAGGGTGTGGGCCTCGGCCTGTCGATCGCGCGCTCTGTGGCGCGCGCTCACGGGGGTCACATCTCGGCCCAGCCGCGCGAAGGAGGTGGACTCGTGATGCGATTCGCCCTTCCTATCTGAGATCATGTCGCCGACACGCGAGGATGTTCGCTTTGCGCGGAATTTCCGGGGTACCCTCCCGGCGACCTCGTGTGTGATCGATCACAAGGGCGAATTTAGGGCCTTCCACTCTCCGTGATCATGCAGGTCGCCGCAAGGCCCGGTAAATCCGGGTTTTCGGGGGTCTTGATCACGGGAAGTACACGGTGGGGGCCTTTGAAGTGTGGCATTCGGACCGTGTACGGTCCCGATCGCCATCCAAGCTGATCTCTCCTGAGGGGGTCGGTTGGGTGTCGATTGAGTAACAGACCTTGATGTGAGGCAAAATCTCCGCCTCAGGTCGGGCACAAGTCCGGCCTCTCACGCGTTACCTGCGCTGAGACACCGCAGACACCCAGAGGGGGAGAGCGCGACATGGCAACGGATTACGACACCCCACGCAAGACCGACGACGACGTCGACTCGGACAGTCTTGAAGAACTCAAGGCACGGAGGAACGACAAGTCGACTTCCTCCGTGGACGTCGACGAGTTCGAGGCCGCCGAGGGCCTCGAACTGCCCGGAGCGGACCTCTCGAACGAGGAGTTGGCCGTCCGGGTACTGCCCAAGCAGCAGGACGAGTTCACCTGTATGACCTGCTTCCTGGTGCACCACCGCAGCCAGCTGGCCCGCGAGAAGAACGGTCAGCCGATCTGCCGCGACTGCGACTGAGGCAGGGTCGGCCGTGACTGGCTCGACCCCTCCTTGGAAGCGCCGTTTCCCCTCCCGGGGAGCGGACCATGGGCCGTCGGACGGCCCTCATGGTGTGCGTGACGACGAGCGGGGCTCATCCGACACCGGATCGGCCTCGCTCGAACCGGCTGCCGGGCCGGCCGACCACGGGGATGACCTCCCGGTGCCGGCCGAGCCTTCCGTCCCCGTCATGGGGCGGCGGACGGCGGCGATACGACAGAAGGCCAGGGAAGGCGTCCGTAAGGGCGGCAGCCGGGCCAGGGCGGGCCTCGCCTACCTCACCGACCGGATCATCGAGATCGCCCCGCGTATCCCCGTACGCGACCTCGCCACTCTCCGTCGGCAGTTCCCGGGCCTCGGGCCCGAGCAACTCGCGGACAAACTCGTCGCGGGCGCCGCGAGCGCGACGGCGAGCGTCGGGGCGGGCATCGGAGCGGCGGCGATGCTGCCGGTACCGCCGGCCATGCCGACCGAGCTGGCCGCCGAGATCACCGGCGTCGCCGCGATCGAGCTGAAAATGATCGCCGAACTGCACGAGGTCTACGGCGCAAGGCCACCAGGCGGTTTGAAGCAGCGCAGTGCCGCCTACCTGAACTCGTGGTCGGGTGAGCGCGGGATCGACGTGACGAAGCCGTCGACGATCAACTCGGCCCTCGGGGGCCATATGAAGCGCGAACTGCGCCAGCAGATCATGAAGCGGATGGTCCGGGACCTGCCCAACCTGATCCCGTTCATGGTGGGCGCCGCCGTCGGCGCGGTCATGAACCGGCGGGACACCAGAAAGCTCGCGGACCGCATCCGCAAGGACCTGCGCACCTTCCAGGTCCCCTGGGACCAGCTCCCGGAGCTGCCCCCGTTGAAGCCGCCCGCGGACGCCCTGGACGTCGGGAACCTGCCGAAGGAACTCGGGATGTAAGGGTCCCCGGGAGCGTGGGCGACCCGGGCGCGTACACGCGGCGGGCAAGTCTTTGCCCGCCGCCGAAGAAGAATTTGCCGACGCTCCCGGGCCGCCAATCAGGCCGGTTCAGCCCGCGTCGCGCGCGGCAGCCGCCCGCGCCGATTCCAGCGCCGCGACCAGTTGTTCGGGCTCCCGCGTCGACAGGTACAGGTACGGGGTCGGGTCCTCGGGGTCCGTGACCTGGACGCGCAGCGCCGTGGGGATGTAGGAGCGCAGCAGCATGAAGGCGCGCGTGTCCGCCTTGTACGTGCGCCACGCCCGCGCCTCCTCCGCGTTCAGGATCTCCGTCTCGCCCAGGGCCGCCACCGGGATCTTCGCCTCGCCCGCGATCAACGCGTCACCCACGACCCGGATCCGGATCGAGCCGTACGAACTCGCGGCCACCGCGGCCACCGCTGTGCCGCCGACCAGGCCGCCGAGCAGGGGGAGTGTGCCGAACGGGAGCATGATCAGGGCGAAGGAGACGCCGACCAGGAACGAGATCAGCCACCAGGAGCGAGGGGCCGTGAGGCGTTCTTCGTAGGGGGAGGCGGAAGGCTGCATGGAGCCAAGCTTGGCATGGTGTCGGCCCACGGCCGACTCGCGGGTAAGGTCTGCGGCTGTGAGTGGTCCTTCCGCAGCTCTGAAGCCTCCCGCCGACGCCGTGGCGCCCGTGCGGCACCCGGACGCGCCCGCGCCCGGAGAGCTCCTCGGCGCCCACTACGAACAGTGTTTCGGATGTGGTGGCGAGCAGGCCCACGGTCTGCACCTCGCCGCCCGGGCCGGAGACGGGGTCACGGTCACCGCCGAGTTCACCGTGCGGGCCGCCCACCAGGGCGCCCCCGGACTCGCCCACGGCGGCGTGCTCGCCAGCGCGCTGGACGAGACACTCGGCTCGCTGAACTGGCTGCTGCGCACCATCGCGGTGACCGGACGGCTGGAGACCGAGTTCGTCCGGCCCGTGCCCGTCGGCACCCTGCTGTACCTGGAGGCCGAGGTCACGGCGGTGGCCCGGCGGAAGATCTACTCGACCGCCACCGGACGCATCGGCGGCCCCGACGGGCCCGTCGCGGTGCGCGCCGAGGCCCTCTTCATCGAGGTCAAGGTCGACCACTTCATCGACAACGGCCGCCCGGAGGAGATCCAGGCGGCCATGAGCGACCCGGACCAGGTCCGGCGCGCCCGCGCATTCGAGGTGAACCCATGAGCACCGCACCCATGGGCCGCGAGCCCCTGGACGTCCTCATCCGACGCGTCGATCCGGACGTACCGCTTCCGGTGTACGCGCAGCCGGGCGACGCCGGAGCCGATCTGCGGACCACACAGGGGTGCGAACTGGCGCCCGGGGAAAGGGCTGTTCTCCCCACCGGCGTGTCTGTCGCGCTCCCGGACGGGTACGCGGCCTTCGTGCACCCTCGTTCGGGGCTCGCCGCCCGCTGCGGTGTGGCTCTGGTGAATGCCCCGGGGACGGTTGATGCCGGGTACCGTGGGGAAATCAAGGTGATCGTGGTGAATCTCGACCCGCACGAACGTGTGCGATTCGAACGCTTCGACAGGATTGCCCAACTGGTCGTCCAGCAGGTCGAGAAGGTCCGCTTCCGGGAGGTCGCGGAACTTCCCGGCTCGGCGCGGGCCGAGGGGGGCTTCGGGTCCACCGGCGGTCACGCCGCGGTGGGCGGTGCGAGCGTTCACAGCGGTCAGGCCGCAGCAGGCGGCACAACGGGTGGGAATCGATACGCTTCGGCCGTATCCGACCGGGAAGGACAGTGACGTGTTCGGACGTCGCAACAAGAAGGGTGCCGCCGAGGACGCGGCCGGCGAGGCCGAGCAGGTCGTCGACAGCGTCGACACTGAGGCGGACGAAGTAGCGGGTTCGCGTGCGCGCGTCCGGCTGGAGCCGGAGCCGCGTCCCGACGGACCCTGGGACGACACCGAGGTGCGCGAGCCCGGCGAGGGCCGGGTGGACCTGGGCGGGCTGTTCGTGCCCGGGGTCGACGGCATGGAGCTGCGGGTCGAGGTCGCGGGTGACGCGATCGTCGCGGCGACCGTCGTGCTGCGCGACAGCGCCGTGCAGCTCCAGGCCTTCGCCGCGCCCAAGCGCGAGGGCATCTGGGGCGAGGTGCGCGAGGAGATCGCCGGCGGCATCACCCAGCAGGGTGGCATCGTCGACGAGGTCGAGGGGCCGCTGGGCTGGGAGCTGCGCGCGCAGGTGCCGGTGCAGTTGCCGGACGGCACGGGCGGTTTCCAGGTCGTGCGGTTCGTCGGCGTGGACGGTCCGCGGTGGTTCCTGCGGGGTGTCATCTCCGGGCAGGGCGCCGTGCAGCCGCAGGCCGCAGGTCTGCTGGAGCAGATCTTCCGGGACACGGTCGTCGTCCGTGGCGAGGGGCCGATGGCGCCTCGCGACCCGATCGTCCTGAAGCTGCCGAACGACGCGCAGATGGTGCCCGAGGGCGTCCAGCAGGAGGAGGCCGGTTCCCGCTTCTCCGGCGGCATGGGCCAGCTGCAGCGCGGACCGGAGATCACCGAGGTTCGCTAGGAACTTCCGCGGAACGGCCCGTACCCCTCGAACAGGGGTACGGGCCGTTCTTCGTCTGCTGGGCGTCAGGGTTGCGTCAAGGACGTACCCCGGCCTGCCTCTCGTCCCTTTTGTCGACATTGTTGGACGTAGGGTCGACGCTGCGTGAGCAGTGGACACGGGAAGACAATGAGGCCATGGGTCGCGGCAAGTTTCGGATATACCTCGGTGCGGCACCTGGCGTCGGCAAGACGTACGCGATGCTGTCCGAGGCGCACCGCGGTGTCGAGCGGGGCACGGACTGCGTGGTCGCGTTCGTGGAGCACCACGACCGGCCGCGTACGGAAGTGATGCTGCACGGGCTGGACGAGCTCCCCCGCAAGGAGCTGCCCTACCGCGGAGCCGTCTTCACCGAGATGGACGTGGACGTCGTGCTCGCCCGCCGACCGCAGATCGCCCTGGTGGACGAACTGGCGCACACCAACATTCCCGGCTCGCGCAACACCAAGCGCTGGCAGGACGTGGAGGAGCTGCTGGCCGCGGGTATTGACGTGATATCGACTGTCAACATTCAACATCTTGAGTCGTTGGGTGATGTGGTTGAGTCGATCACTGGTGTACGTCAACAAGAGACCGTCCCCGACGAAGTGGTCCGGCGTGCGGATGAGATCGAGCTGGTCGACATGTCCCCGCAGGCCCTTCGGCGGCGGATGGCCCACGGCAACATCTACAAGTCCGACAAGGTCGACGCGGCTCTCGCCAACTACTTCCGGCCTGGGAACCTGACCGCTCTGCGGGAGCTGGCGCTGCTGTGGGTGGCGGACCGGGTCGACGAGTACCTGACCGAGTACCGCAGCGAGCACCAGGTCTCCAGGATCTGGGGCTCGCGTGAGCGGATCGTCGTCGGGCTGACCGGCGGTCCCGAGGGCCGTACGTTGATCCGGCGGGCCGCGCGGCTCGCGGAGAAGGGCGCCGGCGGCGAGGTCATGGCCGTCTACGTCGCCCGCAGCGACGGCCTGACCAACGCCTCGCCGAAGGAGCTGGTCGACCAGCGCACGCTCGTCGAAGATCTCGGCGGAACGTTTCACCATGTGGTCGGGGACGACGTCCCGGTGGCCCTGCTGGACTTCGCGCGGGGCGTGAACGCCACCCAGATAGTGCTGGGCGTCTCCCGGCGCAAGACCTGGCAGTACGTCTTCGGACCCGGAGTCGGCGCGACCGTGGCCCGGGACTCGGGGCCCGATCTCGACGCGCACCTGATCACCCACGACGAGGCCGGCAAGGGACGAGGGCTGCCCGTGGCCCGGGGAGCCCGGCTCGGGCGGGCGCGGATCATCTGGGGCTGGCTGGTCGGAGTGGCCGGCCCGGTGTGCCTCGCGCTGCTGCTGAACGCCGTCGACCTCGGCCTCGCCAACGACATGCTGCTGTTCCTGACGCTCACGGTGGCCGCCGCCCTGCTCGGCGGCCTCTATCCGGCCCTCGCCTCGGCGGCCTTCGGCTCGCTGCTGCTGAACTACTACTACACGCCGCCGTACCACCGGCTGACCATCGCCAACCCGAAGAACATCGTCGCCCTGGTGATCTTCTTCGGGGTCGCCGTGTCGGTGGCGTCCGTGGTGGATCTGGCGGCCCGGCGTACGCATCAGGCGGCCCGGCTGCGAGCCGAGTCGGAGATCCTCTCCTTCCTCGCGGGCAGCGTCCTGCGCGGTGAGACCAGCCTGGAGGCCCTCCTGGACCGGGTTCGGGAGACCTTCGGCATGGACTCGGTGGCGCTGCTCGAACGGGAGAGCGACGTCGATCCGTGGACCTGCGCGGGCAGCGTCGGCACCCGGCAGGCCGTGGAGCGCCCGGAGGACGCGGACGTGGACATGCCGGTCGGCGACCACATGGCGCTCGCGCTCTCCGGCCGGGTCCTGCCCGCCGCCGACCGGCGGGTGCTGGCCGCGTTCGCCGCCCAGGCGGCCGTGGTGCTGGACCGCCGGCGCCTCCAGTCCCAGGCGGACCAGGCTCGTACCCTCGCCGAGGGCAACCGGATCCGCACGGCGCTGCTCGCCGCCGTCAGCCATGACCTGCGTACGCCGCTGGCCGGGATCAAGGCGGCCGTCTCGTCGCTGCGGTCGGACGACGTGGCGTGGTCCGAGGAGGACCAGGCCGAACTGCTGGCCGGCATCGAGGACGGCGCCGACCGGCTCGACCACCTCGTGGGCAACCTGCTGGACATGTCCCGGCTCCAGACCGGTACGGTCACCCCGCTGATCAGGGAGATCGACCTCGACGAGGTGGTGCCGATGGCGCTGGGGGGCGTACCCGAGGGCAGTGTCGAGCTGGACATCCCGGAGACCCTGCCGATGGTCGCGGTCGACCCCGGACTGCTGGAGCGGTCGGTGGCCAACCTGGTCGAGAACGCCGTCAAGTACAGCCCCGGCGGCCAGCCGGTTCTGGTGGCCGCCAGCGCCATCGCCGAGCGGGTGGAGGTGCGGGTGGTGGACCGTGGGCCGGGCGTGCCGGACGAGGCGAAGGACCGCATTTTCGAGCCCTTCCAGCGGTACGGTGACGCTCCGCGCGGAGCCGGGGTGGGTCTGGGACTCGCGGTGGCCCGGGGGTTCGCCGAGGCGATGGGCGGCACCCTCCAGGCCGAGGACACGCCTGGCGGCGGGCTCAGCATGGTGCTGACGGTGCGAGCGGCCGAGGCGGGAGCGGCAGCGGGAACAGAAGTGGGAGAAGGGCCGGCCGCCGCAGCGGTGTCGGCGGACTTGGCGGAGTCGGAGAGGCAGGTGTCATGACCCGGGTGCTGGTGGTCGAGGACGAGCCGCAGATCGTGCGCGCCCTCGTGATCAACCTCAGGGCACGCAAGTACGAGGTCGACGCGGCCCCCGACGGTGCCACCGCCCTCGAACTCGCCGCCGCCCGGCATCCCGACGTGGTCGTGCTCGACCTGGGCCTGCCCGACATGGACGGCGTCGAGGTGATCAAGGGCCTCCGGGGCTGGACCCGGGTGCCCATCCTGGTGCTGTCCGCCCGTCACTCGTCCGACGAGAAGGTCGAAGCGCTCGACGCGGGCGCCGACGACTACGTCACCAAGCCCTTCGGCATGGACGAACTGCTGGCCCGGCTGCGGGCGGCCGTCCGCCGGGCCGAGCCCATCGGGAGCGGCGAGGACGACGTCCTGGTGGAGACCGACGGGTTCACCGTCGACCTGGCCGCGAAAAAGGTCCACCGGGGGGAGCGCGACGTACGGCTCACTCCCACGGAGTGGCATCTGCTGGAGGTGCTCGTACGCAACGCGGGACGGCTGGTCAGCCAGAAACAGCTGCTCCAGGAGGTCTGGGGGCCTTCCTACGGCACGGAGAGCAACTATCTACGCGTGTACATGGCGCAGTTGCGGCGCAAGCTGGAGACGGATCCCTCGCATCCGAAGCACTTCATCACCGAACCCGGGATGGGATACCGGTTCGAGAGGTGAGGGCCGTCCCCGGCCGGGGACGTGTTCCCGGCGTACGTCGGTGTCGGTGGGCGCCGGTACGCTTCAGGTATGAGTGCTGTTCCTCGTTCCGAGAAGCCGGTGGGCCGGTTCCGGCGCATGCTCGACCGGCTCTCCTCGTCACAGGAGGATCTGGAGTCCGAGGAGTTGCGCGAGGACACCGTGATCACGGGTTGTACGCGCATCGGTGACTGCCACGACCGACAGATAGTGACGGTTACTGGTACCTTGCGCACGGTCACGCTGCGGCCGAGGGCGGGGGTTCCGGCCCTGGAGGCCGAACTCTTCGACGGCTCGGCCGCGCTGGACGTGGTGTGGCTCGGCAGACGGTCCATCGTCGGGATAGAGCCAGGGCGCAAGCTGATCGCGTCGGGCCGGATCTCGATGAGCCGGGGCCGCCGTGTGCTGTTCAATCCGAAATACGAACTGAGACCTCTCGGACGGGAGTAGCCGGTGACGTCGCTCGACAAGCCGACCGAAGACGCCCAGCACGATTCCAGGGCGGTGACCGAGGCCGCGCTCTTCGAGGCGTTCGGCGGTCTGCGGGGCATGATCGAGACGGTCGTGCCGGGGCTGCTCTTCGTCACGATCTACACGATCAACAAGGACCTGCGCGCATCGGCCATCGCGGCCCTCGGCGTCTCCGTGCTGCTGGTCGTGGTGCGCCTCGTCATGAAGGACACCGTCAAGCACGCCTTCAGTGGGGTCTTCGGCGTGGCCTTCGGCGTCGCCTTCGCGATGATGACGGGCAACGCCAAGAACTTCTATCTGCCCGGGATGCTCTACACGCTGGGCCTGTCGCTGGCGTACATCATCTCGACGCTGGCCGGTATGCCGCTGCTCGGGCTGATCCTCGGCCCGGTCTTCAAGGAGAACCTCTCCTGGCGCACCCGTAATCCGGGGCGCAAGAAGGCCTATACGAAGGCCAGTTGGGCGTGGGGGCTGATCCTGCTCGCCAAGTGCGCGATTCTCTTCCCGCTGTACTGGTGGGCGGACACGGCGTCGCTCGGGTGGGTGCTGGTGGCGTTGAAGATTCCGCCGTTCCTGCTGGCCGTGTGGCTCACGTGGGTGTTCCTGGCGAAGGCGCCGGCGCCGATCGATGTGTTCGCGGAGATGGAGGCGGAGGAGCGGGCGGAGGAGGCGCGGAAGGCTGCGGCTTCTTCCGAGTAGGGGGCGTGGGGGTGGGCGTCGGGGTGTTTCGCCCCCGCCGCCCCTACCCGTCCCGTCCTGTCTGGGGGTCGTGCCCCCAGCCCGCCCCTTCGCGCCGAAGGCGCTCGTCCTCACTCCCCCAGAGGGGAACCCCCAGGCGGGCTGAAAGGATCAGCTCGGGGCTTCTTCCCTGCGTACCGACAGGAGGTCCTCCAGTTGTTCCTCCCTCGCCTGGGCGGCTACGAACAGGAGTTCGTCGCCTGCTTCCAGGGAGTCCTCCCGGGACGGGGTCAGGACCCGGGTGCCGCGGATGATCGTCACCAGGGACGTGTCCTCCGGCCACTCCACGTCGCCCACCTGGGTGCCGGCCAGCGCCGACTCCGGGGGGAGGGTCAGTTCGACGAGGTTCGCGTCGCCGTGGCTGAAGCGGAGCAGGCGTACCAGGTCGCCGACGCTCACCGCCTCCTCGACCAGGGCCGACATCAGACGCGGCGTGGAGACCGCCACGTCCACGCCCCAGGACTCGTTGAACAGCCACTCGTTCTTGGGGTTGTTGACGCGGGCGACGACGCGCGGAACGCCGTACTCGGTCTTCGCGAGCAGGGAGACGACCAGGTTCACCTTGTCGTCGCCCGTCGCGGCGATCACGACGTTGCAGCGCTGCAACGCGGCCTCGTCCAGTGACGTGATCTCGCAGGCGTCGGCCAGCAGCCACTCCGCCTGGGGGACTCGCTCGACCGAGATGGCCGTGGGGGCCTTGTCGATCAGCAGGATCTCGTGGCCGTTCTCCAGCAGCTCGCCCGCGATCGAGCGGCCGACGGCACCGGCACCGGCAATGGCGACCCTCATCAGTGACCGGCCTCCTCTTCAGGGCCCTCGGCGAAGGACGCCTCGACCTTCTCGACGTCGTCCGTACGCATCATCACGTGCACCAGATCACCTTCCTGCAGCACCGTCTGCGAGCTGGGCAGTACCGCCTCGCCCAGCCGGGTGAGGAACGCGACGCGCACGCCGGTCTCGTCCTGCATCTTGCTGATCTTGTGGCCCACCCAGGCCGACGACGCGTGCACCTCGGCGAGCTGGACGCCCCCGGTGGGATCCCGCCACAGCGGTTCCGCACCGGACGGCAGCAGCCGCCGCAGCATCTGGTCGGCCGTCCAGCGGACCGTGGCGACGGTCGGGATGCCCAGGCGCTGGTAGACCTCGGCGCGGCGGGGGTCGTAGATGCGGGCCGCGACGTTCTCGATGCCGAACATCTCGCGGGCCACCCGGGCGGCGATGATGTTCGAGTTGTCACCGCTGGAGACAGCGGCGAAGGCGCCGGCCTCCTCGATGCCCGCCTCGCGCAGGGTGTCCTGGTCGAAGCCGACTCCGGTGACGCGACGGCCGCCGAACCCGGAGCCCAGTCGTCGGAAGGCGGTGGGGTCATGGTCGATCACGGCGACCGTGTGCCCCTGTTGCTCCAGGGTCTGCGCGAGAGCGGAACCCACTCTGCCGCAGCCCATGATGACGATGTGCACGACCGTCCTTCCGATCCGTTGACTTGGCTTGGACAGGGTCTCAGACCCCTGTCCAAGCTTCACACGCACGGTCGACGGAGGGCACCCCGTGTGCGGCCCGTGTCTGGTCGCGGGTCCCCTGCCTGCGGCTGATGCTGCGGACGCTGGCCAGGGTCAGGAGGGCAACGGCGACGAGGGTGACGCCGGCGCCGATCAGCTCCGCGGCGAGATGCGGCATGTGGGCTCCTGGGAAGAGAGGGGGTAAAGGGGGCATAAAGATCTCTGTGATTTCGTCATATAGCCATGAGGACGCCGTTCCGGGTGTATCCACCTGTCTCGCATGCCGGGATTTCACTCCGCGGACCGGCCGTATGTCACCCGGATGTGCCCAGAACAAGTCGGGGAGCTTACGATCCTGTCCGTGTCCAAACTGACCGACGTGCCCAAACGGATCCTGATCGGGCGCGCACTGCGCAGTGATCGGCTCGGCGAAACGCTGCTGCCGAAGCGCATCGCTCTCCCCGTCTTCGCTTCCGACCCGCTCTCCTCCGTTGCCTACGCTCCCGGGGAAGTGCTGCTGGTCCTGTCGATCGCGGGCGTGTCGGCGTACCACTTCAGCCCGTGGATCGCGGTCGCTGTCGTCGTACTGATGTTCACCGTGGTCGCCTCCTACCGGCAGAACGTGCACGCGTACCCGAGCGGCGGCGGCGACTACGAGGTGGCGACCACCAACCTCGGCCCCAAGGCCGGCCTCACGGTCGCCAGCGCGCTGCTCGTCGACTACGTGCTCACCGTCGCCGTCTCGATCGCCTCCGGCATCGAGAACCTCGGCTCCGCGGTCCCCTTCGTCGTCGAGCACAAGGTGCTGTGCGCGGTCGCCGTCATCGTGCTGCTGACGCTGATGAACCTGCGGGGCGTCAAGGAGTCCGGGAAGCTGTTCGCGATCCCGACGTACGTGTTCGTCGCGGGCGTCTTCGTCATGATCGCGTGGGGCGCGTTCCGTGGCCTGGTGCTGGGCGACACCATGCACGCGCCCACCGCCGGCTACACGATCAAGGCCGAACACCAGGGCCTCGCCGGGTTCGCCCTCGTGTTCCTGCTGTTGCGCGCCTTCTCCTCCGGGTGCGCCGCGCTCACCGGCGTCGAGGCCATCTCCAACGGTGTGCCGGCGTTCCGCAAGCCCAAGTCCAAGAACGCGGCGACCACGCTGGCCGCGATGGGCCTCCTCGCCGTCACGATGTTCTGCGGGATCATCGTGCTGGCCATGGCCACCAACGTGCGCATGGCCGAGAACCCGGCCACCGACCTGCTGGACAAGGGAGTGGCGGTCGGCTCCGGATACGTCCAGAACCCGGTGATCTCGCAGGTCGCCGAGGCCGTGTTCGGTGACGGCAGCTTCTTCTTCATCCTGCTCGCCGCCGCCACCGCGCTGGTCCTCTTCCTGGCCGCCAACACCGCGTACAACGGCTTCCCGCTGCTGGGCTCGATCCTCGCGCAGGACCGCTACCTGCCGCGCCAGCTGCACACGCGCGGCGACCGGCTCGCCTTCTCCAACGGCATCGTGCTGCTCGCCGGTGCGGCGATCCTGCTGGTGTGGATCTACGGGGCGGACTCGACCCGCCTCATCCAGCTGTACATCGTCGGCGTGTTCGTGTCCTTCACGCTCAGCCAGACCGGCATGGTCCGGCACTGGAACCGCCACCTGGCCGCCGAGAAGGACCAGGCGAAGCGTCGGCAGATGATGCGCTCCCGCGCCATCAACACCTTCGGCGCCTTCTTCACCGGCCTCGTGCTGGTCGTCGTACTCGGTACGAAGTTCACGCACGGTGCCTGGGTGGCGCTGCTCGGCATGGTGATCTTCTACGCGGTGATGACCGCCATCCGTAAGCACTACGACCGCGTCTCCGAGGAGATCGCGGCCCCGGAGGGCCCCAGCGACGACAGCGTACGGCCGTCGAGGGTGCACTCGGTCGTCCTGATCTCGAAGATCCACCGGCCCACACTGCGCGCGCTCGCGTACGCGAAGCTGATGCGTTCCGACACGTTGGAAGCGCTCAGCGTCAATGTTGATCCAGTCGAGACGAAGGCGCTGCAGGAGGAGTGGGAGCGACGGGGGATCACCGTGCCGCTCAAGGTGCTCGACTCGCCGTACCGGGAGATCACCCGGCCGGTCATCGAGTACGTGAAGGGGCTGCGCCGGGAGTCGCCGCGCGACGCCGTGTCCGTGATCATCCCGGAGTACGTGGTCGGCCACTGGTACGAGCAGTTGCTGCACAACCAGAGCGCGCTGCGCCTCAAGGGCCGCCTGCTGTTCACCCCGGGCGTCATGGTGACGTCGGTGCCCTACCAGCTCCAGTCGTCCGAGGTGGCCAAGAAGCGGGCCCGCAAGCGGCAGGAATGGAACGCCCCCGGATCCGTCCGGCGCGGGCCCGCCGAGGAGCGGACGCGGGAATCGGGCGCGAAGGACTGACGGTCCCGGCATCCGGGTCCGGCGCGGGCTTGTGGTGAGCGGTCGGGCGGCGCCCACGTAGACTGGTGGGCTGTTGTCCGGCCGTTCCGTTTTCTCTCTCCCCTGGAGTTACCCCGCCATGCAGGCAGAACCCAAGAAATCGCTGGCGGGAGTGGAGTACGAGGTCGAGGTCGGGCCCGTCGCCCACGGCGGCCACTGCGTCGCCCGTACGGACGACGGGCAGGTGCTCTTCGTACGGCACACGCTGCCCGGTGAGCGCGTCGTGGCCCGGGTGACCGAGGGCGAGGAAGGCGCGCGGTTCCTGCGCGCGGACGCGGTGGAGGTGCTGACGGCGTCCAAGGACCGGGTCGAGGCGCCCTGCCCGTACGCCGGCCCCGGCCGCTGCGGCGGCTGCGACTGGCAGCACGCCAAGCCGGGCGCCCAGCGCCGCCTCAAGGGCGAGGTCATCACCGAACAGTTGCAGCGGCTCGCCGGGCTGACCCCGGAGGAGGCCGGCTGGGACGGCACGGTCATGCCGGCCGAGGGCGACAAACTGCCGCCGGGCGAGGTTCCCCAGTGGCGTACGCGGGTGCAGTACGCGGTGGACGCGGACGGCAACGCCGGGCTGCGGCGCCACCGTTCGCACGAGGTCGAGCCCATCGAGCACTGCATGATCGCGGCGGCCGGTGTCAGCGAGCTGGGCATCGAGCAGCGTGACTGGGCCGGGATGGAGTCCGTCGACGCGATCGCCGCGACCGGATCGCAGGACCGCATGGTCATCCTGGAGCCGAAGCCGGGCGCCCGCCTGCCCCTGGTCGAGCTCGACAAGCCCGTCTCCGTCATGCGCGTCGAGGAGCACGACGGCGGCATCCACCGTGTCCACGGCCGCGCGTTCGTCCGCGAGCGTGCCGACGGGCGTACGTACCGGGTCGGCAGCGGCGGCTTCTGGCAGGTCCACCCGATGGCGGCGGACACGCTGATGAAGGCGGTCATGCAGGGCCTGCTGCCGCGCAAGGGCGACATGGCCCTCGACCTCTACTGCGGCGTCGGCCTGTTCGCGGGCGCCCTCGCCGACCGGATCGGCGACAAGGGCGCGGTCCTCGGCATCGAGTCGGGCAAGCGCGCGGTCGAGGACGCCCGGCACAACCTCGCCGCCTTCGACCGCGTCCGCATCGAACAGGGCAAGGTCGAGGCGGTTCTGCCGCGCACGGGTATCACCGAGGTCGACCTGATCGTCCTGGACCCGCCACGCGCGGGCGCGGGACGCAAGACGGTCGAGCAGCTGGTGAAGCTCGGGGCACGCAAGATCGCATACGTGGCGTGCGATCCGGCGGCGCTGGCGCGGGACTTGGGGTACTTCCGGGAGGGGGGGTATCGGGTGCGGACTTTGCGGGCTTTTGATTTGTTCCCGATGACTCATCATGTGGAGTGCGTGGCGATTTTGGAGCCTGCTGCGAAGGCGTTCTGACCTGCGGTCTGCCCTGGTGATCATGTGTGGCCGGCCTGTGCCCGCCTGTTTCGCGAAGCGCACGCCGTGGAGCGCGCCGATTGCCAGGCCGCACATGGCTGACCTGGGCTTTCGGCAGTGGGCAGGGAATGGCCAGGTGCTGTTCTCCGGTGCTCGTACAGACGGCACAGGCAATCTCGACGCTGATCTGACGCTCGTTCTGCCGGCGTGTCGGGGGCTTCGTGAACGTCGGCGGCGGCGAGGAGATCACGATGCTCGGCCTGGCCCGCCGGATCGTCGACCTCACCGGCTCCCTCCCGCATCCGTCTCGTCGAGCGCCCCGCCGACGACCCCACGCGTCGTCGGCCCGGCACCCGGCTCGTGCGCGAGCGGCTCGGCCGGCAACGGCGGGTCGGGTGGAGCGAGGGGCTGGAACGCACGACGACTGGTTCACCCGTTCGGCGGCAGCCTGAGTCGACGCGTCGCGCCCGACGCGGACATGCGGACGGACGTCACAGGCCCGCTCCCCCCAAAGCAGCCCGCCTCCGACGACTGAGCCGCCCTGACGTCCGGGGCAGCGCCCGAGCGGTCCGCGCTGGTGCCAGCGGTTGCCCGCAGGCGCGCTGTCTCCAAGTGTGTGAGACAACCTCGGCCGGCACTCGCAGCCCAGGGCAGCACCCTCTCCTTAGGGACGGAGCCACTCACCATGCGCGTCCTCGGCGCCAAAGCCCTGTTCCACGACCCGGTCGCCGCCCTCGCCGACGCGTCCCCCGACACCGCCGGCGTCCGCCGCGTCAACCGGTGCGTAGACGAGCTCCTGGGTCCGTTCGATGTGTGGGCGGTGTGTCCGCACGGACCCGACGGCGGCTGCACCTGCCGCAAGCCCGAACCGGGCCTCGTGCTGTCGGCGACCGGCCGCCTGAGCACCGAACCCGCCGCCTGCCTCGTCATCGGCGACATCGGAGCCGGCCTCGAGGCCGCACGCCGGGCGGGCGCGCACGGCGTCCTCGTACCCACCCCGCAGACGCGGACGCAGGAGACGGCGAGCGCGGACCACGTGGCGCCCGACCTCCTCACCGCCGTGCGCGCGGTACTGGCAGGACCGCCCCAGAGCCGCGTCCTCGTCGACGAACGGCCCATCGAGACCGCCTGCGAAACCGGCGGGAGGCTCCGATGAAAGCACTGGTCGTCCGGCTCGACAGCTTCGGCGACGTGCTGCTGGCCGGACCCGCCGTCCGAGCCGTCGCCGCCCGCGCGGACAGCGTGACCCTGCTCGTCGGGCCGCGCGGCGCGCCGGCCGCCCGTCTGCTGCCGGACGTGGACGACATCCTCGTCTGGGACGCCCCCTGGGTGGGTCTCGACCCTCCGCCCGTCGGCCGCGGCGAGGTGGAGCTGCTCGTCGACGCGATCGACGCGGACGCCGCCGTCGTCCTCACCTCCTTCCACCAGTCACCGCTGCCCACCGCCCTGTTGCTGCGCCTGGCCGGTGTCGGACACATCGCCGCCGACAGCGAGGACTATCCAGGATCACTGCTCGACGTACGCCACCACCGGGCGCCGCACGCCCACGAGGCGGAGGCCGCGCTCGACCTCGCGGAGGCCGCGGGATTCCCCCGGGTCGACGACGGGCGGCTGCGGGTGCTGCCCCCGCCCGCCACCACCGCGGTGACCGGCCCGGGACGGTATGTCGTGGTGCATCCGGGTGCCAGTGTTCCCGCCCGCGCCTGGAGCTGTGAGCGCAGCGCCGACGCCGTGCGCGAACTGGCCGCCGCCGGGCACCGGGTGGTGGTGACCGGGGGGCCGGACGAACGGGACCTGACCGCCTTCGTCGCCGGCGAGCACGGCCTCGACCTCGGCGGCCGTACCGGTCCCGACGAACTGGCCGGTGTGCTGGCCGGGGCCGACGCGGTCGTCTCCGGCAACACCGGACCGGCGCACCTCGCCGCCGCCGTCGGCACCCCCGTCGTCTCGCTCTTCGCGCCGGTCGTGCCGGCCGAGCGCTGGCGGCCGTACGGCGTGCCGTACGTGCTGCTCGGCGACCAGCTGGCGCCCTGCGCGGACAGCAGGGCCCGCACCTGCCCCGTACCCGGCCACCCGTGCCTGGAGTCGGTGACCGGCCACGACGTGGTGGCCGCCGTGGAGAAGCTGAGGGAGGAGACATGAGGACTCTGCTCTGGCACGTGCACGCGTCATGGACCACGGCCTTCGTACAGGGACCGCACACCTACGTCTTCCCGGTCACGCCGGACCGAGCACCCGACCGCCTCGGCCGGGCCCGCACCTTCGACCGGCCCGGCTCCGTCGTCGAGGTCCCGCCGCAGCGCCTGCGGGAGCAGGACACGTGTGGGCGCTCACCGGGGCGGCGCCCAACCCGCTGCCGGCCGGCAGGGACGAGGCCCTGTGTGTCGACGCCGGCTCGGCCGCGACCGTCCAGGAACTCCATCTCGACGCGGTGCACATGCTGTGCGCGGCCTTCGACGCCGCCTTCGAACGGAAGGAGAGCTGACGTGCCCCGTAAGGCTCCGCTCGTGGTCGCCGGCGACGCGCCGCTGGACCGCGACCTGGCGGGCACCGTCGAGCGCCTCGCCCCCGACGCTCCCGTGCCCGTCATCGCCGACCGCGCACAGCGGACGCGGCCGGGTGGCGCCGCCCTCACCGCGTATCTCGCGGCGCGCGACGGCCGCGAGGCCACCCTGATCACCCTGCCCACCGACGCCGTCGACGCCCGCGACCTCGTCGGGCGCGTACGCGCCGACGGTGGCACGGTCGTCGCCGAAGGCGGCTGCTTCGACGTGCTGCCCGCCGGGCACGTGGGGCTGCTCCAGGCCGCCCGACGGCTCGGCGACTGCCTCGTCGTCCGCGTCGACTCCGAATCGTCGGTCAGGCGTCGAAAGGGCCGCGACCGGCCCGTTAACCCACTGTCCGACCGTGTCCGGGTGCTCGACGCGCTGTCCTGCGTCGACGCCGTCGCCGTGTCCGACGACGACACCCCCGAACGGCTGCCGGCCGGCCTGTGCCCCGAGATCTGGGTCAAGGGCGGCGACTACTCCGGCGCCGACCTGCCCGAGGCCGCGCTGCTCCAGGAGTGGAACGGGCAGGCGGTCCCGCCGCCCTGTCTCGACGGCCGCTCCTCGACGGTGATCGTCGCCGGGGCCGGGAAGCGGGCCCAGGCGGGGAAGGCGGCCCGATGAACGCGCGCCCCCGGCTGCTCGTCCTGCGCGCCCTGGGGCTCGGCGACCTCCTGGCCGCCGTCCCGGCGCTGCGCGCACTGCGCCGGGCCTTCCCCGGCCACGAGCTGGTGCTGGCCGCCCCCGGGGAACTCGCCCCGGTGGCCGCCGCGACGGGAGCCGTCGACCGGCTGCTTCCCGCCTCCGCCCCCGGCCGTGCGGTACCGCGCCGCCTCGACTGGACCGGCCCACCGCCCGACCTCGGCGTCGACCTGCACGGCAACGGCCCACCCAGCCACCGGCTCGTGCAGTGCCTGCGACCGGGCAGGCTCCTGGCCTTCGCCCACCCCGACACGCCCGAGATCGACGGGCCGCCCTGGTACGCCGAGGAACACGAACGGGACCGTTGGTGCCGCTTCCTCAGGGCGTACGGCATCCCCGCCGACCCGACCGACCTGCGCCTGCCGTGTCCATCTGACGCCTCACCGGCCCCCGGCGCGACAGTCCTGCACCCCGGCGCCGGAGCGCCCTCGCGGTGCTGGCCCGTCGACCGCTACGCCGCCGTGGCCGCCGCCCTGCGCGAGCGCGGCCACCGAGTCGTGGTCACCGGGGGAGCGGACGAGGGCGATCTGGTGGCCCGGCTGGCGAAGGCGGCACGGCTGCCCGACACCGACGTGTTCGGCGGCGGCCTCCCCTTCGGCCGGCTGTCCGCGCTGGTCGCCGGAGCCCGCACGGTGGTCAGCGGCGACACCGGCATTGCCCACCTCGCCGTCGCCCACGCCACCCCCTCGGTCACCCTCTTCGGACCAGTGCCGCCCAGTCTCTGGGGCCCGCCGGCCCATCGACGCCACCAAGTCCTGTGGCATCCGGGCGGGGACGGTGATCCCCACGGGCGACGCACCGATCCGGCCCTTCTGCGCATCCGGCCCGGGGACGTCCTGGAAGCCCTCGACCGACTCCCCGGCCCGTCATGAACCGGGCCTCCGTCGGCGTCGTCATCGCCACCCGCAACCGCGCGCCCTCGCTCGCGCGCACCCTGCGCCACCTCCTCGACCTCCCCGAGCGGCCGCCGGTCGTCGTCGTCGACAACGCCTCCGACGACGACACCCGCGACATGCTCACCCGCGACTTCCCCGGTGTCGACGTGGTGGCCCTGTCCGCCAATCGCGGCGCCCTCGCCCGCACGGTCGGGGTGCGTGCCCTCAACACCCCGTACGTCGCCTTCAGCGACGACGACTCCTGGTGGGCGCCGGGCGCCCTGAGCCGGTCGGCCGACGTGTTCGACGCCCACCCGCGCCTGGGCCTGCTCTCCGCGCACACCCTCGTCGGACCCGCCGCCGCATCCGACCCGCTCAACGACGTGCTCGCCGCCTCCCCCCTCGGCCGGGCGACCGATCTCCCCGGCGTGCAAATTCTCGGCTTCCTGGCCTGCGCCTGTGTCGTCCGCCGCAGCGCCTACCTCGACGCGGGCGGCTTCCACCCGGTGCTGTTCTTCGGTGGCGAGGAGACCTTGCTGGCCTACGACCTCGCCGCCCGCGGCTGGGGAGTCACCCACTGCCCCGAGGTCGTCGCCCACCATCATCCAGACCCCTCCCCGCGCACCGGCCGCCCGGTCGCCGTCCTGCGCAACGCCCTGCTCACCGCGTGGCTGCGCCGGCCGCTGCCCTACGCGCTGGCCCGCACCCGGGACCTGGCCGCCGACGCCCGCCGCGATCCCCACGCGCGCCGGGCACTGCGCGAGACCCTCGCCCGTCTGCCCGCCGCACTGGGCGCGCGTCGCCCGCTGCCCCCGCACGTCGAACGCGCCGCCCGCGCCCTGGACACCGCATCCGCCGGAGAAACGGTATGACCGGCCACGGCACGACTGCCGTTGTGCCGAGCCACGGCTGCCGTTGTGCCGAGCCACGGCTGCCGTTGTGCCGAGCCACGGCCGCCGTTGTGCCGACCCACCACCGCCGCCAGGAAGGACCGAACCCGATGCGGTCCGCCCGGACCGCCGGACCCCTCCGCCCGACTGTCGCCGGCAGCGGCCGGGCCGACGGCACAGCCGCCGTCGGCCGCCGACGGCCTCACCCGGCCCCGTCGTCGTGCGGGTCGTGACCGCCTTCGACTGATCCGGCACGCCCGGACGGACCTCGATCGGTTGCGGCCGCCGAACGACGCCTGCCTCCTCGGTGAGCGTACGGTCGGGGCGACCCGATGCCGCCCGATGCCACACGGGAGGCCCCATGTCAGGACGGTGGTTCGGCCGGGGCGCCGTGGCGGTGGTCGTCCTCCCGTCTTCCACTGCGTGCGGAACGCCGTCGGAGCGGCGCGACAGTGTCACGCTGCGACTGACGCGATGCGAGCGTGCACTGGAGCCGCACCCCGCAGAACTGGCAGTCCGAACTGCTCGCCGTCGCCTCCCTGGCCGTCGTCGCCATCCATCTGAGGCGCCGCGGATCGCCGGGGTCCAAGCCGGTCGGGGCCTCCGACTCCGCCACCGGGATCGAGGGCTGACTCCCGGGGCGCGACGGCATGAGGAAGCCCGCTCGGGGCACTCGACGAGGGAAGATCGAGCAGGAGATCGGATGCGTCTTCACCACAGTCGCCCCGTCGACCCCGGCTTCCGCCGCGTCCGCCACGGACGGGGCTTCCGCTACCTCGATGCCCGGGGGGAGCCGCTGCGTGATCCGGTCCAACTGGCCCGGATCCGGGATCTGGTCATACCGCCGGCCTGGCGGGACGTGTGGATCTGTACCAGGGCCAACGGGCATCTGCAGGCCGTCGGCACCGACGCGGCCGGCCGCCGCCAGTACCTCTACCACCCGCAGTTCCGTGCCCAGCAGGAGCAGGCCAAACACGAGCACGTGCTCGACGTCGCCGAGGTCCTGCCCGCGCTACGGGAGGCCGTCGACAGACATCTGCGCGAGCGCGGGCTGACCCGGCAGCGGGTCGTGGCCACTGCGGTACGCCTGCTCGACCTCGGGTTCTTCCGCATCGGCAGCGACCGCTACACCGAACTGAACCACAGCTACGGCCTCACCACACTGCTGCGCGAGCACTCGCGCTGCCAAGCGAGCACCGTCTCGTTCACGTACACCGGCAAGCACGGCAAAGAGATCGTGCGGAGCGTCGCGGACCCCGCCGCCTGCCGCTGCCTCACCGCGCTGCTGCGCCGCCGGGGCGGCGACGAGCGGGTCTTCGCGTACTGGGAGCGGCGATCCTGGCATGCGGTGACCGGTGACGACGTCAACGCGTACCTCAAGGAGATCGCCGGCCTGGACATCACGGCCAAGGACTTCCGCACCTGGCACGCCACCGTCATGGCCGCCGTCGCCCTGGCCGTCTCCGAGCCCGCGGCGCGCAGCGAGAGCGCCCGGCGCCGGGCCATCGCCCGGGCGGCGCGCGAGGTGGCCGGGTATCTCGGCAACACGCCCGCAGTCTGCCGCGCCTCCTACATCAACCCTCGGGTGATCGAGTTGTACGAGGAGGGCGTGACGGTCGCCGCAGCCCTGCCTCACCTCGGCGACGAGGGCGCCTGCGGCGTCCCCGCCACTCATGGACCCGTCGAACGGGCAGTGCTGCACATGCTCCGGAACGGACAGTCGTCCAGGCGCGGCGCCGGGCCGAGCGGCCCTGTGCGCCCGGCCGACGGCTGACGCCCCTGTCGTCCGCTCACGGCGGCACCCCGTGAGCCGGCGCGGAGGACGGGCCCGACCGACGCGCGACCGGGCCCGTCCCGGCCGTGGATGTCACACGGCCGTCAGCTTCCGCTCGCTCGGCGCGCGCACGTCCCGCACGGCGAAGCCGCTGCGCACACGGGCCGGAATGCGCCGCAACGAAATCCTCAGGTCCTGGTCGGGAACGGTGTATTCGAGGCCGGCCAGGCGCAGCGCGAGGGCTTCGAGCAGTCCGATGGTCAGGCCCTCGCCGGGGCAGCGGTGTCCGCTGCGCGGTTCGCCGCCGCCCTGCGGGATCAGTTCGTCACGCCCGACCGGGTGCTCGAAAAACCGCTGCGGCCGGAAGACGTAGGGGTCGCCCCACAGTTCCTCGTCGTGGTTCTGACCGAAGACGTCGAGCAGAACCATCGCGCCGGAAGGCACCGGGACGCCCTTCCAGGACAGGTCCCGGACGGCGAGGCCGCCGAGGAACGGCACGAACGGGTAGAAGCGGCGCACTTCGTGGACGAAGGCGGCGGTGTAGGCGGTGTCGCCGCCACGCAGCCGCTCGCGCTGGTGGGGCCGCAGGTGCAGCGCGTGCGCCGCGTAGGCGACGAACCAGCAGACCGCGACGGTGGGGCGGACGACGTTCAGCAGCTCGACGGCGGCCGTATGCGGGCGCAGCAGCTCGCCGGTGGCCTCGTGGTGCCGGCACACGGAGGCGAGCACCGACCCCTCGGGTGCGAGGACCCGGCCCGAGCGGACATCCTCCACCAGTCGGCTGAAACGCTCCTCCTGACGGCTTCGGGCACGCCGCGCACGCCAGTGCCGGGGCCCGGCGGTGGCGAAGCCGTCGACCATGGCGACCAGGTCACGGGCGAGACGCTCCGTGTCTCCGGCGCCCTCGTCCAGCGGGACGCCCGCCCAGCGGCACACGCCGCGGGTGAGGACCACGCTCGCCGCGTCGAAGAGCACGATCTGGTCGGCCCCGCTCCACTCGCGTACCGCCTCGTCCCAGGCCGGAACGACGTGCTCGACCAGACAGGCGATCCGGTCGGCCCGCAGCAGCGGCAGGAAGAACTCCTTGCGGGCGAGGTGGGCGCCCCCGTCGAGCGTGTGCACGGCGTCGTGGCCGAACAAGGTGCTCAGCACCGGTGGCGGGAGGGCGCCCTCGCGGCGCACGTTGTGTTCGTCGTAGAAGAACCGCACGGCGTCCGGCCCGCGTACGACGAGCGCGGGTTTGCCCAGCACGCGGGTGCGCGCCGCGCCGTCGGGGCGCTCGTGCAGCAGGCCGGGCAGCCAGGCGTAGCCCTGGGCGAGAGCCGTCAGGGAGCGGTCGATCACAGGCGATGTCCATACGTCCATGGCCGCAGAGTTCCCACATCCGCGACACGGACACGTACGGACGTACGGACGGTCTCCGAGGGGTCGCGTGGCGTGGAGTCCAACCGTAAATGCGTTGTTCACCCAGACGCCGATCCGGCCGAACTCCGCCACGGCATGGCGCGCCAGGTTCCCGACCGCTCGGCCGTCAACGGACCACAACGGTCCCCGTCCCGAACCCCGGCGAGGTGTTACCGGATGCGCTGTGCCTCGACGACCGCAGCGGGGGGCATCCGCCGGTCGACCAGGGCATGGACGGTCTCCGTGAGACGAACCCGCCGCCCGCTCGCGTACGCGGTGAGCAGTCGGGCGGCCTCACCCACGGTGACGTCCGCGTACTGAGCGACCATCCCTTTGGCGATCTCCAGCGTGGCCTTCGAGGCGATGGCGCTCTGCACACGGGTGATGACGTCGTCGGCCCGTACGGGCTCGCTGGACCAGTGCATCAGTGCCAGCGCCGCCGAGTCGGCGAGCGCCTGCGCGACATGGAGGTCGTCGGAGGGGAGTCGACCCGACGGCCGACGCAGCAGAGTGAGCGCGCCGAGGGGCCGATCCTGCAGCCGGACCGGGATCGCCTGCAGGGAGCCGAATCCGGATCCCGCCATGGCGGCGACGAGCTGAGGCCAGCGCTCGCGGTCGACGGTGATGTCGGGCACGCTCACCGGCTCGCCCGTGCGATAGCAGTCCATGCACGGGCCGCGGCCGTTCTGCAGTTGCATCAGTTCGGCGAAGGTGGCGTCCTCGTCCGTCGACGCCATGGTCCGCAGATCACCGCGTGCGTCGGCGATCATCACAGCCGCCGCGTCCACGTCCAGCAGGTCGTGGCAGGCGTGCACCAGGCGATGGAAGAGATGCAGCGGGTCGAACTCCGCGGCGTAGGTGTCCGACAAAGCAAGGAAAGCCTGCGCCAGCAGGCGCTCGCGGTTCATGGTCGCCTCCCCGGCGCGGTCGTTACGGATACCGGCACGAATGCCGGCCGCTCAGTCATCGCGGAGGTCCATGGTGCGGTCGATGATCGCCTGGGCCACTTCCGTGGCGGTACGGCCCTGGGCGAAGGCCCGCGCGCGCAGCCGCAGCAGCGCCTCCTCGGCGCTCACGCCGAGTTGCATCATGATCATCCCGGTGGCCTGATGCACCTCCTCCCGGTCCGCTTCCACTCCTGACAGCCACGTTACGACTCCTTGGGAGACGGGGGAAGCGTGATCGAGGGCGATGACGGCCAGGGTGACCGCATCCGCCACCAGCAGCATGGTCCGCACATGATCGCTGGGCAGCGAGCCCGGACTCTCCCGGTACAGGTCGAGCGTGCCGAGAGCGCTTCCGGCGCCCGTCAGCGGAGTCGAGAAAACCGCTCGTGCCCCCGCCCTGACCGCCTGGACGGAGAACAGGGGCCAGCGACGCGTGTCGGGAGCGCGGGCCAGATCCGTCGCGAACACGGGCGCACGCAGCCGGGCGGCCTCGCGGCACGGTCCCTCGCCGAGCGTGTACTGAAGCTCGGCCAGCTGCGCGGCGACGCCGTCGCTGGCACACAACACGATTCCGGTGTCCGAGCCGTCCCCGAGCACCGACACCGAAAGCCCCAGGCCCGTCGGAAGCAGCCCGACACAAGCACGGCACAGTGCGTCCGGCACCTCCGGCGGAGGGAGTCCGCGCACAGCCGCGATGAGCCGGTGAGCGATGCGGGCGCGTTCGATGTCCGTCTCTCCCGCGGCGTCTCCGCCGCCCAGCAGATCGTCGCCGGACATGCTCGTCACCTCCCCGCAGTCGCTCCGTATACACGGTCTTGTCCGATCCTGGCACATGAACACGCGTCGTCGCGCACCACCTGTGGGAGGTGTGGCCGGCGGTCTCGGCGGGCGAACGACGACGGCGCCCGGGGCTCGGCCTCCCTGGCGTCGTTCGCGCGCGACCCGGGTGGAAATGCCGTCCGGGCGAAGGACGGGGAGGACCGGGTCGGTACACCCGTGGCCCGGCGGGAAACCGTTTCGGCCGGGAACGTGAGGGGATACGGATGGCCGGAGGTCGTGTCGTGTGCGGGTTCGGAAGTGAGCCGGCATTCAGTTCGTCCGCCACTCTGCCTCCCGTCCCGATGTGACGGCCTGGCGGCAGAGCGGACGTCACGACGACCGTGGGGCGATCAGGGCTCTGCCCAGAGCCGAGCGGACCTCGTCGGACAGTTCCCCGCCCTGGACCCAGCCGACGATCTGTTCGCAGACCTGCCGCAGTTTGGTGTTGGTGTGCTGGGAGACCTCCCGCAGTACTCCGAATCCCTGGTCGGGACGCAGGCCGCCGAGGGAGATGATCACATCGATCGCCTGGTCGATCACAGCGTGGGAGACGATCGCCTCCTCCAGCTGACCGATCTCGGTCTGCAACTCGCCGATCCTGTCGAGGAGGCGGCCCCGGGCGGGGACCGAGTGCACAGCCGTCCCTGCGCGCGTGCCGTTCAGCGTGTCATCCATCGCGATCACATCCCACATCCCGGGCCTCCCGCCCGAGTCGCCGAAGCCGAATGGTGAGTACGACGCTTCGACTATTACCCCATGAATTCGCTTCCTTTGTTACCCCATGAGACCGCTTCCTGGCATCCCACGAACCCGCCGCCCGCCCAGCGGCGGGTCCGGGGGTCTGCTGCCCCTCGCCCAAGGCAGTGCGGAAGGTGTGGGCGGACAGTGATCACGACGGTGAAGCGGTGCCGTCGACACCTTCCTGATCCGTTGCGACGGCCCCGAGCCGGCCACCGGGACCTGGGCGGGGAACCGCCCCGGACCAGATGGTGGTGAGCCGTGGGCGAGCCCGTCCCCCACCACCCGGTGAGGCGGGATCGAGTATCCCGGCAGTCGCCGAAGGGGACTCCCTGCGGCTCGGGTGGGCGCGCCGTCCGGAGCGCTTCGCCTTCCCGGCCGGCCGGCGGCTGCCGGACGTTCTCGAAGCGCACGACGCGCCGGTCCCCGTGTCGGAGGCGGCGCGCGAACCGCCAAAGAGCGGCGAGTACGCCCACGCGACCGAGGTGGTGAAGGCGCTCGGCCGCGACCCACGGTATGAGAGGTGGCGCCGCACGTTCCAGACGGCCCCGGTGGGTTACCCGTCTGATCGGCAAGTGTTTGGTCGAACAGGTGGAGCAAGGAGGAGAGCTGATGTCGAATCCGCAACAGCCTGAGCTGCGGCGCAGTGACAAGGGGGCGGGTACTCCGCAGGACAGCCAGTCTCGCAAGGCGGCGGAGCCGGGCCAGGAGGGCGGCGGCCACGCCCATGGCACGGACCGCGGGAACAAGGGCGGCGGCAAGGGCGGCGGTGTGCCTCCCGAGCAGCAGCCGGACCACCCGGCCTGAGCTGACGCCGTCGGCACGCCGCCCGCCCCGGCGGACACCTACGCGGGCGTATGTGCCGTCCGAGCACGCGAGGCACGGCCCACGGGCCGTGCCTCGGCTTCTGTTTCCCGCTGCGGCGGCTGAGTCACCTGCTGCTGCCCGGTAAGCGCTCCTTCAGCCACTCCTGCGCGCAGCTGGTGCGCACCCGAGCCGATGAATGTCCACAAGCGTGTCTTCGACGCCCTGGACGCGGTGGAGAAGGAGGTTTCCGCAACGTCGGCATCGGTTAGACGCCGTTGTCGGATGTTCGGCCGGCGCCGGCTCTCCGGGCGCCCCGCCGGAGGGACCCCGCAGGTCAGCGAGTGACGCGAAGAAGGGGCACGCATGGTGGCGGTGGACGAGGGTCCGCGGAGGTCGGACGGGACGGCGAGGCGGCTCGCCCAGGGGAGGGCCGTGGTGCGGTGGCTGACGACCACCGATCACAAGGTCATCGCCCACATGTACCTGGTGACTGCCTTCGGCTTCTTCCTGTTCGCAGGGTTGCTCGCGATGCTGATGCGGGCCGAGCTGGCGCGGCCCGGGATGCAGATCGTCTCCGCGGAGCAGTACAACCAGCTCCTCACCGTCCACGGCACGGTGATGATGCTGTTGTTCGCCACCCCCACGTTCGTGGGGTTCGCCAACGCGGTGATGCCGTTGCAGATCGGCGCTCCTGACGTGGCGTTTCCCCGGCTGAACGCCTACACCTACTGGGTGTATCTGTTCGGCGGCCTGATGGTGGTGTCGGGTTTCCTCACCGACAGGGGAGCGGCCGACTTCGGGTGGTTCGCCTACGCGCCGCTCAACGGACCCGCGCACACGCCCGGAGCCGGTGGCGATCTGTGGGTGATGGGGCTGGTGGTGTCCGGGCTGAGCACCATTTTGGGCGCCGTCAACTTCATCGCCACCGTCATCTGCCTGCGGGCCCCCGGTATGACGCTCTTCCGGATGCCGATCTTCACGTGGAACGTGCTGTTCACATCGATCCTGGTGCTCCTGGCGTTCCCGGTGCTCACCGCCGCTCTCCTGGCGTTGTTCGCCGACCGCCGTTTCGGCGCGCACGTGTTCGACCCGGCCAGCGGGGGCGCGCTGCTCTGGCAGCACCTGTTCTGGTTCTTCGGGCATCCGGAGGTCTACATCGTGGCCCTTCCGTTCTTCGGCATCATCACCGAGGTGATTCCGGTCTTCAGCCGCAAGCCGGTTTTCGGGTATTTCGGTTTGATCGGGGCGACTGTCGCCATCACGGGGCTGTCCGCGATCGTCTGGGCCCACCACATGTTCGCCACGGGCGCGGTGCTGCTGCCGTTCTTCTCGCTGGCGTCGTTCCTGATCGCGGTGCCGACCGGGGTGAAGTTCTTCAACTGGATCGGGACGATGTGGCGCGGTTCGCTCTCGTTCGAGACGCCCATGCTGTGGGCGCTGGGCTTCCTTGCGACCTTTCTCTTCGGCGGGCTGACGGGAGTGCTCCTGGCGTCGCCGCCGCTGGACTTCCACACCACCGACACCTACTTCGTCGTGGCGCACCTGCACTACGTGCTCTTCGGCACCGTCGTCTTCGCCATGTTCGCCGGTTTTTACTTCTGGTGGCCGAAGTTCACCGGCCGCATGCTCGATGAGCGGCTCGGAAAGACGCATTTCTGGACACTGTTCGTCGGCTTCCACCTGACGTTCCTCGTGCAGCACTGGCTGGGTGCCGAGGGAATGCCGCGGCGTTACGCCGACTATCTCGCCGCCGACGGCTTCACCGCCCTCAACACGATCTCGTCCATCGGCGCCTTCCTGCTCGGCGCCTCCACACTGCCCTTCCTCTACAACGTCTGGAAGACAACGCGGCACGGCGAGAAAGTCACTGTGGACGATCCCTGGGGATTCGGGCGCTCCCTCGAATGGGCGACCTCTTGTCCGCCTCCGCAGCACAACTTCGTCGCCCTGCCCCGGATCCGGTCCGAGTCGCCGGCGTTCGACCTGCGCCACCCTCAGCACGCGAAGCACGCGCATTCCCATTCGGCGTCCGGCGGCACTGCCGGGCAGGGACAGACGGGCGGCGTGACCCAAGAGGGAACCGGGAAGGGAGAGCGTCCATGAAGGCCGAGACCGCCCTGTTCGCGGGTGTCAGCCTCTTCTTCGCCGTCAGCGCCTTTGTCTACGGATGGTTCTCGGCCGAGCCGGCGGGCACCGCCGCCCTGGTGGTCTCCTGCCTCATGTCGGCTCTGATCGCCTTCTTCCTCCGGCACCGGCACCGCAAGGACGGGCTTCTGCCGAAGGACCGCAAGGATGCCCCCGTGCACGAGGCCGCGGGGCCCGTGGCCTTCTTCCCGCCGCGCAGCGCCTTCCCGGTGCTGGCGGCGGCTGGTACGGCACTGCTCGGTCTGGGCGCGGTATACGGACTGTGGCTGTTCCTGATCGGCATCGGGGTACTCGTCCCGGGTGTCCTGGGCTTCGTTTTCCAGTACGGCGCACGCGAGACGCAGAGCGTACGCATGACCGGTGTGGAGGTGGAGGACTGATGAGCGACATGACCCGGCAGACGGTCGTGGTGACGGGGGCGAGCGCCGGGATCGGGCGAGCGACCGCCACGATGTTCGCCGCCCGCGGCGCCAGGGTCGCGTTGCTGGCGCGGGGAGGTGCGGGCCTGGACGCGGCCGTCGCCGATGTGCGGGCGGCCGGCGGACAGGCGCTGCCGATCGTCACCGACATGGCGGAGTGGGACCAGGTGGAGGAGGCCGCCCGCCGCGTCGAGGAGGAGTTCGGGCCGGTCGACGTCTGGGTGAACAACGCCTTCACGGCGGCCTTCGGCAAGTTCACCGACCTCACGCCGGACGAGTTCCTGCAGGCCACCAGGTCGACGTACCTCGGCTATGTGTACGGCACCCGCGCCGCGCTGGACCGTATGGTGCCGCGGGACAGCGGCGCGGTGGTGCAAGTGGGCTCCGCGCTCGCCTACCGTGGCATCCCGTTGCAGAGCGCGTACTGCGGCGCGAAGCACGCCGTCCAGGGCTTCACCGAGTCCGTGCGGTGCGAGTTGCTCCACGACAGGTCCCGGGTGCGCGTCACCATGGTCCAGATGCCGGCCGTCAACACCCCGCAGTTCACCTGGCTGCGCAGTCACCTGCCGCGCCACGCCCAGCCGGTGCCCCCGATCTACCGGCCCGAGGTCGCCGCCCGCGCCGTGCTGCGCGCCGCCGACCACCCCCAGCGCCGCGAGTACTGGGTCGGGACGTCCACGGCGCTGACGTTGCTGGCCAACGCCGTCGTACCCGGCTTGCTCGACCGCTATCTGGCCCGCACGGGGTTCGACTCCCAGCAGACCGACGCCCACCCCCGGCCCGAAGGGCATGGCAATCTCTTCGCACCGGCGGACGAGGAGCAGGACTACGGAGCCCACGGTGTCTTCGACGACCAGGCCCACTCCTTCGACCCCCAGGTGTGGGCGAGCCGCCATCACCTGGGCAAGGCGGCGGCCGTGGCGGGACTCGCGGGCGCGGGGTACGCGCTGCTGCGCCGCCGCGGTGGGCACTGAGCCACCGGCACGTCACACGCTCCGGCCGTGCCCGCCCGTGGCGGCCGGAGTCGCGTCGTCGCGCGGTTCGCCGTCGTCGGCGTCCTCGCCGGGGAGCGCTACCCGGTCGCCGTGGAACCAGCCGCTCAGCGCCCGCCTGAGCCGGGTCAGCCGACCCGCCCGCGTGCCGGCCGGCGGCGCCGGCAGCGGACGCGGCAGGTCCCGGTGGACGAGAGTGTGGCGTTCCCGCACCGCGACGGGCCTGCGGGACTCCGCGTAGCCGCCGTGCACCGACTGTGCGACGTCTCCCGTCTCACTGCCCTCCTCGAGCCGGGTGCGGTCATGCCACTGGAGGGCCAGGCATACCCGGCGGGTGAGCCAGAAGGCCAGCAGGGGTCCGGCGAGGACGGCGGCGCGGAGGCACCAGGTGAGCGCGTTCAGCGGGACGTGGAAGACGTGCGCGAGGATGTCCTGGCCGCCGGCCAGGAGCAGCAGTCCGTAGAAGACGATCCCGGCGACGCCCAGGGAGGTGCGGACGGGTACGTCGCGCGGCCGGGCGCACAGGTGCCGCTCGCCCCGGTCACCGGTGATCCAGCGCTCCATGAACGGATACAGGTACAGCGCGAGGAAGAACAGCAGCGGGAAGACGACGGCGGGCAGGAACGGGTTCCAGGAGACGGTGTGACCCCACAGCCGGGTCTCGAACCCCGGCAGGAGCCGCATCGCGCCTTCGATGAAGCCCAGGTACCAGTCGGGCTGGGCGCCGCCGGAAACCTGGTCGGGCCGGTAGGGGCCGTAGTTCCACACCGGGTTGATCTGGGCGAGAGCACCCAGGACCGCGAGCAGCCCGGAGACGATGGCCAGCAGGCCGGCCGACTGCGCGGCGAACTGCGGGAACATCGGCTTGCCCACCACGTTCCGGTTGGTGCGGCCGGGGCCGGGCCACTGGGTGTGCTTGAGGTGGACCACCAGGATGAGGTGAAGGACCACGCCCGCCAGCAGCGCGCCCGGCAGGAGCAGGATGTGCACGGGGTACAGCCGGGAGACGATGTCGTGTCCCGGGAACTCCCCGCCGAACAGGAACATGCTCAGGTAGGTGCCGATCACGGGCACGGACAGCACGAAGCCCTGCGCGGTCCGCAGGCCCGTGCCCGACAGCAGATCGTCGGGGAGCGAGTAGCCGGCGAAGCCCTCCAGCATCGTGAGCAGGAAAAGGGTGATGCCGATCAGCCAGTTGGCCTCACGGGGCCGCCGGAAAGCTCCGGTGAAGAACACGCGCAGCATGTGCACGCCGACGGAGGCGGTCATCACCAGCGCTGCCCAGTGGTGGATCTGGCGGATCAGCAGACCACCGCGTACGTCGAAGCTGATGCGCAGGGCGGAGGCGAAGGCCTCGCTCATCCGGACGCCGCGCAGCGGTACGTACGAGCCCTGGTAGACGACCTCGGACATGCTCGGCCGGAAGAACAGTGTCAGCCACACGCCGGTCACCAGCAGCACGACGAAGCTGTACAGAGCCAGTTCGCCCAGCAGGAAGGACCAGTGGTCGGGGAACGCCTTGCGCAGCGTCGTGCGTGCGGCGTCCACCAGGGGCAGGCGCCGGTCGAGGCGGAGCACGGTGTCCCCGGCCGCCCGCGCGGCCCTCTGCTTCAGTCGTGCTCTGCTTCGGGACAGGAGCACAGGCAACACCCTCGACGATTCGCGGAACTGGTCGGAACAGGCGTACCCCGAGGACGGGGTTCCATCGCGGCACCGCCCGCATCCGACCCGCAGACGGGTCCGATGCGCCGAATGCCTGCCCGGTTTGCGCGCGCGGGGCCGTGGATACACGGTCGAGGCGTTCCCGTCAGCACGCAGAGAGGAAGCACTCATGGGACACGGCGGAGATGTCATCGCGGAACTGACGACCGATCACCGTGAGGTCGAAGAACTGTTCGGGAAGATCGAGGCCCTGCCTCCGGGGGACGAGCAGCGCAAGAAGTACGCCGACCAAGCCGTGATCGAGCTGGTGCGGCACTCGGTCGCCGAGGAGGAGTACCTCTACCCGGCCGTGCGCGAGTTCCTGCCGGACGGTGACGCCGTCGCCGACCAGGAGCTCCAGGACCACGCCGAGGCCGAGCGGACGATGAAGGCACTCGAAGGCGTCGACGCCAAAGACGCGGAGTTCGACCGGATCGTCGGCGAGCTGATGACGGAGATCCGCACGCACGTCCGGGACGAGGAGGACAACCTCTTCCCGCGGCTGCGCTCGGCGGCTTCCGGGGACCAGCTGATGAAACTGGGGGACAAGGTCCGCCAGGCGAAGAAGACCGCTCCCACCCGGCCGCATCCGTCGGCTCCGGACACGCCGCCGGCCAACAAGCTGCTGGCCCCCGGCGCGGGCATGGTCGACCGGATCAGGGACGCCCTGACGGGGCGCGGCAAGGACTGACGGCGCAGAACGTCCGCCCGCGCCGAATCCGCCCGATGTCGTCCACCAGAGTGGAGTGTCGCTCGTGAATCCGGTCGATCTGCCCCTTCCCGTCGTCAGGCGCCCTCAGGCACCGACCGACGTGGGCGCTCTGGAGCGCGACCTGCGCGAGCGGGTCGACGGCGAGGTCCGGTTCGACGCGGGTACGAAGGCGGCGTACTCGACGGACGGTTCGAACTACCGGCAGGTGCCCATCGCGGTGGTCCTCCCGCGAACGGTGGAGGCGGCCGTCGAGGCGGTGGCGGCCTGCCGTGAGCACGCGGCACCGCTGCTGTCCCGTGGCGGCGGCACCAGCCTGGCGGGCGAGTGCTGCAACACCGCGGTGGTGCTCGACTGGAGCAAGTACTGCGACCGGCTGGTGTCGGTGGACCCGGAGAACCGCCGCTGCGTGGTCGAGCCGGGGATCGTCCTGGACGACCTCAACCGGCAGCTCGCCGAGCACGGGCTCATGTACGGGCCCAAGCCGGCCACCCATCCCAACTGCACCATCGGCGGGATGATCGGCAACAACTCGTGCGGATCGACGGCCCAGGCGTACGGCAAGGTCGTCGACAACCTGCACCGCCTGGAGATCCTCACCTACGACGGTGTGCGCATGTGGGTGGGGCGGACCGACGACGGCGAACTCCAGCGGCTGACCGCCGCCGAAGGACGCCAGGCGGAGCTGTACCGGGGCCTGGTGGCCTTGCGGGACCGGTACGCGGGACTGGTACGCGATCGCTATCCCGACATCCCGCGCCGGGTGTCCGGCTACAACCTCGACTCGCTGCTGCCCGAGCACGGCTTCGACGTCGCCGGCCTGCTGACCGGCTCCGAATCCACCCTGGTGACCGTCCTGCACGCGGAACTCGAGCTCGTACCCGTGCCCAAGCACACCGCCCTGGTCGTGCTCGGCTACGAGGACATCTGCCAGGCGGCCGACCACGTGCCGGCCGTTCTGGAACACGAGCCGGCCGCCCTGGAGGGCGTGGACCACCAGCTGATCCACTTCCAGCAGGTCAAGCACCTCAACCCGGACGCACTGGAGGAGCTGCCCGAGGGCCGGGCATACCTGATGGTGCAACTCGTCGGCGCCACGCGTGAAGAGGCCGACGCCAAAGCCCGGGCGCTGATCGACGCCAAGCCCGACGACGTCGGCCACACCTGGTACGAGGACGAGCGGCATGTGCACGAGCTCTGGCGGGTCCGCGAGTCCGGCCTCGGTGCCACCGCGCACGTACCCGGCAAACCCGACACCTGGGAGGGCTGGGAGGACTCCGCCGTCCCCGTCGACCGCCTGGGCGACTATCTGCGCGACCTCAAGCGGCTGTACGAGGAGTTCGACTACGGGCACCCTTCCGTCTACGGCCACTTCGGCCACGGCTGCGTCCACACCCGCATCCCCTTCGACCTGGAGTCCGAACAGGGCATCGCCCGGATGCGCGCCTTCGTGGAGAAGGCCGCCGACCTCGTCGTGTCCTACGGCGGATCGCTGTCCGGCGAGCACGGCGACGGCCAGTCCCGGGGCGAGCTCCTGGACAAGATGTTCGGGCCGGAGCTGATCGAGGGCTTCGAGCGGCTGAAGGGCCTCTTCGACCCGGAGAACCGCATGAACCCCGGGAAGATCGTCCTGCCGTACCGCCTCGACGAGAACCTGCGCCTGGGCGCGGACCACCTGCCCTGGGAGCCGGAGACCGTCTTCTCCTTCCCGCACGACGACGGCAGGTTCAGCCGTGCCGCCGCCCGCTGCGTCGGCGTCGGCAAGTGCCGCTCCTCCCAGGGCGGGGTGATGTGCCCCAGCTACCGGGCCACCCGCGAGGAGGAGCACTCCACCCGAGGCCGGGCCCGGCTGCTGTTCGAGATGGTCAACAACGACGGCGACTCGCCGCTGACGGACGGCTGGCGGTCCGAGGCGGTGCACGACGCGCTGGACCTGTGCCTGGCCTGCAAGGGCTGCAAGACGGACTGCCCGGTCAACGTGGACATGGCCACCTACAAGGCGGAGTTCCTGCACCACCATTACCAGGGGCGGTTGCGCCCCCTCGCGCACTACTCCATGGGGTGGCTGCCTGCCGTCGCCCGGGTGGTCTCCCTCGCTCCCCGTACGGTCAACGCGTTGACGGCGGTGCCGTGGATGTCCCGGGTGGCCAAGGCGCTCGGCGGCATCGCCCCGGAGCGCGACGTGCCCGTCTTCGCGGAGCAGCGCTTCACCGACTGGTGGCGCGAGCGGGGCGGGCCGCGCGGTGACGGTCACCGGGGTGAGGTCGTGGTGTGGCCCGACACCTTCACCGACCACTTCCATCCGGCGATCGGCAGGGCCGCGGTGGAGGTCCTGGAAGCGGCCGGCTTCCGGGTCAAGGTGCCCGAGGTCGCCGTGTGCTGCGGCCTGACCTGGATCTCCACCGGACAGCTCGACGTGGCCAGGCGCGTGCTCGGACACACGATCGACGTGCTGCGCGAGGACCTGCGTCGCGGAACGCTGGTGGTCGGCCTGGAGCCGAGCTGCACCGCCGTCTTCCGCGCGGACGCGGCCGAACTCCTGCCCAGGGACCCCGATGTGGACCGGCTGCGCCGGCAGACCCGCACGCTGGCCGAACTCCTCGTCGAACGCGCCGGGGACTGGCAGCCGCCCCGCGTCGACGCACGCGCTGTGGTCCAGCGCCACTGCCATCAGTACGCCGTCATGGGCTTCGAAGCCGACCGCGAGATCCTCGAACGCGCCGGGGTCGACGCCGACGTCCTGGACGCCGGCTGCTGCGGCCTGGCCGGCAACTTCGGCTTCGAGAAGGGCCACTACGACGTCTCCATGGCCTGCGCCGAGGCAGGACTGCTGCCCGCCGTGCGCGACGCGGACGACACGACGCTGATTCTCGCGGACGGCTTCAGCTGCCGCACCCAGGTCGACCAGGCCGGCACCGGACGCACTCCACTGCACCTGGCGGAAGTTCTGGCAGCCGGGCTGACGGGGCAGCAGGCCGTGCCCGATCGGCCGGCGGCTCCCGGGTCCCGTGCCCTGCTGCCACTGGGCGTCGCCGGAGCGGCCGGGGCAGCCATGACGGGGTGGTGCTTGCGTCGCATACGCCGCGCCCGGCGATGAGCGCGCCTCACTTCCCGGCGCCAGGGCGTGTTTCGAAAGTAGCGTCGTCTGCCCGAAGGGCAGGCCCGGCGGCGTCTGGTGCGTGCGATCGCAAGGCGGAGGGTCGCCCCGATACTGGTTGTATCGCCCAGATATTGGTTGTATCGGGGCGATCCCGACAACGGGGCTGGGGGTCCCCCTCCGGGGGAGTGCGTGCCAGGCGTCGCCGGGCAGACGGGACTTTCGAAACACGCCGTAGCACCCGGCGTCGGCAGTTGCGCCGGGGCGTTCACCAGCCGGCGGACGACACCGTGTCCGCAGCCCTGCCGAACAGGGCCGAGCACTCCAGCAGCAGGGCATGGACGAACCCCTGAGGAACGTTGCCCCGCAGTTGGCGCTGCGCCACGTCGTATTCCTCGGCGAACAGTCCGGTGGGCCCGCACGCCGAGCGGGTGCGTTCGAACCACCTCGCCGCCTCGGTGTGCAGGCCCTGTGCGTGGGCGGCGAGCGCCATCGTGAAGCCGCACAGCAGGAAGGCGCCCTCCGCGTCGCCCAGCGGCTCGTCCCCGTGCCGGAAACGGTAGACGTAGCCGTCGTCCGCCAGTCGGCGCACGACCTGTGAGCGGGTGAGGGAGAAGCTGGGATCCGTCCGCGGCACCGCTCCACGGGCCAACGGCAGCAGAAGGGCCGCCTCCGGCCCGGTGTCGTCGTCGGCGCGCTGCCAGTGGCCGTCGGGGTGGAGGCAGCGCGTCCGGGTGGCGTCCAGGATGCGGTCGGCCAGGCGTGACCAGTCCGCCGACGCGGGAGTGCGCAGCTGGCGGGACAGGTCGCGCAGGCCCACGACACAGCAGAGACGGGAGTGGGTCCACCAGCGGTCCTCCAGTTCCCACAGCCCGGCGTCCGGCTGCGTCCAGCGGTCTTCGACGGCTTCGGCGGCCAGGGTGGCGGCCTCGGCTGCCCGGGTGTCCAGGACGCCGTGGCGGGCGGCTGCGGCGAACAGTTGGAGTGCCTCCCCGAAGACATCGAGCTGGAACTGCCGGCCCGCGCGGTTGCCCGTCCGGTCGCTGCCGCCGGGGTAGCCGACGAAGGGCAGGTCGCGTTCGGGTGGCAACGGCGTCCCGTTCACCGTGTAGGCGGGCCGCAGCGCGGCGCCGTCTTCGAGGATGCGGTCGGCGACGAAGCGCACCGCGCGGTCCAGCAGCGGGTGCGGGCCGTGTGCGGCGACCGCGATGCCCGCATAGCACTGGTCGCGGACCCAGGCGTACCGGTAGTCGTAGTCGCGTCCGGTGTCGGAACGTTCGGGCAGCGACGTGGTGGCCGCGGCGACCATGCCCCCGGTGGCACTGGTCAGCCCGTTCAGCACCGCGTACGCCATGCGGGTGTCGCGGGGCGCGGCGGTGTCCGAGCAGTCCGGCACGGCCCGCTTCCACCACCGTTCGGTGGCGCTCCACAGGGAGTGCGGGTCGAGGGGAGCGTTCTGCGGCTCCGTGGCGATTTCCAGGACCAGGTCGTGGGTGCCGCCCTCCGGCAGGCGCAATCGGGCGTGCAACCCACCGTCCGGCCCCGGACGGGCTTCCTCGGCTCCGGTGAGCCTCACACACAGGGCACCGGAGCGTGCCCGCCAGGTGGCGCCCTCCTGCCGCGTCCGTGTCATGGGGTGCTGCCCGTAGTCGGCGCGCACGTCGAGGTCGACGTCGACGACCGCGCTGCCGCGAACGGCACGGATCCGGCGGAGCAGCACGACGCGTCGGGTGTCGGCCGGGACCGCCAGGGCCTCCCGGCAGGAGATGATCCCGTCGGCGGTGACCCACCGGCTGACGCGGATGAGCGTGCCGTCCTCGTAGTAGCCGCCCCACACGTTCCACCGGTCGGTAGGACGGATGCGGTACCGGCCGGGGCCGCCGAGCAGGCCGTTGAAGACGGCGCCGTCGTGCCAGGCGGGCGCGCACAGCCAGGCGATCTCCCCGCGTGGATCGATGAGGGCCCCGCGCTCTCCGTCGGCGATCAGGGCGTAGTCGCGCAGTGTCCAGGGGCTGTCCGCCCCGGTGGCTGCGGTCGCACCGTCGGTCGTGCCGGGCCGGGTCATGCGGTGCGGTAGCGGTCGGCGGCCGCCCGGTCCAGAGTGAGGCCGTGGCCCGGCTCGCCGGAAGCGCCGGGGGTGACAGTGCCGCCCTGCGGGTCGAGCGTGCCGTGGAAGAGCATGTTCTCGACGCGTACGTGGTCGTGGAACCACTCCAGATGGCGGGTGTTGGGTACGGCTGCGGCGACATGGGCGTGCAGGTGCGGAGCGCAGTGGCCCGAGATGTGCAGCCCAAGTCCCTCGGCCACGGCTGCGGCGCGGAGCCACACGGTGATGCCGCCGCAGCGGGTGACGTCGGCCTGGAGGCAGTCGACGGCTCCCGAGGCCGCCATCCGGGTGAAGTACGGCAGGTCGTAGCCGTACTCGCCGGCTGCGACGTCGGCGGTGACGGCGTCGCGTACTTCGCGCAGCCCGCTCAGGTCGTCGGAGGACACCGGCTCCTCCAGCCAGGTGATGCCGAGGTCGGCCATGGCGGCTGCCATGCGTACGGCCTGTTTTCGGGTGTAGCCGCCGTTGGCGTCCACGTACAGCTCGGCACCGTCACCGACGGTACGGCGGGCCAGCCCTGTGCGGTGCAGGTCACGGGCCTCGCGGCGCCCCCAGGACTCGGCGATCTTGATCTTCACGCGGTCGATGCCCTGATCGGTCCAGCCCCGCAGCTGCTGCTCGAGCTGGGTGTCGTCGTAGGTGGTGAGGCCGCCGCTGCCGTACACCGCGACCTCGTTGCGGGCCGCGCCGAGCAGCCGTACCAGGGGCAGGTCCAGCAGTCGTGCCTTGAGGTCCCACAGGGCGGTGTCGACGGCGGAGAGGGCCCCGGCGGCGATGCCGGGCCTGCCCGCGTTGCGCAGAGCCCGGCTCATCCGGTCGTTGGCGGCGGGCACGTCGAAGGCGTCGTGCCCGACGACGAGGTCCGCCAGTTCGTGCTCGACGACAGGGGCGGTGGCGGGCGAGCCGTAGGTGAAGCCGAGGCCCGTCCGGTCCGCCGCGGTGACCTCGACCAGTACCGACGTCGTCGCGTCCCAGGTGAGGGTCGCGTCGCCGCCGGGCAGATCGGTGGGGATCCGGTACACGGAGACGGCCAGACGCTCCACGACGGGCCCGTCATGGAGTGTCCGGTCCTGCGGCGCCTTCCGGGTCACTTGTTCTCTTCGGTGCTGTCGTGCTGGCCGGCGCCGGGGCGGTCGTCGCGGTGGCGGCTGCCGGGGAGCATTTCCTGCACCTTGGCCTTGAACCCCTGCTTCACCATGGAGCCGCGGTCGCTGTCGCCCTTGAGGACGGCGGTGGCCGCGGCCTCGATCTGGTCCAGCGAGGCGTGCGGCGGGATCGGCGGCACGGCCGGATCGGTGCGGAAGTCGATGACGAACGGGCGGTCGGCGGCGAGGGCCCGGTCCCAGGCGGCCTCAACCTGCCTGGGCTTCTCCACCCGAACCCCGTCCAAGCCCATGCGCTGGGCGATGTCGGCGTAGGGCAGGTCGGGGATGGCCTGCGACTCCTCGAACTGGGGGGCGCCGGACATGGCGCGCATCTCCCACGTGACCTGGTTGAGGTCGCCGTTGTTCAGCACGGCCACGATCAGCCGCGGGTCGGACCACTCGCGGTAGTACTTCGCGGCGGTGACCATCTCCATCATGCCGTTCATCTGCATGGCGCCGTCCCCGACCAGGGCGATGGCGGGCCGGTCGGGGTGGGCGAACTTCGCCCCGATGGCGTAGGGCACACCGGGGCCCATGGTGGCCAGGGTGCCGGACAACGACCCGCGCATACGGCCGCGCAGCCGCAGGTGACGGGCGTACCAGTTGGCGGCCGAGCCGGAGTCGGCACTCAGGATCGCGTCGTCGGGCAGCTTGCCGTCCAGGGCGTGGACGACGTACTCCGGGTTGATGGGGTCCGCGCTGACGGCGGCGCGGCGCTGCATGACCTCCCACCAGCGGGCGACGTTCTTCTCGACCTTCTCCCGCCAGGCCCGGTCCTGCTTGCGGTGCAGGCGGGGCAGCAATCGCTGCAACGTCTCACGGGCGTCGCCGACGAGGTTCACTTCGTTCGGGTAGCGCAGACCGATCATGTGCGGGTCGATGTCGATCTGCACGGCCCGCGCCTGGTCCAGTTCCGGCATGAACTGCGTGTACGGGAAGCTGGAGCCGATCATCAGCAAGGTGTCGCACTCCTGCATCAGCTCGTACGAGGGGCGGGTGCCCAGCAGCCCGATGGAGCCGGTCACGTAGGGCAGATCGTCCGGCAGGACGTCCTTGCCCAGCAGCGCCTTGGCCACCCCGGCGCCCAACACGTCCGCCAGCCGCTCGACCTCCTCGCGCGCGCCGCGGGCACCCTGCCCGATCAGCACGGCGACCTTCTCGCCGGCGTTCAGCACGTCGGCGGCCCGCTGGACGTCCTCGTCGGCCGGGACCGGCGCGTAGCGTCCGAGGCCCAGGCTGGAGGGCACCATCTTGAAGGCGTGCGTGGGCGGGCTGTAGTCGAGTTCCTGCACATCGGCGGGCAGGATGATCGCGGTGACGGTGCGCTTGGCGTAGGCGGTGCGGAACGCCCGGTCGATCAGGTTGGGCAGCTGCTCGGGCACCATCGCCGTCTCGCAGAAGTCGGAGGCGACGTCCTTGTAGAGGCTGGCGAGATCCACTTCCTGCTGGTAGGAGCCGCCCATGGCGCTGCGGTTGGTCTGCCCCACCAGCGCCACCACGGGAACATGGTCCAGCTTGGCGTCGTAGAGCCCGTTCAGCAGGTGGATGGCGCCGGGTCCCGAGGTGGCCGCGCAGACCCCGACCTTGCCGGAGAACTTCGCGTAACCGACGGCCTGGAACGCGGCCATCTCCTCGTGGCGGGCCTGGACGAACTTCGGCTGGTTGTCCGCCCGTCCCCAGGCCGCCAGCAGACCGTTGATGCCGTCGCCCGCATAGGCGAACACATGGTCGACATCCCACTCGCTCAGCCGCTGGAGGATGTAGTCGGACACCTTGGTGCTGGCCATGCAAACTCCGTTTCCGATCCCGTCGACGAACGACCGACCCCGCGTTCCGGCTGTGTGAAGGGGGCCGCGGGTGAGACGCTTCACGGGTAACCCTGCGACCACGGGCGAAACGTCGCCCCGGCGGAGCCCGCCCCGTCGCCCGGACGTCAGCCCAGGGCGGCGAGCAGGTCGTTGCATGCCTGCTCACAGCGGCGGCAGGCTTCGGCGCAGACGCGGCAGTGATCGTGCTGTTCGGCGTGGCTCGCGCACTCGTCACCGTGCCGCCTGCGGGGTCCCGGAACTCGCGCACCGGAGGGCACTCGCGCACCTTTCTCGGCCGGTTACCGATGCGCTGTGGCCGCCCGTCGTGCCCGGGCGCCGGTGCGCGTCCCGGCCCGGTCGCGCACCCTTCGTACGAGGTCGGTCGCCGCCCCCGGCCACTCGGGGTGTTCGAAGGTGAAGCCCGCGTCGAGCAGGCGGCCCGGGACGACACGGCGGCTCTTCAGCAGGAGTTCGGTGTCCGAGCGGAGCGCGAACGCGCCCAGTTCCGCCATCCACCGCGTCGCGGGCAGGCCCACCGGGACGCCCCACGCGGTGCGCAGCGCGTGCATGAACGCGCGTTGCGGGACGGGATGGGGAGCGGCGAGGTTCACCGGTCCGGTGAGGTCGTCCCGCTCGGCCAGGAACTCGACGGCGCGTACGAAGTCGTGGTCGTGGATCCAGGACACGTACTGCGCGCCGCCCGCGACCGGGCCGCCGAGGCCGAGCCGGGCCAGCCGCAGCAGGACGTCGAGGACACCGCCGCGATCCGGGCTCATCACCATGGCCGTCCGCAGGGCGACCTTTCGGGTGTCCGGGGTCGCCGCCTGCTCCTGGGCCGCCTCCCAGGCCCTGGCGATGTCGACGCTGTAGGCCCAGTAGTCCGGTACGCCGGGTTCGGTGCCGCCGATGAGGCCGGTCGCCTCGTCGTTGGGGGCGTCGAAGCGGTGGGCGTAGACGGTGGCCGTGCTCATCTGGAGCCAGAGGCGAGGTGGCCGGGCGGCGCCCGCGATCGCCTCGCCGACGACCTGGGCGGAGTGCACACGTGAGTCCATCATGGCCCGCAGGTTGGCCGGGGTGTAGCGGCAACTGACGCTGCGGCCCGCCAGGTTGATCACGACGTCGCTGCCGTCGACCGCCCCGGCCCAGGCGCCCAGGGTCTCGCCGTCCCAGCCGATCTCGTGCTCGCGCGTGGGCCGGCGGGTCAGGACGGTGACGTCGTGTCCGGCGGCGGTGAGCGCGCGGTGGAGGATCGCGCCCACCTGACCGGTACCTCCGGGTATGACTACCTTCATGACTCCCCCTGGGGCTTGGAACGTGTCCTGCGAGCAGCGTAGCGCAGAAAATTGAACACGTTCAAAAGCACGTTCAAAAGAGGGTGCCTATTTCACGAACCGGGCGATCTTCGTGGCGTTCCCCAAGAGGCGTTCCAGCGGCCCGCGGCCGAAGAAGCGGGACCAGACGGTGGCGAAGACGGTCACGGCCACGACGAAGCCGACCAGCACGTACAGCGGGGAGCCGGGGAGCTCCTCGATGCCGAGGATCCGGATGCCGGCCACGTGGAAGACGTACGCGGTCAGGGACATCGTGCCGACCGCGACGAGACGGCGAGGCGGACGCGTACGGCGGTGGACGCGAGGTCGAGACGGGCCACCGCCATGCCCGCGAAGACGAACGGGATCCAGGTCAGGGCCGGGTGGCTACCGGTGAACAGCAGCTCGACGAAGCCGCCGGTGCCGCTGACCCGGGCGAGCGGGTCGTCGCGTGTGAAGGTCTCCGCCCAGGTGCTGTTGTACGTGGACTGCTGGATGACGTACAGGACTTGGGGCAGGACGAGCGCCGTACCGGCGGCGAGGGCGGCCAGGGTGCAGGCGCTCCGGCGGACCCCCGCCGACCGGCCGGGGGCGTCCCGCCGAACGGCTGATCGGTAATTTGCGTACATACCAACGACGTTCGGGTTACGGATGGAAGGATGAGGGCCGTCATGACTGCCGGGTGGGGTTCACGCGCGCTGCGGGCCGCGGTGTTCGCGGCCGTCTGCGTCGTGCTCGCCGCCCTCGGTCACGTGCTCATGTCCGGCTCGGCCGTCGCCTGGTGGACGTTGGCCGCGGGGGCTCTGGTCACGGGCGGCGCGGGCTGGTGCCTCACCGGCCGTGAGCGCGGACTCCCGCTGGTCGTGGGCGTGGTGGTGGTCGCCCAGGGCGCGCTGCACTCTGCCTTCTCGTTCGCACGGGGCATGGAGACGGGGTCCGCCGGCATGGCGATGGACTCCATGGACATGGCCCACGCCGGCGTCGGCGCCGACATGGGCATGGGCATGGGCATGGGGACGGGTGCGGGTCATGCGGCCCACGGCCACCTCGGTCCGGACGTCCTGTCGTCCTCGTACGGCATGCTCGCCGCCCACACGCTCGCCGCGCTGCTGTGCGGGCTGTGGCTGGCGTACGGCGAGCGGGCCGCGTTCCGCATCCTGCGGGCGGTGGCCGGCCGGCTGGCCGCTCCGCTGCGGCTCGCACTCGCGCTGCCCGCGCTGCCTGACCGGCCCCGGCTCCGCCCGCGACGCGGGCGCTCGGACCGGGCGCCGCGGCGGCTCGAGCTCGTCCACACGATCACTTCTCGGGGCCCGCCGACGGGGATCGCTGTCGTCTGAGACAGCTGGTTCCCCGGGCCCTCCAGGTCACGCCGACGCACATCCATGTCGGCCGGCCTCCGCAGGTGTCTCGGGCCCCGGTCGTACCCGTCGCACGTGCGTACGGCCGTTCCTCCCTCTGCCGGCAGCGGCGCGCACCCACGTCTCGCCCGGGCGTAGACACGTCCCGCGCGTCGCGACAGCCTCGTGGGTCGCCGCCCTGCCGGATTCCGGATGATCCGAGAAGGACACCAGGTGATCACTCCTTTCCTGCCCGTGCCGACCCTCCCGGCCTCCGCGACCTCGCCGATCTCCTCGGCGCAGCCGGTGGACGAGTCCATAACCGCCTGGGCGCTCGCCGCCCGGGCCGGCGACCCGGCTGCCGTCGAACGTTTCGTCGGCGCGCTGCACCGCGATGTGGTGCGGTACGTCGCCCATCTCTGTGCGGATCCGCAGGCCGCCGACGACCTCGCCCAGGACACGTTCCTGCGGGCGCTCGGCAGCCTGCACCGGTTCGAGGGGCGGTCCTCGGCGCGCTCCTGGCTGATGGCCATCGCACGGCGCGCGGTGATCGACAGCTTCCGGCACACCGCCGCCCGGCCCCGGCTGTACGACACCGAGGACTGGCGGCTGACCGTCGAACTGGCCCAGCCGCGCGGGCTGCCCGGCTTCGACGACGGGGTGGCGCTGCTCGACCTGCTGGCCGCGCTGCCCGACGAACGGCGCGAGGCGTTCGTCCTCACGCAACTGATGGGGCTGCCCTACGCGGAGGCGGCCGAGGTCAGCGACTGCCCCGTGGGGACGGTGCGGTCACGGGTGGCCCGGGCCCGCGCGACCCTCGTCGACCTGCTGGCGGCAGCAGAGGCCGAGACGGAGGCGGAGTCGCGGTCGGCCGTTCTGGTCGCCTGAGCACCAGACGGGTCGGCGGGCGGAACCGGCGGGCGCGACAGAAGGGGCACCGTTTCTCCCCGCCCGCCCTCCTCCGGCAGCAGCCCGCGCAGCTCTACGGCACCCGCTTCACGGCCGACCCGCCCGGCAGCCGGAGGTCCACGCTCGACAAGGTGTCCGGTGACGCCGTGAAGACACGCAGCCGGATACGCGTATCTGGGCGCTCGGGTACCGGGAACACCCGTTCGGGCGGCTGGATCCGGTAGAGGGCGCTCGTGTGCGCGGGCAGCGTGGCCGGTCCCTGGACCACCGTCCACCAGCGGGTCATGCCCTGGCCGGTGGTGAGCGTGAAGTGGGGGGTGAGGGCGCTGTCGTCCCCGTTCGTCACCCGGACGGACAGTTCCGACACGCCGGCCGGACCGCTCGTGAGCGTCCTCGTCACCCGCAGCCGCAGCGGCGGTGAACCCGTCGCCGCCACGGCGGTACACACCAGCGCCGGTACGAGGAGCAGCGCGCCGGTCGCGACCAGCGCGGGGCGTCGGCGCGGGCCCGCCAGGAAACGCGGCCGGGGCTGCCACGCCCTGGCGAAGGACGCGGCCGGTGTGGTCACCGCGGCCGCCAGCCACAGCGGGGTCATCATCAGGTAGTAGCCGTCCTGCGAACGCGTCGCCAGGAAGAAGGCGCACCACGGCAGCACCACCGTCGCCGGACCCAGCCGCCGCACGAACACGACGAGCAGCGCCAGCAGCGCCCCCGTCAGCAGCATGCTCGCGTGCGAGTACCAGGCCAGCCGGTCGCTGCCGTCGGTGAAGTAGAGCGCGACGCCCACCAGGCCCTGCCCGTGGATCGTCGCGTCCTGCGTCAGCGGCAGCGCGACACCGGTCGCCCAGGTGCGCGGCTCGCTGACGATGAAGTACGTGTTGATCAGCAGCCATACGGTGGCCGCCGCACCGGTGATCCGCAGCACCACCCAGGCGGCGGGACGGGCGCCCAGCTCGCCCCGGCGCACGGCGTAGATCCCGGCCAGCAGGAACGGCACGAGGAACCACGGCAGTTGCTGCGCCGCGCAGGCCGCGCCCAGACAGGCGGCGCGCGCGAGGCCGCCCCGGCCCAGCCGTCCGCCCGCCCCGATCCGCGGCCAGCGCACCACTACAGGGACGAGCAGCGCGAGCCCGACGATCGCCGGGTATCCGAGCCGCGCGTAGCTCGGCAGGAAGCCGAAGCCCAGGCACACCATGGTCGCCGCCGACCGCCACGGCACCGGCAGCAGCAGCCACAGCGTCACCGCGGCGACGAGGAGCGCCCCGGTCGTCACCACGGTCGCGGCGAGCGCGCCGTGCCCGAGCCACAGCAGTGGCGCGGTCAGGAGCGGGACGAGGGGCGGGTAGCCGTAGGTGAAGTCGTAGCCGCCGTTCATCGTCGGAGTCAGGGTGACGCCGGAGTTGTGCTGGAACAGCCACGGCCAGGGCTGCCCGTACACGGGGTGTCCGGCGGCCAGTTCGCGGGCGGCCTGCGTGGTGAGGACGCCCTCGTCGCCGCCGGCGTGGTTCAGGGCGAGCGTGCACACGGTCAGCGTCACGGCCGTGATCAGGACGCACAGGTCAAGGCGGGCGAGCGTCCGGGGCCGGCGTACGGTCAGCGCCAGCGCTCCGGTGACCATGATCGACAGATAGCAGAGCGAGACGACGGCGGCGATGACGAGCTGGTGACTGGCGGCCTGCGTCCACAGCGAGCGCGTACCGATGAACAGGCTGACGGTCGCGAGCAGGGTCAGCACGCGATGCCACTGCACGGGGGCGTCGGCCTCCGGCGTCCCCACCGGGGTCCGGGTCCGGGACTGGGGCCGGATCCGGAGGGGGTTCGTCTTCGCCGTGGCGTCCGGCGCTATTTCTGCCAAGTGCACGACATCGGACGGTAATCGGGCCCGGTATGCCGCGTGCCATAGGAGGTGAAACGGCCGGTGTGAGGCCGGTAAGAATATCCGTCAGTAGTATTTATCGGATTTTATGGCATTTCTGGTATTTATGGGATTTCAGTAGACATCGCGTACGTAGCGCTTCGCCGCCGTGAGCTGCTTCACGTACACACCCGCCTCGTCCTCGCTCAGACCGCCGTGCGCCACCGCGATGTCCCGCAGCGCCCGGTCCACGTCCTTGGCCATGCGCGAGGCGTCACCGCACACGTAGAAGTGGGCGCCCTCCTGCAGCCAGTGCCACAGCTCCGGCCCGTGCTCGCGCATCCGGTCCTGGACGTAGACCTTGTTGCGCTGGTCGCGGGAGAACGCGGTGTCCAGGCGGGTCAGCGTGCCCTCGGCCACCAGCGCGGCCAGCTCGTCCTCGTAGTAGAAGTCGGTGGCGCGGTGCTGCTCGCCGAAGAACAGCCAGTTCGGCGCCGCGTGCCCGAGCGCCCGCCGTTCCTCCAGGAACCCCACGAACGGCGCCACCCCGGTCCCCGGCCCGACCATCACCATCGGTGTCGAGGCGTCCGAGGGAGGCCTGAAGTGCGGCGAACGCTGGACGAAGACGGGCACCGCCGTGTCCGGCCCGGCGTCGGCGAGGAAGGGCGAGCAGACACCGCCGCGCGGCCGGCCGCGCAGGTTCTCGTACCGCACCACGGACACCGTCAGCGACACCCGCGACGGGTCGACGAGCGGGCTCGACGATATGGAGTACAGACGGGGCTGAAGCCGCCGCAGCACCTTCGCCCACTCCTGCGCGGACGCCCGCACCCCGTACTCGGCGACCACGTCGACGGCCTGCCGACCCCACGACCAGCGGGCCAGCCCGTCCTTGTTGTCGGACCGCATCAGCTTCTTCAACTCACGGTTGTCCCGCGCCCGTTCGGAGACGAAGCGCAGCAGGTCGGGTGTGATCCGGGTGATGTCGAGCTGCCGGTGCAGCGCCTCGGAGAACGGGAACTCGCCAACTCCGTCCACTTCCACGCCGGTTGACGCGTCCAGTCCGGCCACTGCCAGCCATTCCTCCACCAGGGACGTGGAGTTGAGGGGCCGCACCCCGAGCGCGTCACCCGCTTCGTACGTCAGCTCCGTACCGCTGACGTCGAAGGTGAACCGGCGCACCTCCTTCGTCGCGCCGGACAGGCTGAGCAGCCGGTTGCCGACGAGCCGTGCGGGGGAGGGGGCGGCCTTCGCGGACCGGACGGTGGGAGGAGGAGGGGGAGTTGGAAAGGGGGCGGGAGCGGAGGCTCGGTCCTTCTCGTCGTCCTTCGTGTCCAGTACGTCGAGCACCTGGTCGAGCCACGCGCCCGCCGACGGTTCGAAGTCGGGCTCGCAGTCGGTGCGCGGCGCGATCCGCACCGCCCCCAACTCGTCCAGCCGCGCGTCCAGTCGGCGCCCGTGCCCACAGAAGTCGTCGTACGAGGAGTCGCCCAGCGCGAGTACGGCGTACCGCACGCCGTCCAGCCGCGGCGCCTGCTCCCCGGAGAGCGTGTCCCAGAAGCCGGAGCCGTTGTCGGGGGCGTCGCCGTCGCCGAACGTACTGGTGATGAAGAGGAGATCGGCGCTGCGCGCGAGGGCGGTCACATCGGCCTCGTCCATGCCGACGAGCCTCGCCCGGTGACCCCCGGCGGTCAGCCGCTCGGCGGCCGCACCGGCGAGTTCCTCTGCGTTGCCGGTCTGCGAGGCCCACAGCACGACGACCTCACGCCCGTCGACCTCGACCCCGACACCGACCCGTTCCTGCGGCGGGGCGTCCACAGCCCTGGAGTACATGCCGGCGAGCATCCCGTTCACCCAGTCGGCGTGCTCGGCGCTGAAGGGAGCGGCGGCGGGCAGCACGGGAATCCCCGCGGCGCCGGTGGGCAGCCCGGCGAGGAATCCCGAGAGGTACTGGCGTTCCTGCGCGCTGAGAACGGGTGGGGGAACCGGCGTGAACGCCAACTCCGTTACCGTGACCGGCACTTGTGGGAGAGTGGACGGAGGAGTCAGCGGGGGCCGCGCCTGCGGTTCGGGGCGGTGCACCCTCGCCAGGGACACCGCGCACACCTTGAACTCCGGTTGCAGGGACAGCGGATCGACCGCGTCGCTCGTCACCGCGTTGATGCTGAGGTACTCCCCGAAAAGGTCGTTCCAGTGGAAGGGCGCGAAGACGCACCCCGGCCGCACCCGGTCGGTGACGACCGCTGGCAGCACGGCCCGCCCGCGCCGCGACGCCACCTCGACCGAGTCGCCGTCCACGACTCCCAACTCCCGCGCGTCCTCGGGATGCACCTCCACGAACGGCCCGGAGTTCAGCTTGTTGAGCTTGGCGACCTTCCCCGTCTTCGTCAGGGTGTGCCACTGGTGCTGTACGCGCCCGGTGTTGAGGACGAACGGGAAGTCGTCGTCGGGCAGTTCGGCGGCGGGCAGATACGGCCGGGGGTGGAAAACGCCACGCCCACTGGCCGTGGGAAACCGCAGCCCCGCCCCTTCCTCCCGGTAGCGAATGGGATTGCGCGCGGGCCCCTCCACCGAGGAGGCCGGCCACTGCACGGGAGTCTCCCGCAGCCGCTCGTAGGTGACGCCCCGCAGATCCCACCCGGTCTTCGGGTTCCACGCCCGCTTGAGCTCCTCGAAGACGTCCTCGGCACTCTCGTACGCGAATCCCTCGAACCCCATCGCGCGGGCGACAGCGGCGATGATCCGCCAGTCGGCCATGGCGTCGCCGGGCGGGTCGACGGCGGCCCGGGCGAGGGTGAGGCCGCGCTCGCTGTTGACGAGGACGCCCTCGGCCTCGGTCCACATCGCACCGGGCAGCACGACATCGGCGTACGCGTTGGTCTCGGTCTCGGCGAAGACGTCCTGGGTGACGACGAACTCGGCGGCCTCCAGGCCCTCGATGACCGTACGGCGGTTGGCGACCGAGGCGACCGGGTTGGTGCAGATGATCCAGCAGGCCTTGATGTGCCCCTCGGCCATCCGTCGGAACATCTCGATCGTGCCGAGCCCGGCGCCGTCCTTGCGCAGAGTGCCCGCGGGCAGCTCCCACAGGTCCTCGACGAACGCCCGCTCCTCGTCGACGAGCACGGACCGCTGCCCGGGAAGCCCCGGCCCCATGTACCCCATCTCCCGGCCGCCCATGGCGTTGGGCTGCCCGGTGAGGGAGAACGGGCCGCTGCCGGGGCGACAGATCGCGCCGGTGGCGAGATGCAGGTTGACCAGGGCGTTCGTGTTCCAGGTGCCGTGCGTGGACTGGTTGAGCCCCATCGTCCAGCAGCTCATCCACTCACCGGAAGCGCTGGCCTCGCCGATGATCCGGGCCGCTTCCCGGATGTCGTCCTCGGGGATGCCGGTGATCGCGGAGACGGCGTCCGGCGGATAGTCGGCGAGGAAGGCCGGCATCTCCTCCCAGCCCTCGGTGTGGGCGGCGACGAACTCCTGGTCCGTGTACCCGCCGACGTGCAGGAGATGGAGGAGTCCGTTGAGGAGCGCAAGGTCCGTCCCGGGCCGGATCTGCAGGAACAGATCGGCCTTCGCGGCGGTGGCGGTACGCCGTGGGTCGACGACGATGAGCCTGGCCCCCGCCTTGACCCGCTCCATCATCCGCAGATACAGGATCGGATGGCAGTCGGCCATGTTCGAACCGATGACGAGGAAGGCGTCGGCGTGGTCGAAGTCGTCGTACGAGCCGGGCGGCCCGTCGGCGCCCAGCGAGAGCTTGTATCCGGTGCCCGCGCTCGCCATGCACAGCCGGGAGTTCGACTCGATCTGGTTCGTGCCCACGAACCCCTTCGCCAGCTTGTTCGCCAGATACTGGGCCTCCAGGCCCATCTGCCCGGAGACATAGAAGGCGACGGCGTCCGGCCCGTGCTCGTCGACGACTCCGCGCAGCCGCCGCGCGGTCTCGGCGATCGCGTCGGCGACGGGCGCGGGGACGAGTTCCTCACCCCGGTCGTCCAGACCGTCCCGGACCAGCGCGGTGGTCAGCCGGCCGGGCGCGCTGAGCATGTCCGCGGTGGTCGCGCCCTTGGTGCACAGTCGCCCGGCGTTCGCCGGGTGCGCCTTGTCCCCGGACGCCTTGAAGACCGTACGCCGTCCGTCGGGTCCGAGCCCGACGTCCAGCACGATTCCGCAGCCCACCCCGCAGTACGAGCACACGGTCCGTACCTGCGTTGTCGTGGGGGTCGTGGTCACGTGCTGCCCTTCTCGTCTTCCGCTGTCCCTGCTCCACACCGGGCCTGCTCCCGCCGAGCGTATGAATTGCCCGTTACGCCGATGTCACGTGATCCGATGATGAGCGGTTACACCTGCTGCACAGCCAGAGTGTCAGTGCTGTGAGGTACGTATAGATGTTCGGATAGGTGTTCGGGTATTTCTCACACAGGGGGTCGCTGAGCGTGTCGTATTGGGCCGATCGGGTGACCATGAGTAAGAATTGGCTGATGCAGACTGTCAGTGCGAGCCAGGGCGGAGTGCGCCGATGAACAGGCACGATGTCACCGACGAACAATGGGAGGGGCTCGCCCAGGTCGTACCGCTGAGAGGCCGGGATGCCTGGCCCTCCGCGGTGGGCCACCGGTCGATACCCGAGGCGGAAACCGAGGCGAGGCGACGGTTCGTCGTCCTGCGCGTCAACGTGTTCGCGGACGCCCGCGAAGTCGCCGAGACGCTGATGGCGGGCATCCCGGTACTGCTCGACCTCACCGGCGCCGAGACGGACACCGCCAAACGGGTCCTCGATTTCAGTACGGGTGTCGTCTTCGGCCTCGCGAGCGGTATGCACCGGGTCGACCGGAACGTGTTCCTTCTCACCCCGCCCGGTACGGAGGTCGGGGGACTCATGGGCGGAGCCGGGATGCCCGGGAGCTGAGAGCGGGATCACCGCAAGATCCGGTGATCCCCCGTTCGTAGGAAGGTGCGGCGGGCGGAACGGTTCGCCTCGCGGCGGAGACCTACGGTCCGGTTATGACCCTGTCACTGGACTTACCGCCCTCCCCGGCCGCCGCAGCGCAGCGGGCGGCGCGTCCCGACCGGCCGAGCCTCACCGAGCTGAGACTGTCCGCGTACGCGGGGCACCGTCGGGCCGCGTTCCCGCTCGGCCGGCTCACCCTCTTCGCCGGGCCGAGCGGCAGCGGCAAGTCGACGGCCCTGAGGGCGTACGAGTCGCTGGCCCGCCTCGGCTCCGGCGCCACCGTCGGGGAGGCGTTCCCGGACCCCGCCGCCTGCGTACCGGAACGCGCCCGCCCCGACGCCCAACGCCGGCGCGGCTTCCGCATCGGCTGTACGGCGGACGGTCCCGAGGGTCCCGTACGGCTCGATGTCGCCGTACAGGCCGAGCCCGAACTGCGCATCGTGGGCGAGCGGTTGAGCGCCGGCGGGGTGGTCCTGCTGGAGACGGCGCTGCGCGATCCCGGCAGGCGCACCGTCCAGGCCGCCTGGCACACCGCCGGTTCGGCGTCGGTCACGCGCGCCCCGATGCCCGACGACCGGCTCGGCACGGCCCTGTTGCCGCTGCGGGTCGCCGGGAAGACGGACGGACAGCGACAGGTCATCGCCGCCGCCGAGCAGATGGTCCTCGCCCTGCGGTCCGTCTTCGCCTGCGACCCACGGCCCGACCGGATGCGCGCGGCGGTCCGGGTGAGCAGCGGACGCCTGCTGCCGGGCTGCGACAACCTCGCCGAGGTCCTCTGGCGCACCCGGTCCGAATGCTCCATCCGGCACGGGCTGTTGGTCGCCGCCGTCCGCGAGGGCTGCGCGGGCCCCGTCACGGACGTACGGGCCGACCGGACTGGAGACGGTCGCGTGCGGGCCGTACTCGACCGGGGCGACGGTCCCCTCACCGACTTCGGCAGGCTGGGCGACGGCGAGTTGAGGTACGCGGGCCTGGCGCTGGTCCTGCTGACCGGCCCCGGCGTCCTGACGGTCGACCAGTCAGGCGAGGTGCCCGAGGCCTTCCAGGCGCTCACGGTCCTGGCCGACGGTTTCGACCGGACCCTCGACCCGCGGCAGCGCGCGGAACTCCTGCGCCTGGCGGCCCGGATGTGCGACCGCGGGCACATCCGGCTCCTCGGGACGGTGAGCGACGCGTCCTGGGCGGAGGGGGTGGCGGGTGTGACGGTGGTACACCTGGAGCCGTGACAGACCAGGAACACGCCGAAGACCCCCACCAGTTGGATGTGGCGAAACTCCAGCGCAGGCTGGCCGACTTCGCGGCGGCACGGAACTGGCAGCCGTTCCACACGCCGAAGAACCTCGCCACCGCGCTCAGTGTGGAGGCGTCCGAACTGGTCGAGATCTTCCAGTGGTTGACGCCCGAGGAGTCGACGCGGGTGATGGACGACCCGGACACCGCCCACCGGGTGACGGACGAGGTCGCTGACGTGCTCGCGTATCTGCTCCAGCTCTGCGAGGTACTCGGGATCGACGCGCTGACCGCCCTCGACGCGAAGATCGACCGCAACGAACGGAGGTTCCCCACACCGGAATAGTTACTCTCCGGAGTCAAGATGCGAACTGTTAGCCATTTCGTGTCCGCAGATTTCCGTCTTCCTCTGGCTTTTCGTCCCATTGCCCTTCACTCTGGGTAGTGGACGGTGGACTTCGGGCGGACGTGCGAAAAGCGCGTCGGGACAGACGGGGGCAGCGCATGGACGCGGTGCGGCTCATCCTGGCGAGCAGACATGCCCTAGCGATCAGCGAAGGTGTGTCCCAGACCCTGGCGGAGGTGTGGCAGGCGCAGGCCCTCGCACAGGCGATAGGCAGCCGCCTCGCAGTCACGGGACCACCCGAACTGCGGGGCGAGGCACTGGGGTTGACAGAGTTGGCGGGCCGGGGCTGTGGCGTCCTGGACCAACCGCGCCTCGCCGACGGCGACTTACGCGCGGCCCGGCTCACCGAGTTGGGCGACGCCCGCCAGGCCCTCCTCTGCCTCGGCAACCTCCTCGGCGAGGCCGGCATAGCGCTGGTCGGCATCGCCAGCGCGGCGGAGGACGAGACGACGTACTGGCAGTGCATGGAATCGATCGACGCGGCGGACGAGTCCCGCGACCGAGTCCTGGAGATGCTCCGCAAACTGGCGGCCAGGGAGGCGGCGGGGGGAGCGGAGCGGGTGGCGGGGTAGGAGGTCGGCTGCGGCCTCCGGCCTCCGGGCTGCGGGCAGAGAGTAGAGGCACAGGCCGAGGCAGAGGGCCGAGCTATTCAGCCCGGCCCGGGGACTGCCAGTCCGTCTGGGGCTTCCCCCTCTGGAGGAGTCTGACGACGAGGCCGTTCAGGTCGAACCGGGCCTGGAGGTGGAGCCCCCGGCAGGGGCCGGTCTCAACCCGCCTCGGTCTCCTCCATGGACGTCGACGACACCCCCGCCGACTGAAAATCCGCGTCGAGCGCGGACAGATCCGCGTTCAGCGCGGCCATCAGCTCCTCCATCTGCTGCAGCAGCCCCTTCGGCTGTACGGGCCCCGCCTGCTGCGGCACGACTTCTTCGGACAACGGACGGCCTCCTCGGCCCCTGGCTCCCAGCGGAGCCGACACGGGTGCGCGCCGGAAACGAGCGGGCCGGCAATCGAACTGGCCGGCCGGTCGGTGCCGGCGCGGGCGCCGGTCGGGCCGGCACCGACCGAGCCAACGATCAACGCCGTGGGGGGTCACTGGTGCGGAGCCGCACCTCGTGCGCGGTTGACGGTTTTTCACTCGCCCGGGGAAGTGTGGGGCAGGGGGCGCCGGTGGGGTTGACCGCTGTTCGACCATGCAGGATGGGGGCATGGATCTTCGTATCTTCACCGAACCCCAGCAAGGCGCGACCTACGACACCCTGCTCGCCGTGGCGAAGGCCACCGAGGACCTTGGGTTCGATGCCTTTTTCCGCTCCGATCACTATCTCCGCATGGGCGACGGGGACGGCCTGCCCGGCCCCACGGACGCCTGGATCACCCTCGCCGGACTCGCCCGCGAGACCAAGCGCATCCGCCTCGGCACGCTGATGACCGCCGCCACCTTCCGTCTCCCCGGCGTCCTCGCGATCCAGGTCGCGCAGGTCGACCAGATGTCCGGCGGCAGGGTCGAACTCGGTCTGGGTGCGGGCTGGTTCGAGGAGGAGCACAAGGCCTACGGCATCCCGTTCCCGCAGGAGAAGTTCGCCCGTCTCGAAGAGCAGCTGGCCATCGTCACCGGCCTCTGGGAGACGAAGACCGGCGAAACGTTCAGTCACCATGGCACGCACTACGACCTCACCGACTCGCCGGCCCTCCCCAAGCCGGCGCAGGCGAAGATCCCCGTACTCATCGGCGGCCACGGCGCGGTCCGTACCCCGATGCTGACCGCGCGGTACGCCGACGAGTTCAACATGCCGTTCGGGTCGATCGAGGACACCGAGCGCCAGTTCGGCCGGGTGCGCGCGGCGGTCGAGCAGGCGGGTCGCCGGGCCGATGAGCTGACGTACTCGAACGCGATGGTGGTCTGCGTCGGCAAGGACGACCAGGAAGTGGCCCGGCGGGCCGCCGCGATCGGCCGCGAGGTCGACGAACTGAAGGCCAACGGACTGGCGGGTTCCCCGGCTGAGGTCGTGGAGAGGATCGGCCAGTACGTGGAGATCGGCTGCCAGCGGCTCTACCTCCAGATTCTCGACCTCGACGACCTGGATCACCTGGAGCTGATCTCCTCGCAGGTGCAGTCGCAGCTGTCGTAACCCTGTTGCGCGTGGGTGGTGTGTGAACGGTGCGTACCCCGTCGTAGCGTCTCTCTCGCGGTCGCGGTCGCGGTCGCGGTGCGGCGGGGTGCGCCCTTGTGCGGGCTGCCGACCGGCGGGTTCCGCCGCCGTCGAGGAGGGGTGCGGGAACAGGCCGCGAGGGAGACTGCCCTGGTTGCTGCCCTAACGCTTCTTTCCGCACCCGGGCTGCTGCGGTCATTCTGTTCGGACGCGTCGCGACCGGACGTGACGGACAGCGGCAGAGGGAGGGGCCCACGTGGGCACGTACGAACTTGAGCCTGCCTGGATTGGCATGGGCATGTCTATCTGTTCGCCCGCGCTTCTTATGAGGGGACACTGATGGCTGCTTCACCGAGAGACCGTTCGACCTTGCGGCGTTGGGGGGCCGGTCTGTTCGCGACGGTCTCCACCGTTGCCTTGTTGTCGGTGCTGTCTCCTCAGCCCGCTCTGGCGGCAGAGGGCACCCGCTCAGCCTCCGCCTCCACCGCCTCCGCCTCCGCCGACTCGGTCTCGTCGACGGATGACGCGCTGGCGCGCCGCTACGCCCCCCGGATCTGGCTCCAGCAGGACGAGTTCTATTTCCCGGCCGCCGTCGAGCCGTTCCTGGCCAACACCCACGTCGAGGCCCATCCGGACAACGGCAACCCCAACCAGCAGTTCCTCGTGACCAACCAGTCGCTTGGCTGCGACTCCTGCACCAATCCGCCGTTCCTGGCCGGACAGCGACCCGATCCGAGCGCGGTGCCGGCCTACGCCGAAGTCGTCCACCGCACCGACAACGGACTCCCGACCAACATCACCGACATCAACTACTGGACGTTCTTCCCCTACAACAACGGCAAACGGGTCTGCGTCGGATGGTTCTCCCGCTGGGGATGCGTCGGGGGCTACTCCACGTTCGGCAACCACGTCGGCGACTGGGAGCACGTCACCGTCCGCTTCGTGGACGACATGCCGAACCAGATCTCCATGGGCCAGCACGACGGTGGACAGACCTTCCGCTACGGCAGTGGTGGGGTCGCCCTGGCCGGTGACCAACCGGTGGTCTACGCGGCGCAGGGATCCCACGCCGTGTACCCCGACGCGCGACGCCACACCTACCGGAATCTGCCCAACGGCGACAGCCTCAACGACGACACCAGCGCCGGCACGCTCTGGGACACCCGGCAGGCGCTCAAGGTGTTCGCCTGGCAGCCGGTGGGCAGCTTCACCGGCGAATGGGCCTGGCTGAACTACACCGGCCGGTGGGGCAACCCGAAGTCAGGGTGCTTCTTCTCCGAGGCCATCAGTGGGGAATGCGTGCTGGACAACGGTCCCGAGGGCCCGCCCAGGAAGTCCCTGTTCGACCCGCGCATCCAGCCTTTGGACGGGGAGCCCGGTCTCGTCGGCTGAGCGGTCCCCTCACCGGATGCGGTGCTGCTTCCAGAAGAGGGTCAGGTCCTTGTGTGTCATCGACTGGGCGGCCTTCTTGAACGCGGCGGTGGTGGAGACGCCGTACCAGTGGTCGTGGGCGTACCGCTCGAGGAGCCGGGCCATGGTGCCGGAACCGAGCGTGCGCTCCAGATCCGCGAGCGCGCAGGAACCGGCCGTGTACACGAGGTGGTACCAACCGCGGTGCGTGGACCAGTAGGCCATCGAGTTGGTGAGGGCGGCCCGGTCGTCCGGCCAGTCGTCCTGTGACCAGCAGCCGACGGTGTCCCAGCCGTAGAAGCGCGCGTTGGCGTACTGGGCGAAACTCTCGTCCAGCCAGGGCGAGTTGTACTCGTCGTTGCCCACGATGCCGTACCACCACTGGTGGGCCACCTCATGTACGACGGCGCCGCCTTCCTCGGTGGTGCCGAGGAGGAGCAGACCGGGGTACTCCATGCCGCCGCCGAACCCGGGTGTCATCACGAAGTCGATCTCGCCGTACGGATAGCGGCCGAACTCCTTGCCGAACCGGTCGACGGCGGCCAGGCCGTCCTTGCGGGTGAGGCGGACACCCGCGGCGGGTGTGTTCGGCGCCCAGTACGACGTGACGCGCACGCCTCCGGGCGAAGTGTCGGTGGCGGTGCGGAACGGGCCCGCCGCCCACGCGAAGTCCCTCACCCGCAGGGCGACACTGTGGGTGACCGTACGCCCGGGCTTGCCGGCGCTGGTCCAAGTGCGGCCGGTCGCCGGGACCTTGAGGGCCGAGGGATGGTCGAGGCGTACCCGGAAGTCGCTTGCCAGCGTGTAGAAGCTCTCGCCGGTCGACACATACGGATCGAGGTGCCGGCCCGACGCGTCGTGCACGGCCATGACCGGCAGCGCGTTGCCCAGGAAACGGAACGCGCCCTCGCGGCCGAAGCGGTTGTTGCGTCCGGGCACGGCGATGGACACGTCGAAGGAGACGGTCGTTCGCGCGCCGTGCGCGAGCGGCCTCGGCAGGCCGATACGCAGCGCCGTGCACTTGACGGTGAGCCGGCCCGGAGTGCCACCGCGCATCTTCGACACCCTGACGGGGGCCGGCCTGCCGGGCGGGCCGCACCCGTCCTCGCCGTTGCCCCACAGCCGTATGTACACCTCACGCAGCGGGCCGTCGGAGGCGTTGCGGAACGACACCCGTTGCCGGCCCGTCCAGTGGGAGCCGTCGGCGTCGCCGCGCAGATTCACGTCGTAGCGGAGGCGGTCGGGCGTCGGAGCCTGGGCGGCGGGCCGCGCCCTGGCGCTGGTCGCCGTGCCGGCCTCGGCCACGGTGCTGCCCGCTGCCGCGAGCAGCGCGAGCGGGACAACCAGCAGACGGCGAACGGTGCTTGACGACCACGCGGGCAACTTTGACATGGCAGCGGATCTTGTCACACCGTCGCTGCACCTGGCGCCCGCCTGCGAGAAGAGAGGGGAGCGACTCCGTTTGGGCGGTGCGGAGGCCCGCCGCCGCGGAGGGAAAATGCCTGAGTGTGCCGGGTCTGTTCGCTGTACGTTGACGCACGGAAAGCATCCGCGTTCCACACCCTTCTCTGAGGCCTGGCCACCGTGTTCCTGACGATCAGCACCACCGGCACCCCCGAACGTCCCGCGACCGACCTCGGCTACCTGCTGCACAAGCATCCCGACAACGCGCAGACGTTCTCCACCTCCTACGGCACCGCACACGTCCTCTACCCAGAGGCGTCCGCCGAGCGCTGCACGGCCGCGCTGCTGCTGGAGGTCGACGCGGTGGCACTGGTCCGGCGAGGCAAGGGCAAGGGGCGCGGCGGCGCACCCGACGCGGCACTCGCGCAGTACGTCAACGACCGCCCGTACGCGGCCTCTTCGCTGCTCGCGGTCGCGCTCAGCGCCGTGTTCAGCAGCGCGATGAAGGGCCAGTGCCGGGCGAAGCCCGAACTCCCGGGCCAGGTACGCCCGTTGAGCATCGAGGTGCCCGCACTGCCCGCCCGGGGCGGCGCCGACCTCGTACGGAACCTCTTCGAGCCGCTCGGCTGGACGGTGACGGCCGAACCGGTCGCGCTGGACCCGGAGTTCCCCGACTGGGGCGACTCCCGGTACGTGCGTCTCCACCTCGCGTCGGACACGCTGACCCTCGCCGAGGCGCTGCGCCATCTGTACGTCCTGCTGCCGGTCCTGGACGACGCCAAGCACTACTGGGTCGCACCCGACGAGGTCGACAAACTGCTCCGGGCCGGTGAGGGCTGGCTGCCCGCCCACCCGGAGCAGAAACTGATCACCAGCCGCTATCTGTCCCGCCGCTGGTCGCTGACCCGCGAGGCGATGGAACGGCTGGAACTGGTCCGGCTTGCCGAGGCCGACGACAGTGACGTCGAGGAGATCGACAACGCCGTCGAGGCCGACACGGAGGCGGAGCCGGAGGAGAAGCCGACTTCGCTCGCTGTGCGGCGCCGCGACGCGATCACCGCCGCGCTGAAGTCGTCCGGGGCCGCCCGGGTGCTCGATCTCGGGTGCGGGCAGGGCCAGTTGGTGCAGGCGCTGCTCAAGGACCCGGCGTTCACCGAGATCGTCGGTGTGGACGTGTCGATGCGCGCGCTCACCATCGCCTCACGGCGGCTGAAGCTGGACCGGCTGGGGGAGCGGCAGGCGTCGCGCGTCACGCTGCTCCAGGGGTCGCTCGCCTACACCGACAAGCGGCTCAAGGGGTACGACGCCGCCGTGCTGTGCGAGGTCGTCGAACACCTCGACCTGCCTCGGCTGCCGGCGCTGGAGTACGCGGTGTTCGGTGCGGCCCGCCCGCGCACGGTCCTCGTGACGACGCCGAACGTCGAGTACAACGTCCGCTGGGAGGCCCTCCCGGCCGGCCACAGCCGCCACAGCGACCACCGCTTCGAGTGGACGCGGGAGGAGTTCCGCACCTGGGCGGGCACGGTGGCCGAACGGCACGGGTACGAGGCGGAGTTCGTCGCCGTCGGCCCGGACGACCCGGAGGTGGGACCGCCCACGCAGATGGCCGTGTTCACGATGAAGACCGAGACCGCCGACGAGACCGCGAACAAGACCGCGAACGAGAAGAAGGAGGCGAAGGCAGCATGAGCAGTGTCGAGAACAAGGGCCGCGTGCTGCCCGTCACCGACCTCTCCCTCGTCGTTCTGATCGGGGCGTCCGGATCGGGCAAGTCCACTTTCGCCCGTCGGCACTTCAAGCCGACCGAGGTCATCTCCTCGGACTTCTGCCGTGGCCTGGTCGCCGACGACGAGAACGACCAGAGCGCCTCCGGGGACGCCTTCGACGTCCTGCACTACATCGCAGGCAAGCGACTCGCCGCGGGCCGCCGTACGGTCGTCGACGCGACCAACGTCCAGGAGAGCGGCCGCACGCAACTGATCCAGCTGGCGCGGCAGTACGACGTGCTGCCCATCGCCATCGTCCTCGACGTGCCCGACGACGTGTGCGCCGAGCGCAACGCCTCCCGCACCGACCGGGCCGACATGCCGCGCCGGGTCATCCACCGACACATCCGCGAACTCCGCCGCTCACTGCGCCACTTGGAGCGCGAGGGGTTCCGGAAGGTGCACGTCCTGCGCGGCGTCGAGGAGATCGACGGCGCCGAGGTCCGCACCGAGAAGCGCTTCAACGACCTGACCCACCTCACCGGCCCCTTCGACATCATCGGCGACATCCACGGCTGCGCGGCCGAACTGGAGTCCTTGCTCGGCACGTTGGGCTACGAGGACGGGGTGCACCCGGCCGGCCGTACCGCCGTCTTCGTGGGCGACCTCGTCGACCGCGGCCCGGACAGTCCGGGCGTGCTGCGCCGGGTGATGTCCATGGTCGGCTCGGGCAACGCGCTGTGCGTGCCCGGCAACCACGAGAACAAGTACGGCCGCCACCTCAAGGGCCGCAAGGTCCAGCACACCCACGGGCTCGCCGAGACCATCGAGCAGATGACGAACGAGTCCGACGAATTCCGGGCCCAGGTACGGGAGTTCATAGACGGCCTCGTCAGTCACTACGTTCTGGACGGCGGACGGCTGGTGGTCTGCCACGCGGGTCTGCCCGAGAAGTACCACGGCCGTAACTCGGGCCGGGTCCGCTCGCACGCGCTGTACGGCGAAACGACCGGTGAGACCGACGAGTTCGGCCTGCCGGTGCGCTACCCGTGGGCGGAGGACTACCGGGGTCGGGCGGCCGTGGTGTACGGCCACACGCCCGTCCCGGAGGCCAGTTGGCTGAACAACACCATCTGCCTCGACACGGGTGCCGTCTTCGGCGGCAAGCTGACCGCGCTGCGCTGGCCGGAACGGGAACTGGTCGACGTACCGGCCCAGCAGGTCTGGTACGAGCCGGTCAGGCCGCTGCGGTCCGAGGCACCGGGCGGGCACGACGGCCGGCCGCTGGACCTGGCGGACGTGCACGGCCGCCGGGTGGTGGAGACACGTCACGCGGGCCGGATCACTGTCCGGGAGGAGAACGCGGCGGCGGCGCTTGAGGTCATCAGCCGTTTCGCGGTCGACCCGCGGCTGCTGCCGTACCTGCCGCCGACGATGGCTCCGACGGCGACGTCCCACGTGGAAGGCTATCTGGAGCACCCGGCGGAGGCGTTCGAGCAGTACCGGGCGGACGGGGTCGAGCGGGTCGTGTGCGAGGAGAAGCACATGGGTTCGCGCGCGGTGGCGTTGGTGTGCCGCGACGCGGAGGTGGCCCTAAAGCGGTTCGGTGTGGCCGGTGGTGGTGTCGGGGACGGTCCGACAGGGGCGCTGTACACCCGTACCGGGCGGCCCTTCGTCGACGACCCGACGGTGACCGAGGAGATCCTCGGCCGGGTCCGGGTGGCGGCGGACACGGCCGGCCTGTGGGACGAGCTCAACACCGACTGGCTGCTGCTGGACGCCGAGTTGATGCCGTGGTCGCTCAAGGCGTCCGGGCTGCTGCGGTCGCAGTACGCGGCGGTCGGCGCCGCCTCCCGGGCGGTGTTCCCGGGGGTGCTCGCCGCGCTGGAGGGTGCGGCGGCGCGGGGCATCGACGTGGGGGACCTGCTGACGCGCCAGCGTGGACGGGCGTCGGACGCCTCGGCGTTCACGGCGGCCTACCGGCGTTACTGCTGGCCGACGGAGGGGCTGGACGGGGTGCGACTGGCGCCCTTCCAGATCCTCGCGACGCAAGGACGCAGTCTGGCCGCTCTGCCGCACGACGAGCAACTGGCGCTGCTGGACCGGCTGGTGGAGCACGACGGTACGGGTCTGCTGCAGACGACGCGTCGGCTGTACGTCGACACCGGGGACGCGGAGTCGGTGCGGGCGGGGGTGGACTGGTGGCTGGAGATGACCGGGCGGGGCGGTGAGGGCATGGTCGTCAAGCCGCTGGGTGGAGTTGTCCGCGATGCGAAGGGGCGGCTGGTGCAGCCCGGTATCAAGTGCCGGGGGCGTGAGTACCTGCGGATCATCTACGGGCCGGAGTACACGCGGCCGGAGAATCTCGCGCGGCTGCGGGCGCGGTTCCTGAACCACAAGCGGTCGCTTGCGATCAGGGAGTACGCGCTGGGGTTGGAGGCGTTGGATCGGGTGGCGGAGGGGGAGCCGTTGTGGCGTGGGCATGGGGCCGAGTTCGGGGGGCTTTCGCTGGTGTTGGGGGCGGTGGCTGC
>NZ_LGDW01000235.1 GCF_001280005.1 Streptomyces sp. NRRL WC-3618 | reverse complement strand
TTCAGTGAACAGGTGCTGGGTCTCCCCCTGCCCGTGGGAATCCGCCTCTGGGACGGCAGCACGGCCGGCCCCGAGGACGGGCCGGCCTTCGTCCTGCGTGACCGCGAAGCCCTGCGGCGTCTGCTGTGGCGGCCCGGCGAGCTGGGGCTCGCCCGGGCCTGGGTGGCCGGAGATCTGGAAGTCGACGGCGACCTGTACGAGCTGCTGAAGCGCATCTCGACGCTGGTGTGGGAACGGGACGAGCCCGGCAGCCGCACCGCGGCGTTCCGCCAAGCGCTGAGCGTGCTGACCACACCCGCCACCCTGCGTACGGTGAGCCGGACGCTCGGCCTCGCGGGGATGGGGCTCCCGCCGGCTCCGCCCGCCGAAGAGGTGGTGCGCCGTCGCGGTCCCGCGCACAGCATGCGGCGTGACAAGGCGGCCATCAGTCACCACTACGACGTGGGCAACGACTTCTACGCCCTGGTGCTGGGCCCCTCGCTCGTCTACTCCTGCGCCTACTGGCAGGGCGACCCGTCCTCCGGCTCCGGCGACACGCTGGAGCAGGCACAGGAGGCCAAACTGGACCTGGTCTGCCGCAAGCTCGCCCTGCGCGAGGGGCAGCGGCTGCTGGACGTGGGCTGCGGCTGGGGCTCGCTGGCCATGCACGCGGCCGAACGCTACGGCGTACAGGTCGTAGGGGTCACCATCTCGGTCGAGCAGGCGGCATTGGCACGCGAGCGTGTCGCCGCGGCGGGGCTTGAGCACCTGGTGGAGATCAGGGTGCAGGACTACCGGCAGATCGACGACTCCCCCTTCGACGCGATCTCCTCGATCGGCATGGCCGAGCACGTCGGCGGGAAGCGATACCGCGCGTACGCGGACATCCTGCACCAACTGCTGAAGCCCGGCGGGCGGTTGCTCAACCACCAGATAGCGCGGCGCCCTGTGCGGGACGAAGGGGAATACCGAATGGACCCCTTCATCGACCGGTACGTCTTCCCCGACGGCGAGCTGGCTCCCGTCGGCTCCACCGCGTCGCTGCTGGAGGAAGCGGGCTTCGAGGTGCGCGACGTCGAGGCCCTGCGCGAGCACTATGCCCTCACGCTACGTGAGTGGGTGGCCAACCTCGAAGCACACTGGGACGAGGCGGTCAAGCTGACCTCGCCCGGGCGGGCGCGGGTGTGGCGCCTGTATATGGCGGCCTCGGCGGTCGGGTTCGAGAACAACACGATGGGCGTCAACCAGGTGCTGGCGGTCAGGACCGACGGTGACGGCCGGTCCGGCATGCCGTTGCGCAGGGA
>NZ_LGDW01000234.1 GCF_001280005.1 Streptomyces sp. NRRL WC-3618 | reverse complement strand
TGCTTTCCAGGTTTCCGCTTTCGCGTTTCCCTTTCCGGCGAGTCCGACTCTATCAGATCCTTTCGGGCCTGATTCCCAGTCAGCGGGGCTTGTCTTCCCAGCTGTTGGGCCGTTCCGACGAGTGAGACTTTAGCGGATTCCCTGCCCCCGAGCTAATCGGGGCTGCGTCCTTTCGAACGCGGATTCCTCATTCACAAATACGCATGCCAATGACATGCCAACGGCGCGACGACAGGTCGTCGACCGTTGCTGAGTACCTGCGGAATGGCTGTCCGGGGACCGACCGGAGTCGGCGCTCACGTCGGACAACTCGGAGAACACTACGTACGGGCCTGGGGCGTGTCAACTCGCGAGACGCCGCGGAGGCTGTGGTCGACCTGCCCGCAGCTGCCGCGTTCGGGGCCGATGGTGTGGTGGACACGGCCCGGTGGGCGTGGTGGTGGCCGGCTTCAGCTGTTGTTGCCGGAGGCCAGGGCTCGGCTGCGGTCGCGGGCGGCTTCGAGGGCGGCGATGAGGGCGGCTCGTACGCCGTGGTTCTCGAGTTCGCGGATGGCGCTGATCGTGGTGCCCGCGGGGGACGTCACGTTCTCGCGGAGCTTCACGGGGTGCTCCCCGCTGTCGCGGAGCATCACGGCGGCGCCGATCGCCGACTGGACGATCAGGTCGTGGGCCTTGTCGCGGGGCAGACCGAGGAGGATGCCGGCGTCCGTCATGGCCTCGACGAGGTAGAAGAAGTACGCAGGGCCGGAGCCGGAGAGTGCGGTGCAGGCATCCTGCTGGGACTCGGGGACGCGGAGCGTCTTGCCGACGGCGCCGAAGATCTCCTCGGCGTGGGCGAGGTGTTCGGAGGTGGCGTGGCTGCCCGCGGAGATGACCGACATGGCCTCGTCGACGAGGGCCGGGGTGTTGGTCATGACGCGGACGACCGGGGTGCCGGTGGTGAGGCGGGCCTCGAAGAAGGAGGTCGGGATGCCGGCGGCGCCGCTGATGATCAGACGGTCCGTGGGGATGTGGGGGGCGAGTTCGTCGAGGAGGGTGCCCATGTCCTGCGGTTTGACCGTGAGGATCAGGGTGTCGGCGGACTTCGCTGCTTCCGGGTTGGTGACCGGGGTTACTCCGTAGCGGGTGCGGAGTTCTTCGGCTCGTTCCGGGCGGCGGGCGGTGACCAGGAGGTCGGCGGGGGCCCAGCCTGCGCGGATCATTCCGCTGAGCAGGGCTTCGCCGATTTTGCCGGTGCCGAGGACTGCGACTTTTTGGGTCATGGTGCGGGGCCCTCCGGGGGTTGCGTCGTCCGGGGTCATCCTCGCATTG
>NZ_LGDW01000233.1 GCF_001280005.1 Streptomyces sp. NRRL WC-3618 | reverse complement strand
GTCGTCAGCTTGACGCCGAGGGCGTCGAGGTGGAGGCGGGCGACCTTCTCGTCGAGGTGCTTGGGCAGCACGTAGACGTCGGTGGGGTACTCCTGGGGCTTGGTGAACAGCTCGATCTGGGCCAGGGTCTGGTCCGCGAAGGAGTTGGACATCACGAACGAGGGGTGACCGGTGGCGTTGCCCAGGTTGAGCAGACGGCCCTCGGACAGCACGATGAGGACCTTGCCGTCGGGGAACTTCCACGTGTGGACCTGCGGCTTGACCTCGTCCTTGACGATGCCCTCGATCTTGGCGAGGCCGGCCATGTCGATCTCGTTGTCGAAGTGGCCGATGTTCCCCACGATCGCCTGGTGCTTCATCCGGGCCATGTCCGAGGCCATGATGATGTCCTTGTTGCCGGTCGTGGTGATGAAGATGTCCGCCGTCTCGACGACATCGTCCAGCGTCGCGACCTGGTAGCCGTCCATCGCCGCCTGCAGCGCGCAGATCGGGTCGATCTCCGTGACGATCACCCGGGCACCCTGACCGCGCAGCGACTCCGCGCAGCCCTTGCCCACATCGCCGTAACCGAAGACGACGGCGGTCTTGCCGCCGATCAGGACATCGGTGGCACGGTTGATGCCGTCGATCAGCGAGTGCCGGCAGCCGTACTTGTTGTCGAACTTCGACTTCGTCACCGCGTCGTTGACATTGATCGCCGGGAACAGCAGCGAACCGTCACGCTGCATCTCGTACAGACGGTGAACACCCGTCGTGGTCTCCTCGGTCACACCGCGGATCTCCGACGCCAGCAGCGTCCACTTCTGCGAACCCTCGGTGATCGTGCGGCCCAGGAGCTCCAGGACCACACGGTGCTCGTCGGACTCCGCGGTGTCCGCCGAGGGAACCTTGCCGGCCTTCTCGTACTCGACACCCTTGTGGACCAGCATGGTGGCGTCGCCACCGTCGTCCAGGATCATGTTCGGGCCGCCCGTGGGGCTGTTCGGCCAGGTCAGCGCCTGCTCCGTGCACCACCAGTACTCCTCCAGCGTCTCGCCCTTCCAGGCGAACACCGGGATGCCCTGCGGGTCCTCGGGCGTACCGTTCGGGCCCACCGCGATCGCTGCGGCCGCGTGGTCCTGGGTGGAGAAGATGTTGCAGGACACCCAGCGGACCTCCGCGCCCAGCGCGACCAGGGTCTCGATCAGCACGGCCGTCTGCACCGTCATGTGCAGCGAGCCCATGATGCGGGCGCCGGCCAGCGGCTGGGTGGCGGCGAACTCGCGGCGGATCGACATCAGACCGGGCATCTCGTGCTCGGCAAGCGTGATCTCCTTGCGGCCGAACGCGGCCAGCGAGAGATCGGCGACCTTGAAGTCCTG
>NZ_LGDW01000232.1 GCF_001280005.1 Streptomyces sp. NRRL WC-3618 | reverse complement strand
TAGTACTGCAATCACAGTTGCAGGATGTGGCCTCGGCGTTTGTAGTGGCTGCGGCGGGCCCGGGTTTGGCTGAGGCGTCTCCACCATGACCAGCGCAGATGGTGCTGTGGGGTGAGGCGGTGCGGGCGGAGGACGAGGCCGATGAGGCGGCGGATCTCCGCGACGGACAGGGGTATCAGGGTGGTTTGTCCTAAACGGCAGCCCCTTTTTCCAGCTCGCGGGCTCGGATGGCGGTGAGTGCGGCGAGTGCGGCCATGGCGAGAGTGATGTGCCGGTACCAGGCGTCGTAGCGGCGGACCTGGTAGTGGTCCAGGCCGCACTCGTTCTTCGCGACCTGGAACGATTCCTCGATGGCCCACCTGGCCGCGGCGACCTTGACCAGGTCCTTCAGGCGGGTGGCGACGGGGCCGTAGCAGACGTAGTGGGCGATGTCGGTGGGGTCTTTGACCGAGCGACGGGCCAGGACCCAGTGGCCGACACCGTCCTCCCGCACGGGGCGGATCGCCACCCGGGCCCAGTCGTAGACGCGCTCGCCGTGGGAGCCGGGGCCACCGGACCGGCGCTTCCATGCCTGCCGGGGCAAGGCGGCGACCAGCTCGTCCACCCGGACCTCACGCCAGCCGGTCGTGATCACGGTGTCGTTGACCCTGGTGGCCAGCACATAGCCGACCCCGCGCTGTTCCAGCCACACACGCAGGTGCTTGACCTGCCCGTACGCCTCGTCCGCGGTCACCCACGCGAACGGCACCCCGGCGTCGATCGCACGCTGCAGCATCCACCGGAAGTGCTCGTTCTTCGTCGCGAACGGCACCTCGTCGGGGATGCCGGCCGCCCGGCACCGCTCACGGTTGTCCGTCCAGGACTTCGGCAGGTACAGCTCCCGGTCGATCAGCGCCCGGCCCTTCGCCGACGTGTACGCCAGGAACGTGCCGACCTGGGAGTTCTCCGTCCGGCCTGCAGTCCCGGTGTACTGCCGCTGGACGCCCGCCGACCCCGTGCCCTTCTTCAGGAAGCCGGTGTCATCACCGATCAGGATCCCGTCCGTGGCGCCGATGGTCTCCACGACGAAGTCCCGCACGTCGTCACGGACACCGTCCGCGTCCCAGTCCGCCTCGCCCAAAAGGCGCTGCATCCCGATTGGATGTCCCTCACCCGCACGCTCTGCCAGCGTCCACCCGTTTTTCCGCTCCAGCGGAGCGATCAACCCCGCCATATACGTCAGGGCACGCGCCCGAGGCTCGGACCTGGCGAAACGCTCAGCGAACCGTTCGTGCAGCCCGGACAGCATCCCCTGCCAGGCCTCGATCTGCCCCACCCCAAGATCCACAGACACGGCAGAACACAACCACAGCCACCGGCAGAACTCACAACTGCCCTACCAATAACTGTGATTGCAGTACTAG
>NZ_LGDW01000231.1 GCF_001280005.1 Streptomyces sp. NRRL WC-3618 | reverse complement strand
CCCCCCCCCCCCATATCCCTAACCCCCCGGGCGTTCCCCCCCACGCAAGCCGCAGCCCCCCCCCCCCCCCCCCCAAACACCCCCGCCACAACGACGGCACCGGCCGTCACCACAAGCACCACCGCCTCCCCCCGATGCCGGCGCCACAACCCCCCCACCCCCCGCACCGGGACGAGACCGCCCCCGACGTACACCAGCAGCCCGGCCAGCGCGGCCACCGGAACCACCCCAAGCACCCAGGGCAAGAAGGCCACGAAGCCGAACAGCGATACCCCAAGCAGCACCCGTGACCCCTTCGTACGCGCCCCCGCAGAGAGCGCACCCCCACCCCCACTCCGCACGGTCACCCCGCCCATCGCACTCATCGGCAAAGCCCCAAGCACCCCACACACCACGTTCCCAAGCCCCTGAGCCATCAACTCCCGTGACCAGTCGGTCCGTTGCCCCCGCTCCAGCGGCTCGACGGCAGCCGCCCCGAACAACGACTGCGCGGACGCGAGCAGGGCGAGGGCGACGACCGTCCCGAGCACCCCCACTTCCGTGAGCCGCCCGAAATCCGCCACCTCCGGCACTCGTACGGCGGCCGACAGCCCCCGAACCTCCACCCGCCGCACGTCCAGGTCGAACACCCAGCTCACCCCGGAGGCCAGCACCACCGCCACCAACGGCCCGGGAACCAGCCGCGCTCCCCACTCCCAACGCCGCCACAGCAGGAGTACGGCGATGGTCGCGCTCCCCACCCCCAACGCCACGGGATGCGCGTGCCCTGGGAGGGAGACCAGCCCGCCCACCGCCCCGAGCGCACTCGCGGGCACGCTCACCTCACCGAGGGCGTACACCTGCCCGGCGACCAGCATGATCCCGATCCCGGCGAGCATCCCGTGGACGACCGCCACGGGCACGGCCCGGAACCACCGCCCGAGCCGCAACGCCCCCAGCCCGAGCTGCAGCAGCCCGGCCGCGAACACGAGCACACCGAGCACCTCCAGCCCGTACGCCCGCACGGCCTCGTACACGAGCACGGTGAGCCCCGCCGCAGGCCCGCTCACCCGGAGGCCGCTCCCGGGCACCGCCCCGGCGACGAGCCCGCCGACGATCCCGGTCACCAGCCCCAGCTCGGCGGGCACGCCGGAGGCGACGGCGATGCCCACGGACAGGGGCAGCGCGATGAGGAAGACGAAGAGGGAAGCGAGTAAATCGGCCTTGCGTACGCCAAAACGCATGACGAAGCACCTCCGGCAACGAAGGGAAGCAGGCACGGCGAATGAAACCCATTGTCGAAAACCCATTGTCGGCAAGGACGTCAGAAGCGTCACCCGCTTCCTCCGCCCCTCCACCGCGTTCCGGAGTCAAAGGAAGCTCCCGGAGTCACTCGAAGCGGACCGCCCCCCTCCAATGACCTCACCGCGCGCCTGCGCCCCCAGCC
>NZ_LGDW01000230.1 GCF_001280005.1 Streptomyces sp. NRRL WC-3618 | reverse complement strand
CCACCCCGTCGAACTCATCGGCGGAGTCCGCTTCCCCGCCATCGGCGAACTCCCCTACCTCCTCACCCTCGCAGGCCACGGCTTCTACTGGTTCCGGCTGCGGAAGGACGGGACGGACGCCGCCGGGTAGGAGTCCAGGCAGGAGGTAGTCACGCTTGGTCGTATGTGGTCGTATATGCCAACCCCGGCGGGCCGGTTTCCTCCGTCCCGACCGGGGCACGCATCAGTCACACCCCGCCCCCGGGCAAAGGACGCGACGCCATGTCGGAAGCCACCACCACCCGCTCCGCCACGACAAGTCCCGACCTCCTCACGTCCCTTGATCCACTGCTGCGCGAATGGCTGCCGAGACAGCGCTGGTTCGCCGGCAAGGGACGTCCGGTCACGGACTTCTCCCTGGTGGCGGCCACCGAACTGCTGCCGATCACCGGACAGTTGGGCCTGTACCACCTCCTGGTACGCGCCCATCAGCCCGCGCTGCAAGGCCCCGGTGACTGCTACCAGCTCCTCATAGGCGTCCGCGAGGCGCTGCCGCCCCGGCTGGCGCCCGCGTTGATCGGACATGTGGACCGGGGTCCGCTGAGCGGCCGGACGGTGTACGACGCCCTGTACGACGCCCGGCCGGCCGAAGTGCTCCTGGAGGCGATGCGGACCAGGGCGCGGATCGGCGCGCTGCGTTTCGACCGGGTCGGGAACGGCAAGGGCGCGGGCGAGGCGGCGGACGACAGCGGGGGCGAGGGCGAGATACCGGCGGGGCTGGTGGCCCGGATGGTGACCTCGGAGCAGTCCAACTCGTCGATCGTCTACGGAGACACGTTCATCCTGAAGTTGCTCCGCCGGGTCCTGCCGGGCATCAACCCCGACCTGGAACTGCCGCTGGCGCTGGCCCGCGAGGGCTGCCCCCGGGTGCCCGCCCCGGTGGCGTGGATACGCGCCGCCGCCACCGGGACGACCGATCCCGACGCGGAGCTCGATCCCGAGGACAGTTACGTGCTCGGCGTCCTCCAGCCCTTCGTACGGGGCGCGGCCGACGGGTGGGAGCTGGCGCTGCGGGAGCTGGCCAAGGGCGAGGACTTCAGCGTGGAGGCGCGGGCGCTCGGGCGGGCCACCGCCGAGGTGCACCTGGCGCTCGCCCGCGCCCTGCCCACCACCACGCTGGGCCACGCGCAGCTGCGCCCACTGGTCGACGGCATGATCGAACGCCTGGACGCGGCGATCCAGGCGGTGCCGGCCCTCCACCCCTTCGGTCCTGGCCTGCGCTCGGCGTACGAGGCGCTGGCCGACCTCGCCGCCGAGGGCCAGACCTGGACGGCCCAGCGCGTACACGGCGATCTGCACCTCGGGCAGTGTCTGCGTTCGCCGTCCGGCGAGTGGTCGCTGATCGACTTCGAGGGCGAGCCGTCTAAGCCGCTCACGGAACGGCGGC
>NZ_LGDW01000229.1 GCF_001280005.1 Streptomyces sp. NRRL WC-3618 | reverse complement strand
CGCAATACCGGTGACTTTGGGGTTTTCAGGTCGTTGGTTGTGGTGTGCCAAGGCCCGGACAGGTGAAGTCGTCGTCGGATGACCGGTTTTCGGATCGGATCGCGATTGGGGTGCTGACCCGCGCGTTTCCGCCGGAGTTGGTGGATGAGGTGGTCGCGGGATGTGGCCGGGTTGAGCAGCGCCAACGGCTGCTGCCCGCCCGGGTGGTGGTCTATTTCGTGCTGGCGATGTGCCTGTTCTCCGGGCAGGGCTATGAGGAGGTCGCCCGACTCCTGACGCACGGACTTCAGCGGATGGGCCGGTGGAAGGGGACCTGGCAGGTGCCGACCACCGCGGCGATCGGCCGGGCCCGTCTGAGACTGGGCCCGGAGCCGCTGAAGGCACTGTTTGCCCGGGTGTGCCGGCCGGTGGCGACCGAGGAGACCAGCGGGGCCTGGTATCGGGGGTGGCGACTGGTCGCGGTCGACGGCACCACCTTCGACGTGCCGGACACCGAGGCCAATGCCGCCTTCTTCGGCCGCCCGGGAGTCAGCCGCGGACAGGAGAAGAGCGCCTATCCGCAGGTGAGGGTGGCCGCGCTGGCCGAGTGCGGCACCCACGCTGTCTTCGCGGCCGAGGCCGGACCGCTGGCTGTCCATGAAACCGAGCTGGCCCAGCGCCTGTTCAGCTCACTGACGCCGGGGATGCTACTGCTGGCCGACCGGGGCTTTCGCGGCTTTGACCTGTGGCGGGCCGCCGCCGCAACCGGCGCCGACCTGCTGTGGCGGGTCAAGAACGACGCCGTACTCCCCGTCCGGGCCCTGCTGGAGGACGGCTCCTACCTCTCGGAGATCGTCGCGGCCCGGGACAAGAACCGTCGCGCGGACCCGGCCCGGGTCCGGGTGATCGAGTACACGCTCGGCCGCGACGGCAGCGACACGGTGTACCGGCTGATCACCACCATCCTGGACCCCAAGACCGCCCCGGCCGCGTCGCTGGCCGCGCTGTACGCCCAGCGATGGGAGATCGAGAGCACGCTGGATGAGATCAAGACCCATCTCGGAGGCCCCCGCCTGGTCCTGCGCTCCCAGCACCCCCGCGGCGCCGAGCAGGAGATCTTCGCCTTCCTGCTGGTGCACCACGCCCTGCGGGACCTGATGCACCAGGCCGCACAGCAATCCGAGCAAGACCCGGACCGGATTTCCTTCACCCGCACCCTGCGCGTCGTCCGCCGCCACGTCACCGACCAGGCGGCATTTTCCCCCCTCCCGGCTGGCCCGGGCACTGGTCACGGCCCTGCATGAGATCCGCGAACGGCTCTTGTCACCCCGGCGGTTGCGCTCCAGCCCGCGCGTCATCAAACGCAAGATGTCCAACTGGAAGCTCAAACGCGCCGAGCATCACAATCCGCCCCGGCCGGACACTCCCCGCATGACCCTGGTCGGGCCGACCAAGGCCAGAC
>NZ_LGDW01000228.1 GCF_001280005.1 Streptomyces sp. NRRL WC-3618 | reverse complement strand
CAATGCCGTTGCTTGAGAGGTGCACGTAGTTCCTCTCCAGGCGCGGTGACCGTCCGGGTGCTGGTTCGTTGACACGACATGCATCCATGGATCGGGTTATCCGATGAAGTCCGGCTCGGGTTGCTCACCGAGTGGATCGTTCCTGAGCTGGTGGACGAGGTGCTGACCGTGTGTGGTCGGCTGGATGCCAAGCCCCGTCCCCTGTCGAGCCGGTTCATGGTCTACTTCGTGCTCGCGCTGGCGCTGTTCCAGCAGGACTCCTACGACGATGTCGCGGAGAACCTGGTCGGGGCCCTGGGCGAGCTGGACCAGTCGGTTCCGAACAAGTCGTCGTTCACCAGGGCCCGGCAGCAGCTTGGGGCCGCACCGCTGGAGGGAGTGTTCCGCCGGGTGGCGGGGGCGATCGCTCCGCCCACTCTTGAGGCGGCGTTCTGGCGCGGGATGAGAGTTGCCGCGGTCGACGGGTTCTTGCTGGACGTGCCGGAGAACGACACGACACGCGCCGCTTTTGGTGGGCAGGTGGACAGTGCCGGTCGGCCCATCGGGTTCCCGCAGGCCAGGGTGGTGACGCTGACCGAGACCGGTACGCACACGACGATCGACGCGCGGATAGGCAGCTTCAAGGGCGGTGGTGGCGAGCCCGCGCTGGCGACAGAGATGGCCGGCAGTGCTGTCGGCATGATGGTGATCATGGACCGGGCCTTCCCCGGTGTCGCACTGTGGAAGGCCTATACGCAGGCCGGAGCACACTTACTGATCAGGGCCCGCACCTTCGTCGCAGCGAAGCCCATGGAGGTCTTGCCTGACGGGACCTACCTGACCCGGATGAATCTCGCCGGGCAGCGGCGCTCCCATCCGGGCGGGGTGACAGTCAGGGTGATCGACTACCAGGTCGACGGGGGCGAGACAACCAGGCTGCTGACCGACTTGCTCGATCCCGAGGCCGGGCCCGCCGAGGAGCTGGCAGCCCTGTATCACGAGCGCTGGGAGGTCGAATCCGCCTACCGGCAGCTGAAGACCTTTCAGCGGGGAAAGACCGAGGTGCTGCGGTCGGTGTCGCCGGAGCTGGTACGTCAGGAGATCTGGGCCCACCTGACTCTCCATCACTGTCTGAACCGGATCATCATGCGGCTGGCCGACGGCGAGGGCCTGGACCCCGACCGGATCTCGTTCGTCAAGATCCTTAAGCACACACGACGCAGCGTCATTCTCCAGGCAGGCCAATCAACCCGCCGTCTGCGGCAATTCATGAAACGGATGGCCACGAAAGTCGTGCGCAAGCTCGACAACGGGCTACGGCGACTACGCGCAGCGGACCGCTACACCCGCCATCCGGTCTCGCAGTACATCGTGCGCAAGAAAGACCACGTCAGGCGAGGCACACGGCAGGTTCCGGAAAAGGTCATCACCCTTACGCCCGCAATACTTCAGTAGCTCAAGCAACGGCATTG
>NZ_LGDW01000227.1 GCF_001280005.1 Streptomyces sp. NRRL WC-3618 | reverse complement strand
GTCAGCCCGTCGTGTCTGCGCGAGACCAAGCCGTTGACGAAGTGCGTGATGCCGAAACACAGAGCGGACAGCAGCGCGAGCAGTTCACCCATGGTCACGCTCCTGGGCCACTCGGTGGCCCCGGTCCGCCTCCCCCACCGGGCAGGACGCACCGTCCCGGACGCAAACGCCCCGGTCGCACAGTCGGCATATGCGCTCGCCGTCACCGGGCCGCCGGTACAACCCCGTCAGGAGCTTGCTCATCAACTGGCCGAGCTGCTCCTGCTCACGGTCGTCGAGGTGGCGCAGGGCCTGTCGCAGCACGTCGCCCCGGGAGGCGAGGAGGCTGTGTGCCGCCTGGGCGCCCAGGCCGGTGAGCTGGACGCGCACCCACCCTCTCCAGCTGGCCTCTCTGCGTAACAGGCCCTGTTTTTCCAGACCCTCGACCATACGGGACGCCGCGGACTGGCTCAGTCCCACCCGCCGCCCCAACTCGGTCACACTCAATCCGGCATCCGTGGACAACACCACCAGCGCGGCAGCCCCGCTCGAACTGGTGCCGACCGCCGCGATCGCCCCGGCCACCACCACGTCACTGAGAGCCAGCGAGGCAGCGCCCAGAAGATTCGCCGTGCGCAACTCATCATGCATGACTCATGCGTAACCCCGCTGAAGTGCTGCAAACACCATGTGTCAACAGGCAGACGGGCGCGCGGGATCGGGTCAGCCTTCAGCTGAGTTGCTCGGCCGGTCCGACGATGATGCCCTCGGGCCCGCGGACGTAGCAGAGCCGGTAGCTGTCCTCGTGCTGCGCCACCTCGCCGAAGGCTGCTCGGCCCGGCTCGTGGAGCGTCACGCCCCGCGGTCGCTGACCATGGTGGGCATCGGCCCGGACATGGCCGTCATCATTGAGCGCTCACTGCGCTGGGCGCCGATACGGGGGTCGGCGCCCAGACCAGCCTGGGGAACGGCAGGCAGCCTGTGGCCAGGAGGAAGCACACACCCGGCGCGGATACCGCGCCCCGGAGCACCCCTGGAGCCTGCGAAGTCACACACGTCCCGAAGGTGCAGCGACGTCTTGGGCCACCCGATGAGATTATCTCTCGCGTCGGACAATGCGTCAGGTGTGGTGTGCAGTGCCGCCCGGAAAATCCCTGGCGGGCTCCGGTCCGGCGGGAGAACGTGTCGATGACGAAGGCGACGGAGACGACACCGGCCCAGGTCTTCACGTGGGTGAAGTCGGCGACCCAGCACCGGTTCGGGGCAGCGCCGACGAAGTCGCGGTCCGGCAGGTCCTGCGCCCGTTCGACCTGGCCGCCGGGCAGCGTGGTGATCACGCGTCTGCCGCAGACCGCTCCGGTGATGCCGAGTTGGCGCATCAGGCGCCGGACGACGAGACCGCCGAGGACACCGCGGCGGACATCCGGGCCGGGCGGTACGCCAGGAGGCTGTTCCAGGCCGTGCACTCCCTGACCGCATCCGG
>NZ_LGDW01000226.1 GCF_001280005.1 Streptomyces sp. NRRL WC-3618 | reverse complement strand
CCTCGAAGTTTCGTGACGGTCCGCCGACGGAGTTGGTGGACCGTTTTTGTGCCGTGGGTTGAGGCTGTGCAGGCCGAGGGCCCGGGTGTCGCCTCGGGGTGGCGCCGGATTCCACTGCTCCGGGTGTTGAGGTTCTGTCGAAGGGACGGGGAATCCGCTGGTCAGCCAGTGTCGGGCAGTTGGGTGAGCCGGTCGAGGGCGGCGGTGATGTGGCCGGTCCAGGGCCAGTGCCGGGCCAGGCGGAGGATTCGCCGACGGCCGGTGGTCACGAGTTGTCCGGCCGCGGTGAACAGGCGGAGCCGTAGTCGGCGGGGTTCCCAGAGCCTGGCCTTGCCGGTCAGGGCGAGCATCGGCATCCAGGCCAGCAGGTCGAGAGCGATCTGCACGATCTCCAGCCAGATCCGGTTCTGGGCCGTGCGGTGCAGGGGCAGGTTGCGCAGGCCGGTGGCCCGGGCGGCGCGGATGCGGTCCTCGGCCCGGGCCCGCAGGCGGTGACGGCGCTCGAGCTCGGCGATCGGCCGGCCCAAGGTGTTGGTGGCGAAACAGGTCAGCCGCATGCCGTCCGCATCCGTGAGCCGCAACTGGGCCCCGGGGTGCGGTCGTTCCTTCCTGACGATCAGCCGCATGCCCTTGGGCCAGGCGTCCAGGACGTCGCCGGTGAGTTCAGCGACCCAGGCGCCGTCGCGGATCTCGCCGCCCGCCTCGACGGCCGCCGTCCAGGCCGATGCCGGAACCTTCAGCACATGCTGGTGGACCTGCTCGGTGATCACCATGCCGACCGAGTAGGACAGCCACCGTCCCCGCCGGGCGAGCCAGGCGACGAAGTCGTGGGTGCCGCCCGCAGAGTCGGTGCGGATCAGGGTCCGGCGCCCGCGCCGGTATTTCTTCGGCAGCTGGGCCAGGGCCAGTTGGGCGGCGGTGATGTGGTCGGTGGCCGTGTTCGATCCCGCGTTGCCCGGTCTGAGCAGGGCCGCGACCGGTTCACCCGTGCCGCCCGGTCCGTGGTCGACGAACCCCATCAGCGGGTGGTGGCCGTAGGTTCGCTTCCACGTGGGCGCGGCGTCTTCCTTGTCCGAGTGCGCGATCACCAGCACCCCGTCGAGGTCCACGGTCACCGTCCCGCCCGCATCAGGCGCTTCTCGGCCGGCCAACCGCCAGACATGTTCGCGGACTTCAGCCCGCGCGGCACGGATGGCCCGCAGGGCTTTCTCCCCGGAGGCTGCGAGGGTGTCGATCAGGCGGGAGACCGTCGGATCGGAGGCCACCGGCCCGAACACGGCCGGCTCGGCCCGCAGCATGGCGACATCCGCGAGGCAGTCCCCGCCCAGCGCGACCGCCAGGGCCAGGTCCAGAAGGATCTTGCCCGGGTCGTGCACCGCCCGAGCCTTCCGCCACGGCGTCAGCGCCGCCGATATCGCGGTGTCCAAGCCGGCCTTGCGGACGGTCTCGACCAGCAGCACGCCCCCGGCCTGCGAGACCACCGCCCTGCCGCCGCCCTCGGTGCGGACACGCGGGTACGACCCGATACGCTT